>JABWCN010000025.1 GCA_013359135.1 Pseudobdellovibrionaceae bacterium | reverse complement strand
TACATTATTAGTAAAATGATCTAAATTTATAAGTCCAAAACCTTTGGGCTCAACCAATGGCATTTTCAATGAAAACAAATCACGATAAACCTCATTGATATTGTTATCATCTAAAAAGTAAATCAAAGAATCACCAATTCCATAAACAGCAGGGATATTTTTAGCTAACTTTGCTCCCAATTCGTTGTTATAAGCTTTAGCTCCCCTAGCAACAGCCACTTTTAAAGCTAAAGCTGCATCTTCGACTTTAAAAGCCATTGAATTAATGGCTGGCCCATGTTTCTTTGCAAAATCTGCAGCAAAGGAGTTTTCTTGGTGATTAATAATAAATCTAATTCTTCCTTGTTGGAAAAGCTTAAGGTGATTTTGCTTGCTATGTGCTGTTTCTACAAAACCCAAACGCACAAACAAATGTTCAAATGAAAACTCTTTTGGACCACAATACTCAACGAAATCAACACCTAAAATACCCACTGGATTGGAATCTGAAATTGCCATGGTTAACTCCTTTATTTTGAATCATTAAATTAAATCATTTCAACAAATGCCAAATCAATTTAGTTTTAATAACTACAGTTTTCAAGCAAAAACTCTATTTGTTAACACTACCTATCCCTTGATAAAAATTTAAAACATCTGGATCAGCTTTAATAGAAGACGGTGACCACCGAATTAAGTTCAATCCTTGTGAAGTCTTAAGGCGACTCAACGCTACATAGGCCTGTCCAGGCTCCCAAAGCCTTCCCAAGTCACACCACAGCTCATCCAGAGTGGCACCTTGGCTTTTATGGATGGTCGTAGCATAACCTAAAGCTAGAGGATATTGAACAGCAGACAAAATAATTTCTCCATCACCATTTAAAAAATCAAACTGTGATTTATCTACTGTAACTTCTCTCTTATTACGCTTCTCAATAGTAAATTTGTGATTCTCAAAACCTACGATTCTACCTTGAGTACCATTGATCCATCTTTTCTGAGCATCGTTTTGAGTAAAGATAATCTCTGCTCCAATTTTTAATTTTAACTCCTCTGGAAAAGGCAAATTCTGTTTTAATTTATCTGCTTTAATGGAGTCTCCCCAAAAAATAGTAGGTATCACCATCTCTTCAGCTTTGATTTTAGTTAATTGAGAATTGTTAAAATCATCAGCTTGCTTTCTAAATGGGAAAAGGCGAACGCCAGGAGCTGCTTCATCATGCTTTTTAGTTTTTGTGTGTAAAAACTCTCCGACAAGTTGATTAAATTCACCAGTACGAACATAGTTTAATATCTTGATAAAATGATTGTCTTCTGTTCGATGATTTGTACTCAAGCTAGCCACCTGAAATTGTATTTTTTCCCAAACAGAATGTTTGAAACTCCAATCTTTTTTCCCAGTTCTGGTGATTGGCGGCAACTGCGCAAAATCTCCAATCGCTATAACTCTTATACCACCAAAAGGATGGTGATTGCCTCGATGATGACGAGCGATCTCCTCTGCTAAGCATAAAACCTCGCCACTTATCATAGAAACTTCATCAATGATAATACCTTCAACTTTATTGATTCTTTTTTTTAATTTCCCATCTTTGAAAGCTTTTTCTCTAGCTTTCTCAACGCCCCCTTCTAAAATTCCAATACCAAAAAAACTGTGAAAGGTCCGCCCTCCAACCAAAACTGCAGCTGCACCTGTTGAGGCCAAAATAGGAAAATCGTCTCTTGCTACTTGCTTAACAAACTCCTTAATCAAAAAACTTTTTCCCGAACCTGCTTGGCCTGTAAGAAAAACATTCTCACCTGAGTTTAGCAAATTTAAGGCACTTTCCTGCTCTTGGCATAATTTTGTCTCGGCTATTTTTTCCAACACTGTTACCTTTTTCTGCTCGGGGTTTCCGACAATTTTCTTTTATTACTTATTTGTTGATTAAGTCATTACTCTAGGCATATGATGCAAAGTCATATGAATCAAAAAGTTTTTGTAAATAGAACACTGAATTTAAAAAAAATCAAATATATCGGTCTTGACATGGATCATACTCTTGTCAGGTATAACAGCGAGGCCTTTGAAGGTCTCTCGTACTCAACTATTATTAAAAAATTAATGATACGAAAAAACTATCCTGAAACTCTCAAGAAGTTAGAATTCGATTATAATTTCGCAATCAGAGGTTTAGTTATTGACCGCAAAAAAGGTAACTTACTGAAACTTAACCGCTACGCTGCCATCAGAGCATCTTATCACGGTTTAAAGCCTTTAGATTTTAAAACTCACCAAAAACTCTATCGTAGTACCTATATTGATTTGGGTGATTCTGGCTACATGGCTATCGATACTTTTTTTTCTATCTCGTTAGCAGTGCTATATGCTCAAATCGTGGATCTTAAAGATTCTGATACTGCGAATATTTATCCCGAATATGCACAAATTGCTGACGATATTCTGTACGCACTAGATGAAGCACACCGTGATGGCAGCTTAAAAGATGAAGTTAAAAAAAATTTAGACAAATACATTATAAAAGATCCAACTGTTGTGGAAGGTCTGGAAAAATTTAAAAAGCATGGAAAGAAAATTTTCGTGTTAACGAACTCTGATTTTCATTACACTAAACTTCTTATGGATTATGCCATTAATCCTTTTTTAAAAGACCATAAAACCTGGGCTGATTTATTTGAACTTGTTATTACTTTTGCCCACAAACCTAAATTCTTTTATGAAAAACAAAGTTTTTTACGTGTAAATCCAGCCGATGGCAGCATGAGTAACCTAAACCAACCCCTTGGTCACGGGATCTACCAAGGTGGTAATGCGTTCCAGTTTACTGATGACTTAAAGCTAGAAGGAGATGAAATTTTATATATCGGCGATCACATTTATGGCGACATTTTACGTTTAAAAAAAGATTGCAACTGGAGAACAGCAATGGTTCTAGAGGAACTAGAGCAAGAGGTTCACAACAATGACCGCGCTGAGCCTTTAGTTCGTGAAATTGAAAAATTGATGGAATTTAAAGAGCCTTTGGAAGAACAACTAACTCAATTAATGACCGATAAAACTGAAAATAAATCCGTCAATGAAGATTTAATAAATAAACTTCAAGATGAAATTTCTGGAGTCGATTCTCAAATCAGCCAACTCATTAAAAAACAACAAAGTCTTTATAATCTTCAGTGGGGACAACTTATGAGAGCTGGAAATGAAGAAAGCTATTTAGCTTATCAAGTAGAACGCTATGCTTGCGTCTACATGTCCAAACTTTCAGAACTTCTAACTCTTTCACCTAGAACTTATTTTAGGGCTCCACGCAGACCACTCTCTCACGAGAATGTTTAAGATTTTAAGAATTAGGGACTAACCTCACATATAGGCTTGGCGAAAAGTAATTTTCGCTTAGCTGTTTCGATATTTGGAATTTGAACTTTTAAATAGATTTGATGTTTTTTCTTGTTTTTTGTTTCTGGACATTTGGGAATTGGTAAGTTGACAAAATTTTCACTAAACTCAACATTAGCACTATCTTTTGCTGTTTCATTTTTCTGAGTTATTTTCAAAAAATTTTTCCAACACTTAGCTTTGGCCTTATCATCATAAAAATCACAGTCTATGTTATATTTCTGAAAATATTCTAGAGCTAATTTTTTATTACCAAGCGGAATGGTTTTAAAAGAATGGTCATTATTCCTAGCTCCCGTAAACACCAAATTCAAAGTTTCTAGATTATAAATTTCAAACTTAGTTCTAGAACTCAATACATCTGCATCTTTTAAAAAAATATATTTACCCCGAAGTCCCCAGAAAATCATTCCCTGAGTTTCAATTTTTTTAAAATTATCTAAATTAACATCTTCACATTCACTTAAAGATTTCTGATTCATCAACTTAACATATATTGTATTTCCAACAAAACCAGGCTCATATTTTTCAGCTATAATAACTTTAGGAAATACTTTACAAAATAATTTAATTTTTTCATCCTCAACAAGCTCACTTTCTTGTAAAAGATGAACCTTATTGATAAGCGGAGTTTCCATTTGAGCAAAAAGACCGATGGCAACAAAAAAGAAAAATAGAAATGATTTCATATTTTTTTAATACTTACTTTTCTTATTCGCTTTTTCAACTCTTTTTTCTTTTATTCTATTTTTATGATCCACAAATACGACATGAGGTTTATGCTTTTTTGCAGCCTCTTCATTTAATTGACAATAGGCAACTATAATCACTATGTCACCTTTTTGAACCAGCCTAGCGGCAGCTCCATTAAGACAAATTTGACCTTTTTTTCCTTTTATTACATAAGTCGAAAAACGCTCTCCATTGTTGCAATTTAATATATCAACCTTTTCATGCAACAATAAATTAGCTGCAGTTATCAATTCTGGATCAATAGAAACTGATCCCTCATAAGTTAGATCAGCTTCAGTTACAGTGGCTCTATGAATTTTTGATTTTAATAAAGTTAATTCCATAAACATTCCTCTTCATTATATTATATACTAAATTTAAAATAATTTAGCATGAGTATAGGTAAGACCTGTTAATAATCATCAGCTTAATATAGAAACTATGTAGCATTCATTTGTAAAGAAATTAGCAATCCCTTTAAAACTAAGTCCGCGATTATGTGATCAAAGATATTTTCTTTTTCAAATAAGTGAGAAAATCCACCAGTACCGATCACAACTGTTTCTTCATTTTTAAACGTTTGAGACTTAATTCTAGTTATAATTTCCCTCATCTGCCCCAAGTGTCCAAAAAAAAGTCCCGACTGTATACTTTCCACCGTTGACTTGCCTAATACTTCTGTCGACGCAATAATTTCTACTGAAGGCAATTTAGCTGTTCGATTCTCTAATGATTCCATTGAAATTTTTAGTCCAGCAATAATTGAACCACCCAAGTATTCCTTATCTTTAGAAATTGCACAAAAAGTCGTAGCAGTACCTAAATCCACGACAATAAGATTTTTATTTGGAAACAAAAAGGACGACGCAATAGCATTTGAAATCCTGTCAGCTCCTACTTCTAGTGGGTTTCTATACTTAATTTTTAACCCCGTTTTTACTCCTGCCTGCAATACAAAAGGATTGATATTAAAATATTTCTTACATGCGCCTTTTAAAGAATACAACACTTCTGGAACAACTGTACAAATAGCAATCTGACGAATAGCTTCAGGGCTAGCACCATTTTCTCTGATCACTGATCTCAAAAAAATACCAACTTCATCTGATGAAGATCCCCCTTTAGAATTCTTGCGGAATGATAAAATCATTTTATCTTGTTCGAATAAACCGCCATAAATTTGTGAATTTCCAACATCTAAACCAAGAATCATTTTATCCTCCAACCATCAACATTGAGATTTGATGAGCTAATCCTGAAACTCCATCGACTTGCTGAGACTCTATATTTCCTTTATTAGTACTATAAATTGAAAATTTTCTAGAATCTTTCTGTGCCACTAAATCCTCAACAGAGTTATGAACTACAAAGCTTACTCCAGAATGATTAAACACTTTTCGCACAGCTGTCTCTATATCTATCTGAGATGATTTAGGCATTAATTTGAATGCGATAATTTTAACATTCTGATTTAAACTATAATTTTTTAAATCAGAAATAATTTTTTTATTCTTTTTAAGAATTAAAGTTATCTCTGATTCAGAACTCATTTTGAGTTTATTTAAATCATATTTAATAGCTTCTGCTGAATCATTAATCTGAATTTCTTTAACTGAAAAATCGCTCACGGCGGCCGCATGAATAACAAAATCATAATGTTTTACTGACAACTCTTTTAAACACAAGGAATCTAAATCTGATGAACTTAAAAATCTTCTTACTGAAACTTGAGACGATAACTTTCTCTGATTTTGTTCTGATAATAACAACGTTACTAAAAACCCTCTTTCAGAGAGCGAATTTGCTAAATCCACAGCAGTATTTCCAGAACTGCTATTAGTTATTGATCTAACAGAATCAATTTTCTCTACGGTCCCACCACCAGTAATTAAAATTCTACAAGCATCTCCGTGAAATTTTATAGGTTGAAACTCCTTTAAATTAAGGTGTTCTTTAATTTTTCGTAGAATTTCTTCAGGTTCAAGTAAGCGCCCATAACCTTCTTCTCCACATGCCAAACTTCCTTGTGCCGTATCTAAAATACAGATGCCAATTTTTTTCAGCTTAACAATAGCTTCTTTAGTCAAAGGATGCTCAAACATTGCTACATTCATAGCTGGAAAAATTAAAAAAGGCTTTTTAAAGTCATAAGCTAAAAATAATGTAGAGGCTAGATCATCCCCCACTCCTTGAGCAATTTTATTGATATAATTAGCTGTAGCCGGAGCTACAACAATAAGATCTGCCCGCCTAACTAAAGAAATATGAGCCATAGCATAACCTGACTCATAAAGATCTAAGTATATCTTATTTCCAGTAATACCTTCTAATGTACTTATACCAATAAAGTTTTGTGCACCTGAGGTCATAACACATTCAACGTTAAAATTTTCTTTAACTAATGATGATATGACTTGAACCACTTTATAACAAGCTATCGATCCCGTAAGAATAAATAAAATATTTTTATTTTTTTGTAATGTTGACATTATCAATTAACCTCACGCCGTGAACATCAACAGCTATATATCTTCTACCTAAAAAATCCACAAGGTATTCCACCGAAAAACCCTCATCTTCGATACATTTTCTAATTTTTTCTATTGGTTGATTTGAAACAATAGCTTTATAAATTATGGCCGCTTTCTCCTTATCAACCTCTGACAATCTTGTATTTCTAGAGCTCCTCGCAAGACCATTTTTTTCTCTCATTGTTGGACAAGCTACAATCTCTACCTGCATAAAAAATGCCTGTACCATACTTTTTATTAACATAAGTTGCTGAAAATCTTTTTCACCAAAGTAAGCTCTTTGAGGCTGAATAATATTTAATAATTTCATAACGACTGTTAAGACACCATTAAAATGCCCTGGCCTATTTGCTCCACATAAACTTAAACTAAAATCATTTTCAATCACTTTAAACTTATAATTATCGGGATAAATTTCTTCATACGTCGGAACAAACACCACATCAACGCCAAGATTCTTAGCTAACTCTAAATCCTCAGCTAAAGTTATCGGATATTTTTTTAAATCTTCTAAATTATTGAATTGGGTTGGATTCACGTAAATACTTAGCACTGTTACTGAATTTTCATTCAATGACTTAGTCAATAAAGAAGCATGTCCTAAATGCAAAGCCCCCATTGTTGGCACAAAGCCAACGCCTTTACTTATAGCTTGTTCAGACAGGCCTTTTCTCCATAGATTAAAATCACTATAAGTATTTAAAACTTTCATATCAATACTTCTCATTTTCATTGGGATAAGTTTTCTCGACAACAGCATTATGAAATTCATTGAAAGCTTGGTTAAATAAGCTCTTACCATTCATGAAGTGACGTAAAAACTTTGGTTTAAATTCAGTTTGAAAACCTAAAAGATCTTGTAAAACTAAAACCTGACCATCCGTTTCAACACCGGCTCCAATACCAATAGTTGGTATCTTTAATTTTCCGGTAATAGACTTTGCCAAATCACTAGGTACACACTCTAAAACAATGGAAAAACAGCCTGCCTGCTCTAAATTTAGAGCTTGTTCAGTAATTTTTTTTCGCGAGTCTTCTGATTTGCCCTGAACCTTAAATCCACCTAATGTATTAACAGACTGAGGAGTTAAACCCAAATGACCCATAACCGGAACACCAGATTCTACAATATACTTTACTAACTCTAAATTTCCAGCAGCACCTTCAAGCTTCAAAGCTTGCGCTCCTGCCTTCATCAAACGCTCCACATTCTTCATGTTTTCTGTTAAAGACATTCGGTAGGATAAAAATGGTAAATCACCAACGACAAATTTATCGGGAGCTCCACGACAAACAGCCTGTGTAAATAACTCCATCATTTCCATACTAGCATTCACCGTGGAACTAAAACCTTGCATTACCATCGCGCCCGAATCACCAACAAGAATACAATCAATAGGACTTTCATTTAAAATCCTGGCAAAAGAATAATCATAACAAGTAATCATCGA
This sequence comes from Pseudobdellovibrionaceae bacterium, assembly GCA_013359135.1. GTDB lineage: Bacteria > Bdellovibrionota > Bdellovibrionia > Bdellovibrionales > Bdellovibrionaceae > UBA2316. The sequence goes on along the minus strand of JABWCN010000025.1, from coordinate 52,588 downwards.
AATTTTTTGTTGACGGTCTTTTTTTTCATGAAAATTAAAGGCATTTAATTTGTTTTTCATTTATAATCCTTTGAATTTAACAAATGCTTTGTATAATTTAGCACCTGGAGAGTTTTTCCCAAGAGCTGAAATGTTTTTTTGAATAGTAACTTTATCTTTTCTTTGTAATGGACCCGTAAGAGCCATTTCTTTTAAGCTCAAAAAATTTTCTAAATTTTTTTGTAGATAAAATAAAAAAGCATCTTCAGGCACTTTCATTTTACGAAATTCTTTTAAAGCTTGTGACCATAAAATCACAGGAAAATTTCCTGCCATAACGCAATGAGCATGATACAAAGATTTTTTCTGATCAGACAAATAGGATGCTGTATTTTTTAAACCAGGAATTAATCCTGACATTGTCTTTATATTTCTTAAATTTAGTTTCTGAAAGACATTTAATCTGTTGGAACTAGCACTAACTACAAAATGAATTTTTTTATATTCATTTAAGGTCAATAATCTTGTAGAAAAACTCATCAGTGGGTGACATGCAATTACACCGTGAACTGTCAATGCTCCAGAGAAATGCACCCAAAACTGTCCATAGGAAACCCCAGTTAAATAAAATTCTTTATAAAAAGATTCAATAGCGCGATCAGAAATGGCCAACAAAATGATTTTAGCTTTTTTTATTTTTTCAGAAATTTGAGCAGTGCTGTGTTTACTTCGACTTACTTGCGAACATGGAATATCCAAAAGATGAAAATATCTTTTAAGATGAGTTGCTAATTTTCCATCTCCTACCAACAGAAGATCTTTACTTTTTGTTTTCATTGGTACCTGTTCCTAATTGATGAAATCAAGTCCTTAAACTTATGGGATCCAACCTGCAAGTATCATGAAGGCAAACTAAAGGGAAATAAAAAATAGATTGTAAACAGAATTAAATATGATAACTGTTCATATCAATAATATTATGAGTACAAAAATGACATCTCCTTCAAAAACCTTATCTTGGTTATACATTAGTGGTTTTCTATTTATTATTTTCTGCGGCGTAACATCGGCTATTTACTTTGGAACTAAGCCAAAATCTGTTCCTAAAATCAGCCTTAGCCATTTTATTAGCCCTGAGGATTTTGGACAAAACATTTATAAAAGACTACGCCAAGAGGTAAATGAAAATCATTTAATCTTTTTAGGTATTCAAGAAAATCAAAATTCTAATGATCAAATATTAGTTTGGAAAGGGTTTTTAGATGCTATTGACCCAAACTTCAAATTTGCAACGCTTATTATAGATTCCTCAATAATTAAGAATGATATTCTTCAGAGTAGCGAGACCATTTCTTTGCAAGAAAATCCAGAAAACTATATCGAAGGCTTCAAAAAAATTCTAGCCGAAAAAAAGCGTGTGGCTGTAATTGGACCAACATCTTTTTTTAGTTATATGATAAAAAATAATTTTCAAAATTTATTACGCTCTAAAGTTTATGATCAAAAAAATGGAAAAGTATTTTCTGTTGATTGGCTAACTTTTTCTTTATCATCATTTGCAAACTCTGCTGAAGAAATTAATACAATTCCATTTCCTTGCAATTCGTCTCCACATGATTTAGACGGAGCCAGCGAACTAGGCTGTATGATTTTGTTAAAATCTAAAGTAAATTTTCGAAAAAAACGAATACCAGGAAAATACCCAGGTATGTTAGATCAAATTGGCTCTAAAGAATATCTAGCTCTTTTCGCAAAAAAAATATCTAACTAAATGACTTTATCACAAGATATTAGCTCTACTCTAATTCGAAAGTGATCTTTCCTCGCCAGTTCTAAAGTAACCGACAGCATCTACATAAGCTTTTGGCTTGTACGATTTTGTAACTTGATCCCAATTCAGCTCTTTCCAACCAAAAACTTCATAAATAGAATTTTTGATATTTCTTGCTTGTACATATTGAAAAACTTCTGAGTCTAAATTTAACAGCGCCGTTTTAGAAATCAACGAGGGCAAGTGAAATTGAACAAATTGAACATCAATATTTTGACTCGCAAAACCCTGCGCACCCTTTTCTAGTAACTGATCTATTGATTTTATATTTTTACTATCACAATTATAAGTGAGAACTAATTTACTGGTAACAGTCTGAAAGTTCACTACATCTCTAATCATTATAGACTTGCAACTATCTAAAATAACTTGGTTAGCTTTTATAGTATTGAACGTATCCATTCTAATATTTTTCTCTAAGGGTAACAAGACCATTTCTTTAAAGTTACTTACAGCTATTTTTAGATTTGGATTTTTATTAAGTGCCTTTCTGAAAATGGAGTTTAATTTTTCGTTCTCATACACATCAGCTAAATTTAGATTTTCTTTAAAATAAATCAAATCAAACGAAGGTTTCTCTATTAACGAACTATACTTATAGCTATTCATATTTTTAAGAATTCCAACTAACATTTTTTGATGAACTAAGGAATTTGGAATTTCTTCATTCATAAGCCAAAACCGATTCAATAATTTCAAGTTATAAGAAAATGAAACCACTTCCCTCGCAGTTGGCTTAGATGATAAATCAAAGTTTTGAACTTGTGATTTAAAATTATTATTAATCTCATATTTTTGTGAAATACTAAGTGCATTAAAAGCTTGAATCCAAGCTTTTAATACTTTTTGATGAACTTGCTCATATACAAAATCAAAGGTAGAATCAAAAAACAACGAAGACCTATTTAAGCACAAATCCCAATGCTGAGTTAATTTCCAATGCGTGACACAAGCTTGATGACTTTGTATTTGATTAAATGCCCATCTAATTTTTGGTTCTAGTTGATAAGACTTTTTCATATCAACTACTTCTCCATAAAGTTGAAAGTATTTAAAATTAACTAACAAATCCTCTAGCAATCTATTAGCAGCGACTTTAGGATTTAATTCTTTAATCCAGTTTCGAATAATAAACATCTCGACGGCAGGGGTTTCTTCTAAAGTCTTTTCAGAAACAAACAAATGATTTCCCACATCGTAATTCACTTGTTCATGAATGCGTCCGGCTTCAACTACTTCAACTTTCAAGGCCAATTTTTTATTTATCTTCAGTAGTTTTTCAATTACACTCAATCGTGCATTTAGCTTGTTAATTTTTTTATTTATCTCGAAAGACCAATCCGTTTTTTGAGCCCTAAAACAACTTGAAACCTCTTGTTGCTTAAAAATAATCTTATCCAAAGCCTGAGATTTCAAACAAACTTGAGTTTGCTTGCTATAAGCATATAAAATTATTAATACAGCTAAACTTAAAGTTGATGTGTATAAAACCCATTTTTGTAAATTCATAATACCCACGATATGACACAGACTTATCAAAGCCTGTATCAAAAAATGGCAACTATGAAATTATTCAAATGATCATTTAAATAGTTTTTGAAAAAAGTTTACGATTTTAGAGCCAAGACCAGCTGACTTAGTCAACCTTGTATTTAACCTATCCTGAGCTCCAGAAACCTTGTGAGTTCTGACTTTAGCAGAACTACCATGCTGCTGAACCTTATATTTACCTTCTACTTTTGGTTTTGAGTTAGTTCCTCCAACAGATCCCGTAGAATTTGGCTTATTGTAATGTTTAGCTTCACCACTATGTTTAGAAAACTTACTGTGGTTCTTATTTTCTGTTTGATGCTTGCCTTGATCTTTATTTTTTACACCTTGATAGCGGTTTCTCTCTTGAGAAGAAGATCCTCCACCTTTACGATCCCCACTATAGCGTTGATCTCGAGAATCTCTCCTGCCACCTTTACCATCTTTAGTAAATTTACCATCACGCTCACGGGAGCCTCTAAAGTCACGTTGCTCTTTGTACTCTTTAAATTCTTTAATTAATTCTGAGTCTTCAAGATATTGAACATCCACTTTTCTTTTTAAGTAATCTTCAATGCGAGACAATGACTCCACATCTTTATCACAACATAAACTAAGTGCGGTTCCCAGTGAACTTGCCCTACCCGTTCTACCGATACGATGTACATAGGTTTCACAGTCATTTGGTAATTCAAAGTTAATAACCAAATCTACACCCTGAATATCTAAACCACGGGCAGCTATGTCTGTTGCAACCATAATATTAATATTATTAGTTTCCTTAAACTGAGAAATAACACGTGTTCTTTGCGCTTGAGTCAATAAACTTGAAATTGCAATTGCAGGAAAATCATTCTGACTCAAGAACTGAGCAACTCTCTCTACATTATGCTTAAAATTAGTAAAAATAATTGCCTGCTTAGGATTATATTTTTTAAGAAGAGACAATAAATGTTGAGGTTTTTCTTCTTCCCCTACATGAAAAAGGTAATCTTTAACATTTTCTGCTGAGGTTTGATCTCTAGAAATATTGATTTCAACAGGATTTGAACCAAACTGATAAGCAGTATTAAGCACCTCAAGATTTAATGTTGCGCTAAATACCATAAACTGTCTGTCATTCGGTAATCGTTGTAAAATATACTTCATATCATCTTTGAAGCCCATATCAAACATACGATCAGCTTCATCAAAAACCACGCCTCTAGCCTGTTTCAGGTCGACAAGATGTTCTTTATATAAATCGATTAAACGTCCAGGAGTTGCAAAAATAAATTGAACACCTTTTTTCAAAGCATCAATTTGCTTTTCATAACCCGTTCCTCCATATATTGAAACACCACGAATAGGCATATTGTTCACAAGCTTGGTGAAATTTTCTAATACTTGTTCTGCAAGTTCCCTGGTTGGTAATAAAACTAGAAAAAATTGATTTGGCTTCCAATCTGCAATCACTCGTTCATTAAATTCTTGAAGAGCCTCATTTCCAGGGTTCTGAATAAAAGCTTCAGTTCTTAAAATTCTTTCAATTAATGGCACTAAAAAAGCAGCTGTTTTACCAGTTCCTGTTTGGGCTAAACCCGCCACGTCTTGACCTTTAAGAATAGGTGGCAGTGATTGCTCCTGAATAGGTGTGGGTTTTGTGTATCCTAGTGAGGTAATATTATCTTGCAATATTTGTGAAAGCTTTAAATCTACAAACTCCAACAGCACTCCAATTGATTTTTATATGCGGGCTCGGTCATAGAATAGATGAAGAATAGAACGAGCTTCTATTATGGTTATGTCTGGAGTTTATTATAATCTAAGAATTTTTTCAATTCATTCAAAAATAAAACAGGTTGTTCTGAATGAACCCAATGTCCTGCGTCAGATATCTCGACTCCCTTGATCATTGAATTTGATTTGATGATTCTATCAAAAGTTTCTTTATCCAAATCTTTAGACCGATTTCCCCTAATGTAAAGACACTCACAGGAAATGTGCTCAACCCAATTCCATAATAAGTCAGGTTGAGCTAATTTAACAGACTCTAAAATGGCAACTTTAGAAAATTTCCAGTCAATCCTAGAATTACCGTCTTCTGAAGAACTATTCAAACTAACTAAATTAGCCATCAGAAACTTAGCCAAAACTTTGGCATCTTCCTTGGCTGGAAACTCTGCAATAAAGCGAGTCTCAAAAAATAATTTCATCTCATCTTGGGTAGAAAATGGAGTAGGCACCAAGTTAAGCATTTTTTCAAAATAAACGAAACTATTTGGATTATAATCAGGACTAATATCTACTATCACTAATTTATCAAGTTTTTCAGGAAAAAGTTTGGAAAAACAGAGTGCATTTCTTCCACCCATGGAATGCCCAACCAAAATGATTTTATCCCAACCAAGTTCAACTATAATCTGATTCAAATCGTTTGCATAATCTTCAGGCTGATAACCAAAAGCCGGCTTCATTGACTTGCCATGCCCTCTTTGATCATAAACTAAGCAACAATATCGATCTGAAAGACCTCGTACAACACTTCCCCAATTATTTAAAAATCCCATAAGACCGTGTAAAAAGACCACTTTAGGTCTTTGTAAGTCTCCAGTAATGCGATAATTGAAATTGCCTAGTATATTTCCCATAAAATTCTTATCGACATTAAGACTTTGGATTGAAAAAAGCAATTATTTCTATTAACTTAGGGACATGCGCTCAAAGCTTAAGTTACATCTCATTGATCCTAAAGCCATGCAGCTGGTAGGAGCTCTTCAAAGTAAGGGCTATTTAGCCTATCTAGTTGGTGGTTGCGTGCGTGATATTCTTGTCGACGAAGAACCAAAGGACTTTGATATTGCCACCTCGGCAAAGCCTGAAGAAGTGAAACGTCTTATTCCCCATTCTTTTCTTATTGGAAGAAGATTCAAATTAGTGCTAGTTCGTCGAGGCACTCAGCAGTATGAGATCTCTACCTTTCGTCGAAATAAAGGCCCCGAAGACGAAACTGTAGATGCGGAATCGGAAAATGTTTCTGGGGACAACTTCTATGGAAATCAGGAAGAGGATGCAAAAAGACGCGACTTCACAATCAACTCTCTCTTTTTTGACCCCATTAATAATGAGCTTTTAGATTATTGCGAGGGAATTCCTGATTTATCTCACAGAGTGGTTAGATTTATCGGTGAACCCACACAAAGAATCATTGAAGACCCAATTAGAATTTTGCGAGGCATTCGTCTTGCTCATAAATTAAGTTTCTCTTTAGATATTGATTTTAGAAAAGCTATTACTTCCCACGGCGAAAGCTTGAATAATGCCATTTTACCTAGAAAACGAGAAGAATATTTAAAAATTTTAAAACTTAAAAATCCTGATTTAGCTTTTATAGAAATGTTTGATCTTGGTATCTTACAGTATTTATTACCCTCACTACAGGAACTCTTTTTACTTCCAAATTCCATGGAGCTTTTTAGCTATTATTTGCATTTATCCAAAGAAGCTTTATATTTTAAAACAGAGCCAGTGGACCATTTAGCTCTAATGATTTTTTCCTATATTAAATCACATCCTGAGTTTTCGCTACTAGAAGCCCAGCAATTAGAAGAAAATCCTAAACTCAATCATTTTATTAAAGATGAGCTTGGAGTTTTTAAACAAGAAAGTATTTATTTTTTTAAGGTGTTAGAGTTTATGAGTTCTTTAACAAAAATAGACACTTTTAAAAGAAAAGGAGAGCGAAGAAAAAATGCCTTTCTAAGCCATCCCCATTTAAAATTAGCTAATGAATTTTGTCGTATTGAAAATCTCATTACCTACTCTGATTATTTTAAATGGAAAGAGTTACTGATAAAATCAATTTGAATACTCTAAGCGACTGCTTTCTTCTTTAGGCTTTCAAGTACTTCGTTACCCATACGATCTAGTGGAAGAATCTTATCAATAGCTCCCAAATTAACAGCCGCTTGAGGCATGCCATAAACTACACAAGTTTTTTCATCTTGAGCGAAGTTCACAGATCCTGCTTTTTTCATTTCTAACAGTCCTTCAGCACCGTCTTTGCCCATTCCTGTTAATACCACACCAATTGCATTTCCACCAACATACTTTGCAACAGACTTTAACAAGTAATCTGCTGCGGGTCTGACACTGTGGAGCGGAACCTCTTGATGAAGAACTACTGAATATTTAGCTCCACTTCGACGTACTTCCATATGAAAATTTCCAGGAGCAATTAATACTCTTCCTGGAAAAATAGCATCACCACTTTCGGCCTCTTTAACCTCAAATGGAAACATTTTATTTAAATGCTCTGAAAAAGATTTAGTAAATCCTGGCGGCATATGCTGCACAATCACAGTTCCTGGAATGTCAGCTGGCATATTCTTTAAAAAAACTTTTAATGCTTCCGTGCCTCCAGTTGAAGAAGCTACTGCTATTAACTGATGCGTAGTTTTAGCCATCGACTGCGATGCTGAAGGCGTGATCGCTTTTTTCTCTACTAATGTTGGTAAATCAACTATAGGTTGCAATTTGGCTTTAGAAACCATTTTTACTGTCTGAGTTATTTTTCCAGCTATCAATTCTAATTTTTGATTAACATCAATAGCTGGTTTTTCTAATACTTCGATAGCCCCTGCCGCCATAGCCTGAAGATATGACTCTGAACCTTGAGACGTTAAAGAGCTAAAAACTATAGTTCTTATTGGAAAATGGCGCATCACTTTACTTAAAAAAGTAATCCCATCCATTTTTGGCATTTCAACATCTAAAGTCATTACATCTGGTTTTAACTCAACCAGTTTTTCTCTGGCCTGATAAGGATCAACAGCAGAACCTACGACCTCTATTTCAGGATCAGTAGAAAGTATTTTTTCTAAAAATTTTCGAATCACAGCAGAGTCATCAACAATTAGAACTCTAATTTTTTTCATGTGATTCCTTTCTTTGGTAAATGGCCTTTGATAATGCCTTTAGATTTTCATTTTTAATATTTCCACTTTCAGAGTGTCCTAATAACAAAAAGCCATCTTTGTTCAACGACTGAGATAATTTTTCAATTACCTCTTTTACTGTTTTTTCATCAAAATAAATTAAAACATTTCTACAAAAGACAATGTCAAAAGGTCTCTTAAACTCATACTTTTCAGACATCAAGTTAAACTGAGAAAACTGAACCATATTTCTGAGGAAATCTTTGACTCTATAAAGAGGTTCTCCTTGCTGATTAAGACGATCAAAAAATTTTAGTATTTGCTCTTTTGTAAGCCCAGTAATCTCATTTTCTGTATAATAACCAAGTGATGCTTTCTTTAGAACTTCTAGATCTATATCAGAAGCTAAAATTTTAACATGAGCTCTTTGACTTTCTGTCAAAGTTTCATATACACAAATAGCTATTGTATAAGGTTCTTGTCCTGTGCTTGAAGCTGAACACCAAATTCGTAAAGAGTATAATTTTTCAAAATGCGCCTTGAGATATTTTCTTAACCATTCAAAATGACTATTCTCTCTGAAGAAAGATGTCATATTCGTGGTCAACGCAGAAATAAATTCTTGTTTAACTGAATCTGAGCCATTCTTTAGATACTTCCAATACTCTTCATAACTTTCAAATTGGTAAGCGCGCAGTACTCGGATCAACCGATTCTTAATCAAAGCTTCATTTTTTGAATTAAGCGGCAAGTTAACACCAGCTAGTTGATACATAAGTCCAGCAAACAAAGCATATGTTTCTTTGCTTAATTCAATTTCATCTTGGGACAGCTTTCTGGCTGTATTCAAGCTGCCACCTCATTCATCATATCTTTGACAATAGCATTAGGATCTAAAATCAAAACCGTTTTTCCATCACCAAGAATTGCGGCCCCAGAAACTTCAGGCACATTAGCGCCAATGCTCAAGCTTTTAACCACAACTTGTGCTTGTCCCAGAACATCATCAACTGGAATAGCAAAACTTTTTGATGTAGACTCGACAATAACTAACATCACTTCATCACTTCTTCGTTTTTGCTCTAACTTGTCTGCACCAAAATCGATATCTGAGGTATTCATAAAGTCATTCAACTGCTCAAATAAACTAGACAAGTTTGCTACGGATAGAAGAGTATCTCTGACCTTAGCAACGTAGCCTTGTCCAGGTACATCTGTAAATTGGTTTTTATTTAATTTTATAATTTCTTTAATTGCATAAATCGGCATGATATATCTTTGCTTATTCATCATCACGACAATTCCATCAGTTATAGCTGTACTTAATGGAATGGTTAATCTAAAAGTACTTCCTTGCCCAGCCTTCGACATAATATTGATTTTACCATTTACTTTTTCAATATTGGATCTAACAACATCAAGCCCCACACCTCGCCCAGATAAATCACTGATCTTTTCTGCCGTTGAAAACCCAGGAGCAAAAATAAACTTAAAAACTTCTTCATCACTTAAATTATCTGGATTGATATTTTCTGGTATAAGTCTTTTCTCAAAAGCTTTAGCTAAGACTCTATCACGACTAATTCCACCACCGTCATCAATAATGTCAATAATAACATTTCCACCCATTTGCTTTGCAGATACAGTAACGTTAGCGACTTCAGGTTTACTTTTTTGTTTACGAACTTCTCTTTTCTCAACCCCATGATCCATGGCATTTCTTACTAAATGCACTAACGGATCATTCAGCAGCTCAAAAACTGTTCTTTCAACTTCAGTTTCCTCTCCAATTAGTTGAAGATTAACTGGTTTATCCAAAGATATAGATACATCTCGAACAATCCTTTGAATTTTAATAAAAAGAGATTTCAGAGGAGTCATTCTAATACTTAAAGTCTTATCATATAACTCTCTAACCCCTTTATCTAATTGATCTACTATGGTCGCAAGTAAAGGATTATTCCCATTTTTGATAAATTCGTTATGAACTAGCTGATTTTTTAACACAACTAATTCACCTACGGCATCTAAAACATTATCGACTCTTGAAGTATCAACCTTGATAATTTGATTGGAGTGGGTTTTATGCGAAGCTTTATTGTCACTTGATCCAGTACTACCACTGCTGTTGACTGCTGAAGAGATAGGAATCACATTTTTTGCTGGCACAGAACTACTAGTAACTTTAGAATTCAAATTTGCTGCTGTTTCTATATTGTTTGTAGGCAAGCTTTTGTTTTCATCAGACTTCTTAACTTCACCAAAAGGAATAATATTATTTAACACTCCCTCTTTATTTTCAACTGGTACCTCTGTATTTCCACTTTGTTTGGCAACTTCTTCATTGTGATACTCTTTTAAAACTTCTTCCGGAAGTTCTGCCATCAACTCATTTAGCAACTCATAGTTAGTATGATCTTTCTCCTGATTTTTATTAACAGGCTCTTGCTCCATTTTTGTTTCAGAAGATAATTTTATATCAGAGTTTATTATAGACTCTGTCCTTGGTTGTGTATTCAAAGTTTGTGTATTCAAATCTTCATTATTTTTTCCAGTAAGATTTTTAATACAGTCTTTAATTCTTCTTTCAAGATCAGAAACATCCCAAGCAGAGTTATCCTTTTCTTGAAGCATTTTAACTCGATTTTTAAACTGATCTCCGGAAAGCAGCAACAAAGAAATAATCTCTGAATTAACAAATTCTGGTGAAGTTCGTAATATGGACAACAAATCCTCAACGATATGAGCAAAATGGGAAAAATCTTGAAAACCCACTGCAGATGCTCCCCCCTTAATGGAATGGGCCACCCTGAAAATCTGAGTTAAATGACTCGCCTTATCTTGATCATTTTCCAAACCAAGCATGTGCTCTTCATAAGTTTCTAAAAGAAAAGCCACTTCGTTTAAAAAGTCAGTTTGTAGTTCTTCAAAAAATGATTGATCACTCATAGAATGTCTCCAAGCTTTATCCCAAATTTGATCGGAAGTTACATTCAGTTTCGAAAGAACATATTGCTTTTTACTGATAAACTAGACTTTGTGTTAACAGTTCTTAACCATCATAAAAGAAAACTCACATTATCTCTGATTGAAACAAAAATTTTACTTAAGTCCATACCTATTATGACGACAAAACATTATACGCTTTAACTTGTTTATCACTAGATAAAATGGGAGACACAATGAGTTTACCTACAGCTAAACCAGGACAGTTTTTAACGTTTAAACTTTTGAAAGAATTTTATGGAGTTGCTATCGAAAACATAAGAGAGATTAACCGCGTTGGTGAAATCACTCCAGTTCCTAAGACCCCTCACTACATAAAAGGGGTAATGAATTTGCGAGGAAAAATTATTCCTGTCGTTAACCTCAGAGAACGCTTTGGACTTCCATCAGAAGAATACACAAGAGACACTTGCATTATTGTAATAGATACACCTGCGGGTTTTGTAGGATTAATTGTTGATTCTGTAAAAGAGGTCGTCACTCTGGATGAAAAGGTAATCGAGCCAGCACCAAATATAAGTCAAAGTGATAGCGGTCAATTCATTACTGGAATGGGAAAACTAGAAGATAAAGTTCTTATTCTGGTTGATATCGTAGCTGCATTTTCTCAAGATCAAATCTTGGGATTAAATCAAGTTGCGAATGCAGCCTAGGGATAAAATTTAGTACACAATTTAGTACACATAGTAACGCGTAATAAATTAAAAAAACTATAAAACTAATTCCTTGGCCGATTGAACAACACTTTCAGCATCAAGATGGTGTTTTTTATATAATTCCTCAGCTAAATAAGCGCTTTGTCCAAAGTGTCCATTAACAGCGTGAGCCTTTAATCTAAATGAAACACCTGCCTCTAATAGCTTGTGACAAAGCATTTGAGAAAACCCACCAATTTTCTGATGATCTTCAATTGTTATCAAATTACCATTAGAGCTTTCTAAACTTTTCTTCACAGCGTTTACATCAATATCACTCAAGCAAGGTAAATTGATAACCTCACAACCAATAGAGTTTAGTTTTAATTTATCAGCTGCATTGATTGCTATTCCAACCAATGAACCCGTTGTCAAAAGAGTTACATTTTTATGCTGCCACTCTGTTTTTAAAACCTGAGCTTTTCCTAGCTGATAAGCCTTAGCCCCAAAAGTCTTTGGGAAATTTTCTCTACCAAGAAAAAATATCTTCGATTTACAAACTAACCCCTGACTTCTCTGATAATGAAAATCTTCTATAGCTTTTGTCATTAGTTCGTGAGCTTCCTCACTACATGAAAGACAATAAACTTCAACATATGGGATCGATGCAACCATAGCAATATAACTCAAGGCTTGGTGAGAGGCTCCATCAGCAGCATCTTGAAATCCTGTATGAGAAAAAACAGCAATAATTGGAGCTTCGGATAAAGAGGCCATAGTTAATGGTAACGCACCCTTAGTAACACCGAACTGTGCAAAAGTATCCACTATGGGAATAAAACCAAGCTTTGATAAACCTGCAGCAGCCGAAATCATCTGACTTTCAGCAATACCAACATCTACAGAAGATTCTGGAAACTCTTTTCTAAAATCGGCAACTCCAGTTGATCCAGGCAAATCCGAAGTAACTGAAATTAATGGTAAACCTTTTTTCTTAGCTTGAATCATCGCTGAAGCTACACCTTTTTGAATTTTCTCACCTGAATCTTTTTTACCACTTGCTATAATCTGATCTTCTAATTTTATTAACTCAGTAATCCACGATTCAAAAATTTTTGGATAATCTTGTCCATTATAAATTTCTTTTAAAAAAGCAGATAACTCTTTGGGTGATTTTAAAGGAAATCCATGACCACCAGAACTACTCTCAGCTGTTTTTTTTGTTCCAATTCCTTTGATAGTTTTAGCATGAATAACAACTGGAACTTCTGGGTGATTAGTTGCTTCTTCAACCGCTTGTTCCAATGTCTGATAACATGATTGTAAATCATTTCCCTGCTCAAGAGAAATTACCTTCCAGCCCTGTAATGCCAAAGCAGAAAATGTAGGTTGCATTGAAAAACTATCTTTATCAATACGTCCGCTAAGTTTAGTATTGTTGTCACTAATAATCAAAACGTAAGGAGCAAGTAATTTTCTTTGTGCTAAGCCAGGGATCGTCGCAAAAGCTTCTTTAGCTTCTCCCTCCATACAAGCCCCATCAGAAATCGCACACAATGTTACACGTTGAGATTGGTTCCATTTTTCTCCAAGAGCAAGCCCTACAGTTTGAGGAAAAGCAGAACCCAAAGGACCATTACTTAAAAAAACGCCCTCAGGAAATAAATGCGATTCCCCATGACCTGTCAAATTAGAATTGATAGATCTAAATTTTTTCAAACTTTCCAAATTCAAACCAGCAACTTCGTAATTAGCTTTAATTGCATACAAACCGTTTTCACAATGACCTGCATCGTTTACGAAATGAAACATTTCATGCCACTGTTTTTGATTTTTCATTGCTTGAAAAAACATATAACCATGAACAGCTGACATTAACTCAGCAAAAGCAGCGGGACCTCCGTAGTGAGAAGCAGCTCCACCCAAAACAGCATTCATATCCATTAAAGCAATCATAGCTCTAAGTGCTTGAGGATCACTTAATAAAATATTTTCGTTTTTCAGATTCTTAATTTCTCTTACAAAAAGTGGTTGTTTTATTGGATTCTTGAATAGTTTATTATTTATTTTTATAGTGTTCATAACTTATTCTATGCTTAGAGTAGGACCATTGTCCATAAATAGCTTTTTTTTTGCGATTCATAAAATATCCTTTGCTCGAAACACAATCAGTTACTAGGCTTTTTTACAGTGTTAAATAAACCAAGCCAAGGTCTGGCTTGAAAAATTTTCTCAAGGAGGGGAACCATGAAGTTTTTTATAACTTCCGTCGCTACTTTACTCTGTCTTAATTCTTGGGCTGTGCAATTTGATCCCATTTTGCAACCCTACTTAGGCAGATCAAATGATAACAGAATCGTAAGAACTGTTGTTACCTTTAAATCGTCAGTGGACTTTTCAAGAGTTGGCTCTGTACAAATAAGAGCTCCACAGGCTCGTGCACAAATGCAAATGATGATGATGCAAAATGCGCAAAGAAGTCAGGCTCAATTCATGCAAACTTTGGGACAATGGAAACGTGGTGGTATGCCAACGCAGTCTTATTCACTTTGGCTGATCAATGGTATGATCGTTGACCTTCCAGTAAAGGAACTTAGCAAATTAGGTACTGTTGACTCTATTGACTATGTTTACGCAGATTCTGTAGTAAAACTCATAGCACCCGTTGAAGGACGCTGGGTAGCACCATCTCAAATGAGAGATGAACCTCAATTCACTTATGGATTACAAAAAATTGCTATACCCGAATTCAGAAAAGCTAAACCAGATGCACTTGGACAAGGTGTAAGAGTCGGAGTTATCGATACTGGTATCGATGCTTCTCATCCAGACTTACAAGGCAAAGTGGTAGCTTTTGCGGATTTAGTTTCTAAAAAAACTGAGCCTTATGATGATCAAGGACATGGAACTCACGTTTCAGGAACAATTGCTGGAGGCACAGCTTCAGGAACTGCGATTGGCGTTGCTCCTCAAGTTAAGTTCATCACAGCTAAGTTTCTAGACAAAAATGGTAGTGGTTCTTTTTCTAATGCAGTACTTGCTATGCAATGGGTTGTTGATCCAGATGGTAAACCCGAAACAGATGATGGCGCTATGTTAGTGTCAAATTCTTGGGGTGGTGGATCTCCTTCCGCTAAAGAAGACCCTAAAGACAATGCTATGTGCAAAGCTGTTGATGCTTGGGTAAAACTTGGTGTTATGCCTGTATTTGCTGCCGGAAACTCAGGGCCTGGAGCTAAAACTGTTGGATTACCTGGTGGTTGCCCAAATGCATTCACTATCGGCGCAACTGATAGTCAAGATCAAATTGCTAACTTCAGCTCACGTGGACCTGCTATTTGGAAAACAGGAAGTTTTGTAAAGCCCGATGTATTAGCTCCTGGTGTTAAAGTTAAATCTTCTATGCCCGGAAACAAATATGCGGAGCTTTCTGGAACATCAATGGCAACTCCCCATGCCGCTGGTGTAGTTTCTTTAATGTATCAACTACAACCTAAACTAACTGTTGAACAACTTTCAAACGCATTAAAGTCAACAGCAGCAAAAGTAGGACAAGATCCTAACACATACGGCAGTGGACGTATTGACACTTTGAAAGCAGCTCAAGCTCTTGGGCTTTTTAGAGCTAGATTCTAAACAGTAATTAGCTAAAATTAACCGTCTCAGGGACAGTGAGAGAAATTTCACTGTCCCTTTTTTTATTCACAAAGACTTGCAAAAAATTAATTATTTTCAGATTATGCTTCCATGAAAACAGCTGAAAAAAAATCAATCTCAGACATTATATCTATAAAAAATATTCCTAAAGTTGAACTTCATCGTCATCTTGACTGCTCCTGGAGATACTCTACTTTAACAGAGTTAGCACAAGAATACCAATGGACTTCAAAAGAAAAATTTAAGCAAATTGAAAGTGATTTTCTAGTAACAGAGCCAATGAATGATTTAACTAGTGTTTTAAAAAAGTTCACTAAGGCGCAAAAAATTTTATCTCATCCTGGAATTTTACAGCGTTTAACTTATGAGGTCCTTGAAGACGCTTACAATGATGGAATTCGTCTAATTGAGTTACGGTATTCCTTAAATTTCATTCAAGAGGTTTCACAACTAAGTTTCGAAAAAATTCACTTTCAAATTCTTGATGGTATTAATCAAGCTCAAAAAAAATTTCCAATAGCCACCGGTTTGATTTCCATTCTACAACGTGGACAAAGTGCAGAAAATCTGAAAAAAGTTTTAGACTTCACCCTGCAAAATAAAAATACCTTTATTGCGATTGATTTAGCTGATAGCGAAGAAAAATTTAACACTGCTGATTACATTCCTTTTTTTGATAAAGCTCATGATCAAGGAATGCCAATCACAATTCACTGTGGAGAAACTCCTGATAGCAAAGCTGCTAATAGAGTCAAAGAAGCTGTTGAGAAACTGCATGCTAAGAGAATAGGCCACGGCATTCAAACAATAACCAATAGAGAAATTATCGAATTCATTAAACTAAAAAATATTCACCTAGAAGTTTGCCCATTAAGCAATGTCTTAACCAAAGCCTTCATGAATTTACCATCTCATCCCTTTAACGAGTTATATCAAAATGGGGTCTCTTTATCGATTAACTCTGATGATCCTGGTATTTTTAATACCAATCTTTCTGATGATTACAGTTTTTTGGTTAGAGAATTTAACTATACAAAAAATGATTTTCATAAAATTAATGAATTAGCATTAAAACATTCATTTCTTCCTTTAGACATCAAACAGCAAGTATCAAATCAATTTTAAATTTTATTAGGAGACAACATGAATACATTTTTCCCTCCCATTGAAGCCTATAATTCAGGTTTTTTAAAAGTTTCAAATTTACATACTATCTATTTCGAAGAATGTGGTAGTCCCAAGGGAAAACCAATTATCTTTCTTCACGGAGGCCCTGGTGGAGGGATTTCTGAAGAACATCGCCGTTTTTTTGATCCTAAAGAATATCGTATTATATTATTTGACCAACGTGGTTGTGGAAAAAGCACTCCCTTTGCTGAACTAAATGAAAATACGACCTGGGATTTAGTTGCTGACATTGAAAAGCTTAGAAATCATTTAGCAATAGATAAGTGGGCTGTATTTGGTGGAAGTTGGGGGTCAACTCTTGCTTTAGCCTATGGGGTAACTCATCCAGAGAGATGTGTTGGATTCATACTCAGAGGAATATTTTTATGTAGAAAATGGGAAATAAATTGGTTTTATCAAGAAGGTGCTTCTTTGATATACCCTGATCAGTGGGAAGTTTACTGGAATCAAATCGCTGCTAATGAACGAACTGATATGGTTAGTGCCTACTATAAACAGTTAACTTCAACTGATGAAAAGCTAAAGTTAAAAGCAGCGAAAGTTTGGAGCACTTGGGAGGCTTCCACCTCTAAATTAATACCTGATTCCAATTTTATCAGCGAATATGAAGAAGCTGAAAAAGCTTTGCCTTTTGCGCGAATTGAATGCCACTACTTTATTAACAAAGCGTTTTTCCCCACAGACAATTATCTTCTAGAGCAAGTTCATAAAATAAATCATCTTCCTTGTCATATTGTTCATGGTCGTTATGATATTGTTTGTCCTCCAAAAAACGCCTGGGAACTTCATAAACTATGGCCAACCTCAAAATTGTTTTATATCTCTGATAGTGGGCATTCGGCTATGGAGAAAGGGATCCTTCATCAATTGATTGCAGCTACTGAATCCGCGAAATCGTGGTTTAAATAATTTTAATTAATAGCTGAGCAAAAAAAAATCTTCTTGTTTAAAATTTGAATTCTGCGATCTTAGCATCGAATCAAGTTTTAATGGAGGGGACATTGAAAAACTTGTCTTTTTGCTCTTGGGTAATATTTCTTGGGAGCTTTTTTCTTCTTTTTGGCTGTGGAAAAAAGGAATCAATGACTTTTTTGCCACAGACGGAAATGAGTGGACCAAGTCAAATCATTGGCGGCGAAGAAGTTACAAGTCTGACCGACTCTATTGCAAGAGTAACTGTTTTTATTTATGATTCTCTCACGCAAGGGAAGTGTACTGGTACACTCTTAGGAAATAATTTTGTATTAACTGCATCCCATTGTTTAAGCTCTAATGCGAACTCCCTTTATGTCTATTTTACTCCAAATCTTTTAACCTCCTTGAAGCAAATACCCCAAAATATTGAAAGAAGAAAAGTCATAGCTATGATTCCGTTCCCTATGGCTAAAGCAAATATTAACAACACAAAAAATCTTAGTGATATTGCAATCATAAGATATGATGGAATAACTCCTAAGTATTATGCGTTTGCAAGCTTTCTCCCCTATTCTCAATATCTAAAAGACGGCGCTTTGACTGTTCTTGCTGGTTATGGTGCAAACGATGGAGTTTTAAAAAAAGGCTCAGGAGTTTTAAGAAAAGTAACAACTCCGATTGCAAGCCTACAATTCTCTCAAACAGAAGTGCTTGTTGAGCAAAGGAAAGGAAAAGGCTCCTGTCATGGTGACTCTGGTGGTCCGGCTTTTTTAGTTATTAACAATTTGTATTACTTGTGGGGGGTTGCATCTCGTGGATATGTTGATACAAAAACAAACTTAAAAGATGATTGCAATCAATTCTCAATTTATACAAACGTAATTTATTATTCTCAATGGATCAAAGAAGTTATGAGCAAAATCACTTCCCAAGTTAAACAGTAAAACATCCATTCACAAAAATTATTATCTGAATAAATATCTCAAATTAAGATTGAACTTATAATATCGACCAAAGCTATTGGATTATCAAAAATAATTCTGTGTCCTGATGCTTCTACGATATGACATCTGTCTTTTAAAATAGGTTCAATTTTTTCTTTGGTCAAACATACAAACTTAGAATCAACAGAGCCAACACAGTAATGAATTCTTTCTTTGTATTGCGATAACAAATAACTTAAATCCTGTTGCTTGCCTAAAGACCACTGCCTTAGGATTAAAGCCAAAATTTTACGATCTTTCTCTTGAGGAGTTCTTACAGGCTCTAATTTTCCCATATTAAATACAGGCTGTTGGTTCCAATCAGCAACAACTGTTTCTAAGTTTTCATTTAGAAATCTTTTTGCCCATAGCTCATCACTTTCTAATCTATTTTGTCTGTCTTCAGCGCTACTGAGTCCCGTATGAGATGAGATTAAAATAAACTGATCAAACAGCAAAGGATCTTCCTTTAAAACATGTAAAGCAAGCCTTCCACCCAAAGAATAACCTATAAGAATCTTTTTACCCTGACAGTTTTTTTTACTTACATATTCACAAAAATTTTTAGCAAATTGTGTATAATCATTTTGAGGATTTAGTTCTTCTTTTGTTAGATAATTTACCAAATGGACTTGGCATTTAAATCGAATACTTAATCGATCTTTTAATAATTCCTCTATTTGATTTCCATCACTTGAACTGCCTAAGAAACCATGTAAAAAAAAGATATCTAATGAAATCAATAACTGTCCCAATCCTTCCAAAAATGAGCTGTTTGTTCAGCGCAAGGAACTAGTTCTATAATATTTTTATCAGAAGCAACTTCTTGATTGATTTTAGCAGGTATCTCAGTCCACTTTTGATAACTCCAATTCCACATTGTAGCCCAAGACTTAAACTGAATCTGATGACGGTTTAAAAAATATTCATTCTTGAATATTCTTTCAAAAATCATCCCGCCTTGATTATTTATCACTACAATATTTGTAGCTGATAGCTTAATTTGTTCAGAAATCCACAAAGCAGCCAAATCATACATTGTGGTCAAATCTCCCAACAGAGCCCATGAGTTCTCTTGCTGATGAGCTATCCCTAAAAAAGTAGAAATTTGACCATCAATACCATTTGCACCACGATTGGCAAAAACACGCCGAAGAAATGTCCCTCTATCTGCCGCCAAATCCCATTCTCGAATAGGTAAACTATTTCCTAAGTATAAATTATTAGCGTTAGCTTGTAATAAAACAGAAAGGCTATGAATCATAGCTGGTTCAGCTTTAGGATACTTCTTGAAAAGTTCTAATAATTTTAACGACAAATGAGAATCTTTTTTTATAGATTCTATGAAATTTGTACTGCTTTTATTGACTGTAAATGCAGATGAGTCTTCTTTAACAAAATGAATAAATTCCTTTATCCCACAAAACAAATTTGACTCGCGACTAAGACCAGTAAATTTTTTTTCGGATAATGAGTATACTGGTAAGTATTTATAATCAAACTCAAGATCACGCCAAAATCTGAGCGTAGGAATGCCTCCGATTCTAAAAATGCAATCCACTTCACCCTTCTGTATCAACACTTTAAGAACCTTATCCACAGCAAGCAATGACTGCCTCTGTAATTCAGGATGGTGTTTTAGCCCTGAAGTTCCCTCTAAATAAAGAGGAAATTGATGCTTATTTAAAAAACAAATCAAAGCTTTCTCGTCTTCAATCTCTAGCTGTAGGCCACTTACAATAACAAAAGGCTTCTTACCTATGAATAATTCACAAAATTTTTTCAAAGAATAATTTAAGTCAACTTCCTCTTCAACTTTTGTAGCCCTAACTTTTATCAATTCCAGGCCTGTTAACTTTAGTTTTCCAGCATGCCCATCAATCAATGGCTCCTCAAAGCAAACATTAAAATGAACTGGTTTCTGCTCTGGCAAAATATAGTCTTTAAACTCAGGAAATTCATTTATATCAAAATCAAAATGGTTATCTACATAATGACTAAAGATTCCAACTTGTTCAATCGCCTGTGGAGCTCCTGATCCACGATAATTTTTTGGACGATCTGCTGTTATCAAAACCAACGGAAGACCAGAGTAAAAAGCTTCAATCACCGCTGGTAAAAGTTCTGCCACAGCTGTTCCACTTGTTGTTACCACAGCTACTGGCTTCTTAATTTTTTGCATACGCCCTAGAGCAAAGAAAGCAGCACTTCTTTCTTCAAAAAAATGAAACACTGGTATTTGTGGATTCTCTGAGAAAGTTTTAATAATAGTCGCATTTCTGGCACCAGCACAAAGACAAAACTCGGCAACACCTTGATCTAGAAGGGTTTGAATAAAATTAGCTGTCATCAGCATATTACTCATGGACAGAAATTTCCTTTTCAGTAACTGCAGGTATTATTTCTTCTTGAGGAAAAAACATTTTTTTTACTGAATTAATTTTTCTCTCGACTTCAGCACATTCTTTATCTAGATCACTTAGTTCTACAACTCCACAACCCGCTGGAATTCTTATTGAGCTTCCCATCCATTCCAAACGACGAATTCCTACCACAAAGAAACAACTTCCATTCAAGTGAAACCCCCAAGGAGCCCCAAAACCAGCTCTTAAGTTTTGTAAAGGTAACTGAATAAACTCTTTCCAATACTCGTTGTTAGGATAAATGCCTAGAGCCGAAGTAGGATGTAAAGTCTGAAGGATTTTATAAAAATCAATATGCGCATCAAGTTTCACTTGAATATCTGTCCTCAAATGATTCAAGTGTGGTAATTCAAAAACATAGCTTTCACCCACTGCTAAAGTTCCAAAGCTTTTTAATTTTTCTTGAATATCAGCAATTACCAGTTGATGCTCTTTCAATTCTTTTGGGTCATTCAAAAAAACTTCCCTAGGAACTTTTTTATCAGAAGTGGCTGCCAATGCCATAGTTGTTAATACTTGATCTTCAATACTAAAAAACAACTCAGGAGTTACTCCCATAAAACCGTTATTCTCATCCCATTGAGCATAAGGTATTAAACTCTTATCAGCTTCAATTAGACGAGCAAGAAGTTGTAATTTATGCTCACTTGTTAATCCCTGATTACCACTCAAAGTAGTAACATGACCAAACTGAAAATTAAAGGGGACAGCCTTTTGAATTTTCCCCTCACTAATAGCTTTTTTTATTCGACAAAAACTCTCAGAAAAGGGAGTTTTGTCAATTTCCTCCCACTGAGGCGAAAGTAGAAATCTATGGCCCTTATGGGATAACAATTTGGTTTTATACTCCCGCAATAAAGCCCCAAACTCCGATTTGTCTAAAATAGCAAAGTTTTCAAAGTTCTGATGAAAAAATTGTTTATTAACATAATCACAGGAATAGATCCCATTACTTTTTACAGATTCTGGACCTATAGGGATTTTATCTGAAAGTCCCCAGAATAAATGCCATGAATCACCCCAACGAAGAAGAGCTCCTGAATTTAAAAAGTTTGTAAAATGGTGTCGATTTATGGTATTTGTCATTTCCACAGTGTTTTCCAATAAATATTCCAGTTATTGTTTTAATACTAGTAACGCTTTAATGGTAACAAAAAATGATGTTTTCAAATATTACAGATACAAAAATTTCAAAAAAAATTGTTGAAATTGTAAGCGGCAACAAAAACCTTTCTATTGGAGGTGGGTCTTTCTGCGTTATTGCTGGCCCCTGTTCTATTGAAAATGAGCTTCAGTTCTCTTCTACGGCCAATTTTGTTACAAAAAATGGAGCTCAACTACTTCGTGGAGGCGTTTGGAAACCTAGAACATCTCATAAAAGTTTTCAAGGGCTTGGCTCTGTGGCCCTTGAACTAGTGAAAAAAATTACCACTGAAACTAACCAGGGAATTGTTTCAGAGGTCATGGACCCAAGGGATATCGAAGAACTCTACCCCTACGTTTCCCTTTTCCAGGTAGGCTCTAGAAATATGCACAATTACTCTCTTCTTAAAGAGCTAGCCCAGCAAGATAAACCCGTATTACTTAAAAGAGGATTTGCCTCCTTTGTTGACGAATGGATAAAATCTGCCGAATACATCGAGCAAGGGGGAAAAGCCTCTGTAATCCTATGCGAAAGAGGAATCCGTACGTTTGAAACTGTAACTCGAAATACACTAGATCTCAACTCTGTTGCTTTTATAAAACACAAAACCCATTACCCTATTATTGTTGACCCTTCACATGGAGTCGGAGTGAGTTTGTTAGTCCCTGACTTAGCGCTTGCGGCTGCTGCCTTGGGTGCCGATGGTATTATGGTTGAAGTTCATCCCAATCCCAAAGAGGCACTCTCAGATGGCCCCCAAGCTCTGACATTTCCTCAGTTTGAGATTCTTATGACAAAAATTAATAGGATCATTGAAATCGTAGGTCAAAAATAATAACTTTAATGCAAATTCAATTGAGGAAATAAAATGGACATTCACGCTTCAAAACCTGAAAAAATTAAAAGTATGTTTTCAAAAGTAGCCAAAGGCTATGATAAAGCAAATAATGTTCTTTCTATCGGAATTCATCATTTATGGAGAAAAAAACTAGTTGAACTAAGCCAGGCTAAACTAGGTCATTCTGTCTTAGATTGCGCCACTGGCACAGGAGACCTAGCCATCGAGTTTAAAAAAACTGTCGGCAATTCTGGGACCGTATTAGGAACCGATTTCTGCAAAGAAATGCTAGACCATGCCCCTATGAAGGCGATCGAAAAACATCTAAAAATTAACTTCGAAATCGCTGATGTTATGCATTTACAATATGCAGATTCAAGATTTGATATTACTAGTATTTCTTTTGGAATCAGAAACGTCGCTGATCCACTTAAAGGAATTGCAGAGCTAGCTCGTGTAACGAAAGACGGTGGTAAAGTTTGTATTCTTGAATTTGGTCAAATTCCATTCCCTGTTTTAAATAAACTTTATGAATTTTACTCGACTAAGATACTACCAAAAATTGGGGGCTTAATAACCGGTGAAGCTGAAGCTTATTCTTATCTGCAAAAATCATCTGCTGATTTTCCCTGTCGCGATGAGTTTGTCAAATTAATGAAAAAAACTCACCAATTTTCTGAAGTAACCTACTATCCTTTAAGTTTAGGAATTGCCTACATTTATATTGGTACAGTTAAACATTAATTTTTTTTGATCACGCCCTAAGTCCTTAGAGTTAAAAATTTCATTTATAATTTTGGCTATTTATAACTAACATAGCTTATAGAAGTATTTTAACTTATTAAGGATCTCTCATGAAAAAAAAAATTTCGATACTATTTTCTATTTTGTTTTTTTTAACTTCTATTTCTAGCACTGCCCAAGACAAAAAATCTCCAGTAAAAGTAGTTAACACTCCAAAATCTGAAGATTTCAAAAATGAAAATGAGAAAAGCGATACAAAAAAAAGTGAAGTACTTCTGTTAGAAACTCACCAAAATGAATCAATGTTTCTAAATTCTCTGGACTATCCAGAACTTCAAGTTGTACCAAGAGCTAGTGAACGTTTACAAATGGATGGATTCAGAGAACAGGATAATGGCTGGTTTATGTTTTGGCCTTTCCATGTAGCTTCTGGAGCCACACTACTTGCTGCCTTAATGCACAAGAATAGATTTAATCCGGCGAAAGAAAATGATGATGACTTTCGAAAGTATACAGACTTTAAAGTTAATGCCGCTGTTGGGGTTTCAGTTTCTTGGTTCGCACTGACATATTTTATATCAGCAGGTCAGCCATATCTTACGGAGCTTAATAAAATTAACAACATCAAAGGAAAAGATAAAAAATCAAGTCTTCTTAAAGAAAGAATGGCTGAAGAAGCCATGCAAAAACCAGCCGAATTAATTAAAATGCTTACTTACTTATCCACGATCACTAATTTAGTGGCATCTGGAGGACTTATAGATGTCGTTAATAGTGATTATAATCTTTATGCAGGAGTGGCTATGTTAGCTGCTTTTATGCCTCTTATTTTCAAAAATAAATACGTCGAAAACTATGAAAAACAAATGGAGTACAAAAGAAAAATATACACTCCTGTTGTGTACACAGATATCTATAAACCGACTCAATACTCTCAGTGGTCACCTCGTCTAGTTGTGGAATGGAAATTTTAAATGAAAAACTGGCTACCTGCTTGTTGCTTTATAATTATAAACTTTGCAACCTTTAAGGCCTTACCGGCAGCAGATGACCGTTTACTGTACCCCCCAATCGAAGACAAAAGATTTTGTGAATCTGCAGTTGAATTTAAAAGAGCATTTGAGTTTTTCTCTAAGGAAAAAGAACTTGATTTTAATGAGCCAAGATCTATCAAAGCAGCTATCGATGTAGCTAAGAATTGTACTGGTGCCTTTGAGCGCTTTCAAAAAGTTTTTTTACTTCTTAAAAAAAGTGGAGTAGAGTTAACAAGAGCTTTTGAAGTTAGCCTTGAGTATTCAGGTTTTGATAATGAAAGAGCTAAAAACTTTTTTGTTCTTTTTCAAAAATTATTTTTAGAAAATTATCTCAACTTAGATTTTACAACAGCATACAAACTAGCCAATGGATTATCTAAAGATTACAAAGGTGATCCCATTAAACTCAGAGATGATTTTGTAAAAATAGTTGATCTCTGCACTGCTGAAAAACAACTTAGTTTAGATAAAAAAACCTGTGCTCAACTAGCACTAAACTTGACTAAATATACAGAACTTTTTCCAAAAGGTGTTTTTGAAGATTTTAATGATATTATAAAATATGTCCAATCTCACAAACGATTAGGTTTAAATATAAAAGACACTCTAAATCTTGCCCAAAGAGTAATTTCTAAAGGCCCCAAAGCTCCAACTAATTTTAAAAAAATAATTGCCTTTACGCTGGAAGAAAACTCGCTCAAATTGACTGAAATTCAGGCATTCCAGCTGGCTTTAGTGATTTCAGATCTATCATTTAACGATCAAGAAGATAAAAAAATAAACAAGCATGATCCATAATTATTTGTTTTCTTTTTTTTTAACTCTCCAAATAGGAATCAGCTACGCAAATCAGCCTGATGATTCATCAATAAAGTCGATTTCTAAAAAACTTTCTTCTGTCGAAATGCAATGGGAAGAAAATAAAAATGCAGTTAAATATCAAGTTCAAGTTTTTAACTCAAAAAATAAACTACTTAAAACCTTTGAGTCTAAGACTAGTTTACTTAAGTTCAAATCGACTTCAGGAAAAGTCAAAATAAGAGGTAGATTTCTTGATAGTTATGGAAAATTCAGCTCTTGGAGTGACTTAACACCCATTGAGGTTCCGCCAGATCCTGTTAAGTTTAACGAAGCAGATCAAACAAATAAAGAAAGTTTCTTTGCCGGAAGAGCCTCTAATAAAACTATGAAAGGAAAAGTTCTTATTAACTGGAACCAAGCTCCTCAAGCTAAAAAATACTTACTTAAAGTTTATGACAACAACACTAAGACGGTTTTAGAAAAAATATCAAATTCAACGAGTGCTGAATTATTCTTAGAAGCCGGCAGTTTCACTTTTTCAATCACAAGTATTGGCAATGAAGAAGTCATGGGTAAGGAGTCTTTTTCTCCAAAAAAAATTACTGTCTCTTCTGCACAAATAAGCGACCTAAATTTTGAAGTGGCAAATAATCCTAAAAATGAAAATCAATTTGAAATTAAACTACCGCAAAAAAGATCTATCATCATCATTGGAAAGTTAGAATATTCCTATCATATGTCCGAAAGAATAGATAAACCTTGGAAGTTGGTTGGCTCTTTATTCGAAGTCAAAGAAACCATTTGGAGTCCTCCCGGAAATTTAACTCCTGGAAAATACAAAATTTCTTTCTGGGGCAGAAAGGACAACTGGCAAGACTCAATACCCTTTGAATATGAATTTACTGTTAAACCTACTATCAATGACTTAGCAGATATTAACCCAAATTAAATTCTTCATCCTGTTCAATTTGTGATAATACCCAGTCAAATTGACCTAGTGTTATTTTTGACGAACAAAATTCACAATTTCCAGCCATAGAAATTTTCAAACCAGCACCGCAAGAAGGACAATTTAACATACTTTTTGTTTTAGCATCTTTGTGGTTGTAACCAATCCCTTTTATAAAAGTCCAATATTCTGTAAAATTGATTTTCCTTGAATTAGAACCACTAATAAGTTTACCTTTCTGATCTTTGGTGTAGTCAATCATCTCGGCAAAAATTCTGACTGTAAAACTCAAATAGTACTTATCATTGTATAAAGCGACAGGAACTATCTTTTGGACATTAACTTTTTCGATATGGTTACGTTGCAATTTTCTTTTATAATCTTCAATCCAAAAATAATGTGATTGAAATAAAGCATCTGTTTCAAAAGGCCTAGCTAGCTCCCACTTCTGTTCGCTCCATGCTTTTTGCAAGTTCAAAAAAACCTCTTCAAATCTTTTTCTTGCATACTCTAATTCATCACGAACTGGAAAAAACTCTTTAACTGAAATATCAATTTGCGGATCTCTCAATGTTGGCAACTGAGTTCCCTCTTCTATAATTTGTCCAGACAACATGGGAGATAAATTATTTGCTGAATAATGTGCTTCCCTCACTGAGGAAATATCATAAACAAGCCAATCCAGTCTTGCTTCTTGATTAGTAACGCCACATCGTTGACATTTTCCAAAGCTTATTGACTCGTTAGACGCGCCACAATTAGGACAATTATGAGCTGAAATTTTTTCTGGCGCCTTTGAAACAGCTCCAACGCTTCGTCTTAGCTGCCAAGTATCTTTTAAAACAAATCGCTTTGAAGACCCATCTTTATAAAATTCAGTGTAGTTTGCTGTAAATAAAATCTTTACTTGTAAAAATTCTTTATCCTTTGAGACTTTAACTATTTGACAGTTACCAATGACAACTTCATCAACACTTTTTAAGCTTTTAGACTCAGTTTGAAGTCTTTGAAGTAACTCCTCTGAGAAAAATAAACTTAAGTTTTCTATTTTATTCTGAGCTCTAAACTCATGTAGTTGTGAATATAAAGAAAAAATAAAATCTTTAAAAATGGGGAACGAAAAGTTAGAATCATTTTGATTTATAATACTAATGTACTCGCGTGTTCTATTCGCTAGAGCAGAAGTTTCTTTACTTGAAGTATTACTGTTCCCGCCATAAGTAGAATAATAATCAGAATATTTATTTAAATTTTTTCTATAGGAATAAATCAAATAGAAGATAACAAGTAATAAGGGGATTCCAAAAGCAGGATATCTAACACAAATTCGAATAAACCAATATATCATCTCAAAGATAGCGCCGCCACCATTGTTATACCCATTATAACTAGAGCTGCCCGAACTCCATCCACCACTAGAACTCCCACCTGAACTTCTTCCACGTCCATAAGAATGTCCACCGCCAACTCTTGAATCAGCTTCCTCGACAATTAGCAATAAAAAGCCAGTTACAATAAAAAGGTTACTAGAAGTTAAAAAAATAAGCACACGAGAGCACATCATAATGATTGAATCTATTTTTAATTTTCTTTTAAACATGTTATTTACCCAATACTTCGTTAGATAATTCATTAGTAAAGGTTTCATCAGGCCAAATCCTATGACAAAAAACTCCAAATGTACGTATAAAAGCACCTAACTCTTCGATAAAATTCTCACTATTTATACTACGATTAAACTCTGCCTGCCAGAACTCTAACTGATCAGGATTTATTTTTTCTTTTACACCTTCATCGACTATGAAAATTCCTTTTTTTTCTAATTTTGAATAATAAAGCAACATACCTGACCTCAATTTAGTCCTGTATATTTTTTCCCGCGCAAATAAAAACAAAGCTCGCTCTTTAGCTTTTCTTAATTTTAAACTATCTGGTAAAAAATACTGAATAACTAGAAACTTACTTAAAAACAAATAATTAAAAACAACCAAAAATAGGGCTTCTAAATAGATCACATTAAAATCAAAATCGGCGTCAAAAAAGTGAACAGCTCCCCAAAAAATAAAGACAAAAACCAACAAAAGAGTATAGATAATCTCACTATAATTAGCGGCTTTTTTTTCAATAATTAGTTTAAACTCGATTTGAGTTTGCAATTCAAATTCTTCTATACATTTTGAAATAACTTTTTTTTCTGGTAACTTAATCATTTATATGACCCTTTTAATAAGAACTTCATCAATTTTATTTTTTTTCTTTATTCTTATTTTTTGATTTATTTTCAATTGTTTCTTTATTTTTTTCTTCGCTTAATTTTTCCTTCTTTTCATCATTCGTTGAAACTTTTTCTTGTGCCTTTTTATCGGAGTGAGCAAATTCTTTTTTTGCCTTCTTAAACGAAGATTTTAAATCTGCTACAGCATTTTGCATTCCAGTTTTTAACTCTTCCCAAGCATTTCCAGAGCTTTGCTGAAGACTCTCTAAATCTTGTCTCAGCTCTATTCTTCTTTTTTCAAGTAAATTAACATTATCAGTCCAGTGTGCCTTTACATCCGCACTTACAGTTTTTTTAGTATTATTAATTTTACTTTTTAAAATTTGAATATCTGAGTCTATTTTATCTAGCTGAGTTTGAAACTCTTTTTGAATTTTTTCTTTTTTCTCTTGTGAGTAGTTTTGTGCTTCTTCAATTTTAACATCAATTTTTTTTCCAATTTTCTCACCACTTCCTTCTGATGCAAAAGAAGCAGACGCCAAACTGAAACATAAAAACAAAATTGCCAATCTAAAATAATTTTTCATAATAGTTATCCTTTGCTTAGGGCGCATTTTAACTATTACTTTATATTCACTCACTCTAGAGTCAATGAATTTGAATTGGCCCTTATGCCCTCAAATTGCTTCTCAATTGAAAATGAGTTCTTAGGAAACTGAGTGTAGAGTTGCCACTTTACTTCTCGAGTCCAACTATTTGTTTCATAATTTTCAACTGAGTTATTCAGCTGTGTTACAAAACTACTCGTAAGACCTTCATCTAAAAAAACTTTTTTATATAAATCCTGATGTTCTAATTTTATTTTTTCATTTTCAGTTTTCAGCTTCGATAAACCTGGGTTATGACCACCCTTGACTGCCAATAGAAAATAAGACCGATCCAGAGGCACTGTTCGCCAATGCTCCATGGCTCCAGTAGCTACTGTCGCGGCATCATGACTGCCTTGTAAATAGTATACTGGGCGTCGAACTTTGTACAAGCCTTCGTTGTAAGGTTCTTGTTTTTGCTCAGTAAGTCCTAGTTTATGACAATCATCTTTCCAACGTGTTTTTTTATCTGTGGGCTCTTCAACGAATCCAATACCTTTATAATAGTTAACCTCGAATTTATCTTTAGCAAAAGCGTTTAGTTCCTTACAATAAAACGTTATTAGAATATTCTCATCAACAGCACCAGGCTGCTGTGGAGTTGCATATCTATTTTTGAATTTTTGAATTTTTATGTTTAGCTCTTCAAAGGAACTATCTGAAATACCACCAGATAAAGGAAACAGTTTATCAAAAATTCTCTCTTTCAATTGTACAAAACCAGCATCCATATATGCTGAAATTCCAAGATACTCATTCAAAATCGAAATCTTTTTTCTATCTTTGCTGAAAATCACACTTTCAAAACTTGCGAGTTGTTTTTCACTTAACCGTTTCAAAACCAAGTTCCATTTTTCAACTAAAAATGATGATCGACTCAAGTGATCAACTGACCCCACAACTCCCTCTAAAACTAATGATTTACTGACGGCTGGATATTTTGAGGCATATATTGTTGCCGGCACAGTGCCGTAACTGATTCCATAAACAGCCCATGACTTGATATCAAAATATTTACGGATCATTTCAATGTCTTGCACGGTATTATTTGAAGAATACTGATCTACTTGTATGTACTCTTCCCAAGTATCTGCCGTCGAACACCCTACGCCACGTTGATCAAAATTAATTTGATTAAAACTACTTTCATAAATATCTTCTGAATGGTGGGTATTCTGACCAGGCCCCCCATCAATAAAAATTACTGATGGCAAACTGGGATTAAATGGTTTTCTAGTGTAAGCATATAATTTTATTTTCTCTTTAGGTTCTTGGTAGTTTCTTGGGACTTCAATCCAAACACCAAACTCTTTACTGTTATACTCTGTAGAATTAACATAAAGAGAACAGAATTTTTTTCCTGAGATAAAATTTTCTTTTGTCACTTTTAGAACTAACGTTTCATCGATGACATTACCAACTGCTGACTTTGAATCTGACTTTTGACAAGAAATTTGAAACATCACAAGAAATGACAAAATAAATGATAAATAAACTCTCCCCATGAAACCTCCCCAACATCACCGCCGAAAGTTAGGGATACCCCACCCTACTTTGTGAGTGGGACCATAGTACAAGTTTATTCATATTCAAAACAATTATAAGCTGTAATGTTTTTAGACAGCATTAACTTCACACAATTAAGCTCAAAGACTAAGGAAATTTATCTGAAAATTTATTTCGAAAAATCATTTTAATTTAAGCAGCCCAACTTGTCCTAGTTTTGAAGGTAGTTGCTTTTGCATTTGTTCACTTAGCCATGAATGAATACTTAGTATCTTATTTAAATCAACTCCAACACTAACCCCTTTATTTTGAAACATATACAGAACATCCTCAGTCGCAACATTACCTGTAGCTGCAGGAGCATAAGGACAGCCTCCAAGGCCTCCAATGCTTGAATCAAAAACGGTTATACCTAAATTATAAGCTTCTAAAATATTTGCTAAAGCCTGACCTCTAGTATCGTGGAAATGGCCGGCTAATTTTTCTACAGGAATTACTTTTTTTAATTTTGTCATTAAAGAATTAACCTGTCCCGCATGTGCCACGCCAATAGTATCACCTATAGAAATTTCGTAAGCACCCATTTCATATAACTTGCTTGCTAACTTAACAACTCTAGCTTCACTAACAGCACCCTCAAAAGGACAACCAAAACAAACGCTCAAATACCCTCTGACTTTGATTTTATTTTTTTTTGCTAAAACAAAAACTTTTTCAAAACGCAAAAAACTTTCTTCAATAGAACAATTAATATTTTTTTGAGAAAATGACTCTGAACAACCAGCAAAAACAGCAACTTCTTTTACTCCTGCTTCAATAGCCTTTATCATTCCAACTTCATTTGGAACTAACACTGACAATAATGATTTTTGCTTGGGATTATAAAGTTTTCTAAAAACATCATCACTTCCTTGCATTTGAGGAATACGATCAGCTCTGACAAAAGCTCCGGTTTCCATTCTTCTAATCCCACTACCTAAAAGCCTCTTTCCTAACTCTACCTTCTGCTCCACAGTTAAGATTTTAGACTCATTTTGTAAACCATCTCTTAGACCGACTTCTACTAGTGTTATTTTTTTCTTCATAATAAACCTTAGTCTTCTATCTCGACCAATAATGTTGCTAATGGGACTTGTTCATTCACCTGACAATTCACTTTTTTGATTTTTCCGGCAATACTTGTCTTTAAGGTATATTCCATCTTCATTGCCTCCATAACAATCAACGAATCTCCAACTTTAATGGCTTGTCCCTGAACTACAAATATTTTAGTAATCTTCCCAGGCATTGGTGCCATTATCAAATGTGGATTAGAGGTCTTCTGATTTGTACTTCTTTTATTAACTCGTCCTGTCTCTAGATCAAAAACCATGGTCTGCCCAGAAAGATGAACCCATATTTTATTTTTTACGATTTCAGCCCTAGCTTTAACTTTTTGTCCATTTTCAAAAATTTCAAATGTTTTCATTATAATCCTCTCCAATAGCTACTCCATGGATTTTCATTAGCTCCTGTGGGCTTCAGATGAGTCATTTCTTTTTTTATCTGTTCTATCATTTTTAATTCCATACTAGATAACTCTCTGACTTTGATCGGATCTTTAAAATAAGTTTCAATAAATCGAGTTGTCATCTTACCTAAAATAAATTCTGGATGAGACAAAATAGCTTGTAAGTATGGAATATTTGTATGAACTCCAAAAATGACAGTTTCACTTAACACTTGTTGCATCTTCTTAATTGCCTTCTCTCTTGTTTCGTCCCACACAATCACTTTAGCAATCATTGGGTCGTAATGAGCTGTGATGGTATCATTTTTTTCAAATCCGTATTCAAAACGTCTTCCAGGTCCCTCAGGAAAAGACACTGTTCCCAAAACTCCTGTACTTGGCATTCCTCCAAGATAAGAATTCTCTGCATAAACTCGACATTCAATACTATGCCCATGAGCTGTTCGGTAACGGTCTTGAGTCAAAACAAAATCATTTTGTGCGGTCAAAATTTGTGCCTTTACTAAATCTATGCCCATCACTTCTTCTGTTACTGGATGTTCAACCTGTAAGCGTGTATTCACTTCCAACAAATAAAATTCATTGTCTTGAAATAGAAATTCAACTGTGCCTGCGCCTTTATAATTAGCTTTTTTGGCAATATTAACAGCACACTCAGCCATCCGACTCCGTATTGCATGGGTCAATGATGGAGACAACGCTTCTTCGATAATTTTTTGATGTCTACGTTGAACAGAACACTCTCTGTCCATTAAATGAATCACTTGACCTATGGAATCAGCAAAAATTTGAAATTCAATATGTTTAGCTCTGTCTAAATACTTTTCAAGAAAAACTTTACTAGAGCCAAAAGCGGCTTGAGACTCCCTCTGCGCTGATTCAATAAGTTCTTTTGCTTCCTCCAAAGAGTTTATCAACTTCATTCCTCGCCCACCACCTCCAGCGGCGGCTTTCACAATCACTGGAAAACCAATCTTTTCTGCCTGAGCAACCAAAAAAACTACTTCCTGATTTTCACCTTCGTAACCAGGCACTAATGGAATACCTAAAACTTTTGCAAGCTCTTTACAATTTACCTTGTCACCCAAAGCACGAATTGACTCCGGTGAAGGACCAACAAAAATAAGTCCTGCTTGAACACAAGCTTCTGCAAAATCAGCATTTTCAGAAAGAAAACCAAATCCTGGATGTATAGCTTGCGCTCCGCCTGCCAACGCCCCATGAATATTAGCTCTGATATTTAAATAACTTTCAGCGGTGCTAGCTCCGCCAATACAAATAGTTTTAGTTGCCATTCGATAAGCTCGAGACTGAACATCTACTTCTGAATGTAACAACACTGTTTCAATGCCAAGCTCTTGGCAGGCTTTAATAATTCTTACGGCTACTTCTCCGCGATTGGCAATAGCAAGTCTTTGAATTTTTTTTTGTTCGGTTCTCATAATTTATTCTTTCTTATTACCT
Source organism: Pseudobdellovibrionaceae bacterium (assembly GCA_013359135.1). GTDB lineage: Bacteria > Bdellovibrionota > Bdellovibrionia > Bdellovibrionales > Bdellovibrionaceae > UBA2316. Next base: position 18,673 of record JABWCN010000025.1, on the reverse strand, counting down.
AGGATTAGAGGCGCCAAAAAGGTTTACGTTTTTCCAAAAAACTTTTTAATCCCTCTTGCCCCTCAGGTGAAGTCCTTAATTCTGCAATTAGCTGAGTAGTTAAATCCTTAATAGGACTCCCCTCTTCAGCAATATTTTTTAATAACTGTTTTGTTTTTTTTACTGCTAAAGGACCACACTCTTTATATTGATGAATGATTGATTGTAACTGGTGATGAGCCTGCTCTTTGCCTGCAATCTCATCTACTAAAAATAGTTCCTTTGCCTTTTGTGCATTAAACACACCTCCCGAAAGCATGTAATGTCTGACCAAAGGACTTGCTTTACCTAGGACAAAACTCGAGATAACAGCCGGTGATATTCCTAATTTAACTTCGCTAAAGCAAAAAGAAGTACCATCTTCGGCAATGACATAATCACAATTAGCTATTAACCCTAAAGCTCCTCCATAAGCAGCTCCATGAACAAGTGCAATCAATGGTAAATTCAACTTTTTTTGCGCAGAGAACATCTGATATAAAGCTTCAGCATCTTTCAAGTTCTCACCATAACTAAACCCAACCATGGATTTCATCCAATTCAAGTCAGCTCCAGCACAAAAAACTTTTCCCTCACCAGACAATGTTACAGCTCTTAAATCATCACGAAGTTCCAATTTTTCAAAAACATTTGTTAACTCATAAATCATCTCTGCGTTAAATGAGTTTCTCATATCTGGCCTATGTAGCTTGATATGTGCCACATGATCGATTTCAGAAATAATCACTGGCTTCATAAGCGAAAAACTCCCTGTTTTGGCTCTGGCCATTTTTTATTTAAACTTGCTGCTATGCCTAACGCTAGAACCCTTCGTGTATCTTTAGGATCAATAATTCCATCATCCCAAATTCTTGCTGTTGAAAAGTACGCAGAACTTTCCTCTGCATATTTTTCTAAAATAGGCCGTTTAAAAATTGCCTCTTCGTCAACACTCATCTCAAGCCCCTTCATAGCATACTGATCTTTTTTAACTGTTAACAAGACATTCGCGGCCTGTTCACCACCCATCACCGAAATCCGTGCATTTGGCCACATCCATAAAAATCTTGGTTGATAAGCCCTACCACACATTCCATAGTTACCTGCACCATACGAACCACCAATAACAACGGTGAATTTTGGAACAGAGGCATTACTCACAGCCATAACAAGCTTAGCTCCATGTTTAGCAATCCCTTCATTTTCATATTTTTTACCAACCATAAAGCCAGTTATATTTTGCAAAAAAACCAGAGGAATTTGTCTTTGCTCACAAAGCTCTATAAAATGAGCAGCTTTTAATGCGCTCTCACTAAATAACACACCATTATTAGCAATTATTCCCACAGGATAACCCCATATATGAGCCCATCCGGTAACAATAGTTTTACCATACAAGGGTTTAAACTCATGAAAGTCTGAAGCATCTACAAGTCGCGCAATAACTTCACGAACATCAAATGGTTTTTTAGAGTCCTCAGGTATAATACCATAAAGTTCTTCTATAGAATAAGCTGGATCCTCAGCAATCGCGGTCTTTAAATTCACCGCTCTACTTTTATTTAAATGTTTCACTATTTCTCTGGTAATTTCCACAGCGTGCTCATCATTTTCAGCAAAGTGATCTGTGACACCGCTGATTTCACAGTGTACTTGAGCACCTCCTAAATCTTGTGATGACACTACTTCTCCTGTTGCGGCTTTCACTAATGGTGGTCCACCTAAAAAAATAGTCCCATTATCTTTCACAATCACATTCTCATCACTCATCGAAGGAACATAAGCCCCTCCAGCAGTACATGATCCCATGACCACAGAAATTTGCGAAATCCCCTCTGCCGACATCCGAGCTTGATTGTAGAATATTCTTCCAAAATGATCTCGATCAGGAAAGACTTCTGATTGCAGAGGTAAAAAGGCTCCTCCACTATCAACCAAATAGATACATGGTAGACCATTTTCATGAGCTATTTCTTGAGCTCTAAGATGTTTTTTTACTGTCAAAGGAAAATAAGTTCCTCCTTTAACAGTGGCATCGTTAGCAACGATCATGACCTCGGTTCCCTGAATAACACCTATTCCCGCAACAACACCAGCTGCGGGAGCTTCATTTTCATAAACATTCCAAGCTGCCAAAGCGGAAACCTCTAAAAAACTAGTTCCTGGATCTAAAAGAGCTTCTATACGCTCTCGCGCTGTGAGCTTACCACGAGATTTATGCTTCTTTTGCGCCTCTTCTCCACCACCTAATTTGATTTTATCAACTCTATCTTTTAATTCTTTAACTAAAGATTCCATAAAATTTTTATTTTTTTTAAATTCCTCAGAATCTTTATTAACTTCCGTCTCTAAAACAGCCATGCACTTTCCTTAAATTGATTTTTTAGTACTCTGTTATTTTTCTACTACTCAAACAACTATTTTTTTTGCTAATGATTCTCTGAATGAAAGGTTTCCAAAATTGGAGTGACAGAAATCCATGATTGTAAACTCATCTCAGCAAAGAGTGAATCATTCTCGTCAAAGAATGAAATTTTATGATCAACAACTGTCTTCTGTTCAGAACGCAGTTGAGCTAAAGCATTTTCCCTGAATTCAGCGGGTAGTTCAAAACGCACCCTCACCATATTAATTTTTTTCTCATTATAAGCATTGCCCATTTTTTCAAAATTCATTTTTTGAATTTTGAAGTGAAATTCCCCAATAGGAGCATGCCTAAGCCACAATAACTTGAAACTCTCTACTCCAGATGTCATAAGAGCCGAGTCTAAAAAATAACCTTCCTCATCTTTATTTTTAAGACGATCTGGAATAATGAGTTCAATTTGTGTGTCATTAATTTTAGCAATCCGAAGTCCCATACCAATAGTTGCTGGCCTAAAAAACTCCAAAAAATAACTCAATGCTTCTCTAGTCATTTGAGGTGACCACTTTTCCACATAGGTCATAAAATCCACAATATGAGGCCGAATGCCCTTCACTTCGAAGAAAATTTTCAAGTTTTGCCAAAGCTTCTCTTCCACAAGTTCCTGGGCTTGATTCCAGTTTTCTAGAACCTTTTTTTCAAATTCGTTGCGCTTGTTCATCAACGAAGACATCCATTCATTATACATAAATAATCTCCTTTTCGTTCTTGCCCTAACCTGTGTTAATCGTTATAAATAATTATAACTTTTGCCAAAAGTTGATACCAACGATATACTCCATATCATAAAATAGAGGAAATATTCTATGATGAAAATTCTAAGTTTAATAGTTTTTGTTATTTTGCTGGCGTGGTCATGGCAAGTTGTCCATAGTACAGCTCCTTTGGATTTTGAGACGCACTCAGACATTCAAGCTAAAATGGTTGAACTCATTGAAAACACCATAAAATCTAAAAAGCCAGATACTAAAGACATTGAAATTATTAAAATTTGGACTCGAAACAGCGGCGATCAGAAAATAATTGCTCAATTTAATTACAAATTTTCTGAAACAAGTCAGGGAGAAACTGTTACACGAATTATAGAGGGCGAAGCCGTTTTGGCCAGAGATTACTCTGACAATCCCACCGTCGACAAATGGGTAATTCAATCCCTACAAACCAAGGGCGATAATATTTCCTTTACAGAAGGTTCTCTTATCACTCCAGACAATCAAGAAGCAGATGAAAATCCTTCTACGACCCAAGCGCAAGTTCCTCCAGCTGAACCATTAAAAGCTGTTGAAGCTAATAAAATAACAACACCTGCACAAGTGAAACCGGAAGAGCCGGCAAAAAAATAAGAATGACCTATAACGAAATTCCAGAATTATTTCTGACTATTGATGAGCACGGATTTATTTTTAAAGATGATATTAAAGTTTCAAACCCAGAAATGGGTTTTTCTATTTTAGAGAATCTCTTTTTATTAGAAAACAATTCAATTGGTTCTAAATGGGACGAAAACAACTATATAATTGAAGCCTTCGAATCTCCATTAATAGCTCAATCCGTTAGTAAAACTATAGATGGCGATTTGCATTTGCAGTTTCATTACGACTATTCGCTGATTCTACCACTAAAAAATTTTCCATTGTTTTTAGATGAGTGGGATCGAATTCATGGTGAAAACAAAAACAAGGTGCCCTTCACTTTAAGTCGACAAGCTCAAGAAGAGTTTTTTGATTTGTTAGATGGTTTTTCAGATGATAATTTTGAGTGGAACGGAGAGAAATATGACTTTCACCAGTACTGGGAAGAGCACGAATTTTTAAATGGCGCTGAGTGGTGGAATCAAGTTTATGAAACTGAAGAAAACCCTAGATGGAATTTAGCAAGCCCCTCTGAAACTTTAAAAGATATGCTTCCAAGGCTTAAATTACCAAAATCAAATATATTAGTTCTTGGATGTGGAGATGGACACGATGCTGCGCTTTTTGCTCAGAATGGTCATCTTGTTACTGCTATTGATATTTCTCCGCATGCCATTGAACGAGCTAAAAAACTTCATTCAGAATACAAACAAATTACTTGGCTTCAGGCTGATTTATTTCACTTACCACAAGAACTTCGCGGTAAATTTGATTTCATATATGAATACACCTGTTTTTGCGCCATAGCCCCTAAGCGCAGGAATGAACTTGTCCAAATTTGGAGTCAATATCTGCATGAACAAGGTCAGCTTATGGGGACTTTTTTTTGTATGCCAAAACGCTTTGGACCTCCCTTTGGAGCTACAGAATGGGAACTCAGAAAGCGTTTAGAAAAAAAATTTCAGTTTCTATTTTGGGGACGTTGGCGCAAATCTTTGCCAAGAAGACAAGGCAGAGAGCTTTTTGTACTTGCAAAGTTAAAGTAATATCTTTTTAAAACAGAGCCAATAAGTTATACATCTACATATGAAACTTTCATTTTCTATGGCTTCTATTAATGAAGCCCCTGACATCGTAAAATTAGTTAACTCAGCTTATCGCGGAGAACCTTCAAAAACAGGATGGACGACCGAGGCAGATCTTTTGGATGGCCAAAGGACTGACTACGATCAGATCATTCATGCTATCGAAGAACCTTTTTCGTCCATAGTGGTTGCCAAAAATGTTCACAATCAAATTGTCGCTTGTTGCGAAATAAAAATTATCCCACAAGATTATTTTTTTTCTAAACACACTCAGCTAACTATTGGTAATCGTAATCTTTATTTTGGAATGTTCACAGTAACTCCAGATCTTCAAAACTCTGGACTGGGAAAACAAGTTCTTACCCATATTGAAGGTCTTGCAACTAAATGGGGGCTAGATAAAATCCAAATGTCTGTAATTACTCAACGCAAAGAACTGATTGATTTTTATCTACGTAGAGGTTTCAGTCTGCTTCCTCACTTAATTGATTTTCCTAGTGATCCTAAATTTGGTGTCCCTAAAGTTGAAAATTTAAAAATGATTATTTTAGAGAAAAAAATAAAAACCACTTTGTGAAGTTCTTATCTGTAACCTAGACAATAAAGTCACTAAAGAAGTGCGACTTTATTGTCTAAATAAATTCGACTAACGGTCTGACAATTCTACTGTAACATTTCTAATGAAAGCACTTCCTTTGACTCTTAAGCGCACGCTTGAAACCTCATATCCAATTTCATCTTCATATGAAGGATTTAAGTAAACATCTTCTCCATAGCTGTACTGAGAGTCCACAACTCTTCCATTAATTAACAGCTGAATTGTAGAACCTGCAGATGATATCACATTCACTCGAACTTGATTCAAACGAAAACCAGAATAAGAATTTATATTTAGCAAGCTTCCTAAATTAAAACTCTCTCCACTTACCATTCGATTTAAAAATAGAATTTTTTGTGTCTCATAATTACTATAACCAGGATTTTCATAAATAGGACTAGGATAAACAGGCGCAGGATAAACTGGAGGATAAATAGGAGCTGGTCTGATCGGTACAGGAATTGGAACAGGGATAGGTCTAATTGGCTGTGGTCGATATATCGGTTCAGGCCTATCATATCGAGGGTATCCAGGAACGGGTCTATTTGGCTCTGGTCTAATATAACCAGGCCTTCTTTCGTCGTACCTTGGAGGATTTGGCCTCGCCCCCGGCGCAGCATCTATTGTTTGCATATTGATTATTGATATTAATAACATGGTAATCATTAAATATAATGGCTGTGTATTTTTTGAGATTTTCATAAGTTTCCCCCAGTTAAAGTTTGATTGACACACCTATGATAAGCAAAACATGTTCCTGATATAAATTTTTGTTTTGGTATCTTTTTGTCTCTACCTGTTTAAGGCTCGTTCTAAGATAAGGTAAATAGAAGTAGAAATTGGCCATGGGCCAAGGAAACTCCCTCTAAAAGGGAAATGGGAAGTGGTTTTGCTATAAGCCGGATTCTGTCCCAATAACAAAGTCCCGAAAGTGTCTCTGTTATTTTAGATGACTATTTATCTGGGAGATTTGTTACCAAATCCCTCAAGCGATCCTACCCGAAAGCCTCACCCGAGCCGAGTTACTTGCGCTTTCCTATTTGATCTTGCTTCGTGCAGAGTTTAGCTGTTTTCACTCCAGCAGCTCCCCTGAAAACTCCCGTTCCCGTTTTCAGGCTCAAAGCCCTGGACATTCTCTCTGTTCCACTGTTCCTCGCCTTACGACGGAGGGGCGTTACCCCTTGCACTGCTCTATGAAGTCCGGACTTTCCTCCCTTGCTGATAAACCAAAAGGTCAATCAAATAATCAAAAGATCATTAAACAAGAGCAATCATCCACAAAACCGTGGCAACCATAACACAGCATGACTAAAAATAGCAACAAATCATTTAACTCGTGAGCTTAAATTGATTTAATTGTAATTATTGAGCTTTAAGTAAACTTAAAATCAAAAATATTTAACATCTTTGGAGGATTAGATGTCCAGATTTGCATTAACAGCGGTTAGTTTTTTTATGATTTCATTAGCTACTCATAGCGCTTTTTCTAGTGCAGCTGATAAAGCTTCAAATGGCAATGAGCATGGTTCTGTATCGAAAGCAAAGCACGATCCAGGCTCCCTATTTCCACAACCAAAACAAAATAAAGATAAATCTACTCCACCAGCAAAAACTACATTAGGCGAACCAGCTTTCATGGCCAAAATTTCCGGCCCTAAAGCTACTCTAAAATGGAGTGCTGTTTCTGGAGCTGAAAATTATCATCTTCAAGTGGCAACTGACCCTAATTTTAAATGGTTAAAAGTGGATGATCAATTCCAAAAAAACACAACCTATGAACTAACTGGATTAGAAGCTGGAAAAAGTTACTACTGGAGAGTTGCTGCAGTAAAAAACTCAAATGATTCTATGTACATCAAAGGCGATTACGAAAAGTCAATGTTTGAAGTATCGAAATAGTTTAAAGCTTTAAGGATTAAGGATACGAAAATGAGTCAAAGTGAAATCAAGAACTCAACAATTATGGAAAAGTTGACTTGGCGATATGCAGTTAAAAAATTTGATACTACCAAAAAAATCAGCCCTCAAGATTGGGAAACCTTAGAAGAGTCGCTGCGTTTAGCCCCCTCTTCTTATGGAATGCAACCTTGGCAATTTTTGGTTGTTCAATCACCTGAGTTACGAAAGAAATTAACTCCGTTATCATGGGGACAAACCCAGATTGAAGACTGTTCTCACTTTTTAGTTATCGCTATTAAATCTAAGTTAGATGAAGCCCATATAGAAAAACATATTAAAAGAATGGCTGAAGTTAGAAAAATAGCTGTATCTCAATTAGATGGAATGAAAAAAGTCATTTTTGGAGACTTAATTCAAGGTCCAAGAAGCGCTACAATTAATTTCTGGGCACAAAGACAATCTTATATCGCCATGGGCTTTCTGATGGAAACTGCGGCCTTGTTGAATGTTGACACCTGCCCACTAGAAGGACTTGATCCCAAAGGATACGACAAAGTATTAAATCTAGAAGGTACTGGTTTTGAAACTGTTGCGGCAGTAGCTCTTGGCTATCGCCATCCAGAAGATAAATACCAGTTTATGACTAAAGTACGTTTTGAAAAAAGTGATGTAATTAAGTATCTTTAAGTACTTTTGTTCTTCTTTGGCTTCGAGTGCCCTTTACAGTCACCTCTGTCTAAATGACTACAGTTGATGGAAGTATTGTTTTTTAATATCATGAAGTCCTTATTTAGAGGACTTCATGGCTACTTGTTGTAAAGTTAAATATTATTTTATCATAACTTTAAATTTATTCTTTTTGGATATTTTATCAGCATCTACCATCTTTGAGTATGTCCAAGGAGCTCTTGCCAGCAACCCCAAAATTTCTGTAGCTCGCTACAAATTATTAGCTTCCGAAGAAGGGGTTAAAACTGCTTATGATAAGTTTTATCCAACAATAGATCTAGATTTTGGTTTAAAAACAAGATTTTCTCAAGATCATTATTCAAAAGCAGAACGCCCTGATATTAACTCCTCAACTCAATACCACAGTAAATACGGAGCAGTAAGCCTTTCTTGGAAACTCTATGATAGTGGCCTCAGAAAAACCGCTCTAGAACTAGCTAAAATTGATGTCCAAAATTACGAAATTAACTACAAGCTAGTAAAACAAGCACTTATTATTCAAACATTGAAACTATTTACCGCCTGGGAAAAATATAGTTATCTTGAAAAACATTATGAAGATCTCAAAACGACAATGAGTTTTTATTTAAATATTTCGCAAGATAAAAGTTCTGTTTTTAAAAACTTTTTAATTGCTGACAGGATTCAACGCAAAATTGACGAATATTCGCAAAAGGCAGAATCTGTCAGAAACTTTGCCAACGCCCTATCCATTGAGCTTCATCACCTTACAGGTAAAAAACCACTTCCCATTACACAAATGACTCCAGAGCAAATTACTGAAATTAAAAATTTCTTCAGTGATCTGCTATTGGCAAAACAATTACCCTCACTTGAGGAATCCATTAATTATCTTAAAGAAAATAATTTGACTCTACTGGCTTTAAAAAATTCAGTCAACGAAGAGAATAAAAAAATAACTCTTTTAATTGCTTCTAATGGTCCTTCAGTAAATTTTGTCGTTAGTTCAAGTTACAATAATGATAGATCTAAATATTATTCAAATGGTGACAGTGATGCCACCCGCTTCAACAGTCATGAAAATTCTGCTAGTGTTGTTTTAAATTACCGATTGTTCGATAAAACTCGAGACTCTAAATATACAGCGGCTCACTATCAATTTCTTGCAGCTGTTGATATGGCAGCACAGGCAGAAAAAGATTTGATTGGCCAACTTTTATCAGTTCACTCCAATATGATTTCTACCCGAGCTACTCTGCAAAAGTTGATCAATGAATATCAAAATCTCAAAAAAGAAATTTCACAAAAGTTTGAAGAAGGCAAAAGCCAAATTCTTAACGCAAAAACTAAAATAAATCCCGACCAAAACACAGACACAATGATTGAGTACTTCGACAATCTAGAAGTCAAAATTAAATTGATTAGTGACCAAAATGAAAGCTCGTTTTCAAGTCTTATTGACTATCTAAATTTAGTTTATGACATTGAAAAATACCTGGAATTAAAAAAATAAGTTACGTAGCCAAAACAACGTTTTTTTGTAGGAACTTTGGTCAACCACAGATTTTTTATTAGATTTTCACTTAATTATTCAAACTAACTGTTCATTCTTACTTATAAAAATGCTTTTAACTTTTAAACCGAAAATTTATGTATGCTCATTTTTCGATGTCATTTTTTAAACAAAACTACAAACTTATCAAAATAGTATTCCTTAATTTTTTCAAATAGATAAGAATTAAATGTTACATAAAAAACTGTGCCCAACATTTGCTTTAGCCTATTTTAAAACAAATAGGGAATGCATCCCTTTGAGTTATGGATAACTCAGATATCGTCCTGGCTTCTGTTGTAGCTGCCCGCCCCGCAGATGTTCTGAACTTTTTTTTAGTCTTCCGGAGCTAAAAAAACCTAACTCTTTTTGTAAAAACGAAGTCACGATCAGCAAAAATTTTCGTGATTTCTTAACTTTGTCAGAATGACAAACAAAAGGAGAAACAATGCAATCACTGCATTCAAAAAACTATTTTAAACTTGCTATGTTGTTTACTGTAGTTGCTGCTCTTTCAGCTTGTGGGAATAACAGTATCATTGAAAAAGTAACTGTTAATACGTCCCAAGACAACAATCAGAACGTCTGGGTATCCATGGATACTCAGCTTAATATGGGAGGCCTCAGTTTTCCATCTTTGACAATTCCAATTGCTAATCCAAGATTTCCAAAAGAAATTTTAGGAAAAGTCACCTTACAAAGAACTCTAGAAGGTAAAAATAACCTTCTAGTTGATGCTAACCTCACAGAGATTAGCAACAATCAGTTTGCGAACGACAACCTCCTTCCTAACGGAAATGCTTTGCCAATTTCAGGTCTAAATGGTGTTGTCAGCGTTAGATTCAATACTTCTTCTAAACTTTACTTGGGTGGTAGTGACACTTCAATGATGTTCGGTGTAGCACTTGCTATTCCTTTATTTGATAGCATTAACAAGTACATTCCAGGAGCCAGTACTCTTTTTTTAAATCTTCCAACTGGTTCTCAAGTGGATGGACTTGGTGGTGTATTTATTGGTAACACAGGAAGTAGTGGTATCGGATTATTTATTAAAGTTCCTAATTCGATAATTATATCTTCATCTCAAAGTTTAATTGCCAACTTAAACACCAATTCTTCAGCTAATATGCCGTCTTTAAAGACTGCTAAAAGTATGGCTTTAAATAACCAGACTAGTTCATTTATCAGTAATGGAAAAAATCTGAAATTTAATAGCTCTGATGAAAGCTCAAGCAAAAACATCAAAATGAAACAGCTTTTGCTTAATTTGAGCTTACAAAACAAAGTACTCAACATAAAGTAACTCTAAAAAGTCATCACGAAAAAATTATTATTACCAAAAAGAAGGTTGAAAAAACCTTCTTTTTTGGTAAGTTCCTCAAACTTTGGAAACTATAAAAAATAGATTACTAAAAAACTTTGAAAAAATTTCGAAATGGGCTTCAAAACACCAAATTGAAGCGTTTCGTATATACGACAGAGATATTCCAGAATATCCTTTCATTTTGGATTTTTACAAAAATCACTTTGTAATCTATGATAAATCTTCACCCTACATCGAACGCGATAAGCTTCACTTTGAGTACTTCCTAAAAGCCATCTCGATTATATGGGGAGAAAAGGCACCAGTTTTCATAAAACAACGAAAAAAACAAGAAGGTACTGAGCAATACGAAAAACTTAAAAATGATAAAGTAGAGCTAACAATCCAAGAGGGCAAAGCCCAGTTTCTAGTTAATTTATCAGACTATTTAGATACCGGCTTATTTCTTGATCACCGTCCACTTCGCTATCATGTTTTTAAAAAATCGAAAAACAAAAAAGTTCTAAACCTTTTCTGCTATACTGGAGCCTTTAGCGTATTGGCAGCCCTGGGAGGAGCAACAACCTTTAGCGTTGATATGTCAAAAAATTACATGGAGTGGTGTAAAAACAACTTTTTACTAAACAATTTACCTCTAAATGAACATCATTTTCTTTGTGAAGACATTTTTAAAGCTTTTAATCAAATTAATGACACCTTTGATATTATCATTTTAGATCCTCCGACTTTTTCTAATTCTAAAAAAATGGACTCAGCCTTCGAAGTCGAAGAAGATCAGACCTTACTAATTGAAAAAGTAACAAAATGGCTCAAACCTGATGGTGTTTTATACTTTTCTAACAACAAAAGAAAATTTAAATTGGAAACCTCTATTATTGAAAAATATTCCGTTCGAAATATTACTTCCGAAACCATTCCCATAGATTTTCATGATCAAAAAATTCATCATTGTTTTGAAATTAGGAACAAATTATCATTTACTTCATAACCAAAAGGACTTAAATAACATCTATGAATGCATTAGGAAGACATATTTTAGTAGAATTTACCGGTTGTAACGCAGAAATTTTGAATGACGTCGCCATGATTGAAAAAAGCATGATTGAGGCTGCTCAGAAGGCGGGCGCAACAGTCATCAACACTAATTTTCATCACTTTTCTCCTTGGGGCGTTTCTGGTGTTGTTGTAATTCAAGAAAGTCATTTAGCAATACACACTTGGCCTGAATACAGATACGCGGCCGTTGATCTTTTCACTTGTGGAGAAACAGTAGACCCTTGGGTATCTTTTGATTGGCTTAAGACAGCTTTAGAAGCTAGCTATTCTGCCCTTGAAATGAAAAGAGGATCACTAAATCTAATTAAAAAATCTAATTACAAACCCAAAAACATCCGAAGCGAATCAGACTCTACCATCGAAAATGGAAAGTTCAAAATTGAACGTAATGTCTGGTTCACTGATAAAGATGACCAGCAAGCACTTTCGCTGCGTTACTCAGGTGATGTATTATTTAATGAACAAAGTCCATTCCAACAAGTAAGAATTTTTGATACTCTTGCCTACGGTAAAATGTTGGCCATTAATAATATGGTTATGTGCACTGAGAGAGATGAGTTTCATTATCATGAAATGATTGTTCATCCTGTAGCTCAACTTTCAAAAAAATTAGAAAAAGTTTTAGTTATTGGTGGTGGTGACGGTGGTACTATCCGTGAGCTATTTAAATACAATACTATTCAGAAAGTAACTATGGTTGAAATTGATGAAGCTGTAATTAGAGCTTCAAAACTTCACCTACCTACTATCAGTTCTGAGTTTAACAATCCAAAATTAGAACTTATTGTTGGCGATGGAATTGAATTTGTTAAAAAATGTAAAGAAAATGAGTATGATCTTATTATTGTTGATGGTTCTGATCCAGTCGGACCAGCTCAAGGACTTTTCACTGCTGAGTTTTATAAAAATTGTCATAAAGCCTTAACAACTCAAGGTCATTTAATAACACAAGGCGAGTCGCCAATGTTTCATAAAAATACTTTTATAGAATTAAATCACTGCCTGAAAGGAATTTTTGGCAAAAATCAAGTCCATACAATGTTATTTCATGCAACAACTTATCCTTCAGGAATGTGGTCTTTAATGGTCGGTTCTAAAGCTGGATTAGATCCAAAAATTGATTTTAACAAGCAATTTGCCAAAGAATTTTCAGAAAAAAATAAGCTTAAATATTACAATGAAGAACTTCATTCAGCTGCTTTCTGTTTACCAAGCTTTGTTAAAGAGTTAATTAATCAATAGCATGCCATATATATTATGGATCTAATTATTAAAGACTTAATCTTACTGGTAGCAGTTAATTCAACATATCAACATGCTGCCTTTGGACTGAGATATCTGAAGGCTAATTTAAATGAATTAACATCTCAGTGTGTTATTAAAGAATTTACTATTGCCCAAGAAGCTAAGGACATTGCCGAACAAATTCTTAAAATGAACCCTCGAATTATTGGGATTGGTGTTTATATTTGGAATACTGAGCTAGTTTTGGAAATTTTACAAATTATAAGAAAAGTTACCCCGGAAAAAGTGATTGTCCTTGGGGGGCCTGAAATTTCTTATGAAACCCATACTCAACCTCATATTCATTTTGCTGATTATATTATTCCCGGAGAAGCTGATCTAAGTTTTTATCGACTCTGTAAAAAAATTCTTTCTACTAAATCTGATAATATTGTATCCAATGAAAACTTCCCACCTGATGTAAAAAAATTAGCTAGTATATTGCCTGTGGAAATCCCGGAAATTAGCCAAATTCAGTTGCCATACAATCTTTATACAACAGAGGATGTGAAAAACAGAGTCATTTATGTTGAGGCATCTAGAGGATGTCCCTATAAATGTGAATACTGTTTATCTTCACTTGATAAATCAGTTCGGAATTTTAATTTAGAATTATTTTTAAAAGCCATGGAAGACTTATTAGCAAAGGGAGTTAAAGAATTTAAATTCGTAGATAGAACTTTCAACTTAAGTCCAAATATTTCTCAAAATATACTTCATTTTTTTTTACAAAATATTGATAAAAATTTATTTTTACATTTCGAACTTGTTCCTGATAGGCTTCCAGAAGAATTAAAATCTTTGATCAAACAATTTCCAGCTGGATCTTTACAATTCGAGGTAGGAATACAAACCCTTAATGACAATGTTTCAAAAAATGTAAGTCGCAGACAAAATGTTGAAAAAATAAAAGATAATTTTAAATATTTACGTAACGAAACTCATGTTCACACACATGCTGATTTAATTGTTGGCTTACCTGGCGAAACTCTTGAAAGCTTTAAAGTTGGATTTGATGAATTATTTTCAATGGGGCCAGATGAGATTCAAGTTGGCATTTTAAAGCGATTAAAAGGAACTCCGATCATTAGACATGATCAAGAGTTTCAAATGAAATACTCAGACAACTCTCCATTTCAAATTCTACAAAATAAACATTTATCATTTTATGAAGTTCAAAAAATGGTTCGTTTTTCAAAATTTTGGGATATGATTGCCAATTCTGGAAACTGGAAAACATTTGTTGAGCAACTTAAGATTCATACGAATAAAAACAATCAGAGTTTCTTTCAAAACTTTATGTTGTTAACTCATTTCTTGCAAACTCGTCATGGTCTAAGTCATGGGATATCACTAATTCATTTAGCTGAATCCATTTTTATTTATATGAATGAAGAATTAAAATGGAGTACAGATTTGGCAATTGAGGTTTTAATTGATGATTATTGCTTAAGAAAAAGAAGAGATTTGCCTCCATTTATTAAAAATTCAATATACAAAAATCAGGCCTTGGAAAGAATTTCTCTAGCTGCAAGACCATCTAGTACACTATGCGATGATAAAACAACAAACTCAGGAATTAAATCTGTGAAAAAAAGGCAGTTACAACACCTCTAAAATAACATCAAAAAAATACTTCTTGAGTTAATTAGTCGATGTCGGGCAGTTTAAATCGACACTAAAAAAATTCTGTGAAGCTCTATGAAAGGCATTGGTTGCGTAGAGGTCGACAAGTAAAATGCTAATCAAACCTCGATCAATTAATAAACCTAAAAAAGTAGTTAAATCTATTTTTTTGGCAACAATTTTATAGTAAGTATCACACTGTTCTTTTTCAACTTTTATAACAATTTCTCTTCTCTTTGGAATTTCCGCCTGCAAAACCAAATTAGGCTCAGAAACACCAACTAAAACCTCATTTATGTAAACCTTAGCATCCGGCTGTATAACTTGAATTGATATGCTTTCGGTACTACCATTAATGATAGTAGCGCAGCTACTTTGAAATAAAAGAAACGTACCTAAAATCAAAAGACTAATGATTTTTTTCATTTCCCCATCATACATAATTTGACTTAGAGGTAAACTCTTTTCTATTCTCACAAACATGAAAAAATATTTTTCAATTTTTGTTTTTTTATTATTTTGCCGTTTGGAAATTTTTGCCTATGTGGTTGACAACGACATTAGTTACAAAATTAAGTCTGAAGAGAAATTTCAATACATACTACCTGAGAATAAACTTAATTTTTTTCATGAAATTAAGCTCTTCAGTGAACTTATTACTCCTATCTACGAACAAGAATTTGAATGGCTTCTAGACGAAAAAACATCGATTGTTTTAACGTCAGAATATAATCAAATAGCAAATGCTTTTGCAATGACTACTCCCAACAACTTAACTGTATATTATGTAGGAGGTGTTGATTTTTTAGAACTAAGTGCTTCTTCTTCATGGCTTTACCTTTTATCGACTCATGAACGTGCCCATATTTATCAACTTAATGTCAAACAATTTCCAACAACAAAACTAAAATATGTTTTTGGTAATAGCGTTGTTGTTGTACTACCTTATATCTCAATTCCAATCTTTATAACTCCAAATCAATTTTTGCCAACCTTTATTGTTGAAGGCAATGCGGTCTTAAATGAGTCTCGATTTAATCTCGGAGGTCGTTTACATAGTGGTGAGGCTAGAGCATTGGTTAACAGCATGATTATCAATAACAAAGGGACTTTGGAACTTATTATGAATGATAATATTTTATTTCCATTTGGCAATGAGAAGTATCTTATTGGAGGATATTTTCAAAGTTTTTTAGCAGAAAAGTACGGCATTAAAAAAGTTAATTCATTTTTTAAAGAAAATGCCAACCGATTTTTAAATCCCTTTTTTTTAAATCTATCATTTTCAGAGACTTTTTATCAAGGTTACGAAACTCTATACAAAGAATTTCTTCAACAAACTGAAAGCACAGCAAAACATTTTCAAAAAGCAAAAGGGAAATTAATTTCAAATTCTTTGAGTGAAGTTATTTTTAATGACAGCCTAAATTCTGATAAAATCATCTTTTCAGTTCAAACCGATGGAAAATCGAGAAGAAAAATTTATTCATTAGACAAAAAAAGTAAATCTTTTTATTCACGTGAATCTAAAATTAAAAGTGGAAAAATTTTTGAGTTAAAAGAAAATCAATTTTTTTCGGTGAATAGTGATTTAATTAATAAGGATAAATATCTCTACTCACTTTTTGATGAAGAACAGAAATCAATCACTAATTTCGAAGGAAAGTATATTCATGACATAAAGAATAAAGTGACTAGTTACTTTCTTATGTCTGAATCCATAGATAAGGGTGCACTCTATATAAATGATCGCTTTATAACTAACACGGAATCAAAATCTTTGCTAGATAACAACGGGAATATTTATTATTTTAAGCAAGAAGGAAAACAAAAAAATTTCTACAAGAATTTTGATAAAATATTTACGTTTCAAGGTTATTACGGAATTCTACAGCAAGTTATTTCAGACAATGAAATTTACTTTACTGCTAATACTGACCTAGGGAGTGGCCTTTTTTGTTTTTGTAATCAAAAAATTTTACGAATTGTTGCCGGAGATAATATTGTACGATCGTTTAAAATTGATGAAAAAAACTTTATTCTGAGCACATTAACTGCAGAGGGCTATGAAGTATTATTAACTGACGAAACTACTGATTTTTTAGTCATTAACACAGAGCAACCTACAGTTTACAATTATAAATTTTCCTCACCAAATAATTTTAACCCATCTAACTCACAAGCGCTTTCAACGACTATTCTACAACAAGGTAATAATAGTTTTTCAACTGCTCTATTTCACGACTACTTCAGCTTAAGAGAAATGCGCTTTTCTGAGTTTTCTCCTTCAATGATTTCCAATAAAAACGACACAGTCTGGTTGAATCAATTTAGTTTTGTTGATCCACTTTTTTGGTCTAACTTAAATTTTGGGTTTTCGTTTTCAAATAATACTTCTTACAATTTTTTAAATTATACTTACACTCCTTATATCGTAGATCTAACTTTAGATATTGAAAACGAAACTAAAGATTTCTCAGATACACTTGACATTCATAAATACAGAACTAACAGTCACTATTTTATTGGGATTCAATATCCAATTATAAATTCATCTTTTTTTACAATTGATACCTCTATGTCTACAGGAAATGAAAGCGTAGGCGATCTACATTATTTTAATACTACCCTATTACTATCATTTCATTATATGGAAAATTATTTTCTGAATTATAAACCTTACCGCTCTTTTTCATTAAACTCTGGCATTTCTATGATTGAAGATCATTTCTCTCAACACTTTCTAACTGATTTTTCTTTATACCTTGGTGACAATTTTTATTTATCAGTTGGCGCTAGTTACTCGGATGAAAAAATCGAGACTCTTAGCAGTAAAATAAAACAAAATATAAAACCTAGGACGAAATTTGAGCTACTTTCATTTTCTCCTAACTACATAGTAAGTAAACTGCAGCAAAGACAGATTGAGCTCTTACATGAATTAGCAGTTTCTAAGTACTATTTTCGTTTTCCCTTTTCATTGAGACGATTGGCACCTTTTATTTCTTTTCAGCAAAATGATTTTTTTGATATAGACGCTAATTATAAAAAAGAAAAACGTGAGTTTTTTAATGTAGGAATTGAAGCTGAAATTCTTTTAGTTCACAAAGCCCCAGCTAGAGTTAGAATTTTTCAGTCAGAGATAACTACTCATGAGACTAAAGAAAACCTAACTCAATTAGTACTGGAGACCAACTTTAAATAACGTTACAGCTATGCACTTTATCTTTATTTGCTTTTAGTACAGTATTTAAATTCTTAATCCATATTTGATGATTTTCTTTATTTGAATTAATAATTTCAAATTGAGATTTTGTAATCTCTTTAAACTCTTTTTTACTTGAAGCTGTTTGACAACCATACAAACTAGCAAAAGCATCTAAAGACTCCCCATCACCTTTAGCCATATCTTTTAAAAGTTCAGATTTATTAACTTCAACATAATATTCAATTTCTTTTTCATTAGAAACAATACCACTGGATGAACAATTAGAAGTTCCTGAAGTAATACCAAGAGGTTGACTTGAGAAGCTTCCATTTGTTGTTAAAGCAACAAGCTGAAGACCCTTAGAGTTTTTACTTATTACAACGCTTCCTAGTCCACAACCCGCGTCACCAGCCGCAAATAAGTTTAAAGCAGAAAACGTTACTCCAGCTACTACAGCTAATATCTTTTTACTCATAACACTCCTTTAATTTTGTTGAGAAAAAACTAGTCCTCATAAAATTATAAATAATATTTCATTGAACTTTTTTTTTAATAT
>JABWCN010000093.1 GCA_013359135.1 Pseudobdellovibrionaceae bacterium | reverse complement strand
CTCTTTGTTCATTAGTTTCTCGGAACGAGTTAACGGATTTTTTTTAGTATTTTTCTTCGGCAAGTCAGTATTTGTATGTACTTTTTGAAGCCCCTGGTATGTAGGCAGCGGGAAATTATAGGACAACAAATAGCGATCTAGAGGTCCCATGGACCACTGGTTATAAACATAGCAAAAGGGATCAGAATAAGACTTTAGTCAGTTTTCTTTTTTAGAATTAAAATCCAAAATATAAAGATGAGCGAAATTCAAAGTGCTGAATTAACAGAAGGCATTACTTTAACATGTGTTGAGTGTGGCCAGATTTTTTCAATTTGTAAGAGCTGTTGGCGAGGACAAAAATGTTGTTCAAAAGAATGTTCAAAGCAGTTAAGAAATAAAAACCAAAGAGAGCGTCAAAGAAAATATCAAGCAACTGAAAAAGGTTTAGAGTTTGGAAGGCTTCGTCAGCGTCGAAGATACGAAAAAATAAAATTATTAAAAAGTCCTCACTGACAGATCTACAAAAGGAATAATTAAAATTATAAAACCCCTTACAGCAGGACGATGTGCGTGCTGCGGATGCGCTGTTGTTCCAATTTTAAAAAGAATTGGTGAGAACTATTTTTCATTTCGTAAGAGGTTTTAATGTTAGAGGCGGAAATACAATCGCAGATATTGGCTCTGTATTTTAATGAGAAGAAATCAATAAGAAGAATTTCATTACTTATTGGCGTTGATCGAAAAACAATACGAAGGGTTATTGACAGAAAGCAAGTTCAACTGGAAAAGGTAAAGATTAATAGGATTAGTCTTTTAGATCCATATAAAGAAAAGATAAAAGAATTTTTATTAAAAGATCCGACAATGGCTGCCGCAACTATGCTTCATAGGTTGCGAGATTTTGGTTACATGGGCGGACAGACAATTTTAAGAGATTATGTTCGAGAACTAAAAACAAAATCATCACCGAAGCTACGCGAAGCTTTTTTAAGGTTAGAGTTCGCGCCTGGTGAGTGCGCGCAGGTGGACTGGGGAGAGTTCGGTGATGCGTTCCATGATGGGATAAAGATCCACTGTTTTGTAATGGTGCTTTGCTACTCCCGGATGACGTATATAGAATTTACTAGATCGGAAAGATTTGAAGATTTTATTCGTTGTCATGAAAATGCCTTTAATTATTTTGGAGGTGTACCCAAGGAATGTTGGTATGACAACTTAGCAACAGCTGTGCAGGATAGATATGGTGGGGTGGTGAAGTTTAATCCCCGCTTTTTTGCATATATGGGTCATCATGGGATAAGTCCCCATGCTTGCAACCCTGCCCGTGGTAACGAAAAGGGCCGCGTTGAGAGTGGGGTTAAGTTTATTAGAAGTCATTTTTGGAGTGGTAGAAGTTTTAAAGATTTTGATGATTTATGTGTGCAGTCGATATTATGGCGGGATCAGTATTTAAATCAGAAAGAACATAGAGTTACCAAAAGAATAACACGCAGGCAATTTGAGTTAGAAGAAAAGCCAGTATTAAAAAAAATGAACGATTTAAAATATGAAACTGATGAAGTAATATCCAGGGTGATAAGTTCAGATTTTCATTTTATTTTTGAAACCAATAAGTACTCTGTTCCGTGGACACTGGTGGGGCTAGCGGTGACGATAAAGATCACTGCTGTGAGCATAAAGATTTATTATCATGAAAAGTACGTAGCGGGACACGAGCGAAGTTATTTAAAGAATAAAGTATTTACGAATCCCAAACATCAAGAGGGCTTGCTGTCGCGAAAGCCCGGAGCAAAGTCACAGGATGAGGGCCGCGTGATTGCTGTGAATAAATTGGGCGATGGTGTTCGGGAGTATTATCAATCATTAAGGGCGAGCTCAAGATCGTTAAGAATGGAAGTAAACCGATTGCTTGCACTATCGACGGTGTACGGGGTGGAAAATTTAAATCAAGCCTGTTTTGAATTAATAAAGAGTGGGATTATCGGGATAGATAATTTAGAGAGGTATTTACGTATTGAAAAAGTACCGACAAAAAATCCAGAGCCAATAAAATTTAGCAGGGAAAAGTTAAATCGAGTCGTTCCATGGACGAGCCTTGACTCCTATGATGATTTTTTAAAGTTAGAAAAAGATCAACAAGACAACAAAGGAGAAGAAGGTAATGGAACTTGAAAAAGAGTATTTATATAAAAGTTTTAAAGAGCTACGGGTGAAGCATTTTGCAGAAGTTGTAGATGCTGGATTAAAGGATCAAGATCCGAAGCAACAAGTTCAAACGGTAAAGTTATTGAAGAAGTGCTGTGAAAAGGAAAAGCATGAGAGAAAGTCGTCACAGATAGCATCCAAGATAAAGTCAGCCAAGTTTGGTCAGGTTCAGACCGTTGAGAATTATGATTTTAATTACAATCCATCAACAAGAAGGATCGAGAAAACATTTTTATCAATGCACAATAATATAGAAAAAAATAGTTTGCCGAAAGCTATATTTGTTGGAAACACAGGTCTTGGAAAGACGCATCTGGCAAGGTCTTTAGGCTATGCTAGTTGTCAAAAAGGATTAAGTGTTTTGTTTATAACAGCGGCTGATATGGCAACGCAGTTATTGCAAGCACAGAAATTAGCCTTACTTGAAAAAGAGATCTTAAGATTAAAAAAGCCACAAGTATTAATCATAGATGAGCTGGGTTATGTTGATTTTGATACACAAGGAAGTCAATTATTTTTCCAAGTAATATCAGCCCGTCATGATGCTGGGCTTGGATTAGTAGTCACCACAAATTTAAATTTTAGTCAGTTCAATCAGATTTTTGCTAACGAAGCCGTTGCGACGGTTGTTGTTGATAGAATGGTAAATGAAGCAGAGATATTTTACTTAGAAGGAGATAGTTATAGAAAGCATCAAAAGACGATGAAGAATAAATTAAAGGAAAAATAATTTAGTTTTTTAAAAATGAGAATATAAAAATCAATCGCGATATTTTTTTGCCCGACTCAGGCAGAAGCAGCTCTTTGATAATTTAAGATTTTGCAAGAATTTAAGAAATAAACACAATATTAGGTGGTCCCCATGGGACCGCTCCACCGGAAAAAGTGGCCCCATTTATACCCGTCGCCTACACGCTGGAATTTTCAATGACCCAAGCGCAATGGCTATTTTGAAGGCCGCCACTTGGCCATCACGAGGAAGCAGAAGAC
>JABWCN010000024.1 GCA_013359135.1 Pseudobdellovibrionaceae bacterium | reverse complement strand
AAAATCTGAGAAAGCAAAGTGAATTCCTCAAATTAGCCAAAAACATGAGATTGCCTCATAATAGAATCACAGCAGTACAGTATTGTGAGAATAGTTCTGAAATTTATTGATTTAAATGAAGCTTCATAGTTATAATGGTTTTGAGGCGAAACAATTTGTGCGGCATTGGAGAGGGTTATGTTACCTTTAAATGATGTCGTATCGAGAACCGAAAATGAAATTTCCTCAAAAACCGTTACTACCAATCAAAAAGAGAAAAAAACTAAGCAAAAGTTGCAATTAAAAGCTCCAACTCAAGAACGCTCTAAGCAGACAGTAAATACTCTTATTCAAAGTTGTACTGATCTCTTGAGAAAAGAAGGGTTTTTTGGAGTTACTACGGATAAGGTAGCCAAATCAGCAGGTATAAGTATTGGCTCTTTATACCAATTTTTTGGCAATAAGGAATCTGTTGTTTCTGCAGTAATTCAGCACGCTCTCGAAGGAGATATGCAACTTTTCGAAAATAAAATAAAAGAGTTTTCACTGGGGCAAGAAAAAAATAAGAAAACTTATGTTGTAAAAACTCTGATTGAGATTTTTGAAAACGATTTAGAACTAAAAACTAAGATGCTTCCTATACAAAATTATCTGCTAGAGCCAACATGGATAAACCAATACATTCAATTCTTCGTTAAAAATATTTCAACTTTTTTATCAACTGACAATGAACAAATATCTGAAGTTAAAATTAATATTTTTGTTTCAAGTTTTTTGGGATTGATTCAAAATTTAATCCAACAAAACAAAAAGATTTCAGATGAAAAAGATTATCTGAACTATGTAATTAGTTTGTACTCGCAGTTTATTTAACTTAGTTTTTTGTTTTTGAACTTCTTTTTTCACGCTCTCTTAGACTGACTCTCCATTTTTCATTCAGAGCGTCAGTTGATGAAATCGAACGCTTAATACTTGCAACATCAGCTAAGGCCCTTAAGTAGTTTTTTTCAGGAACCATTAACCAGGTTCCTGAAGGTATTTCCATCTTTTTTACAATCACATTCCTAGTAAGATGAGGATTGTATAACTGCAATTTGGAGTTATTATTATCAAACCATTTTAATAGTGTTTGATACTTAACCGAATGTTTCATTTTCAAATTCTCAGCATCTAATCTTTTTGACCATTTTATTCCTTTGAAATACTGATCAGCATTCTTTTCAACCTCTAGAATAGCTAAAAAACTGGCATAGAAGTTTTTTGAAGCAAATCCGAAGCTCTTTCTAGAATTAACATTATCAACTAGTTCAGAAAGGCTTCTGGTCTTATACTTTTGTGTCATCTTTAAAACGCCTGTTGGCCCATGATTATACCCTGTCACCGCCAAAGACCAATCACCCAACATATTATAGTTGTTTTTTAAGATTTTAGCCGCAAGTTTGGTTGCCTCTAAAGGATGATTTCTCTTATCTACGGTTGAAGAAATCATTCGATAAGGTTTGGCATTTGAAGGCATTATTTGCCATAAACCACTGGCTCCGACCTTCGATCTTGCTAAAACATTGAAAGAGCTCTCAACAAAAACTAATCTAATTAACTCTAATGGTAAATTATACTGACGAAAGACCTCTTCAAAGTCTTCCATATATCTCCCTGAAATAAAAATAGCTTCTTGAATTCTATCTTTTTGGCCTAATTGAAAACGCAAATCGGATATTTTTAATCCTGGATTTTCGAAAACAATTTGTTTTTTAAACTCTTCAACCCTCTTTTGCTTTGACTTGTCTCTTTTTCTTGGCAATAAGTCCGTATTTTCATTCAAATCACTAAAATCAACTACTTTGTATATTCGCTTTACATCTTCAGAATCATGAATAACTCCCTGAGAAGAAGAATATTGAGTGTAGATTTTCTTCCAAAACTCAACTCTGTCTTCAAATCCCTTAGGAACAGAGAATGAATCATTCGTATAGCCCAAAGGTTTAATACCGTAATCATAAGAAGGTGCTCGCCAAGATCTAGACTCTGTATGCTCATTTAACCCAGCGAGTTTCTCATGAGTTACAGGGGTTTCCTCTTCAGCATGTGCTAAAATTGAAAAAGATAAAAAGAAGAAACAGCTACAAAAAATTGATTGAATAATTTTATTTCTCATTCCTCTATTCTAGCAGAATTTTCAAAATATTATCAAAAATGTTTTTAATTTTGGACTCGTCTGTTTTCCCATTAAAAATAAAAGCGAATTGGCAGATTTCTCCATCTCTTAGTCCAGCATATCCAGCTAAAGAAACTACACCCGTCAAATAGCCAGTTTTAGCCCTAACCCATCTCTCCGTTGGTTGACCTTTCATTCTTTTTTTTAAAGTTCCATCTACTCCTGCTATTGGGAGTGAAATCAAAAACTCTGGAAAAATCGTAAAATCAGCATGCACGTAGTTTAAAATCTTAACCATAGATTTAGCTGAAATCTTATTGTCTCTAGTAAGACCTGAAGGATTGTAAAATTCATAAGAGTTTTTATCTAAATTTAATTTTTTTAAGAACTCATTTATAATCTTAACACCTTCAGTTAACGACCCAATAGAATTCTTTTGTAAAGAAAGATTTTTAGTAAGCATCTCTGCAACATAGTTATTTGAAAATTTATTCATATCTGCAAGAATATGTTCAATAGGTTTACTCTCATACTCTGCAACTACTTGTGCCTCTGATGGAGTTTTTCGATTAATTACTTTACCTGTCACTTGAATATTTCTCTGGGTTAAAAACAATTTCAAATTTTCTGCACTCCAAATATCTGGATCACTAATGTTTTTATAAATAGCAACCTCTTTTAAATCTTTACCTAGGCTACCGTGAACACTAACTACATTTCCCTTTTTCTCGATAGAAATATTATTGGCCGCACCACTAACAGTTGATGATTTGTTTTCGACTTCGAATAACTCTACAGCTGGATCAATAAAAACTAACGTCTTTTTTCCTAGATCTCCAGGCCTCACATAAATATTTACAGAATTCCAATTAAATGACATGGCACCAACAGGTGCATCATATGCTCTATCAACTCTAACATCTTGACGACTTTCATCAAAACGTACTTTATCAAACAAACTATCATCAACAACAATATCACCCTCAATTTTTTGAATTTTTAACCTTGAAAAAACATTCACTAAGTACCACAAGTTTTCTGAAACAAACGAAGGATCTCCTCCTCCCTTTAAATAAAGAGTGCCTTTATAAATACCACCTTCAATTTTATAGTTTTTATCTAACAGCAATTGTGTCTTAAATTTATATCCTGATGACACATTCTCTAATACAGCTGCTGAAGTAATAAGTTTTGATATAGAAGCTGGGATCATAATTTTATCTGAGTTTAACTCAAAAATTATCTTATTCTCTCCTTTGGTTATAATTAAACCTATCTCCTGATTAGAAATTTTTTGCTTATGAAGATAATCTTTAATTTTTTCTGTTTTGTTAGCTTCAAAAGCTAATCCCATTTGGACCAAAGTCAGTATTAATAATATTGTTTTCATAAGCTCAATTAAACTATCAAACAGGACTTTTCGCAAAAAAATAATTTGTTCTTTGATCAAGACTTTACCTAAACGTAGACTATTTTTATGAAAAAACATGAATGGCTAATTGTACTAGTTCCTCTTCTCATTTGTTGGACCCTGGACCGTGTCACAAAAATTTGGGCAAATGACCTAGAAGGATTGATTTCTTTTGGATACTTAAACTTTATTCTTCATCATAACCACGGGGCTATGTTAGGGCTTTTTTCAGATCTACCTAAAGTCCTAAGAGTAGTTTCTTTATCAACGGGTGGAGCCTTCCTCCTTTGTATCTATGTTATCATTCAGTATTTACTACCAATCAAATCATTAATTCTTCGCTCTGGATTATCTATTTTGATTGGTGGGATTCTTGGAAATGTGGCTGACCGAATTATATGGGGCTATGTCGTAGATTTTATTGTGATAGGAACACCTAAACTTTCAAGTCCTGCATTCAATGTAGCTGATGCAGTTCAATGGATTGGTTATGCTATGATAGTTTTTGCTATTATAAAGGAAGGTGAAATTCTTTGGCCTGAAAAAAACTCAAGAAGAAAGTACTGGGTAAACCCAAGCTTCCAAATTAAATACTGTTTTGTTCTTCTAGGAGTAGGAATTGGATTGACATTAATTAGTCTGGTTTTCTCCTATACTTACCTTAGAGTTTCTATTTCAGAATTAGTTGGTGGCAATGCTTTTTTAATCAACAAATTCATTTCTCCCTATGTTATTACTTTTTTGATTATTTCTGTTGGTTTTTGTGGAATTTTATTTACAGTAGGGAAAATTATTTCTCACAGAATTGCAGGACCGCTCTATGCTTTTGAAAGATTTTTAGAAGACACACTAGCCGGAAAAAATACAAATTTAAAACTTAGAGCAGGAGATGAGTTTAAACATCTCGAGGATCTTTCTCTTGAAATCAAAGCTCAGCTTCTTAAAATGAAAGAAAAAACATTAGAAGATATTGCGAAAATGGAAGATAATAAAATTCAATCATAACACATACAGTAAGTTTTCGATGTACTGTAAATCAACAATACTTCTATAATTAAGTCGATAAATTTATTTCAAATTTTGCATTGCTGGACAATAACCTGGTCTTGGACCTATGTTAGGAAACTTCCTACATACATCTGGTCTTTTTTCATAAACACTACACAATCTAGTTCTTTGATCTAAATAAAGACAATCTCTATTACTTTTTTGAACTAAGGTAAATAGTCCTGTAGCTTCTCGAAAAGAGGTAATTTTCTTTTCTTTAACTAATCTTTTTGTGACTTTTTTTGCTCCACTATTTTCAATCTCATCTTCATCGGTCAATCCAAGTCTAATCAAATCAGTCAAAGTAATTTCAACAGGCATAGTACAGCAACCAGCATAACAGCCATGGCACATTTGCTCTGAACTATACTTTTTCCATGTTGATGGCCTATCAATATCCGTTTTCATACTTTCTTGGTAACAGAAGAAGTATAAGACACGCAAGAATAAAAAAGATTCCTACTCCAGGTCCGAAAGCATAAGCTAGTTTATAGTATGAGTTATACGCACCATCTGTCCCATTAATACCAACATAACTCAGCATAAAACCACTAAAAACTAAGGCTAAGCCTCGTGAAATTTTTTGGCTCATCTTCCACAAGCTATAATAAAACCCCATCTTTTCAGCCTTATCCATTTTTTCTTTATAAATCACAAAATCAGTCAAAATAGACTCAAGAAGAAAATTAACGCTAATAAAAAAACCACCCAAAAAGGAAGCAAAAAATACTGTTAAAAATAAGCTTCGAGGTGGTAGAAAAATATAAATAAAACAATTCGATATTCCCATAAGAAAAAGAACAGTCAAAGACAATTTCAATTTATTAATCTTCCGAGAAAGAAAACTCCAAAAAGGAACAAACAAAGAAGTAAACAATAGGAAACTTCCCAAAACAATTTGTATTTCATCCTCGCTTAATTTTAACCTTAGTCGATAGTAGTAAATAGCTAATGAAGAATTAATAGTTAATCCAAGATAGGCTATAAAGTATGCACTTAAGAATAGAACTAAAAATGGATTAGTTGTATTTTTAAAAATTCTTTCAAACGTAATCTTCTCGGCTGGGGTTGACTCTTGGTTTATATTAAACTTTTTAATCGTCATATAGGCTACAATTATCGTAAACAATAAAATAGCAGAAAAGACCAATTTTACATTAAAATAAGCCGTTGAAGAATCTAAAACTAAAAAAATACCTGGAATTCCAATACCTATAAAAGCTCCTAAATTTCCAACTGCATTCTTCCACCCTATTAAATTGGTCCTCTCTAAAGTTCCAGAAGTAATGTCACCAACAGCCGAGTTGTAAGGAATTGTTAAACATGAAGTCGAAATATTAAATAATATTGATACTATTAATAAATAAAAAAAATCAAAATACTCATTTGAAAATTGAGGAGGTGAAAGTAGGGCAAAAAAACTGAAACAATAAAATATTCCACCAGACTTTAATAATGAGAATCTCTGCTTGTTTTTAGCTTTGAAGTTATCAACATAAGAACCAATTAATGGATCTAAAAATGCATCAATAAAGATTGAAAAACCTAGTGCCAATCCAACCAGATACGACTCTAATCCAACTCGCTCTGTATAATAAAGAATAAGATAAAGTCTTAAAAAAACTTCTATCCCATTCAAAGAAAACTCCAATAACGAATACTTAATATTTTTCCATTTCATATCTAGACCTAAATCTTATTACCAAAGTATTTAAAAAAATTGTGTGACGGACTTTCCTCCTGATTGTACTCTTGGTTTATGTCTAATTCAACTAATGAACACGAAAAACTTTTTGATGAAATTTGTAATAAACTCAACGAGCTATCTCATCGTGAGGATAACATTGCTCCTCAATCCTCAAAGATAGAAAAAATGCAGACTCAAATTAAAAAATTCCACAATGAGCTGCAAGACACTCAAGATGAATTTAGGCAGAAGATTAAGTCTCTTGAAAATGTTCAAGTTTCTAACTCAGAGATTAATCAGCAGTTTAAGCTTTTGACTGAGCAGCTTCAGGCAGAAAGAAACGTCAACACAAAACTAAATGCAGATTTAGTGAAAGCCCATGAGATCTCATTGCAACTGCAACTCGAAATTCAAGGACTAAAGTCTAGAGCTATGCAAATGCAAAGTGAAGAGAAAAAATACTCTTATAGCCTACAAGAAAAAATAAAATTAATTCAAAGAGATCTTGAGTTGAGCCAAGCCCTTAAAGAAGAAATCACACTTGAACTGGCTAAAGCCAAGAATCAATTTATAATTGAAAAGGAAGATTGGATCAGAGAGAAGGAAAACTTTAGCACTTCATTAGCAGAATGGGACCAGAAAAATTCAGCTAAAGACTCTCAAATCGAAGAACTAAATAAGCAAATTGAGTCTATGTCTCAGTCTTTAAACGAAATTGAATTAGCTGCTAATAATCAAAGTGAAGCCATGAAAAATTTAATGACTGTCGCAGAGAATAAAATTGTAGAATTAAAATTAGCCTACGATAAAAAATGTATCGAATCTCAAGATTATTATCAACACCTTCAACAATCTATGAGTCAACAGAATCTACTTAAGCAGGAAAATCAAAACCTGAAAGAATATATCACTAAAGTGAATATTTATTTGCAGCAAATTCAGCAGCAGCAACAGACCCAACAATCATCTAATTTAGCTCTACAGACAAATACTGGAACACCTGCTGCTAGTACAACTTCAAACACTCCAAACACAATCCAAGCCTCAATAATTAATTGAGGCTAATTTTATTATTTACTATATGTAATAACATCTTCAAATAATATCCTTCAGGAAAACTTACCAAAAAGGGATGGTCTGGAGCATGGCCTCCTTGTGCTAAACACTTAGCCCTAACAAGGTTTCTTGAGAAAGTTTTTTGCAAGCACTCTTTAAAATCATTCAAAGACAGTAATCCTGAGCAAGAACAAGAAACCATGAAACCATTGTTCTTAATAAAAGGTAAGGCTTTCGAGTTCAATTTTTGATATGCATGTTTACCGGTTGGAATACTTTTTTTGTTTTTAATAAAAGCTGGTGGATCAACTATCACTAAATCAAAACTATTTTCCTCAAATCTAAAATCTTGCTCAACAACATCCATAATTAATGATGTGTAATTTATATCGTATCGATCTAAATTAGCTTTAGCTTTGTTAATAGCCTCCTCCGAAACATCCAAAAGGACAAACTCAGCGGAAACTCCAAGCTTTTTTAATAGTAAACCAAAGTAAAGTGACCACTGCCCAAGATAACAGCAAATATCTAATATCTTTACTGTTCCAATAGGAATACCACAACTCTGTTTATATTTTATTGCTTGAGTTAATATTTCAGCGGTTCTTTGAAGGTTATAGTTTTGATCAAGAAAAAAACCAGTTTTCTGGCCTCCTTCAAGATTTGCATTCATCACAAAAGGTTCCTGTAAATAAAAATGTGTCATTAGTATCTGACAATCCTCTAAATTAATAACTGGTGATTTTTTCAACACCACAGGAACACTAACTGTAAGTCCTTCTTTCTCTCTAATTTTAGAGTCATTTCTAATTACTACAGCAGTATTTTCCCAGTCAACATCGCCTAGTTTTTCAACTTTAGCTCGACTAACAAGATCTTCCATTAATGCCAATGGATTAGATACTAAATTATGCATTCCTAATGATAGAATTTGCAAAACAAAGACCTGCCCATGAGAAGTTTTAAAATAATCAACAATCAATCCTGGAAGAAAATCATTCTCACTAAAACAAAGACGACAACTTGTGCTGTATCCACTCAACCTTCTTTCTAGCCAACACTGTAAAAGTCGTTGAACTAAAAAACTTTGTTTGTTTTCTAGTTTCTCCCTAGAATCAAATGTCAAAGCTCTGTAAAAAATTAAAGATTTTGGATTAATATATCCTCTAGAAATAAATGCATTTTTAGAATCCCGAACTTCAACAATGTCATTAGTAAAGAAATTATCACTGAGTTTTTCAAAATCATCTTTATTACCCCAAGGATGATGCATTTTATAATTAAACTCTTTATTTGCTTTCAATTTTAAAATAACCATTTCTACACACTTTCGTTTATCCAATTACATTTCAAATTCATTAATTTTGAAAAGTAAAAATTCGTTTTTTTCATGCTTGTTAAAGTTATCATCACTCACTAGAATTAAATAATCATTATTTACATTCTGCCCTTCTTTGAAACCAAATTTAGAAATATTTTTTTTGATCTGCTCTCTTGTAAGAACTGCCATTCCTTCATAGTTTTCTTTGGCATCTTTTTCTGTCAAATTTAACAAAAGCTGAGGATATAGAAGTCCTTTATCCTCAGTTGAAGCCGACTGAGCTAAATCTAATAACCATAGTTGACAATCATAACTCAAGTCTGCTGAAAATTTTATACCTCTAGTTATGATAAAAAATTTATTTTCTTTCCAATAAGTTATCTCACTTGCTCCAAAATATAAAAAATTCTTATTGTTATTTTCAAACTGAAGATGATACTCATTCTTCCATTTTTTACTCTTAAAATCGTACAAAATTAAATAAGAATCTATCTGATTTTTTTTTGTTGAATTTAATTTATCAAGAGAGTCTTGGATCAAATTAGATTCAGTCAAAAAGTAAATAACTTCATCTTTTGAAGTCATACCTTCAAAAGCCATATTATTATTCAATCCCTTTTTTAAAACTCCACTTTCATTTGCAAGAAACTTCTCAGGAAGAAGTAAAAAACTTTCTAAATTTAACCGAAATGGCTCTCTATAAACTTCTGAACCATACAGAATTTCAGGCTGAGTTCTTGGTTTGGTGTTTAAATTTCCCTCGCTACTAAAAATCCACCTATTTTTAAAAAATAATAATGCTTCTAAATCAAATTGTTTAGAATTTTTTCTCACTTTTCTAGGAGCAAGTTCAAATACCTCTTTAGGGATGACCTTCAATCGTTGCCCATTATTAATTTCAAAATCAAACTGATACATTCTTGGTGGACCATACCTACCTCTATCATCTGAAACAGCAAATAAGGATAAATCTTTATAAAGTAACCCTGACAATCCGCCAATGACAGTGTTTTTCCATTTCATTTTCGAACTTAAAATATATCTATCCATCAATTGGATTTTTAGCTCTGAAACCTGCAAAGATTTTCTAGTTTGTAAAACTGAAGACTCAGCTCCAAATGAACTATTTAAACAGCATAAATAGGCGATTATAAAAACACTGACACAAACTTTAAAAAAAAAATTTCGCAAAGATACTTTATATATAAAACTTATTGTAGCCAGAGATATCATACAAATTTAACTTTGCCGTTTTCTTTTTAGTGCTAAATCCAATGTATTCTCAAGTAAACATGCGATAGTCATTGGCCCAACACCACCAGGAACAGGTGTAATTGCTGAAACTTTACCGTTGACCTCAGCAAAATTCACATCTCCACAAAGTTTACCAGAACCAGTTCCATGTATTCCTACGTCAACTACAACCGATTTCTCAGAAAAATATTCCGCTCCAAAAAAATTCGGCTTTCCAGCTGCAACCACAACAATATCGCTGCCTTTCGTTATCTCTTGTAAATCTGCTGTTCCACTGTGAGCAATCGTGACCGTTGCATTCTCATTTAACAACATAGCCGCCATCGGTTTACCAACAATTTGACTTCTACCTATAACTGTAGCACGTTGACCTTTTATTGGAATGTTATAATACTTTAAAATTTTGATAACACCGCTCGGAGTACAAGGAAACACATGATCAACACCGGACCAAAGTAATCCCGTAGAAAAAAAAGTAATCCCATCAGCATCTTTTTCAGAGTTTATGCTCTTAAAAATAGCTTCTGTTGAAATAGTCTTAGGAACTGGTAATTGAACTAGAATCCCATCTACTCGTGGATCTTTATTTAACTTATCAATCTCTTGAATTAATTGTTCTTCAGTCAAAGATGCTGGGAGCTCTAGAATCTCTGACTTCATTCCAACTTTTTCACAGGCTAAATGCTTATTTTTGACATAGACCTGACTAGCCTTATCCTGCCCGACAATAATTACTTTTAATAGAGGAGGTGTGCCATATTGCTTTTTAAAATCCTCTACTCGTGTTTTTAACTGATTTTTGAGATGTTCAGAGACTTTTTTACCGTCTAAAATAAGCATAAATCCCTCTTTTCCAAATTATACAATTGACCAATCACGAACTTTTCATTAATTTAGCCACATAATAGAATCTTTTAAATGGATCAACAAGGAGTTTCAGATGGCTGATAAGGTGAAATTATCTAAAGATGGTAGTTCTATCGACTTTGTTCAATCTGAAAGTATCCCAACCTCTCTAAAAAAATTCCGCCAAAGTCCTGAAATTGAGGGTTTTTACCGTTTCATTTTTGAAAACGACCTACAAAAAGAAGCCTATGAAATTCTAGACCGCATTATTGTTCAAAGAAAAGCTAAAAAATCTCAAGATAAGAAGCTACAAGCTGCTGAAGATAAAAAAGATCAAAAGAAAAAAAAATAATCTGTTTTTTAATTTACTTTCAATTTAACTAATTATTTAGTCACTTAATTTGTCCGAATTTAGAATTTAATTTTCAATTTTTACAAATATTCATCTGGCATTGTTTTTCCATAGTTTCAAAATAAATTTGTGAATTTACTTTATGTTATTCACATTTAAATTTTCAACTATTTGGGAGCCATTATGAAATTAAAAGAGAAATTTCCTAAAATTAGTAACAAAGGACAAGGACTAGTAGAATATTTAGTTATCCTTGCCCTAGTTGCAGTTGGTGCCATTGGCATTGTAAAGGTTATAAGTCAAAACATCAGAGTTCATTATACTCATGTCGCGGAGGCCTTGGGATCTAGAGTCGATGGTGACAGACCAGAAAAAGCGGTTATAAGAAAATCAATGCATGAACAAAAAGATTTTAATAACTTTTGGGAAGGTTCTAAATAATGAATATCAAGGGGCAAGCTATTGTTGAAACAGTGATTATATTGCCTCTTATTCTTTTAATCACTACATTTATCATCTCTTTGTTTTTCTATTCATTTTCATACTTTTTTTTAAATTATCAGATCCATGAAGCTGCCTTCTGCCAACTAAGTTATACTCAAAGTCATTGCAGAAAAATTTTGGAAAATAATCTGCGTTTAGTGGCATTTATTCCTGTAAACTCAATAACCTTTGAAGAAACTAAACTCAAATTTATGGTCAAGTTGAAAGTTAAGTTACCTATTAATATTAACTTATTAAATACTACTAAATCCTCAATTGAAGTAAGTAAAGAAGCACAGAAAACAAAATGGCAATAATTTGTAAAAGAGGATGGGTAAGTTTATATTTTTCAATAAGTCTGTTACTTATCATAAGCTTTATTTTTGTAACATTTTCTTTCAATCTAAAATTGTATCATGAAATGAAAACAGATAAAATCTGTAGAGAAAATCAAAATAGATTATTTAATGCTACAAAGAATATGACTGAAAAAATTTTTTCATTAAATTCTCTAGCAATATCACTAAATACTATGCAAAATATACTTCTACCTTTTATTTGGCATCCATCAGTTGCAGAAATCTATACTCAACTTCTAAAAATAAGAGAAAATTTTGAAAAAGTTCAGAATGTAATTATCAAAACAGCCAATATACACCTATCTTCAAAGAAATTACTTATTTACAAAGATTTAATTGATGTAAATAAAGAAATTAAAAAAAAAATTATGAAAAATTATGACTATAATTTTATCATACTGCCACCTTTTATCAATGATCTGGCTATACAAAAAAAGTTTAACTATATATTCCCTCCTTACGAAAAGAAGAATGATTTTAAAAATGAACAAAGATTTAAGATCTTGACCAAAGTTTTTGCAAAATCAAAAAACACTATTCTTTTTTCTGATTTTAGCTCCTGGAAAATCTGTAGCGCAACATTAGAGGAAAAGAATGGTGAACTAAAAATAATTTACGATAAAAAGAATATTTTATCATCTAACTCTTGGTAGTGTTTCAAAACTATTTCCGTATTTTGAACTTTAAATAAGTACAGCTTAATTTGAAATAGGACGAAAAAGTGAAGTGATAACATTATAAAAACCGAGGATATATAAAATGTCTTTATATACTAAAAAAGTTTCAATTGGAAACCTAACTAAACATCTAAAAAATTTTCTCCAAAATATATTAACTAAAATATCTTGCATTAAAACATCCTGCTCAGGTCAGATAATCATTGAATTTTTCGTTATTCTTTTATTCTGTATCTCTCTTATTTCACTATCAACTATGGCATCAAAAAAATACAAAATCACTTTCAAAAATAATGAAACTTTAAAAAGTAGGTAATATATGGAAGAAAGAAATCAGCTTATTAAAAAATATTTTTTAAAAGTCCGATTAAATCAAAATAAAAAGATTATTATATTTTTTTTGTTTGGCCTATTTATTATTTTTTCTTTAAACTGGGTCAACAACAAAGACCCCATACAATATTCAAAGTTTAATATAGATGCTACAATTCCAAATGGCTATGTTCTTATTCCTATTGATGTAATTAATGGGGCTTCGCTATCTAGCTTGATGGGACAAACTGGCATAGTTGATTTATTTTCAACTGAAAATGGAAGAAAAACAAAATTAGTTGCTTCTAGGGTTAAAATAGTTCAAGCGACTGATCAGAATGATTCTTTTGCAGTTCTTTTAAAAGAAACTTTAAGTCAGAAAATTGTTCAAGCTCAAGGACCTTTTTTTGCTATTGTCCAAAATCCAAAGCAAAAAAGTTCGGAAATCTTCACAGATGGAGCAAAAAAAATCACTATTAATTACCAGAATTGAGGATAAGTATGAACTCTTTAATTTACATAGTTCGCATTTTTTTTATTATTTTATATTTTTCACGTCCAAGTTTTGCGAATGTTATTTTACTAGAAAAAAACTCGAATGTTGCTGATTTTTTAAATTATTTAGAAAAATCTGATAGCATTTCATTTAGTGAATTTCAATTAAATGAAATTACAAAATCTAGTGGAGTATATAATCATCTGTTACAAATCTCTGAATCTTATTTGAACGTCAACAACAACTCTAAAGAGTTGAGAGATAAAATTACTGACATTCAAAAAAATCACTTTTTCACAACAGATGAAAAAAAGCTTATGTTTCATCTTTTTGAAAAAAAAATATCCCAAGAACTTTCTCAGAATGAAAACCAACAGTATGTAACTCTACTTTGTTGGATTTTTTCTAATGACTCACAAATTCAACAAGAAAATCCTCACTTCCTAGACTATTGTCGTTTTAATCAAATAACAAAAAAAAATCTTTTAAATTTATCTAATAATTATCGATTTCTTGTTACCGATGGCAATCTAATAGATTTAAAAAATGACTTTACAATTAACTACAATGAGATTCCTCAAAAAATAAGAATTATTTCTGACAAAGCTGTAACAATTGATTTTTTTGGAAACGTCAGTGAATTAGCAAATAATAACCAAATCAAAGAAGTTGATTTTTATATTGAAGGAAACTGTGATGATTTCAAAACTAATCTAGCTGATGAATTAAAAAATTATTCTGTATATTTTAACGATCAATGCGTGAAAACAATTGCCAAAAATAATTTTTGGAAACGAACCAAACAAACTATTTACGATAATAAATACACTATCCTGACCTCACTTATCCTAATTTTTGCTAGTTACGAATATTTGAAAGATAAAAGTATTTCCTTTGATTCTATCTCAAACTTAACAAAAAATTATTCCTTGTTTAGTTTTTAAAAGATTAGTTAATTAGCTCAGCTTTGATAACTTTTCCTTTTGAAATTAAAGTTTCCCCATTTTTTTTGGTTGGGTGTGAAAAAAGATCTAAAGTTTTTAATTGCAGACTTGGAATTCCATTTTTAGCACTATCATTTAATGCTTCTATGATTTTAGCTAAGGAAACTTCTTCAATAGGAGAATCTGATCCAAAAAATACCGGAATTTTTGCTTTTCTTAAGGCTTCCCATGAAAATAATTGTTGATAAAGTTCGGGAGCTAATTTTTCTTTTAACCAAAATTTATCGCTTAACCAATGAGTAGGTTGCATATGACACCTGACATGTAACCCCTTCATATTCTGAATAGTCTCAGGCTTTATTAGCTGAACATGCTCTAGATTTAAAATTCCATTTATTTTTTCTCTTTGTAGTTGCCTACAAATTTCAACAATATTAGTCACTGCCTGATCTCCAAGAGTATGAATACTAATTTGTAATCCATGACTCCAAACTAATTTAATGGCTTCTTTACACTCTTGGTTCGTCCACAGCTGCTGTCCTGTTGTTTCTCCTCCCAAATAAGGTTTGGATAATAAAGCTGTTTCAGATCCTAGTGAACCATCATAAAATAATTTTATTCCTAGAACTTTAACAAATGGATTATCTGTACTTTTTTCTTTAGCCTTTATAGCTAAATTCAATATATTACTTACTAAGTGCTGATAGTTATCTATATGAAAGTTAATTTCACTATAAATTTTTATTTTTTTTTCTAGAAATAATTCCTCTAAGCACTCCCATTGAGCTTTGGAACATGTCATATCACGTATGTGAGTAACGCCTTGATCTAGAAAATATTTTTGCCCTTTAAGTAGATATTCTTTTATTAAATTTTTATCTAAATCAGGTATCAAAGAGTATATAGCATAGTAAGCAGTTTCCTTTAACACTCCAGTGAATTCTTCGTTAATGTCTGTCTCTAAGAAATTCATTAAATCTTTTTGAAAGGAAAATGATTTACAAAAAATATCTAATGCGCGTGAGTTTAACACACAACTATGAGCATCCCTTTTGATAAAACAAATGGGAAATTCAGTTGTTATCCTATCTAATTCTTCTTTTTTATTTAATGTTTTAAACTGCTCATCGTTCCAGCCAAAACCAAATAACCATTCACCACGAAAACTAGTCTCAGCTACATCAGTTAACTTGATATCTGATAAATATCCAAAATTTTTTAGATTTATATAAGAATTTTTCTCACCCGTCATAAGCCAATGAACATGACTATCGTAGACGCTGGTAAGCTTTGTATTCTCAGGTAACTCATGCAATTGATAAAATGGTTTGATCATTGACTCTATACTTTTTTGATTATTAAAAGATAATCAAAAGATTATCTTTACTAAACCTACATTAAAAGAACATATTTATTTAAGTCAATCTTACTATTTTTATCGATATGAAAAACAACTACCTTCTTCCATTCAATGGAGAAACACCCAATGTTGTTGAAGTACCTGGTAAACCTCCAAATGTAGTCATTCCAGGAAGACCAATAGTTGTACCTGTTCCCAATATTCCTGTTGTCCCAGTGCCAAGCCCGTATTGGACTTGCTGATATCGTTGAAGCAAACCAACAAGCTCTGTTTGTAATCCTGACATCGCTCTTTGTTTTTGCATTGCATTTTCGTAGTATCTCATCTGTTGCTGTAAAAGCATTTGTTGCTGTTGAAGCTGTAGCTGCATATTAGAACCACCTAAACCACCAAGGCCAGAAAGTCCTCCCAATCCACTTAGTCCGCCTAAACCGCCAAGGCCGCCTAAACCTCCGAGACCTGATAACGAATCAAGCCCACCTAAACCACCAAGACCGCCTAAACCTCCGAGTCCCATGACCCCTGGGATACCACCTAAGCCAGCCAAGCCTCCAAGCCCGCCACCTAAACCTCCGCCAAGGCCCCCGAGAAGTCCCCCTGCACCACCAACAGCTCCGTAGGGGAAACCACCTAATTGAGAATATGGATTCATCAATCCCAAACCACCTCCACCGCCAAGTGCAGCTAATGCTAGTGGATTCATTCCATTGAGTGTTCCCAATCCATTAAGACCTCCATACAATCCTGGTAATCCCAATCCAAGACCGGCATTTCCGCCCATCATCAGTTGGGGTAACATTCCGGCAGCGTTCAATCCCCATGGTCCATTCAATCCCCACGGAGTCATTCCATTTAAATAAGCTCCACCACCCATTTGTGAACCAAGGGCCCAAAGAGGGGTACCAAAAGCTCCTCCAATTTGGCCCATTCCCCCAAGAGCTGCGTAGGGTCCAAAAAGACCTCCACCCATACCCCCAAGTCCACCGGCCATTCCCGCACAGCCAAAACTGCCTATTCCTAGTCCTGCACCAATAGCACCCATCATAAATGGTGCTGCAGCCATTAAGGGACTACCCATAGGCATCGGAGTCGCATGACCTAGACGTGCATTTCCAGAAGAAATGTCTCCATAGACTTGTCTTGTACCACCGTACATGGCTAAAGCCATAAGAGTGTTTCCAAAAAGTCCTCCAAGATTTGGCTCACCAGTCATAAAAGTTCCAGAGGTATTTCCAAGACAGCTCAGACATACTCCACCTTCTTTTATTTCCTCTATTTGCTGTCTACGAGCCTCTTTGAGTTCATCATTATACGATTTAACATTATCCTTGATACTATCTTTTGCCGCTTTGATTGCTTCAGTTAGTGAATCAACCTCGTTGGTCAATAAGTCAACTTTAGCTTTTTCCGCTGGATAGTTCAAAACTGATGTCTGACACTCTGCTTGGTTCACCTTGGCATTTTCAGAAATCCATAAGTAGCGCTTAGTACAAACATCTGCCTTTAGCTTTCCAGCTGGGTTGTTAGAAAAATCACAAACACTTCCCCACTCTTTCTTTAAGTATTTATTTTCAATCTTAAGAGATGTGGTGCTACTCTTGTCATCTTCAGCTGCTGGTAGTCTTGAATTTCCAGTTAAACTATATTCATTGCTAGCTCCTCTAGGTCGCTTTGGAGCTGGTTCAACTTTATTATTACGCGGAGACGTTCCAGGTTGTTCATTAGAATCTGGAGCTGTAGGATTTGCCCTGACTGGAACTTCAGATTCTGCTTCTTCAACAGCTTGAGCTACTGCTTCAAATCCTTGGTAAGTTGAACATCTATTTGAAGAGTCAAAGTGATTTTTTAGAAAAGTATATCCGTCAGCACTGAAAGAAGTTCTTAATCCTTTTTCATATTTTCTAAGATTAGCTTTAGCCTTATTTAACTCCTGCTTTTTCTTATTCTTTAACTTTTCATTTTCAGTTATACTTTTTCTTAACTCTTCAATTTCATCTTTGTAGCTTTGAGCTTCAGAGCCAACTTCAGTATCATAGCCACAACCTTGCAATCCCCCATTTAAGCCATAGCCCCAGTATCCTTGCGCCAGCAAAGAAGCGGGTAAAAGCATGAGTATCAGTATGAAAGAGGACTTCATAATTTCTCCTTGAATCAGGTACTTATTCTTTCATATTATCGTCTAACCCTGTAGAAAACTTGATTCAAATTAATCCGCTAGACTAAATATTTCAAAATTTAGACCATGGACCAGTCTAACAAGTCTTCTATACTCTGCTAAATATGATTAATATGAGACAATGACGATTAAGCCTAAAATATTATGTGTAGACGATGAAGTAGATAACTTAGACGCTCTCGAAAGACTTTTTAGAAAAAAATATGATGTCCTAAAGGCTGATTCTGGAGTTAATGCACTTAAGATCATTGCTGAAAATAAAAATCAAATATCACTTGTTCTCACTGATCAAAGAATGCCAAAAATGTCTGGTGTGGAATTACTTGAAGAAATAATTAAACATGAGCCAGAAATGATAAGAATTCTTATCACTGGTTTTACGGAACTTGAGTCTGTCATTCAAGCAGTTAATAAAGGACAAATCTATCGTTACATAACCAAGCCATGGGATCCCGTTGATCTTTCAAATACGGTCGATAGAGCTGTCGAAAGATTTCATCTAAATCACGAACTTTCAATAAAAACTAACGAGCTTGAAATTGCTTACAAAGAATTAAAAACACTTGATGAGGCAAAGTCTAAATTTATGATTCTGGTCAATCACGAGCTAAAAACTCCGCTCACTTCTATTATAAACTTCCTACATTTACTGCAAGAATCAAAACTTGATGAGGAACAAAAGCTCTATACAGATAGAATGCAAAAAAGCGCTGAGAAACTAAAACATATTATCGAAGATGTTTTAATCATTACCAGAGCTGAGTTAAATCAGCTGCAACTAGACCCTCAGTCATTACTAGTTAGCTCTGTAGAAAACTATCTCAGTGAAGAAAATAAAAAACTTCTGCAATCTAAAAACCAACAAATTCATGAAAATTTAGAGCCCCTGGACTTTAAAGCAGACAAAAGATTATTTTTTCAAATTTTAAATCGTATTGTTAACAATGCTATGAAATTCGGATTAGCAAATTCAACAATCGACATTAAAGGCTCTAAAGTTGCCTCTTTTTATGAATTTAAAATACAAAATAAAGGACCCACAATTCCAGAAGCCGCATTGAAAAAGATCTTTCAACCTTTTTATCTTGAAGAAAATGTGATGAACCATTCTATCGGAATTGGACTTGGACTTAGTATTTGTGATAAACTATTAAAACTACACGGAAGTAATCTTAATATCAAAAATACCGATGACGGTGTCAGTGTAGCATTTTATTTCCCTTTGGTTTAGTAATTAATTAACTTCTTTTAAAAAAAAGCACACAGTCACTTCTAACTAGAAAAATAAGTTCCGTATTGTGAACTTATTCTCATTTAAAAATAATCTATCTTGGTATCAAAGATTGCATTAAATCGTCTTATGGAAAAAAAATACTTCCTTATTCATTGCATTTTTAGATTGTTACTTTTTGCGGGGATTGCAAACAGCAAAGAACTTATATTATCTCTAGGAGAATCTCAAAAGTTCATAATAAAAACTCCTACTATTTGGATAGAAAAAAAATCAGTTATTAGGGGTGAAATTAAAGGAAAATTCTTACAAGTAACTAGCAATGGAATTGGATCGAGCTACCTAAAACTTAACGGGGAGTTATATAAAATTCAGGTAGTAGAGCCTCAGAATATCTCATTTTATCAAAAAATTCATAGCCTTTTATCAAAAAAATTAGGTTTAAAAGTAGAAACAAAATCTGGCGCTATTGTGATCACTGGAAACCTATATAAACTCTCAGATTGGATAGAAATTGCTAAGCTTGTGTCACCAGAAGAATCATATATTTTCCAAGCTTTTTTGAGTGACAAAGTTAGAGATGATGCTAACTCTTTTCTTAATCAGCTCTTCTTAGACCATGGACTTCCGGAACAATCAGTTCAACTGTCTAAGTTTCCCCTAATTAGACTAAATCACAAAGATCCTCACTTTTATGAGTATCAGAAGTTATTAAAACCCTATGGCATACAGATAATTAAAGATAATACCTCCTTAACTTTAGAACCAGTAATTAAAGTGCAAATAACTGTAGTAGAAATAAATCGTGGTTTTGCACAAAACTATGGCGTCGACTTCTCTGAATCTTATACTGCTGAATTACTCCCAGTTACCAAATTAAAAGATTTTGAGGCAAAAATTCATTTTCTTGAATCTTCAGGCAATGGAAAAATTTTAGCAAGTCCTAACATTATTTGCAAAAGTGGAAAAGAAGCTGAATTTTTAGCTGGAGGAGAATTTCCAATTAAAACAAGCAATAGAAAAAATGCACAAGTGGTTTGGAAAAAATACGGAGTTCTACTAAAAGTTAAACCTCTAGCAGATTCTTTAGGACGTATCAGTTTAGGTATCGAGAGTGAGGTTTCCAACATTGACAAAAGCATGAGCTCTGATGGAATACCAGGAATTACAACTAATAAAGTTTCAAGCTATTTCGATTTAACTGAATCACGAGTTATTGCACTTTCTGGATTATTAACAGATGTCCAAGGAGAAAACTACAGTGGATTACCAGTTCTTTCAAGATTACCAATTATTGGCACTCTTTTTTCAAGTAATGATTTTCTAACAAAAAAAACTGAATTGGTTATCTTTGTGAAACCATCAATCATGAGATTTAACAAAGAGTATAAAGCTGGAAAAGAAAAACCAAAACATTTAATAACTTTTTAAAAGGAAATGACTTATGAATGACACTCTTGAAATAGATAAAGCTTTTATTACTCAACAAATCATAGGAAAAATCAATGCACTTTCCTATGAAGAGTTTGCTCTCGGTAATACGGATCACCAAAAAAGAATGCAAAATCGTTTAGATCAAATAATAAATGAAGAAACTTCCCATCTAAGTACTCATGAAAAAAATCGTATAGCAAATGAATTCCATGGACTAGGCCCTTTAGAAGATCTTTTTCAAAAAACAAATGTTACTGAAATTATTGTAAACTCTCCAAATAAAATTTTTTTTGAAGAAAATGGAAAACTGAATAAACATGAAGATAGCTTTTATAGCGATTTTACTTTTGATCTTTTCATACAAAGAATATCTGATAAAATAAACTTAAGCCTAAGTCTTGAACAACCTTTCTGTGATGGTTCGTTCGCAAATTTTCGTGTCTCTCTTGTCGACAAATCTATTACCAAAGACCATACCTCTGTAAATTTTAGAAAACACCCTATTCACTCGTGGGATTTTGAAAAATTAATTTTATCAGACTGGTGTAGTAAAGAAGTTTACTACAATTTTAAAAGCTTAATCGATGATAACAAAAACTTTCTTATTATAGGACCAACTGGTTCTGGAAAAACATCAGTATTAAATTCGTGTTTACAGTTAACAGCTGCAACAGAAAGAAGTTTGATCATTGAAGATACTTCTGAAATAATACTTCCCAACGATGCATCTATAAAACTACTGACAAAACATGATCCTCATGGAATTCAAAAAGAAATCACTCAAAATGATTTAGTTCGAAGAGCTCTTCGTCTTAGACCAGATCGTATTATCATGGGAGAAATCAGAAGCTCAGAGGCAAAAGATTTTCTAATGGCTTTATCTACCGGACATCTTGGAAGTTTTGCAACTTTACATGCCAGTGATCCTCATCAAGCCTTAATTCGTCTTGAAATGCTGATTCAAATCGGTGCTCCTCAATGGAATCTTTTAGCAATTAGAAGATTAATTGCTCTCAGTTTAAATTACATTATTGTTGTGGGTAAAGACGATTCTGGTAAAAGAAAATTCAAGGGAGCTTTTGAGCTTAATTCCCTTGAAGAACATGGTTTTCTAATTGAAAGAAAGTTTTAATTTCTCAACTAAGTACTCATACATTTGATATCGAATTAGGCACTTTTTTTTGATCAAATAATATCAAAAAAAAAACAACAACACATCTAAACTTCCCAACGATTAAATTTTCTAGTGATTTCATCGACCGCCATTACTTTTTCAGCTTCTCCTTTTTTATTATAAGCTTTCGGAGTTACTTCTTCGTCTTCGGTCAATTCTTGATTTTGATTTGTTCCATTATTTTTGACGGATAAATCTTTTTTTACTTTATTTTCATTCTTTACAAAAAATTTATCTTCATTGCTAGCTCCATCTAAAATCTTACTTTCTGTATCTTTGAAAATATTTTTTACATCACTCATTTCTTGGAAGTCTTCACTTAAGCTGATTTTATCCCCCACCTCAGGAAGAGAATTACCTGAAAGCTTTTGTTCTTTCTGTGATAAACCCTGTAAATTATCTAATGCTGATTTAGTTGAAACTTTACCAATAGCTCTTCCGAAACTAGGTGCACCAGGCCTTACGGGCTGAGATTTTGATAAGTCTGCAGTTGAGTTCCTTGCATTTCTAGGAATGATTCCACTTATTTTTTCCATAATCACCTCCTGTGATTTTACTATCAACAATCCTGTTAATATAATAATGTCTCGGCTTGAGACATGGAAAGCTAAATAGCTATAGCGTAAAACTAGACTTTTGACAAAAAAACCCAGATCAAGTCTGGGTTTTTTCTACGACAAATTCTTTTTACCCTCTTCTATAAATTTTTCTGCTTGAGGCGTTAACCTAATACCTACTTCAACCAACTGATCTCGATTAACAGCAGTCGGAGCCTCACTCATTAAATCAGTTGCTTTTGCTGTCTTTGGAAATGCAATCACATCTCTAATCGCATCTGTTTCACACAAAAGCATAATTAATCGATCCATTCCCCATGCAATACCACCATGAGGAGGAGTTCCATATTTTAAAGCTTCTAAAAAATAACCAAATTTAACTTTGGTATCTTCTTCGGTTAAGCCTAATAAACGGAACATAGCTTGTTGTATCTCATTACGGTATATTCTAATGCTTCCGCCACCAAGTTCATAACCATTACAAACAAGATCGTAGGCTTTCGCTAAAATTTTGCCATAAGCTTTTTCATTGTTATTCATTAGATCATCAAAAGACTCATCTTTAGGAGATGTGAATGGATGATGTCT
This sequence comes from Pseudobdellovibrionaceae bacterium, assembly GCA_013359135.1. Classification (GTDB taxonomy): domain Bacteria; phylum Bdellovibrionota; class Bdellovibrionia; order Bdellovibrionales; family Bdellovibrionaceae; genus UBA2316. The sequence goes on along the minus strand of JABWCN010000024.1, from coordinate 38,018 downwards.
AGCAACCCATCTTTTTTCATCAGGAGAATATTCCAATAAAGGAAAATCAATAACCCATAAGAAATAATCTTTCGAGTGATCAATTAAATTCAATTCTCTTCCCAAATGTAACCGTAAAGAGTTTAATGCACTACATGCGATATCGTAGTCATCAGCCACAATCAAACAACAATCACCAGAAGTCGCACCCGTCGCTGAAAAAATCTCTTTCAATTTTTCTGGTGTAAAAAACTTAGATGCAGCCGAGGTATATGATCCATCGGCTTCAGATTTAATCCAAACTAAACCCTTTGCACCTGCTTTTTTGGCAATGTCAGTTAGCTTATCAAACTGCCCTCGCGAGTAAATTCCACCCTTAGGAACTGGGATACCTCTGACAATTCCTCCTCGCGCTAGGACATCATCAAACACTTTAAATCCAGTCTGACTTCCAAGAGTTTTAGCAAGATCTTTGATTTCCATACCAAAACGTATATCCGGCTTGTCTGAGCCAAAACGATCCATCGCTTCTTGAAAAGACATGCGTGGGATTTTTTCTACCTCTACTCCCTTAATCTCTTTCCAGATATACTTTAACATTTTTTCATTAACTTCAATAATGTCTTCTACATCAATGAATGACATTTCAATATCGATTTGTGAAAACTCTGGTTGACGATCAGCTCTTAAGTCTTCATCTCTAAAACATCGAGCTAACTGAAAATAACGATCATAACCTGAAATCATTAACAACTGCTTCAAAGTCTGTGGCGATTGAGGTAAAGCATAAAAGTGGCCAGGATTAACCCTTGATGGAACTAAATAATCACGAGCCCCCTCTGGGGTTGATTTATATAAAATAGGTGTTTCTACTTCTAAAAAACCACTATCTGACAAAAATCTTCTCACTAATTGAGCTACTCTATGACGTACAATCAGATGATTTTGCAAACGCGGTGATCTCAAATCCAAATAACGATATTTTAATCTTAACATTTCATTAACATTTTCATCATCAATCTGAAATGGTGGAGTTGATGCCTCATTTAAAATTTCACAAGAAAGGGCCTCCACTTCAATTTCACCAGACTTTAGTTTAGAGTTTTTCATCCCTTCAGGTCTTAACTTAACAAATCCCTCTAAAGCTAACACAAACTCACCTCTAAGATCTTTAGCCACTGCCGTCGCTGCTTTTTTGGGATCCAAAACTACCTGAACTAAACCTTCTCTGTCACGTAGATCAATAAACACAAGGCTTCCATGATCACGACGAGTATCTACCCACCCCATTAAAACCACTTTTTGTCCAGTATGGGTTTTATTTAATTGTCCACAATAATGGGTTCTTTTGATGTTTAACACAAACTTATTTTTTGTAGTTTCCATAAGCAAATTTCCTATTTTTGATAAAGAATTCGATATTAACAGAGATTTTCATGGTGACACATCTCAGTGCTGTGGTCAAAAAGTAGTTCTTTTTTTTTTGAATTAATCTAGAATATTCCGAGATCAGTTGAAACGAGACTCTAAGTATAAACTCTCTAAAACAAGGAATAGGAATGCCAAAATTTACCGTTGAACACCAAAGCAACTCTAATCCCCAGGATACTTTCGTTAAACTCAAAGACTTTTTCACTAAAACCAATGAAATGAAGAAGTTTGATCCTAAGGTTGAATGTACTTTTAATGATGCCACTCAAACTTGTCATATTAAAGGTTCACAATTTAAAGCAGATGTGAACATACAAACAGCCACAGCTGGTAGCAAAGTTAATGTCATCGTTGACCTTCCTTTACTGCTGTCTCCATTTAAAGGAAAAGTTCAGGACGAACTTACAAAAATGTTAAAAAAACATTTGGGGTAAACATGGCGCTAAAAAAAGCGGCGAAAACATCTACAAAAAAAACATCAGAAAAAAAATCCTCTCTGTCTCGAAAGACAAAGAAGACTCCTGTTACTAAAGCTAAACCTGTTATTGCTGAAATTGTTGAAAGTAAAAAAAACCATTTTAAAGATGTAAATGTTATCGATGGTAATGACTCTATTGAAGAATCTCCTTTGGAGTTAGCCGCAAAAAAAGCCGAATCAGCTTACGAAGAACATGATGGATATGAAGAAGACGATATTGAAAATGATATCTCCGATTCTGGACTTCCAATCGAAAGTAAGTCTTTAGCTATTAAAGAAAGTTCAGCTCTTACAACATCAGATCCTTTATTATTGTATTTGAATGAAATTAGAAAATACCCTCTCTTGACTAGAGAACAAGAATTTGCTTTAGCAAAAAAATACTATGAAACGAAAGATCCAGATTCTGCTCAACAGCTGGTTCGTAGTAACTTGCGCTTTGTTGTCAAAATTGCAGCTGAGTATTCTAAATTCGGGGCCAAATTAATTGATCTAATCCAAGAAGGTAATGTCGGACTTATGCATGCTGTTCGTGAATTCAATCCCTACAAAGGAGCCAAACTTATCACATATGCAGTTTGGTGGATTAGAGGCTACATACAAGAGTATTTGATGCGACAGTATTCAATGGTTAGAATTGGTACAACTCAAAATCAAAGAAAACTTTTTTATCAGTTACAAAAAGAAAAAGCTAATTTGGATGCCCTAGGTAATGAGCAAAGTCTTTCGGAAATAGCAAAAAAATTAGACATTCCTGAAGAAGAAGTTAGAATCATGGCTCAGCGGATGTCTGGAAGGGATATTAGCTTGGATCGTCCACTTGATGAGGACAGTCCAACAAGTCTAAATGACTTTCAAAAAGCCACAACCGAAGAGAATATTGATGAACTTTTAGCGAGAGAAGAGCTTTTATCAATTCTCAAAGAAAAAGTTTCAGAATTAGAGCCAGAACTTTCTGAAAGAGAAAAAATCATTTTACATGAAAGGCTTCTTAATGAGGAACCTCTGACTCTTCAAGAAATTGGAGAGAAACATGGGATTACCCGAGAAGCTGTTAGACAAATGGAGTCTAGACTATTAAAAAAAATCAAAGAAAAAATGAATTTGGGGTGAGTGCTTATGATCAAAGTTAGTATTCAAGGAATGCCAGGTTCTTTTTCTCATATTGCCGCTGAACATTTTTTCCCTGATCTTCAATTAATATGTAATACAGACTTTAAATCGACCTTTGCATCTTTAGCCCAAGAGGTTGCTGATTTTGCTGTTGTTCCTATAGAAAATAGCACTATTGGTTCAATAATTGAAAATTATACTTGGTTAACTAACTACCCATTTCATGTCATTGGCGAAGTGTTTATCAAAGTGAATTTTCATCTTGCGGCAATCAAAGAATCACTCCTCTCTGAAATAACCGAGGTATACAGTCACGCAGCGGGCCTGGGACAAATCGTTAATTTTTTAGCTGAGCACCCCAATTTAAAAATAGTCGAATATTTCGATACAGCTGGTGCTGCACAAATGGTTGCGGAAACAAAAAAAAGAATTTTTGCAGCTGCTTGTAGTCGAAAAGCTGCACAAATCAATGGATTAAAAATAATAAAAGAGAATATTCATGATAATCCAAAGAATTTTACTCGTTTTTTCCTACTTTCCAAAACGCCATTAAAATCAAAGCAGCAAGATTCATCACCTGGATCAGCATCTCAATATAGGACTTCACTTCAATTTGAAATATCACATCGATCTGGAAGCTTATCTGAATTTCTAACTTTATTCGCAAACCAAGGACTTTCTTTAACAAAAATAGAAAGTCGACCCATCCCAAGTACAGATTGGGAGTACCGCTTTTATATTGATGTGTTATCAAACCCTGAATCTATGGCTATGAAGCTGTGTCTAGAAGAAGCAAAGTCAAAGTGTTCACACCTCAGAGTTCTAGGACAGTATCCTATTGGAGCTCAAATTGAATCTTAAATAAAAATCAGATTTTTTACCTCAAATACCTTGTTAAATCTAAAAAACCAAATTCTAGTTCACTATGGGTCCGCATATGCTGATGAAGATCGTCCCAAACTTGCCAAAACTTTGGATCATTGGCCGAAACTTTGTATTTATCTTCAAATTTTGGATAATCAAAAATATTTTCAATTTCTCTAATGTCTTCGACAAACTGACTTAACTTTTTTTCATCTATATCAAAAATTAATTCTGGATATGAAATCCAAAAACCTTTTTTCAACGTCAATGTGTCTTCGTGGGGAGCCCGTCGAAACTTTTCAGCAATAATCCAAGAGATATTCTGAAACTCACGATTATGAATTAAGGAATACACCTCCTTAATTTTATTTTCTTTTCTTAAAATTAGATAAGATGTCTCTGGAAAATACCTCGCAAAAGGAAGTTTACCCATACTTTTTATAGAAGTAATTTTTTTTAACAGTTTTTCATCATCAGATAAACTCGCCATTTTTATGCCTTCTGGCTTGACGTTTCTCCAGTTAAGACTATCCCCCTCACCTCTAACTTTATCAGTAAATCCAGATAAAACTTGATTAACAAATTGAGTTTTAAGCTGCTCGGAACCTTTATATTTCATAGAAGTTGCTTCCCCTTTAGAAATCTCTGGAAAAATATATTTCATTTTAGCTTCAGTAAAAACCCCTTGGTACCAAGACTGACGATAGTGCTGCCTTTTTTCTGGAGAAATAAAAAGTAAAAAGTTTTCTTCGGCTTCCATTCTGATAAAATCCATATAAACTCTAGTCAAAAGCTGGTGTCCGACATTTCCAAAAACATCAAAATTAACAACTAAATTATAAACAAGACGCTCAAATAAAGAATAATCTAGTACAAATAGCGTTTTTGAAAGATTACCGACGGCACCTTTCATGACCACAGCATTGTCATTGTGACGAAAAATAGTCAAAACTGCATTATCATTAATCTTGTCCCCATCCCATATATCTTCAAGTCCAAGTCCCTTTGGTTTGTGCTGTTTTAACCATGCTAATCGAAGCTTTCTATACTCTTCCCTTAGCTCGGTTATCTTACTAGAGATGCTGGGAATAGATGTTACCTCGACATCGCTTCCATATGAACCTGGCAAGGTAAGTAATGTTTGAGACTCTAACTGATGTTTGTGATCGCTCATAGGATCTGAATTCGGCGCTAAGAAGAAAGTATAAAATTGCTCTTGAATTGAATTTACAGCATTGGTCCCATTGCAAACAGGTCCCTTGATAAAAGTCATAATATGAAACTGAGCATCGCTCAAAAGAAACTGATACTTGATTTTTCCTGGTATAGCTGCATAAGCAACAAATGGATTTTGGGCAACCTCTGGAGAGTAATCAGGTAACTTATCAATATCCCACTTCTCACTCGCAAAAAATAACTCTCTCCAAAATTCCAATTTTTTATTATTAAGTTCAAAAGGCATATGAGTTTTATATACAACAGGATGATCAATGCTTTTTAGACAATAGTAGAAAGGATTTCCCCCGGGAGAATCGTTGGGCCGTCGAGATGCAATCTCATCAATAGTTTTATTACACTTATTTTTTGATCTTACTAATGTAAAAAACTGTTGATGATTTTTAGGAAAGTACAAATGTGCCAGAAAAAGATGCTCATATAAATATCTAGAAACTAATTTTTGCTTCAAATTGTCCTGATTAAGAAATTCTTCCCACCGAGTTTTTTCAGCTAATATTTCTTGGTCTAAATCTAGTTTTACTACAGAATGTGGAGCTCCTTTTTCAATCCATTCTTCGATTATTTTAAATTCACGATCGTTAAGAGGTGGAAAACCAAAGGGCATTCCTAATTCTGGATTTTTAATTCCTAAAATTTTAGTATCCTCGATTTCTTTTGGACAAGTAGTTGCGCCCTCAATACTAGATAACATTTTATAGTCAGGCTTATCTCTTCTAATACGTAACACTTCCATCAAAATATTTTCTGAACTTTTAGTAGAGTTGTTCACAGAATGAAATCCTTTTTTCCTCCACTCCTCAGTATTTTTAGCGTCAATAAACATTCTCGTAGGATCAACACTTTTCAAACGAAGTCCATCATAAATATTTTTATTAACTCCTCCTCGCTCAAACCCTTCATACGTTTGTAGATTTAACTGGCAGGGGGCATTGTAACAGCTATGACAAGCCATACACCGTGATTCAAAAATAGGTTTAACGTTTCGTTGATAATAGTCGCTGTCTAAATTCTGTTTAGTTGACAATTTTTCGTCAGCTTTAGCCACAGTATTTCTTATAAATAAGAATGAAATTAAGAACAAAAAAAATATTTTTTTCATGTTTAATTCAAACATTTTTATTTTAAAATGCAATAAGTAAATTAATCTCTATCTTTATTTAGAATACTACTAAGACTGTCTTTAATTTTATCTTTTTCAATTTCAGAGGAAGGAACTTTTTTTCGATCTAAAGTAAAAACAATATCATTAATAAAATGGGGATGAAAATCTTTCTGAATTTTACGAACCATATTATTTTTTAAGAAGTACATATGGTGCATCATCGTTGGGTTTTTTACATAGACATATAATTTCTTATCAGAGTATCCAACTGGTTCACTCATGTCAGCAATAGAAGTCCCCATTAGGTCTCTCCACTTAGACCACAGTTTCCAGCGTAAAAAGTGCTCAGAGAGTGGCGAGTTTCCCCCCTCAAACAAGTTCTGTAAGACTTGCCCACTAATTTTAAACTTAGTCTTAAAATCCATTTCATCCATACGTTATGTTTATATTTCCCATTCCGATTTGGCAATTGACTTTTATCTATAATAAATTAAGAAGCCTAAGTTCATAATAACTAAGTTAGGAAACCTAATGAAAAACAAAGAAATTCATGTAGTTGGCGCCGGCCTTGCTGGCAGTGAGTGTAGCTTTCAACTAGCTCAACGTGGATATAAAGTTCACCTTTATGAGATGAGGCCAGAAAAATCAACTCCGGCTCATAAAACCGGTCAACTGGCAGAAATCGTTTGTTCTAATTCTTTCGGCTCTCAAAGTCCAGGTAGCGCTCCCCATCAACTGAAATGGGAGGCTGAGAAACTTAACTCGCTAATTCTTGAAGAAGCTAAAAACCATGCTGTCCCCGCAGGCCAAGCACTCAGCGTTGACAGAGAAAGATTTTCTGAAGCCATCTCAAAACGAATCACTTCTCATCCAAACATAACTCTTCATAAAAAACTTATTACCTCGATAGACCAGATTCCAAGACCCTTAGTTATTGCTACCGGACCTTTGACTGATGAAGCCCTAGCTCAATCATTGAAAGAGCATTTCGATGGATCATTTCTCTACTTTTTTGATGCTATTGCTCCAATAATTGATACGGATTCAATCAATACAGATATTGTTTGGAAAGCCGATCGTTACGGAAAAGGTAGTGATGATTACTTCAACTGTCCTTTAAATAAAGAACAATATTTTAACTTTATTAAAGAAGTATCTGCAGCAAAAAAAATTGAACCTAAGGATTTTGAAAAAACTCCTTTTTTTGAGGGCTGCATGCCTATTGAAGTCATGGTTGAAAGAGGACCTCATACTCTGCGTTTTGGCCCCATGAAACCTGTCGGTTTACCTAATCCTAAAACAGGAAAAGATGAATACGCGATTGTTCAACTTCGCCAAGATAATAAAGAGGGCACAGCTTACAATATGGTAGGATTTCAAACACGTATGAGTTATTCAGAACAAGTTAGAGTCTTTAGACAAATTCCGGGACTGGAAAATGCAGAGTTTTTAAAACTTGGCAGTATTCATCGCAATCTTTTTCTTAATACTCCCAAGTTATTAAACAAAGACTTATCAAGCAAGAAAGATCCTTGGCTATTCTTTGCCGGACAAATAACTGGCGTTGAAGGCTATTTTGAGTCAACTAGCATGGGCTTGCTTGTAGCTCATTTTATAGATCAAAAACTTTCAGATAGATCTTTCTTACCGCCTTACAGAGAGACAGCCTTAGGATCGCTCCTAGAAGCTATTACAGATGAAACTAAGATAAAACACTTTCAGCCGACAAACATCAATTTCGGTCTTTTACCGAATATAGAGGGTTTCAGGGATAAGAAACTGAAAAAAGAAGCTCAAATTCAAAAGGCCCAAAATCATTTCAACTCTTGGATTAGTACTCATCAAATGATCTGAAATTGCTAAAATATCTGTTCTTCTTACAAAAAAGAGGGTTGGCTCAACTTGAGTCATCTCTGTGTTTTTAAAAAAATTAAATTTTTACTTTCGAAGCATAGAATTTTGAAATAGACATCCGATAGGTTCAGCATGAAGACTAGGAACTTTACTTTTATAAGTATTTTACTTATCATTACAGCTCACCTAGTTCTTATCCCCTTACTCTCTTTTTTTGGCTTAAATATTTGTTCTCTTTTGAAGGAATCTGGCTTCTGGTTTGGTTGCCAAGAATCTAGTAAACTTGTTTTGAAAATTATTTTTTCTGAAATACTATTTTTATCGATAGCCTACTTGGTTTTATCTAGAAGCATATCACCCAAAAATAGAAATTATCGAAAGAAACTTATTGCATTACTGCCTGAGGTAAATTTAGTTTTTCACACTACCACATTTTATTTTTTTTCGATTCCTTACCAAAACAATATTGCCGAAGTGAGTCCTCATTCCAAAGAAGTAATTTTGTTCCTTAGTATTGCTTTTTCCTTAGTCACAGTAGCGACATGGAAATGGTTACAAGTTCAAATCATGATTGTTGAATCTCAACTAAATTTAGTTACTATAAATGAGTTTTCTGAAAAGAAACCATTTTCTCTTATAAAACTTTGGTTTGATGAACAAAAGTTTCACTTAATTCCTTTACTAGGAGTTTTCGTTTTTTTCACTTGCTATACACTTCTATTTTTAGAAAGTTTAGAAAACAACGAAGATTTATTTCAAATTTTAAAAAATGGAAAAACTCATTTTTTTTATATAGCTGTGGGACTTATATCATGGCATTTTATGATGTATTTTTTTGAGTTTTACCGTAGCTATTTACTTAGTTCAGAAATTTCCTTCCATTTAGAGCAAATATCTAAGCAAGAATTTAATTTAAAAAAATCTATTTCACCAACAGGTTTCTATAAATTAATTTTTTCTCTAGTAAATAACTTAGCTAATACCCTTCTTAAAAAAAGTCGTCTATTAAAAGGTTTTTCTGCCTTTGTCTCTGAATCAGTTGCTCAAGAAATTTTAAATCCAGATATTAAAGCTCCAAATGGAACCAAAAAAGAGGTAGCAATTCTTATGGCCGACATAAGAGATTTCACTCAACTTTCAAGCCATCTAAAACCAGAAGAAATAGTCGATTTACTAAACACTTATTTTACGGACATGCTTGAAATTTTCTCTGAACATGGAGTAGTTTTGGATAAGTTCATTGGTGATGGTATCCTTGCCTACCTTCCATTAGAAAAAGAAAATCAAACCACAGAATTAGAAAAAATCACCAAAGTTGCATTTCAAATGCATCACAAAATTAATCAAACCAATTTGAAACTCAAAGAAAAAAACTTACCAAAGTTAAAGGTAGGAATTTCTTTACATAAAGGAAAAGTAGTCGTTGGATCAATTGGTGGCTTGAACCGTAAACAACACACTATTATCGGTGACCCTGTTAATATGGCCTCAAGACTTGAGGCCCTTTGCAAAGACTTTCAAGTTGGCGTAGTAGCAAGCTCTATTGTCATTGAATGTCTTTCAAACCAGTACAAACTTAAATTTGTAAGTCTTGGAACTCAAAAAATAAGAGGTTTTGATAACCCCATCGAAGTCTACGGTGCTTTGCCTATTGAAAGAAAACTCGTATCAGTTGCCTAACTATCAGAATTACTACACAAGCATTAGTACCAAAGAAAGCAAGATTGCATCCTAACTACTTTTTGAGCTATTTCATTTTTTCTGCAAAAAAAAGCTCAATCTAAAATCGATTGAGCTTTTTTGTAGCCACTATAATTATAAATCTTTAGTTCAAAAGATCTATATTGCTTACAGAAATAAATCTATAATCATCTTGGCTCATATATAATGAAGGATCCTCTATCAACTTAGACTGAGGTAAATTCTTTGTAAATGGATTGCTAAACGGAATAAACTTAATTTTATATCCATCTTGTGCAGCTAAAAGATTCTTAATCATTGAGAATGATTTTTGTCCTCTGACTACAAAACGTATCGGATTTATAGCGGAAGAATAAATATCAAAAAAGGAATTGGACTCCTTCATTACTGTCTTATTAATTAAGTAATAATTTTCTGTTCTAACAACATCTCTGTTTTCTGGATTTAAACAATAAAAACTTCCATTCGGAACTTCTAAATTGGAATACTGGAAATAATCTTTATATAATGAAATTTTATCTTCTACAGGAGTTATCAAAAGACACTTTTGAACTTTAGCACTAAAAGAAATCCCAAACGAAGTAATACTCAATTCCTCTGCTACCTCAGAAGTTACACCTTCACTCCCTTTTTGATTCTTTTCAAAGCTATTCAAAGCATAAATTTTACCATTCATACCAACGTTCAAAGTACTTGAAATGTTAAGTGCTGGAAACTTAACTGGCACAAAAGGAACAGACAAATTAAAAGGCTTATTTTTACTAGTTCCTGCCGCCACAGAACCATCAATACTTCCTCCATAAGAGTGACCACTGTTTACAACATCTGATGTAGTATATTCCATCGTTGCTGTGTATTTTAGAGCTTGATGCCTGCTAGCGATAGGAGCTCCAACAATTTTCGGATTAGTTAGAATAGTTTCTTTTAGAGAGGCCTTTAAATAACTACTTGGATCTACAACACAACTCTTGAAAAACGATTTATTTTCAAAATCTTTAATTTCATTAAAAAATAAAGCACAAAGTGCTTTTTTTTCATCGTCTAACAATGTACTTTTATCAGTCAATCCAGCTAAAGTAGATGATAAATCCAAAGATATATTTGAAGACTTATGCCAATTTGCAGGATCTATCTTTGAATACCAAGCATCATTTCTTTTAAAATTAACTGATAGCTTTTTTAGTTCTTTCATCCCCTGAACGCGAAGCAATGACTTTACATCTTCTGCTGTTTTATCATTTTCTTCTTTAGCCAAAAGATAATTTTCAAGTAAAGACTTAGCTACAAGTGAGGATTTACTTAACTTGATTTCAAGGTTATTATTAGTAGTTACTGTGTTAACAACACCATGATAATTTTGATCAAGGAACAAACTAGGTTCGTCTGCAGAAGCAATAGTTAAAAGAACCCTCATTCTATTTGTTAATGCAGCTATATTATTAAACTCAACCTTAATAGTTTCTTTAATAGTTCTTTCCTTACCGTAAGGCCTACCGGAAAACTGAACAGCCGCAACGACATCAGTCGGCTGAGGATTAGAAATTTCTTGAGACTCTTTTAAAAACAATAAATAAAACTTAAAGTTTCCCATTTTAACTTTTTCAGTAGTAACATCACCAAGAGTTTGCTTGAGAATATCTATACTAAATTCAGTAGTAAAAAAATAAGGCAAAGTTATATTTAAAGATTTATCCAACTTCAAATTATAATAATCGGCTGTATTGTAATTGAGTTTAATTGTATCTATTTCAGTTTGTGTTTTAGGAGGACTAAAAATTCCATTACCCAAGTTATCACTGATTTGAACATACAAATCATAGTTATAATTAATGTTAGCCTTGGCCGCTAATTCTTTGGTCTTATAGGCAACTGGTCCCTGTTGCAAAGTAGCTACCTGAGCTCGAGATACAGAGTTAAGTTTATTAAAAGCAAACTTATCATCCCATGGATTAACTGAGATACCTACAGATTCTTTACCTGAGTGTTTTTCAACAGCCTCAATAGTTCGCTCCATAAAAACATTTTTTGCTCTTTCATTAAAATCGAATTCAATAAGCTCGCTCCACTGAAAACAACCCTTGGCATCGGTTATTTTGCTTGAAGTTACGTTACCTGCAGTCACATTAAATTTTAAATCAGAAACAGAGTTTGTTCCTGCAACATCCTTAACGCAAGCTTCTAAGGTCAAAAGCTTTTGATTATATTGACCAGCAACGGGTTCACCAACAATGGTAAACCCACCAACTTGTGTAACTGATTCAACGTAAAAAGTTGAATTATTTCCATTTTTAACTGAAGGACTTTTTTTATCTGAACAGCCAAGGAATAGCCCTGACACTATCATCAAACTAACGACTTTAGAAAAAGCAGCTAGTTTCGCACTATTAAAATAAGTCATAATTAACCTCCACCCCTAAATTATAAATTTCCCTATCAAAAATAAACGGACTATTATCCAAAACATCAGCTTTCGTATAATTACCAAAGAAAACTAATTTTTGTTTTTCAAGCTCAACATCGAAAGCAACCTTTGATCCCGTTCTGTTGTTGTATCTATTTGTTAATATAGAATATGAAGAAGGTGTTGTATCAGCTTGAATTTCAAATAATGTATATGCTGGTTTTAAAATTACATTCCCTAATTTCCACTTAGCACTTAAAACTGCCAAATTTCCTTTATTTAAAGTCGCAGCTTGTGTGTTTTCAATGACAGCAGCTTTGAGTGTTGTAGAAAATTTTGAAGTCCATTCTGTCTCTAACAATCCGGCATTCTCTATACCTGCAAACCCAATAAGATAATGCATTTGATCACCTGTTCCAGCCACTGAGTTGATTGAATTCCCACCAGTCAAAGAAGTTTTAGCTGTGCTATCAGGTAAATTTCCAAATTTAAATTGAGTCGCTGCTCCCTTAAGCGTCGTTTTTAATGGCTCTAATTTAAGATCCACCTGGACAGTACCTGCCAAGAAAAAAGGATCTTTACCTTCATCTACTTTTCCTTTAACCATGCCTACAGAAGGAATAGCTTCATTACCTATAAAAGCTAACTTAAATGCTTCGTTATTAGTTGTGAACTCAAGTTTTTGTTCTGCCCCTAGACTCGTTCCAGGAGTCATTGTTGTTAATATTGGATTTATTTTGTAACCAATAACCCCTGCTTTTAAAGAAAGTTCTTTAAATGGTTTCACTTCTAAGCCAATTGAATCAATAATAACAACATTAGCTGGAGCCCCATCATCAGATAGGTAATTCTGAGCTGCACCTTCTCCTAAAACACCTGCAATATTAAAACTAAAAGACAACCAATCAAAATATTTTGAATCTACGCCTACTTCAACAAAAGACCAACCAACACTAGATTTTAAGTTATTATCAGAAACACTTCTACCTAATGTAGTGACTTTAATGCCACCAGAATAAGTCACAGATGATTCTTTGGTTTGCGGAATAGGATGAGTTAACACACTGGCATTATTTACTGGCAGTTTGGTTGTCACATCCTGAGCCCACAAGGAAGTTGTTATTAAAAGTATTAACCCCGTTTTTATTACCCTCATTTGAACACCCCTATCACTCGGGAAGCTATATCGTACTTTAGAAGAATGTACTATTAAAAAAAAAAGACCGTTTGAAATGTCAAGTTACTATTCAGTAGAATTTTCATAGAGAATAAAAAATCATTATGACTTTCATAGTCTTAAGCTACAGTAAACAGGCTCTAGTTGATTTCAATTGATTTTCAGCTTAACGGCAAACAAAAGAGACTCAGTTCAAAGTAATAAAGAACCATGAACTTTTTTTACACAGTTCTCTGATCTACCTTAGCAACAAAGTGTTCCCGACATCGCGCCTCGTAGGATTCTGCAGCTCCAACTTCAATTTGCGAATCTCCTCCAGAAGTTTTTTGAGTCCTACTGGCTGGAGCTCCACAAACCATACAGACAGCGTGTTGTTTAGTTACGTTTTCAGCAATCGCCATTAAGGTGGGCATAGGCTCAAAGGGACGTCCTTTCCAATCAGTATCGAGACCTGCAATAATTACCCTAAGCCCTCTATCAGCAAGGTCTTGAACCACCTGAACTATCGAAGGATCGAAAAACTGTCCCTCATCAATACCTACGACTCTGGTTTTAGGACTCAAATGGTCCCATATTTCCTCAATATGGTTCAAAGGGATTGCATCCACAGTATTCAAATTGTGTGATGTGACTTCTTTTTCTTTATATCTGTTATCAATAACAGGTTTAAATACCTGAACTTTAAGTTTGGCAAATTCAGCACGACGAGTACGACGAATTAGCTCTTCTGTTTTACCACTAAACATAGAACCAACAATCACTTCAATCCAACCACGAGTTTGAAAATAAGAAAATTCAGACATGAGTACCCCTCTAAAACGGAAGAGGAGTATTGACTAAAAAAACTAGAATTTCACATATTTTCTATGACGCAATCACTAAGCTGTCCATATATTAGAGCTGGTAGGAAATTGCCGGAGCATGTCTTGCTATGTCCCTCCGGCTAGATTATCACGGCGACCTCATGAAATTAGACAGACAAATAAACTGGAACAAACTTAAATCTTCTCGGTTGCTCAAAATTTGGCTTCTGGGATTTTTTATCCTAACAAGCAATTGCGAAGGACCACATTATTATTCTGAACAACAATTAAGCTCTCTACAAAGCCAAGATATCATAGAAGTACTTATTTTAAATCAGCCCTTATCTTTCACAGCCAAAGGTTCAACTCAGGCAGGAGTTAGTCTAAGCAAAGGACTTGATTTTGATCTTTTGAGTGAGTTTGCTAATTTTTATGGAAAAAAGATCAAGTTTATTCCCTTTAATAATGAATCTGATTTGATCGGGCAGTTCCAAAAAGGACATGGACATATTGCCGCTGGTCGTTTTCCTAAAAGCTATATCACCTCCCTTGGCTTTAACTCAGGCCCCGACTATGAAGCGGCTTCACTCTCCTTATTCTGCCATAGAAATATAGAAATTAATGGCGTTGCCGATTTAACTCAGAAAAAAGTCATTACTTTTGAAAGATACAATCAGGTTCTTTCTTATCAAAATTTGCTTAAAGAAAACCCTCTCATGAAAATTGATCTCTGGGTTAATGGCTCCAGTTTACGTGCTTTTAAAGAAGTTCAAGTACAAAGAAATGATTGTCTTATTGCCCTTCACTCAGAGGGACTTTTCTTTCAAAAACAGTTCCCCAATGTTGAGTTTAAAATGAAGCTAAAAGATTATTTCTCTTTGAATTGGATGATTCAAAAAGATTTAGACTATTTAAATCCTCTTTTAAAAGCCTGGTTCCAAGCAGCCTCAAGAGATGGCTCGATCATAAAAATTTTAGACCGTTATCGACTTATAAGTGAAAATGTCGACAAAAGAGATATCAATCAATTTATTAAGAATACAAAAGAAACACTACCAGATTTCGTAACTTTTTTTAAACAGGCAGGGAAAATACATGAATTACCTTGGGAACTCATTGCTGCAGTCGCCTACCAAGAGTCAAAGTGGATTCCTCATGCCAAAAGTTTTACTGGTGTTGAAGGATTCATGCAGATCACCAAAAAGACAGCAAAAGATTTGGGAATTATAGATATTCATAATGTTGAGGAAAACATCATGGGTGGAGCCAAATACTTAAAACAACTTATTCAACAAATGCCTCCCCACCTGAACTCAAGTGATAAAGTTATTTTAGCTTTGGCTGCCTATAACATTGGAATTGGTCACCTAAATGATGCCTTTAAAATTGCAATTTCTGAAGGTAAAAATCCTTACCAGTGGCACCAACTTCGCCAAACGCTACCTAAACTGACAGAAGAAAAATACTTTAAAGACACTCAATTCGGCGAAGCTCGTGGCTATGAAACCATAGACTTCGTAGAACGTGTTAAAGTCTATTATCACTATTTAATTCAATCGCAGTTTGGTTAGACTTTCATTTTGATTGATAAATATTCATCAAAGGTAATTTTTAAATCTTCCACAACGGTCACATCAAGTTCGATAATTCGGTTAGCTACAGTTTGTACAAACTCATGGTCTTGAGAACTAAAAATAACGGTTCCTTTAAATCTTTTAATTCCTTCATTCACTGACGTAATACTTTCTAGATCAAGATGAGCTGTTGGACCATCAAGCAACAGAACATTGGCTCCAGAAAGCATCATTTTGGAAAACATACACCTAACTTTTTCTCCGCCGGAAAGAACTTTAGGTTTCTTTAAAGCTTCCTCGCCACTAAATAACATCTTTCCAAGAAATCCGCGTAAAAAACTCTCGTCTTTTTCCTCTGAATATTCACGGAGCCAATCCACCAAGGTATTGGCTTCTGTGTTGAAATACTTAGAATTATCAGCAGGGAAATAACTCTTTGTTGTGGTAATCCCCCAGCTAATTTCTCCCGTATCTGGAGTTAAATCTCCAGCTAAAATTTCGAGAAGAGTCGTCTTAGCCAAATCATTCTTGCCAACAAGAGCAATTTTATCGTTTTTATTAACTGTGAAATGTACATTTTTTAGAATTTCTTGACCATTGACGGTCTTCGAAAGATTTTTAACAGTAAGAATATCATTCCCAGCCTCACGCTTAGGATCAAATCCAACGAAAGGTTGTCGTCTTGAAGATACTGGCAAGTCAGCTAGATCTAACTTTTCTAATTGTTTTTGTCGCGAAGATGCCTGACGGGACTTCGAGGCATTGGCACTAAACCTTTGAATAAAACTCTTAAGCTCATCTGCTTTTTCCTGATTCTTTTTATTCTGATCTGACTTTAATCTCATATTTAACTCAGATGCCTGCTTCCAAAACTCGTAATTACCTGTATAGACAGTGACCTTACCAAAATCGACATCAACAATATGAGTACAGACTTTATTTAAAAAGTGACGATCATGCGAAACTACAATAACAGTGTTTTCAAACTGATATAAAAACTCCTCCAACCAAGTGATAGCATACATATCCAAATGATTTGTCGGCTCATCCATTAACAAAACATCTGGTTTACCAAAAAGAGCCTGAGCTAAAAGCACTTTCACTTTTTCACTAGATTCAAGATCTTTCATCAGCACATCGTGCTTTTCATTAGGAATTCCCAGCTCAGAGAGCATAACACTTGCCTCAGACTCCGCCTCCCAACCATTAAGCTCTGCAAACTCACTTTCCAATTCAGAAGCTCTTAAACCATCTGCTTCAGAAAAGTCTTCTTTGGCATATATTTTTTCTTTTTCTTCGATGATCTCTAAAAGTCGAGCATTTCCCATCATAACCGTTCTTAAAACAGAAAACTCATCATAAGCAAAATGATCCTGTTTCAAAACAGAAATACGTTTTTTAGGAGGCAAAATTACCTCACCTGTATTTGGTTCAATTTCTTTAGAAAGAACCTTCAACAGAGTAGACTTTCCAGCTCCATTGGCACCGATAACACCATAGCAGTTACCAGGAGTAAATTTAACATTTACATCCTCAAACAATTTTCTGCCACCAAATCTAAGACTCACATTCGAAGTACTAATCATAAACTTTATTCAACCGTTACAGATTTTGCTAAATTTCTTGGCTGATCTACATCGTAACCAAGAATACATGCTAAGTGAAACGCCATGAGCTGCATAGGAACCACATAGAGGATAGGATTCAGATTCCACTCCGCTTTAGGTACCGGAAGATATGTCAAGCTGATGGATTTAAGTCTTTCATTTTCTCCTGAGCCAAGAGTAATGATTTGTCCACCCCTAGCTTTAGCCTCTTCCAAATTGCTCACAGTTTTTTCAAAGTTAGCATCATGAGGAACAATCATAACAATAGCCATCCGCTCGTCAATCAAAGCTAAGGGACCGTGTTTCATTTCTCCAGCTGCATAACCTTCTGCATGAAGATAAGCAAGCTCCTTGAGTTTCAAGGCGCCTTCCATCGCAATCGGGTAGCTCACTCCGCGCCCCATAAACAAAAAGCCTTTAAATTTTTTCAAATTCTCTGCTGCTGTTTGAAAATATTTATCATACGACAAGACTACTTCCATTTTACTTGGAATAGATAACAATTCTTGAACTAAAGTTAATTCTTGCTCTTCAGAAATTAGCTTTTTTACTTTTCCAAAAGTGATAGCTAAAAGATTTAAAACCACTAGAGTTGTCGTAAAAGCTTTTGTACTAGCAACACCAATTTCTGGACCGGCGTTCATATAAAGATGCCCATGAGCCTCTCTATCAATGGAGGAGTTTTTTACATTACACAACGACAATGTGAGAGCGCCTTTTTCTTTTGCCAATCGAATAGCTGCCAAAGTATCTGCTGTTTCACCACTTTGAGAAATTGTCAGCACAAGACTATTTTTTGGAATAATCGGCTGGCGGTACCTGAACTCACTTGCAATATCAGTTTCCACAGGAATTTGCGATAAATTTTCAATTAAATACTTACCTATTTGCCCTGCATAAAAACTAGTTCCACAGGCAATTATAAAGATTCTTTCAATTTTACTAAATTCTTTTTGAGTAGTTTCCCAATCTTTTAAAGGATCTATTTGATCTAAATGATGTAAGTCTTTTTCATGAAAACCTACATTTTTTAGCACCACTCGATGGTTAAGAATATGTGGCTCCATTGCCATAGCAACAGCTCTTGGCTGCTCATAGATTTCTTTCAACATAAAGTGAGAAAAACCCTGTTTTTCTACAAGTTCAGGACTCCAATTTAACACGATTGGTTTTCTTTCGATAGCAACGCCTTGAGAGGAGAATAATCTGACCTTTTCTTGTGATAATTGAACGACTTCTCTGTCGTTAAGATAAATAAACTGATTAGTATATGAAATCAACGCCTGCACATCACTGGCAACAAAATTCTCACTTTTTCCCAAGCCAACAACAAGAGGAGGTCCGTCCTTAAAGGCAATCAATTCATTCGGGTTTTTCTCCCACATTACAACAATAGAAAAGGCTCCTTTTAATTTATCTAAGATATTTTCTACTGCCTTTTTCAAGTCCTTAGTAATTTCAACTTCGTTAGCGATCAAATGAGCCACAAGTTCAGAATCTGTATCTGAATTAATTTTAGCACCTTGCTTTACTAACTCTTCTTTAATATCAAGATAGTTTTCAATAATTCCATTATGAACTAAACTAATGCCTCTTACCTTGTGAGGATGAGCATTTCGTTCCGAAGGAACCCCATGGGTAGCCCAGCGAGTGTGCCCAATACCAATATGCCCATTGAATTGTTCTGAGGTGATTTTCTCTTCCAACGATTTCAATTTCCCAAGAGCTCGTATGAGTTTAGTTTCACCATTATGTAAAATAGCTAACCCAGCACTGTCGTATCCGCGATACTCTAATTTTTTTAAACCACTTATAATCACATCTTTGGGATTTAAATTCCCTAAATAACCAACAATTCCACACATATTTTTCTACCTTTTTGGTTTGTAATTTTCTTTGATCACTTGACTCGCCCTTGTTACCGCCAAGGCACCATCTGGAACGTCTTTAGTAATAACTGATCCAGCTCCAATAGTGGCATTAGATCCAACCTCAAGCGGAGCTACCAGCTGGACATCACTACCAATAAATGCATGATTACCAACTTTAGTTTTGTGTTTTGATTTATTTGGTAAGTAATTCACAAAAATAGTTCCACAACCTATGTTGCACTCTTCTCCAATCTCAGCATCGCCAATATAAGCCAAGTGCGCCGCTTTGGTTTTCTTACCCAGTTTTGATTTTTTTACTTCAACAAAATTTCCAATATGAACTTCTTCTGCTAGTTCTGTATCTGGACGTAATCTGGCATAGGGGCCAAGTGAACATTTACTCTGAACAACAGAAGATTCTAGATAAGATCCTGCTTTGATTTGAACACTATCACCAATCACACAATCTTGAATAAAACAATGAGGCTCCACAAGACAAAAACTGCCGATAGCTGTTTTCCCTTTGAGATAAACTCCAGGGTAAATAACAGAGCCTGGTCCTACATGAACTGTTTCTTCGATGTAAACATTATTAGAATCTATAATCACAACCCCTTGTTCCATCAGTTTTTCAGCTCGAGCTCTAAATACATGGGTTGAAGCCTGAGCTAGTTCTTTCTGACTATTTACTCCAGACGCGACTCGCTTATTTCCAGGGATAGTTTTCACTTTTTTCTTATTTTCTATGGCTAGTGAAATAATATCCGTCAAATAAAACTCTTTTTGAGCATTTTCATTTTTAATCTGAGGTAAAAGCTCTTTTAGTACCTGAGCTTTAAGCACATATATTCCAGTATTTATCTCGTTGATTTTTAAAGTTTCTGCCGAAGCATCTTTCGCCTCAACAATGGCATACAGTTCTCCTGCATTTCTAACAATTCTTCCAAAACTACCTGGCTCTGGGAGTTTTGTCGTCACAAGCCCAATATCTAATTTTTCATCTCTAAATTCACGAACAAAATTTGCCAAATCTTCGGACTCAATCAAAGGGTGATCCCCGTTTAAAATAATCACATCATCCTCAAGAGATTCTACGTCGGCAGAACGAACCGCATCAGCTGTCCCAAATTGTTCTTTTTGTTCATAAAAGAAAACTGTTTTGTTTTCTAGAACTGTTTTTACCAGGGCAGCTCCATGGCCAACCACAATTCTTAGATCTTGAATTTCTGCTTTTCTACAGGCATCAATGATTCTAGCAATCATTGGCTGTCCTGCCACTGGGTGGAGCACTTTTGGCAAGGGCGATTTCATTCTAGTGCCTTTACCAGCGGCAAGTATGATAGCGGTAACATTTCTTTTAATATTTGTCGTTTGATTTGGCGTTTTTTCCATACCAACATATAAATTCATAACGAGTCACATCGCAAGAGAAAATTACTTCTACAAAAATCTAAATCTAGTGTGTACTATTAGCCATATATGACAAAAGTTATTGCCTTTGACCTTGATGATACTCTTCTGAATACAACGGATATTTTAATACCTTTAGCAATCAAAGAGGTCTATTCCGTTCTACAGCAAAGAGGTTATAAAGAGTCCTTTCTGGAATTTAACAACAAAAGGCTTGAATTTGTTGGTTCTAAATCACACAGAGAATTTTTTAAGTCCCTTGTGACCTCAGAACCACAGTTAACTGTGGCGAATAAAACATTACCAAGTGTCCAACTGGCAACAGAAGAAACCTCACTTTATGAACTTCTTGTCCGCTGTTTTTACCAACCCCCAATTCCTATGGATTTACCTTTAATTCCTGGAGCTAAAGAAAACTTAGACTTTTTGTCCACTAAATATACTTTATATTTAGTCACATCTGGAGAAACGGAAACTCAAAAACAAAAAATTAAGTCTTTACATCTAAGCCAATGGATACCTCCAAGCCATCACTTAATTATAGATGGCTTAGATTTTAAAAATAAACGTCAAGCCTTCCAACATATTTTACAACAATCAAATATACCCCCAACAGCACTTCTTGCTATTGGCAATCGTCTTTCTCAGGAAATACGCATGGCCAAGGAAATTGGAGCTATGACCTGTTATTTTCGCTTTGGGGAACATGCTTCAGATATACCCACTGATCAATTTGAAGTTCCTGATTACACCATAACCCAACAACAAGAGTTAATCAGCGTATGTCGACTTTGATTAATAAATTTTTACTAGTAGGCCCCTGGAATTCCAAATTACAAGAAATTGGATCCACCATCGTCAAAGATCTTTATGAGGCAAACTACCACTTCGAAAGATCCTCTTATGATGTTTTAGGACTTAATCTTACAAGTCTTTTAGAAAAAAAATTCGTCGACTACTATCAAAGTTGGAAGATTATAAATCCCTATCTTCAAATTGTAGCTGTTATTCCTAAAGAATTTTCACACAAACAACTTATCCAATTAATTAACGAATTTTCTTTCAATAAGATTTTTTATACTTATCATGATCAAGAAATTGAAACTGAACTTTACCTGACTTTAGAACAAGCTTATTTTGAAAAACAAATCGAGAGCTACAAAACTCTGTTGGAAGAACAAAACAAGTCATTAATTAAATTAAAATCTGAACTTGACGATAAAATTGAAAAAAGAACTAAATTCCTAGTAGAATCCAGAAGAAAATTATTTTTAACGAATTTTAGAATTGAAACTTTTCGCAAAACGCTCACCGCAATCTACAAATCAAAAGACATCCAAGAACTAGAAGAAAATCTAAATCAAGAACTCTTAAAAACCTTTGAAATTCAATGGGTAAAAGTTTTTTACCATCCTGAAGATCATTACTTTAACAAAGAATTAGAAGAAAAACTTGATTACGACTTCTTAAAATTTCCAATTCTGCGACAAAATACGGAAATTGGCTCAAGCTTTTTTATGCGCGCTAAAAATAAACCCTTTCATAAAGAAGAAGCTGATTTTCTAGGACGGCTTACAGAAGCAGTAAGTCTTTCCTTAGAAAGAATAGAAAAAATCTATAAAATGTCGGTTATTAAAAATCATTGGGAAGCTACTTTCAATGCGATTAAAGAGCCTATATTAATTATTAATGAAAGCTTCGATATCATCCAAAGTAATACCTCTGCTATTAATGAAGTTAAAACTGAAAAAGCAAGTATGGACATAAAAAAGAAAAAATGTTATCAAGTACTATTTGACCTTGATAGTCCTTGCAGAAATTGTGGCAAGGGGCAAAGTTTTAAATTAGATCATAAACAAAACCACTTTGAAGTTCTAAGCCAAACCTTCACCCATGAAAAACAAACCTTATTTATTAATTATTACCATAATGTTAATGAGAAGTTAAAAATGGAGTCAAAAATTTTACTAATGGCACCTGAGGCTGAACTTGGGATTTTAAGTAGTAGTTTAGCTCATGAAATGAATAATCCACTAGCTGGTTTATTATCCTTTGCACAATTGATGCTGATGGATGTTACGTCATCTGATCCTATCTATCAAGATTTAAAAGATATTGAATCTGCGGCGAAAAGAGCCAGAGATATCATTGATAATTTACTCATTTTTTCTAGAAATAAAGATGCTGACCAACCCAAAAAAGTTAATCTTTTTTCAATGGTTGAAAAGGCGATGCAGCTGTTCCAATTACAAAAAAATAATCGAGACATGGAATTAATTTACGATCTGAGAAAAGATATTTTTTTATTTGATTACTCTATCCTGATTATTCAATTTTTTCTTGATTTGTTTATTGCTCTCAAAAATTTTCAAATTGATAAAATTCACATTACCCAACAAAACTCAGATGAAATGAGTCTAACTCTAAAGTTGACCCTCACAGTCTCCTCACAAGAAAAATCTTCACCTAGCATTGAAAAAATACCTTCTGCTAGTGACTTTCCTTATGAAATTCAGAGCCTTTTTACTAAGTATCACCTTAAATGTGACGTCACAAACTCACATCAACTTTTAATTTACTTTCAATTAGATGCAGTTAATTTTAAGGAGAATCAGAATGCCTAGAAATTTCTCCAATCTTTAGTCTAGAACTCACTTTATTTGAATTCTTTACATACGCCCTAAGTTCAGGAAATACCTTCTCTACGATAGCTGATACAGTTTCTAGACCGAACTCACGTCAAGTTTTGTGTGGATTTTTTGACAGTCCCGTCAAATGTATAATAATATTATGATAGATAAGTTTATTATCTTAATTACCTACCAGGAAGGAAGGTCAATGAAGAATCATAAAGTTCTTATATTAGATGACGACTCAAGCTTAAGAGCCTCTCTTTTTAGAGTTTTAACAAAAAAAAATCTCAATGTGATAACCTCCTCAAGTATTGAAGAGGCCAAAGTTTTAATTCAAGGAGACCAACCTCTTGATTTAGCTATTGTAGATATGAGTCTACCTGATGGTAATGGCCTTGAGTTTATGTCTATTTTGAAAGATCTTTACCCTCAAATTGAAGTCATTATTTTGACAGGTTTTGGATCCATAGAAAATGCTGTTAAAGCTACTCAAAAAGGGGCATTTCATTTCATTACTAAGCCTTTTAACTTGGATGAATTACTTAGCCTGGTTGATAAAGCATTAGAGCATAAACACTTACAAATTGAAAACCAGCAACTTAAAAAAGTAATCGATAAGAAATATAAGTTTGATCAAATTATTGGACAAAGTGAAGAAATTCAAAAAGTTTTAAGCTTAGTCGAACGTGTAGCTGATTCCGAGGCTACAGTCTTGATCACAGGAAATAGTGGTACAGGAAAAGAACTGATCGCTAAAGCTATTCATTACAATTCTTCTAGATCAAATGGCCCCTTTATACCAATTAATTGTGGTGCTATTCCTTCCGAACTACTTGAAAGCGAACTCTTCGGACATGTCAAAGGGGCGTTTACTGGAGCTATTTCCAATCGAATGGGAAGATTTGAGCTAGCTGATGGGGGAACTTTATTCCTCGACGAAATTGGTGATTTAGAACCAAGTCTCCAAGTTAAAATCTTACGTGCTTTGCAAGAGAAATCATTTGAACCTGTTGGTGGCATGAAAACTATCAACGTGAATGTAAGATTAATCGCAGCCACAAATATCAACCTTGAAAAAGCTGTTACTGAAGGAAGATTTAGAGAAGACCTCTATTACCGACTTAATGTAATTCCTATAGCCTTGCCTTCCCTTGCTGAAAGAAAAACAGATATACCACTATTGCTTAATCATTTTTTAAAAAACTATAATAAAAACAGAAAACTTTCTGGATTTAGTGATCTGGCTTTGCAAAGTCTTTCTGCTTACACCTGGCCTGGTAACATCCGTGAACTTGAAAATCTTGTCGAAAGAATCTGTATTCTAAAAGGTGAGGGGCAAATTGAAGTCCAAGATCTGCCAACAAAATATCAAACTGTTGTTGAAAAAAATAGTGAAGAAATTCACTTTGATGACATTCCTGCTGACGGAATTGATTTTAATACGGCTGTGGATGCCTACGAAAACGCACTCATTCTGAAAGCTTTAGAAAAAACGGGGTGGAATCGCAATCAAGCAGCAGCTCTTTTAAGACTAAACAGAACCACGCTCGTTGAAAAAATTAAGAAAAAAGGACTAAAACCCTATGGCACAGGCCCTATAATGGAAGTGTAATTTTTTAAATTTAGCTACACTGGATTTTCAAAATAAAGGTCCTATGAAGAACAAGACTCTAAATCGCCTATTTTTGATAGCGAAGCCTGAATTAAAAACCCTAAGTTTAGGCTTATTTTTTTTGATTATCTCTAGTGGTTCTTCACTGATCTTCCCACAAGCAATACGATGGTTTGTTGATAATGTATTACAAACTAAAAGAATTGATCTCTTATGGACCGCTGTTGGTTTTCTTTTTTTGCTTTTTATCCTTCAAGGAATCACATCCAGCTTAAGATACTATTTTTTCTCATTAAGCGGGGAAAGAATTGTTTTAAAGCTACGTCAAAATCTATTTAAAAACATCATGTATCAAGAAGTGAGCTTCTTCGATGAACACAGAACTGGTGAGCTTTTGAGTCGTCTTGCCTCTGACTGCACAACCCTTCAAAATACAGTCAGTGTTAATATTTCAATGGGTTTAAGAAACTTAGGACAGGTTATCGGTGGCCTAGGATTTATGTTTTACACTTCTTGGAAACTAACGCTTGTCATGCTTGTACTATTACCTCCAATGAGTATTTTTACAGCTATTTATGGTAAAAAAATCAAAAGCCATTCAAAAAAATTGCAGGAGTCTATAGCACAATCCAGTGTGATAGCAGAAGAAACATTATCAGGAATTAAAACGGTAAAGTCCTTTGTGAAGGAAGACTTCGAAAGTCAACGATACACGTTTCAACTAGAAGATGCGTTGCAACTAGTGAAATCTAGAATTTCAACCATTTCTATTTTCATTCTTGTAGCGATGGTCGTTGGTCTTAGTGCAGTTTGTATTGTTTTAATGTATGGAGGATACCAAGTTGTTAATGACCATCTGTCAATAGGCGACCTAACTCAATTCCTACTCTATCTTCTCTTCGTTGCTATGGGAGGTGGAATGTTGGGTACACTTTGGGGAGACATCACATCAGGAGTTGGAGCCAGCGAAAGAATCTTTGAACTCCTAGAAAAGCAATCAAAAGACAAAAACAATGGACTAATTCCAGACAACATTCAAGGTCGCATTGAGTTTAAAAATGTTTCTTTTTGCTACCCATCAAGACCCAATATTAGCGTTATTAATAATATGAGTTTCTCAATTGAGCCTGGTAGAAAAATTGCGATCGTAGGCTCTTCAGGAGCTGGGAAAAGTACGATTGCTAGTTTAATTCCTAATTATTACCCAATAAATAAAGGCTATATTAAAGTTGATGATAACGATATAAATGAACTCAATGTTTCTTGGCTGCGCAGTCAAATTGGGATGGTATCTCAAGAACCCATTTTGATTTCCTCTACAATTGAAGAAAATATCAGATATGGAAAACAAAATGCTAGTCACGAAGACGTTATCGCTGCTGCCAAAGCAGCAAACGCTTTTCAATTTATTTCTCAATTCCCTGACGGCTTTGAAACTCGGGTCGGAGAACGAGGACTCCAACTTTCCGGTGGCCAAAAACAACGTGTTGCCATTGCCAGAGCTATCTTAAAAAATCCTAAAATTTTAATTCTTGATGAAGCCACTTCTAGCTTGGATACTGAAAGCGAATCCTTAGTTCAAGAAGCACTCTTTCGCTTGATGCAGGGCCGTACTAGTATAGTTATTGCTCATAGAATTTCCACAATAATTAACTCCGATGAAATTCTAGTTGTAGATAAAGGGCAGATTGTCCAAACAGGTCACCACGATACCCTTTCAAAAGACACCACTGGAATATATTTCAAATTACTACAAAAACAGTAACCATAGACTTCTTCGTTTTAAATGCTGTATAATTTGGCATTGACAAAGTCCTACGCCAACTCATATTGATCTGTAGTCTTATAATCAAGGAGAAATCAATATGAAGCAAACGCAGTCTTTTAATGCGGAAATTAAGAAACTTTTAGACCTCATGATCCATTCCCTCTATTCCAATAAAGAAATTTTCTTAAGGGAATTGATCTCCAACGCTTCAGATGCGATGGATAAACTTAAATTTGA
Source organism: Pseudobdellovibrionaceae bacterium (assembly GCA_013359135.1). Taxonomy (GTDB): domain Bacteria; phylum Bdellovibrionota; class Bdellovibrionia; order Bdellovibrionales; family Bdellovibrionaceae; genus UBA2316. The sequence goes on along the minus strand of JABWCN010000024.1, from coordinate 11,164 downwards.
AGTTCTTACTAATCACCAATTAGTACGACCCGATCATAAATATGAAGTTAGACTGGAACCTAATAAAACTGATGGAACTTTAAAAATTATCGATTCAGGCATTGGTATGAATAAAGAAGAAGTGGTAGAGTACATAGGAACTATTGCGCGTTCTGGTACTCAAAAGTATCACCAACTTTCTCAAGAAATGAAAAATAAACCAGAATTAATCGGACAATTTGGTGTGGGATTTTACTCTTCTTTTATGGTTGCTGAAAAAGTTATTCTTCACACCCAAAAAGCTGGGACCAATATGGGCGTTGTTTGGGAATCTCAAGGTGATGGTACCTACTCTATAGATGAAGTACCAAGACCTGAAGGAGTTGGGACAACAATCACTTTAAAACTTAAAAAATTTCAAGAAGAAGATCATGTCGCTGACTTTTCTGATGAATGGACTTTAAAGTCTTTAGTAAAAAAATATTCTGACTTTATTTCTTATCCTGTTGTTATGAAAACCAAGGTTGCAATTCCAGAAACAGCTACTGAAGAAAATAAAGAGCCACAGTATAAAGATGAAGATCAAACTCTTAACTCAATGAAAGCTCTTTGGTTAAGACCTGCTCACGAAATTAAACCAGAAGAATACAGTGAATTTTACAAACATATTTCCCACGACTGGAGCGAACCAATCAAAACGGTTCACTATAAAGCAGAAGGAACTATTGAATTTACATCTTTGTTATTTGTTCCTGAGAAAAAACCATGGAACTATCAGTATCGCGACACAGAATATGGTTTAAGTTTATATGTTAAAAAAGTTTTTATCATGAGCGACTGCAAAGACTTATTACCTCCTCACCTACGCTTTGTGAAAGGTTTGATTGATAGCAGTGACTTATCTTTAAATGTATCTAGAGAAATTTTACAACAAGATCGTCAAGTCCAATTAATCAAAAAAAATGTAGTTAATAAAATATACTCATCTTTAAAAGAACTTCTGACTCAATCTAGAGATAAGTATGAATTATTTTGGAAAGAGTTTGGATCCACTTTGAAAGAAGGAGTAGCTAATGATGTTACTGCTAAAGATAAAATCCAAGATTTACTTTTATTTACTACCTCGACTCAAGATAAGCTTTCAACTCTTGATGAATATATCGTACGTATGAAACCAGAACAAAAAGATATCTATTTCATAACTGGCGAAAACATGACTCAAATCAAAAACACTCCATATATGGAGAAATTAAATGAGAAAGGTTACGAAGTTTTACTATGTGTCGATCCTGTAGACGAATGGGTAATGAACAGTTTATCCACTTATAAAGATAAAAAACTGCAATCAATTACAAGAAATGATCTAAACCTAGACACTGAGGAAGAAAAAAAGAAAAAAGAAGAAGAAAATAAATCCTTAAAAGAAAGGTTCTTACCTCTAATTGATAAAATGAAAACTTTCTTAAATGAAAACATCAAAGATGTTGTCATTTCAGACCGTTTAAGCTCAACACCTGCTTGCCTTGTAAGTGCTGCTAACGACCCTTCTGCTAACATGGAAAGATTAATGTCAAGAATGGGTGGTGAGTTTAATATGCCAAGAACAAAAAGAATTCTTGAGTTAAATTTGAAACATCCTTTGTTTGAATCTATGATCAATAAAAATGAAGAAGAACAAAAAACTTGGTCTGAAATTTTATATAATCAAGCATTATTAAACGAAGGTTCTGACCTACCAGATCCGGCAAGGTTCTCAAAGCAAATATCTGATTTGATGGCTAGAATGTAATATAAAAAAAGGTCCATTCGTGAGTTTCAAGAATGGACCTTTTTTTAATTCTTTTTTAATTTTTAAAATAACTAAGATCTATTTTTTCTTTTTTTCTTCTTTTACTTCAACTGTTTTAGCCATCATCGTATACTCGACAGTAACTTTACTACCAACTTTTAGCTCACCTGTAACTTTGGTTGTAGCATCTTTCTTAAGTTCCCATTTTTCTTTTCCTTTTTGCACAACAACACTAGAATCAGTCACTTCAAGTACAGGTCCTGTAACTTGATACGTTTTTTCTGCAGCACTTACTATTGAAGTTAAAAACAAACTAACAAATAAAAAATTTTTCATGATAAGATCCCTCTCTTTAAAAGAATTATTTATCCAAATTTACAAAAAAACAATATCAAAACAAATAATCGTTATTTTTTAATTTCTTTTTTCTTATTAAGTTTTAACTTATTAGAAGTTGATTCGCTATTAGGTTCACGATTTTTAGAGTTTTTGAAAAACTCCCATGTTATATTAGTGGAACTTATTCCATCCTCTTTGAAAAAAGGCACAGCAGTTGGAATTTGACTTTTTGAACTAAGAATCGCTGCATTTCTAAGATTAATTAATGATCCTGACCATACATGTCCCATCCCTTTAACTAAATACACTTTAATATTTCTATTGTCCTGATTAGGATAACTGGAAATTTTGTAAACATACTTAACCGACGAATCTAGTGCACTTGTCTCTTCTACATCTTTTTCGTCTGGAATCACATCACCTAAAAACTCTGAAATAATTTTTTGGGCATTTTTAGGATTTACAACCTTATCTTGATCACCTTGAACCACCATCAAATCTCCCTTAAATTTTTTTGCCTGACAAGAGGGGAGAACATTTGATTCAACTTCGGCTTTAGACATTAACTGATAGGCTTCAGCTTCGTTTTTAGCTAGTCCATACGCTGGACCAGAATGTATAGCACCAGCCTGAAAATATTCTGGAAAACATGATAACAATCCCGATGTAGTAGCTCCTCCAGAAGAAATTCCTGTCACAAAAACAGGATTGTTTTGTAGATGATAATCTTTTTTGATTTTATTAATTTCATCTACAATTTGTTTTAATTGCCCTGATTCTCTTTTTTGATTTTCTACATCAAACCAGTTCCAACAATCATTTTTGTTTGAACCTTTTTTTGCTTGAGGATAGTAAATTAAAAGATTATTTTCGTCGGCCTTATTATTCCAACCTGATCCAAGCGCCATTGACTCTGCAGTTTGCAAACAGCCATGAATAACCACAACCATCTTTGCTGTTTTTACATCAAAATCAGATGGAACATAAATTAATCCTGCAAAAGTTTTTAAACTTATCAAAACACTTAATAAAATTAATTCGAGATTTTTTTTCATAGGACTCCTACTTTTTATGAGTTTAACTTTAACCTAGGATAATAAAAGATACAAAAAAAATTACTAAAGCAAATACTCATAAACTAAATTCATAAATCAGTTTAGATTTATTTTAAATGATAAAAAAATTTCTATTAACCAATTTCAGCAATTAGAGAAAGATATTAAAGATCAATTAAACTTTTTACATAATAAAAACATATCCCATGGAGATTTAAATACTGGAAATATTCTGGTTGAAATAACGCTTTGATATCAACAAATAACAGTGAACTTAAGTTGATATTTAAAAATAAAAAAGCCGATATTTTTACATACCGGCTTTTTTATTTTTATAATTTGTAGAGTATCTAAAAACTAACCTAGAAGATGCTTAACACCATCTCTCTCTTCAGTTAATTCTTTTAAAGTTAAATCCATTCTTTCTCTTGAAAAAGAATCAATCTCTAACCCTTGAACAATTTTGTATTGCCCGTTTTCACAAGTACAAGGATAACCATAAATGATACCTTCTGGAATTCCATAAGAACCATCTGAAGGAATTCCCATGGTCACCCATTTTCCATTAGTTCCTAAATGCCAATCTCTCATATGATCGATAGCAGCATTTGCAGCAGAGGCTGCGCTTGATAATCCCCTAGCTTCAATAATTGCAGCTCCCCTTTTTCCAACTGTCGGTATAAATGTTTCTTTGTACCAAGCTTCATCGTTTACAAGACTTTTAACTGCTTGCCCTTGTACCGTTGCAAATCTGTAATCAGGATACATTGTTGGCGAATGATTTCCCCAAACAATCATTTTTTCAAAAGCACCCACTGGTTTTTTTGTTTTAGTCGCTAATTGCGATAAAGCTCTATTATGATCAAGTCTTAACATAGCAGTAAAATTTTTATGATTTAATGATTTGGCAGTTTTCATAGCAATATATGCATTCGTATTTGCTGGATTACCAACAACCAATACTTTTACATCTCTATTTGCTGCCTCATCAAGAGCCTTACCCTGAGCTGTAAAAATTTGAGCATTTGCTTCTAGTAGATCTTTCCTCTCCATACCTTTAGACCTTGGACGAGCACCTACTAATAAAGCATACTGGGTATCTTTAAAAGCAACTTTAGCATCATCTGTTGCCACAACATCATGAAGAAGTGGAAAAGCACAGTCCTCAAGCTCCATAATAACACCTTTTAAAGCTTGCATTGCGGGGGTGATCTCAAGAAGTTGTAAAATCACAGGCTGGTCTTTTCCAAGCATTTCACCTGAAGCAATTCTGTATAATAAACTATAACCAATCTGTCCTGCGGCACCTGTCACTGAAACTCTAATAGGGGCTTTTGTTGCTGCCATAATTTCTCCTTAAATTTATATTTTTTTTAATTTATTTTTTATTGTTATAAAATAGAGAGTGTTTTCATAACTCTCTGAATATCTATTTTTCCTTCAAGAATAGCAATCAATTTTATATCTTGATTATCAATGGCAAAATCCTCTACTAAGATAGACTTTTTCAGAATCTTCTCGTTGTCCATTAAGTTTAGCTAAATACTGGTTGTCTGTGTTTATGAAATTAGCAAAAATGTTTTTTTGCGTGGTCAAAACATAGTAAACAACAAACTGCTGTCCCCAAACTTGCCTAGAAACTGGACCACAAACAAGTCCACCCTGATGATTAGGGTTACAAACAGTATCAACTACAGTGTAATAACATGATTCATATCCTGAACGCCTTTCCGACTCGAATTTATGAGTCTTAACCTCACCTTGCAGAGAAAAATTTTGATCTATGTCAGCAGCAGATAACTCAAAACGACCATTGTCTGGAATATTAAAATATTTTGGTTTTGAAAAAATAATAGTTTCTTTAAAGTTCTTATTTTTTAAGTGCAATCTGAACTCTGACTTTGAAAACACTTCCATCTCGGCTTGATAAGTTCCAGGATACACTTCTATCTGTGCCATATCTGGACAGGTTACAAAAGGATTCCAATCACATTTATTTTTAACATTAGCTTTAAATTGTGAAAAAACTTCTAAAGTTCCCGTTAGCTCTTCACATGAAGTTAACAATAGTAAACTTGTTAGAACAAGTATCATTTTTTTCATAAAACCTCTTCTTATTTATGGAGTGTTCTCATTTTGACGAGAGTCAACGAGAACTCATTTTTTAATGACTACGCTACTGCAGAAATTGATCCAGGTAAATATTTTAAGGATTTATTCGCTCTAGGACGCAATCAGTAAAAACTTATAATAAAAGAAAACCCCATTACCAGAGATTTTTAGTAATGGGGTCTAAGAAATTGTCCAAATTAAATAGTAAGTCAGCTATTATCTTTTTAATTGAATCACTTCATTTAATAATTCATCTGTTGTCGTTATCGTTTTTGCATTAGCTTGGAAACCTCTTTGATTTTGAATCATATTCACAAACTCTGTAGCAATATCCACTGTGGATCTTTCAAGTGATTTAGCATAGATCTTACCTCGGCCTGCAGCACCTGGAGACCCCATAGATGGCCCACCAGAATCTCTTGATTCTTTTAACCTGTTATTCCCAACTTTAAACAAAGCCTCAGGGTTTTCAAACTTTGCTAACGAGATTTGCGCTAAATCGGCTGCCTGTCCATTGGAGTAAACTGCTGTTAAAATTCCCTCATCACTGAATGACAGTCCTGTGATAGTGCCCGCAGCAGCACCATTCTGATTCCATGAAATTAAATCAGAACCTTTACCATATTGTTTGGTACCTTCTAAACCTTTTCCACCTTCAGAGATAGCATCTCCAAAATTAAGTTTAATTTTTTGATTCTGTAAAGCTCCTCCAGAAAAATTGAAATTTGAATCAACTAGCTCTTGCTTGTCTAGCTTCCCATCTACTGTAAACTCTAGCTTACCAGAGCAAACCTCTGCTAATTTACCCGCTTCTCCTCCAGTAACTTCTTTTCCATCAACTAAACCCTTATACTCCCATTTTCTATCAGCTACTTTATTAAAAAAGAATGAAACTAGATGTTTATTACCTTGCGAATCATACATTTCCACTCCAGTGGAATAATGGGATGTAGAATAAGGGTCTTCAATATTGAATTTTTTAGTTGGTTCAACTCGAGAATCTAAATTCAAATCCAGTTTTAGTTCTGAAGTACCTTTAGCTGGAATCATAGCTCTTGGAAACTTTATATCTCCAAGTTTATTCAGAATATTTCCTTTCTCATCGGTCATAAAACCTTGGACTTTTTGATTGTCATTGGTTACCAAATGACCTTCTCTGTCAAAATGGAAAGATCCATCTCTTGTAAATGACTCTCCATCACTTCCCTTAACTTTAAAATAACCATCACCCGAAATAGCTAAATCTGTAACTTTTTCTGTAGCATCGACATTACCTTGGATCAATATAGGATTAACAGCTCCAATCTTAACACCTCGACCAATTTGATTTCCACCAAGAATACCTTTTAAATTTTTTGAAATAATGTCTTGAAATTCTGCACGAGAGGCTTTGAAACCGACAGTGTTGGCATTAGCAATATTATCTCCGATAACTCCCAGAGCTTCACCCTGTGCTGCTAAGCCTGATACACCTGTGTACAAAGACGAAAGAATACCCATATGACCTCCATGTCATTTTTTTTATAGCTAAAAACTTCATGCTTTAGCTATGTTTGGAGGGCCCCCTCAATGAGGACCAGCCCTGATTTATTTAACTTCTTAACTCAAAAACTAAATTCTTTTTTACATTACTATCGTGCTATCAATATTTGTGAAAACATTCTCTTTCAAAGCTGCTTTATCCATCACTGTTACAACAGTTTTATTTTTCACACTCACTATTAGCGCTGAATCATTCATCAATATTAAAGAGTCTTTACTACCTTTGTTCGCCGCTCTGTCAACAGCCTCATTAAGTCTTGAGATATCTTCAGCCTTAAAACTAATTCCTCTTGTTCTCATCCTTTCAATAGCGTGATTTGAAAACTTCACTCCACTTTCAGAATCACTTAACTTTGGAATCTCTTGCTTTAGACCAAAGCTAGAAACTTGTTTAGCTGTTAGGTTAGCTTCCAACTTAGCTTTGTCTAAAGTGTCTCTGAAGTTAGGACCTAAACCATTGACGCCATTTTTAACTGAGCTATTAAGTGAATTACTTGGCATCAGTGTATCTAGCTGACCTACTTTTTTCACTTCCATAATCTTATTCTTCCTTATTTCGATTTCTTATTTCAAGTCCTGCTAACAATTTTTTTTATTTCTAGTCTTTGTAACTTTTTTTTTTAACAAAGGGAAAAAATTAACCAGATGAAAGGTTTATTTTTTCACCTCATATCGCGGTCTAGAACGGTTTTTCTACCATCGCTTCTGGCTTTTTTTATTGCCTCATCACAAAAAAAACGAATCCTTGTTGAAAGAGTTTCCATGATTTCATCTGAAACATTCATGTCAGCTTGAGATTTTATATAAGCTTTCACTTTTGACACTACCACAAGAATTTCGTTATCAACATTTTTCTGTGCTCCTGTAACTACGGAAGTGGTATGTGTTGAAGCTGCTCCAGCAACAATTCTTCGAACTTGGATGTTTTCTTTCTTTGGCGACATCTTTTCTATAGCTGATGCATCCCTATGTTTAGCGCCTGGAACATGCCTTTCCCAGCAAGGCACAGAACAAAAAACATAACCGGTTCTGAATCCATTGCATGTCGAAACACTACACTCGTAATACTTTGTATTATAGGCAATCCCTTTTTTGCAGCTACTACACTCTCGCCAATTTGATTCTTCCTGATTCATATCTTTCCCTTTAAGATTTATTGAGTTTCCTTAGCAATTTTTGCCATCATTTCTGAGGACAAGCCAACTTGATCTAAAATTTTAGACTTAGCTGGGGCCTCAGGTGCTCCACCTTTGGTATCTTTAGGCGCTTGAGGATTGACGACATCAGCGGCTTTTGATTCTTGCGACATTAGCTTTGGATCTACAGACATTGGCTCTGATTTGGCTTTAGCGGCCAATTGAGTATCCACAATCTTTTTCACATCACGTAGTCTTACAGCCTGATTACCAACCATTAAGATAGGACCTTCTTTGGTATAATTAACACCTGTTATTTGTCCTTCAAAATCAGTTTTAATTGCAATTTTTTTGTCTTGTTCATTCTTAGCCTCAACACTAAATTGATACTCACCCTCAGGAACAACAGTTCCTTTTTCATCTGTACCATTCCACATGATTCTGTTTGATCCCATTTTCAGATTATTGAGCTTGTATGTTTTAACAATATCACCATCAGCATTTTTTAATTTAATTTCCACTTCTTTAGCATTATTTGGAAGATCAAATAGCAAATCATGATCTTTATCTCCTTTAGCTCGGAAAATTTTAGAAGAGTCACCGGCAACAGATTTACCTAAAAACTGCAAAACCTGAAATTGCTCTGAGGGTTTTTGGGCATTACTAATTTCTGTTAGTGTTTTATTCATATTTTGCATTTGCTCTAAAGAAGTAAAACTAGCTAGCTGAGCTGCCATTTCATGAGACTGCATTGGATTCATAGGATCTTGATTTTTCATTTGCGTTAGCATCAATTTAAAAAAAGCATCCTTATCCATTTTATCATTTCCAACTGCACGCATTTTTTTGGATGGATCAACCCAATTTGGATCTGCAACTTTATTTAATACATCACCTACATCATCACCAGAAAGTTTTTTCATGTCTGTTGCTGACATATTATTTGCCATTGAATTCTGCGAGGTCGGTGCGGCTTGTGTTTGTCCAAAAGCCTTGGTCCCTAGTTTTGATCCCATCACTGTCATGTAAATCTCCCCTTCTTTTAGTACCAGTATAACCTTAAAACGAAAGTCCTTCACTCAACAATTGTATAGTTAGGACCTTCATCCAATCTGTTTAAGCGATCAAATTAATTCCTTTTCCTTTACTAGTCCCTACATAAGCACTCTGAATAGACTTATTCGTAACCTCAGCAGGAGCCATTGGAGTTTGAGTTTTTTGTCCGTATGTTTTTACATTAGGATTCTCAAACAAAGCTTCCCTTTGGGAGCCTCTACCGAACTGATCTTGAAATTGATTCCAAAATTGACGATTTTGTCGCTCTTGCGACTGAGGGTTCTGCGACATGTCTGACGAATTTTGATTACGAGTACCGACATCGACACTAGCTCCCTGGACAGAGTCAATCTTAATACTTTCAACAGACAACTTGTGCGAACTAAGATGATCTTTTAAATCAGCTAGACTTGACTCTAAGATTTTCTTAGTTTCTTTGTTATCAGCCAGCATTTGCAATTGTACTTTTCCATTCACTAGTTCAACCTTCAGTTGAATATCTCCCAAGCCCTCCGGAGTCATTTTAACTTTGACTTCCCCTCCTCCTTTTTTCACAAGGTACTGAGCTTGATTCATCATTTTCTGAATGTTTTGATCCATCTCAGCTTTACTCGGCTGTATGAGCGGCAAAGCTTCATGGGACTTCAAATCTGATTTTGCAACCTCATTTCCCAATTGAGCCGCAAACAAGGTCTTTAAATCATCACCTTTTGACTTTGTCTCTTTTGAGTTTTTAGATACTGACTTACTATAAAAACTTTCATTAGAATTAGTCCCACTTTGATTTTCTCTGAAACCACTTTGATGAAACAAATTAGCTTCAGCTACTACATCTGAAAGTCCCGGTCCTGAAGCTACCTGAAAGTTAGCCTTATTGATTTTGGTAGAGTTTAAAATGTCTGGCGTAGCCATCTCATTTTCTAAGCTAGCAGAATCAATTTCTTGTTTTTTTTCTAGTGCTGCTGACGACAAAGCAGACAAACCTAAAAGCTCTTTCTGTGTCTTAGATGACTCTACCTCCTTGGAAGTCATTGCCATTCCTTCTGTCTGCTCAGTATAACTCTTTGGTTTAATCGAGTTTTCCGTTAATTTCCCATAGAAATTATTAGAATCTGAAGATAAATCTCCAAGACTTGCAAAAGTCTGTTGCATATCTTCTGATGAGGCAACTTCATAAGGTGTTCTTCCCATTAATCCCTCAACATCAACAGGCTGAAACTGATCAGCTGAATTCTGACCTAAATTCTCTAGGCCTAATTTAGAAGTCATATCTTGTGACGAAGCTTTTAATGCTTTGTCTTCAGCTCCCAACGTTCCCGTCTGATAACTTGTACTCAATTCAGTTTTTACAGGATTAGCTAAACCCTGCCCTTGCCAAAAATTTTGGTTCATCTGTTCTATTGATTTTTGTAGTCCTTCTTTTTGAACTTTTGCTTTTTGAAAGCGTTGTTGAGTCAAGCCAATACCTACTCCTCCAACAATCGATTCATCAGGAATAAAAACTGATGTTTGTTCAGAAGCAGAAATTTGATTTAAATTTTGAATCAAATCTAAATACTGACTTTTTGCTTTTACGCTTTCGTTTGGATCTAAATTTAACTGATCGATGACAGCTTCAGCTGTTTTCTCTGCTGAATCATTCAATTCCGCAGGAGATAATTGACTTATGGCTTCCACTAGTCGAGTGGGAGGCACTTGAAATTCACTCTCGAATGAGTCCATGAATTTTTTTATAGTCACATCTTTTTTAGTCTTATCAGTTACCTTTAGCTCCGGCTTTTTTACTGGCCGCGAACTACTTTTTTGATTCAAAACTTGATCAAAATTTTTTTCACTACCAGCAGAATCCCTTTTTTCTGTTTCTCGATTTGCAGAAACTGTCTTTGCTGACATTTCCACAAAGGGTGAAGCAGACATGGCCTGCATATTCAAACTTTCTCCTTTCGTTATGGTTTAACATTTTTAGCACTTTCTAAGTCGTTATTATTTTCAACTTTTGCTTTATTTTTTGTATCTCCACCACTCTCACTAACATTTTCATTGGCCACAGAGGGCAAATTATTTGATGAAGAGGACGGTTTTCTTTTATATCCAGCATATTTTTCAGATAAACTTTGAGCACGGTCAGGTTTTAGTAAATTAAGAATATCTGCCGC
>JABWCN010000092.1 GCA_013359135.1 Pseudobdellovibrionaceae bacterium | reverse complement strand
ATTTATTTAAGCAGTAGAACTGCCAGCGCGAGCTGGCTTTAACCGCTTTGAGCGGTTCACATATTTCATACTACCGGCTTTGCCGGTAGTTACTGACTTGACGAACTATTTCTTCTTCCCCATCCGTAATCAAAGTCCTAGCAATGGGTTTAAATTTAATTTTATCAGAGGGATGATTTTCATTTTTAATATATCTTCCAATATCCTTCCAAGAAGCCCGTGTCCAAGCGCCAAACGGGATGACTTCGCCATTTTTATTGTAGCCAATCATCACCTTAATGCTCCCTTTATTGGAATCAAATTCAGCTCTTTTTGCTCTTTTAAATCCAGTTCCATCAGCTACTAAAAAATCTACTTTCTTATTTACGCTCATGTTTACAGAGTCGGTCCTATTAAACCAGCGATGAAGTGTGGTATGACTAGTGCTAAACCCCAGGGTATCATTTAAGCTTCTAGCAGATCTGCGAAAGCTCTGATTAGTAACGGTTTCCAAAGATAACTTTTCAAACTCACGACTTTTCCTAGAGTATCTATCTAAATCTAATAACTGGTTAAAAGGAACAAAAGTCTTTCCACACTTGTAACAAGAGAGCCTACTTAATTTTAAAATCACTTCCCCAATAGATGTTTTAATTCTACGATCCTTTTCGCTATGCTTATGTAGCTTACTTGACTGGCAAAATGGACACTCAAGACCCGAACGGATTAACATCTGTTCAATCAAAATCACTAATACCTTTAAAAACCCTGGAATGCCCTCGGTATCAAATAAATTCTTAACTGCAATTATTAACTGAGAAAATGAAAAATCTTTTAATGAAATCTCTGAACCAATATGAAGTGAAAGTTTATCCATAAAAAAGGCCTCCTTGCCATCATCACCACAAAAGTGGAAAATCAAAACAAGAAGACCAATAAAAAAGTACTTATATAACAAAACAGATATTTTAAAAAATAAAGAAAAAACACCTCGCAGAATCAAACTTATTGAATCTAAAGCTCTAACTATGTCTTTTTTACTGTACAAAATGAAGACAGTTTCAAAACCTCAAGTTTTACTTTAAGATCTCTGGAAATTAACAACATTGTTTTAAAATGTTAACATGGGAAAACAATCCCAACACATTTGCAACGGTATCCCGCTGTGAACGGTCTTTTTTTTTGTCTTTTGTTGATTCTATTTTAGACAGGAAAAAATTTCAACCTCTTAACTGAACGGCATTAGTGAAAAACTTAAAGTAATGTATTATATTATCAATATTTAAAAGGAGGTTTTTGTGAGTATAAAGTTTTTAAAATCAGTAGCGGGTGCGCTCTTAATTTTATTTACCCAGGTAAGTTTGGGCTATGAACAATCAATGTTTATTCAAAAAAGTTCAACCAAAAGCCCTGTGATTGATTCGGTTTTGAGCCAAATAAGTCAATACCAATCTAAGGGTTATTCGTTCAGCGTGGATGGCGTGATTGTTAGCTCTGAATCTTTGGAGGAAAGTTTATTGAAACTATCTGGTTCTCGTAAGAAAATAGAAATTGTATCACCAGTTATTGCAGACTTTCCAAAATATGAAAATTTGAGACTTCTATTTCAAGGAAAACTTACAAAAAATGAGCAAAATAATAAATTAATATATCAAGTAGCAGTCAGATCTAACTATTCAGAATTGGGAGCTCTCGCCTTTTCGAGTCTGGAATTTGATCCCAATTCGGGAACTCAAGAGTTCATATTCATGAAACAAAGAATGCAAAATGATATTAAAGATCAAATAAAACATAAGATTGATACACTTAGTACTGTAAAAGTAATGCCAAAATTAAAAAATATTTTTTTACTTGTTTTAGAAATTATTCTTCCTCAGAAAGCTCATGCTGCTGGCTCTATTGATATGGATGAAGTCATACCAACTACTGGGGCCCTATTGTTGCTAGGCTTATTCGCAGCAGTGTTTATTAAAGGAATTATTGAAGAACCTCGTCACCTCGTACTGGTTCTCTCCATTATTGTTGCCTTCGGATTAAGTGTCGCTATTTCAGCTCGTGGAGATTAAATCATGTTACTCAAACCTATTTTAACGATAGTGTTAATTTTTTCAGTAAGAACCCCGAGCCTGGCACAAAATGTTTGTGCCAGCTTCTATAAGTTAAATCCAACTGTAAGTGAAATTTCTGGTCTTGAATCCATAAAGAGCTATGATATCAAAAAATATTTAGAATTAACCCCTAAAATTGACTCTCTTACGAAGCAATTTAATAGGGAGATCGCCATCAAGCTGATGCAAGAAATTGATAGGATCAAATATGGTCAGTCCTACTGGTATAAGCTAACACACATAGAGTCACCACTTACCAGACTTTCGAAAGAAGTCAGCTCCTCATTGCGAAATGAATGGAAAGTCCGAAAAATGGAACGACTCATTTTAGGAGAACAATTAGCCGAAGAAAGTCGAAAGTCTTATATTGATATGCAGCTTCGTTACAAAGGGATCGCCGGAGTTTCGAAATTTGTGGTCATCAATTTGTTTTTTTATAAACTATTTGGTTTCTTTGGTTATTTGCCAAAAATTAATGTATTACAACCTGTTCAACTGACAGACGAACAGTTATTGAAAGCCATGGCTCTAAATAGACAATTGAAATGGAATGAAATCACGGGTCTATATGGTCAAATAAATCCACTGCTTCAGCTTACGGAAAAGAGTAAAGTTCTGATAATGTCCCTGATGATGACAAGTTTAATCAGTACTCACTCGGATGAATTACAATTTTTTAAAATGTCCATGAATTCATATTTTGTGACAAATCAGGAACAGTCTCAAAATGTTAACTCTGCTAAAAATCATAGTGAGAGAAATTTAGAGGCATGGAAAATCAGTTACCGTTTTTATATTGAATCAGAAGAGAATCGAAAAGTTGATTTTAACACAAACTCAACTGACAAATCTGCTTTGGAGTTTCAGGTTAAGCGTCTCAATGCTCAGTGAAACTCGCCGAGGCAAGCCTCGCAGCTTCGTGGGCTCCGGGTGATCTTGCGCTGTTTTGATTTAAATTCTGATTCGGGGAAAAGATCACCCTGCGCAGGCTCCAAGCCCTTATCGGCCTTGTTGCATGAATCAGCTAGCGGCTACGCCGCTGCTGATTCAACAACTCGGCGCATGATTTACTTTTTTAAAATTCTGCCCGTGGGTGTACAAGACCCACAATCACAAACGCGATCAAAGGATTGATCCAATGGGCAGAAGCCAAATCAACTGGCGTCTTTATAATAAAGCATTGAAAGACCGTGGCAAGATCACTTTTTGGTTTTCTAAAGACGTCGCTAAATCCTGGTACAGTAAAGAGAAAACCGGTAGCCGCGGGGCCTCTTATACTTATTCCCAGGCGGCCGTTGATACTTTATCGATGATTCGTTTTAAATTTGGACTGACGTTACGTGAGACCCAAGGCTTTGCTGAATCACTGGCAGAACTAATGAACTTATCGATCCGCATTCCAGATTACACCACTCTCAGCCGAAGACTGGCCGCTGCTCACGATGATATCGCAGCCAAACTTTCGAAAGGAAAATCTGTTCATGTTGTCGTGGATTCCACGGGGTTGAAGGTTTTCGGCGAAGGCGAGTGGAAAGTTCGTCAGCATGGATACTCCAAGAGAAGAACGTGGATGAAACTTCATTTAGCCGTGAACGAAGCTGACAGTCAGATTTTATCAGTTTTGCTGACGACAAACTCCTTCAAGGATAATGAAGTTTTTGGAGATCTGATGGATCAAGTTCCGGCAGATGTTCATCAGGCCACTGGCGATGGCGCATATGATGCCAAAAATTGCTGGAATTGGACGGAAAAGAACAAAGTTTGCGGCGTCTTCCCGCCGAAGAAAAATGCGAAGATCCAGGTCCACGGCAACACCGACATCAAGGCTAGTCAGCGCGATAAACTTCTTCGTTTGCGCAGAAAAGTTGGTAAGAAAATGTGGAAAAAGAAAACGAAATATTCTCGTCGCTCAATTGCTGAGACCGCGATGTTTCGTTTTAAAACTCTCCTAGGCCAAAACTTAAGTTCCAGGTGGATTGCCAATCAAATTGCTGAAGCTACTATCAAATGCAAAATCCTCAACATGATGCCAACGCCTGCGGCTCTCTAAATCCGCAGTTG
>JABWCN010000091.1 GCA_013359135.1 Pseudobdellovibrionaceae bacterium | reverse complement strand
AATTTAGCTGACCTAGTGCTTTTATTAAACAGATAAGCTAGACTTAATAAAAAATAAACTGAGGCTAAAACATAAAAATACTCTAGTTTATTGACATTTAAAAAGTGTAAAAATCCCAATCCTAAAAGCACTTGTGACATTGATAAAGCCCAAGCTCCTCCAGGACCAAAAAGTAAAGAATAAGTCTCAACCTCAGAACGTTCTTCTTCTCTGGCATATGTTTTTCTAGCAAATTCAAACAAATTAAAATAAAACCAAGGAGTTACAAAAAATAAAATAGTTTTTTGAGAAAGCACATCTAGAGAAGCCCCAGAAAATACTAATGCTGCTGAAAAACCTGACAGACTACTAACAAAGGTGTGCGTAACAGCATACATAACTAAGCGGGGACGCAGAAAACTCCCCAAAAAAAACTCCTCAAACATCAACAAAGAATAAAAAATGGCTACTAGATGAATAAAGAAATACTCTTTTCCTAGTAGAGCAGTAACAATCAATTCAGCGAAGATAAGGACCAATAATATCAGCTTCACTTGATCTACTGAAAGAACTCCACGGGCTAATGGCCTAGTTGGATTATATTTTAAATCAACAGCATAGTCTTTGATTTCATCAAAAAGTCTTAATCTAAAGAAAAAAGATAATAAAAGCACAAAAGCAACAAAAGCTTTCTCTAATTTAAAACCATTTCCTGTCTCTGTTGACAAATACATTCCAAGCCCCAAAGAAAAAAAGAAAATCATGGGCAGGTAACTTCCTGGATTAAATCGCTCTTTAATAAGAAGACATACTCCTTTAATCAATGATAACCTCGGGGTTTTCAATTAGGTTTTTTCGTAAAACAGCATACTCTACTTTCGAATGATGTCTTGGATCCATTGGAATTTTATTAACAAATTTTATTTGATCTATAGGAATTTTATTTTTTTCAAATAATTGTCGAATCGCAACTCTTGCCTTTTCGAAATCAAATTTTGTGTTATCAATTTCAGATTTCATCTCGATGACAGCGACAGTTTCAACATCCTCTGTTTTTTTCATTCCCATAAAAGCGCAACGGTTTGTAAAATCAAATCTTTTCAATAAAACTTCTGCTTGCACTGGAAAGTAATACTTACCTTTTCTAATAATGGCATTATTTGTTCTTCCTACAATCCACAAATTTCGAGATTCATCTATATAAGCTAAATCACCTGTTCTGTGCCACACCTGATTTTTTTCATCTAAAATTTTCGTTGCTTTGAAAGCTTCTTTGTTATTGTAATACTCACGACACACATGATCACCAGTGCAGATAAATTCACCAACTTCTCCATTTTTAACTTCAATACTTTTCCATCCATCACTTGAAAATTCTATCGGGCCATCAATAATTTTTATAAATTTAAAATCAATGTCCTCACTAATATGACCAACGTTCACACCCATTTCTACAATTTCAGGGTCTTTAGTGTGATCTTCGTTTAGCATAGTTCGGCCTTCAATATGGGCCATAGGTTCTGCTTCTGTCGAACCATAAAGAATCCAAAGTTCAGTCTGAGGAGCAACTTCATAAAATGATTTTACATCGTCTTTACTTATTGGAGCTCCGCCTGTAACCACCCTTCTCAAAGTAGTAAGTTTCAAGCTTTTTTCTTTACAAAACTTAGCTAAGCCAACAAGCATAGATGGCGACAAGGTAGTACAAGTCAAACTCTGTCCAATAATTTGTGCTGCTAAAATAGCTGAATCCATAGCTGAAGGTTGTGCTAAATTGATTGCAGGAAGAACCGTAGTCACTCCTGTAGCTAAAGAATTTAATGAAAAAATAGGAAAAGCAGGCATATCTTGATCATTTACTGTATAGGGAATAACATGAGTCAGCGCATAGTGTTGAGCAACCAGAAATCGATGCGTTCTATTGGCCCCCTTTGGCTTACCAGTACTTCCAGTTGTGAAAGTAATCAAGGCTGTTGTTTCACTTTCTACTGCAACAATCGGTGATCTTTGAGAAGAATAAATATCATCAAATCGATGAGTCATTTTTTCTCCAGGACCATACAAAATACGAATAGGCATAGAAGCAAATTCTGGTACTTGATCAACTAATTGAAAAGCCATATCAAAGCTAATCATGGCTTTTGGCTGAACACATTCAGCACTTGCTCCTAAGTGATGACTACGAGCCCAAGAATCCAAAAAAACAGCAATAGCACCAATCTTCTGAGTAGCAAACATCGCAACATACATCTCCAAACTCATTGGAAGAAAGATGATTACACGATCTCCTTTTTTTATTCCAATTGACGAAAGACCGTTGGCAAATCTGGAAATTTTATCCTCAAAATCTTTAAACGAAATCTCGCTATGTTCTATGTTTTCTGTTGGACTTCCAGACCATTTTTTTAAATTATTAGCTGAAACCCATTTCAAGGCAATTCCATTCGGAGTTTCTTTTACATGTCTCTCTATAAAACCAATGACATTATTTTCTACCGTTTCTTTTTTAAAATAACCAATTTTATCAACTATAACATTGATATCTTCAGCTATTATCTCTGGATGGGACCAAAGTAATGCATGCCCACCTTCAGTTACTAAACGTGACTTAATATATCTAAAACTATTTAATTCTCGTTTCTGCAAATCTATATTCATAGATTTGTCTTTAAGTCCAAAATAAGCATATCCAAGAACATCAGACTTTTGTTGAAGTGGTGCTGTCTCTTGAAGTTTTTTTCCTTGAATCGCCTTATACCAAGACTGAGTTTCAGAAAGCAGTTTAGATTTTTTTGAGTAGTATGAATTATCAGACATCGTCTGAGGTGAAATCATTTTTAGTAAAAACTCTTCGTACGACTTTTGATGATTGGATTTGATAATCGCATCACTTACTCCAGGTATAGATAATAATATTCTTGCAGCTGTTCCTAATTCTGATTCCACTTTTAAATAGGGATTTATTAAAAAAACTCTTTCAATCTTAGATTCAATTTGATTAACAAAACTCAAAACGCGGTAACATCCCCAAGAGTGAGCAACAAGAATAACTTTTTCAGTACCGTTTCTTATCTCTTGAACCCAACTATCAGAATAAGCATCGACTGCTATAAAATCTACATTATCTGATAAATGACTTTTCAATAAATCACCGTCTGAAGTGTGTCCTGGATTACCATGAACGAAATAGACTTTTGTCATATTTTTATCCCCTTTTTTTGTAAGGCTATTAAATCTTTTCTAGTTGGATTTTTTCTGTACTTAAAGTCATCAGAAATATTTTTAATAACTTCGAGTTGATTAGCAC
>JABWCN010000023.1:26011-88991 GCA_013359135.1 Pseudobdellovibrionaceae bacterium | reverse complement strand
GGGGCAGTGCAGAAATGGGGTTATAGCATCGGTTATTTCCGCGAGTGTCAGTTGATCTAATGAAGAAGAAGTGCTCACCCCTTGAAGTTAATCCTGGTTGGCTCCATTAGCAATCCATTCTTTTAACTTTGCAATTTCATCAGCTGAAAGTCTAGCTCCATTCCGAGGCATAAAGTTAGTCCCTGGTCTCTCAATAGAGGCAATAAGTTTATTGCTATTAACTGAGGCTTTAACACCGTTGTAAACTGATAGGTCTATGTTTCCAGAAAGATTAGCAGGATTATGACAACTAACACACTTAACGTTAAAAAGGCTCACCTGTAAACTACCATATTTAGCTTGTAATGGAGCTGAAATATCAGGAAGAGTGACACCTTTGCCATTATCAACAAGTCCATTTTGAATCCAATTCGTAAGCAGAGAAAGCTCCTCATTGCTTAATGATCCATTAGGAGGCATTGAGCCTTCTTTAACCACCCTGATAAGATCTGAAATCTCTGGCTGGCCAGGAATTACAAGACGATAATAAAGTAAGTAATTAATATCCATGATATCAGAGATGTCTCCCTTAGCATTGTCCGGATTGTGACAACTTTCACAGCGGCGAGAAAGAATCTCCATAGCTTGTTGTCCCATCAATTCTGACTCTGTCGCATTCGAAGCTGATTGATCAAGACCGTTTGGAGCATTAATCGCCGAACAGTTTTGAAAGGAGGTTATTGTGAGTAGAGAAAGTAAACTCACTAATGCTAACACTCTCCATTTTGGTTTTAGTTTGTTGTAAGTTGTTTTCATTTTCTATCCTTTAACGATCTGTATTAATGCCAATTAATTATTTAAAGCTCCATTTAAAATCCATCTTTCAACTTTAGAAACTTCCTCATCAGGATCAAGATATTTATCCCTTGGCATTGGTGTTAAATAACTTCCTGAATCTGGATCTTGAGGATTCATTCGTTTGAAAAGTTTGGAGGCATAAGTTTTGGTAATCTCTCCAGTCGAGCTATTGATAGTCATAAAGTCCATTCCAGGATTTAGAACCCCTTGAGAAACCATCAGTGCATAGTTAGCCATATCAAATCCACCCTGTTGTTGAGATGGATTTGAGTTGTGACAGTTCATACATTTAAAGGCTAAAATTCCTTCTGTGGGGTTGGTGGAGTTCATCAATTTAGAATAAGTGATTTCAGAAGACCCAGGGATCGGATTTTTCCTTTTATCAAAAACCACATAAACATTGGATTTACCCAAAGTAGCATTGCCTAAACCAACTGATAGTTTAAGGCTTAAGATACGATTAGCTTCATAGCGAATGTCCTTAGACGTTAAGATTTCAAAAGTTTTTGTAGTCTCTCCCACTGAAAATAAGGCTGAAGTTTGAGGAAACTTAAAGTCCCAATCGAAACGATTATAAGTAGCACCTACAACAGAGCGAGCTAAATTGATATTAGTAACTACGGGGCCGCAGTTTCCAGTAGGGCAAAGAAGGCTATAAGCGTTTGGATGACAGGTGGAATTATTCAAAGTTAAGCTATCGTTAGTGCTACCACAAAGAGGTGAGTTATCAGCTTCAATTGTAAAAGAAATTGGCTCTGTTGTAGCCTTATCTAGAGAAATTTGTACTGATACTACTCCTGAGCTATCTGCTTTACTGTAAGAGGCCGAAGTGAAAGAGAGTACAACTGGTGGTGGCGGTGGTGGAATCTCAGTGAGTTCAATTTTTTCAAAGTCGAAATTTATCTCATCATCGACGGACATAGCGCCAGGTATAGTTAAAGCTCCGGTTGAAACCAAAGAGTTAATAGAATCTTCGGTCGAACTTTTTGCTATAGATTTGTCAACAAAGCGAAAATTAGTACTGTGTTGAATGTAGCGTGTATTTATTTTTGTAAAAATCCCTTTGATATGAATATCTTTAGTACCACCAAAAATTCTGGGAGAGTGGACAGCATAATATTTAGCATTACCCTTGATTTCTTTTCTAATCATGATGGAAAATTTAGCTCCAGCTAGATTAGGAGTGGCTTCACCTTTAAGAGCCGAAAGTTCCGTCGTAAGATTAAACTCAATACGTTTTTCTTGGTTATCTTCCATGGCAGGAATTTTTTTTCTGACTAATGAAAAATGAGCTCTATCTTTAAGGCTTAACGTATCATCAACAGCACCAGTACCGCCTTTGCAGATGTCATTTTCGGCTAAAGCTTGAACCCAAGTAACTCTGAGGTCGTTTATTGTTTGGGTGTGGTGGGAACCAGAGTAGGGTGGGTTATGTCCATCACTAATGGCATTAGAAGAAACTTTCGTGTATCCGACTTGCATGAAATCTTTGTAAGCGACTATGACATCATTGTTAGCAAATTGTCCTTTACCTGGACCGGTCGCATGGCAGGAACTGCAATTTTGTTTTAAAAAAGAGTGATAACTGCGATCGAAGAAAAGCATTAATTGATTTTCACAGGCATCCGGGCTCAGTACAGCATCAGACGTCGATTGACTACTTAAGCTATCCTCTTTTTTAGCTTTGCCACAATTGTTGTACCCCAATAATAAAATCGCTGTTAACAAGGCAAAGCTTGAAGCACGGATTAAATTTTTAAGACGCATTTTTCCCCCAAAACAATAGACGTGAGCTCGTCAAAGAAATCCCTGTTGGTTTCTTTCTTCAGTATAAAAGAGTCTCTCTAGCTCTTTCCATGGATTTTTACAATTTTCTCAAGTTGAGCTGAGTCAAAGAGTCTTCCTGTCTCAGGAAGACTCGAAAATTTATTTATCATGCCATTAAAAGAAAGATAGTTTGCAAAAATAGCAGCAGCCCCAACTTCAGGACTTCCCCCTACTAAAAAAGTTTCATCAGCGGCCTCTGCATCTGGATTGTTTTTCATATGTCCTAACTGAGAGTCAGAACTTTCTGTCGAGTTTGAAGGGTCATAAGCAATCATATACACGGCACCCGCATCACCTCTGTCAGCTGTGAAACTAGCTCCAGGTGTATCAGAAGCAGCAGCTCCAACGCCACCATCTGTATTTACATAGATAAAGCCTTTGCTGTTCATTACATGAAATGATTGAAGGATCTTTCCAACGACAACACCTGCGGCTAAATCTCTAGGTGTCGTTACTGTTACACGATCACTTCCATGGTAATCATAACCACCTAATTCAATTCCAATGGAACCTGCATTCCCATTGATGGCATTGTAAACTAAAGAAGCATGAACGTAATCAGCACTTCCTTTTGCCGTGTTAGCATTGAGTCCCCATACTTGTGCAAAAGCTTGGTTTGATAAAGGATTAATATCTAATGATGAAGGGTTTTCAATAAGATTGGTATTGTCTTTAGTTGCAGAACCTAAAAGATAATTTAGTGCTGATCCCCCTGTGTAGTTAGCAACTTTTCGAACTTGACTATCAGATAAAGACGAAATTGTTTTAAATAAGGCGGTCTTTTGGTTTTGATTTAAAGTTCCTAATCTATCTGCAACACCAAGAGCATTAACAATATTGTCTGCATTATTCACAATCAAAGGAGGTGTTCCAGAAACTAAAGCCAAAGCATTACTAACGCCAACTCCGTTATCAAATCGCCCCAACGGCGGAAGAATTTTACCTTTAAGCCCTGCCTTATCAACAAGCCCAGCAATAGAAAATTTATTTGTATCCGAGTCATTTTGTGACTGTTGACACATTCCTACGAAATGAGCATTGTTCATGGCGTTTACCGCAAGATTGGCTACATTACTTGTTTTTAGACCAGCTAGAAAACCACTTCCAGACCAGAAAGGGGCATTGTTTTTGAATGCCTTTTCAACTTGTAAGGCCAACTGAGAAGAAAGTCCTAAACCAATTTTTTGGTATTTTTGTAACAACTCACGACCTTCTGTTAGAGGAATCCATTGTGCCGTAAGTCCGGCACCACCACTTAAATTCACATTAACTATGGGAATCATTTTTGAACTTGAACCTTTGCAAAGTTCTTGAGCTTCAGCGACACCTGAGCGAGCGAATAAAGTGAGAAGTGAAGGTAAAGTCATTGAAGCCGCAAAGGGAATAGTCCCTGAAGCTAAAAATTCTCTACGATTCATAGGCTTTCTACCATGGTACAAAGGTGTTGGTTGTGTTGTGTTATTGTTCTTTTTTGAAGTCATAAATTTTCCCCACTTTTAAAAAAAATAATTATAAAATCCCCATAAATCAGTAACTGTTAGTTCTTTAATTTAATAAAGAATCTAAGCTTGATAACATCGCTGTGCAGACAAGAAGTGCCGCCTTCCTTGCTGCTCCAGTTTCGGAAGAAGCAACGCTTTGATTAACCATATCTAACAGTGCTGCTTTTTCTTCGTTAGATTCATTCCCTCTCCAACAAGAAAGAGCTAAATTACTTATGGCATTTCCTATTTGAGAGTTTGAAGGAAGAGTTGAAGAAGAAAGATCCATTCCTGTAAATATTCTGCTTCCTTGAGAGATTTCTTTGTCGATAAGATCTGAACAGACCTCACCTGCAATACTTGTGATGGCCATCATCATCGGAGGAGTGATGGAGTTAGCAGCTCCATAAGTAGAGATAGATCCCTTCTTGTCATCATAAACTTTTTTTGTTGCATCTGAATAAGTTTC
This sequence comes from Pseudobdellovibrionaceae bacterium, assembly GCA_013359135.1. Lineage (GTDB taxonomy): Bacteria > Bdellovibrionota > Bdellovibrionia > Bdellovibrionales > Bdellovibrionaceae > UBA2316. Next base: position 84,377 of record JABWCN010000023.1, on the reverse strand, counting down.
TAAACCAACACAGTTGGTGAGTTGTTTTAGAACTTCACTAGCTCCAACAAGAGATGCTGTTTTAGCTCCTGGGATGACTTCAATTTCAGTTGGGCTTTTACATTGAAGTGAATCATCTTGTGTAGGAGATTGAGCCACAGATTCAGATGGAACAAAACCACCTTCAGAGCAGCCATTTCCAAAAATAACCAAGGCAACTGCAGTGAGACTCATAATTTGAAGTGCCCGTATCACGTGTTTAATTTTCTTTGAATCTCTCATAATTAACCCCCTCCTAAACAGGAATCATTTGTAACAATTCTTTGAAACAGATACTTCAAGTTGTAGTTACGTTCAGGTGATGAAAACTCTTCAGAAACTTTAGTTAAAAAGGCGTCATCTTTTGCATTAGCTTCGCGCTTACAAACAGTAAAAAATACTCGTTTAGCCATGCATTTAGGGAAAGCCTTACTTTCAGCAATAGTTCTGCCGAATTCAGTGATGCCCTTGCCTGAGGTATGTGTCCAACCAAAATTGGCCTTATTCGTGCCACTATTTGCATTGTTTACCCAAGAATCATCTCTAACTACTTTACCACCAGGGAAAGTAGTTTCATTGCGATTGAATTTTCGTGCTACTTTTGGAGCATCAACATGGACCCCCATAGAGGTAGAATTATCTTCATTTAAATTATTTGCTGTTGAATTGGGAACAATTAGAGAGTGTTTTAAAAAATTATTTGAAAATGTCATAAAAGCATAAGCTGGTCTGAAACCATCAAGGACGGTATGACAAGCACGGCAAGAGGTTGTAAATTTTGACATACTTCCACCAGGATTTCTGTCAATGTCACGACCAATAACATCTTCTGGCCCAGAAGAATCAGCTGCATTTTCGATGGGTGTGCAAGTGAATTCTCTTAATGTAAATTCCACTGCACGACGATTAGTTCCTGCAAGAAAGTGAGCTGCCGCCCATTGTCTGGTAGTTAGTAAACCAGCAGGAGTTGGATTTGAAACTGCTGATGTCCCATCAAAAACAAGTTGTGGAGTTTTTTTGACCAAGACTGCTTTTAAATCAAAGTCACCACGGTCAAGTGCTTCGTAATGATTATTTGATTTTAACAAGTCATCTACGTCATCACTTGGAACTGCAGCCTTCGAAGGGTCTGCCTGATAGTAATAATTTTCATAAAGTAAGGTTTTTGAATTCAGATTATCACGAGTTGCACCCACAATCGTAGCTGTAAAATCATTAAGAGGGACATTGATCGTTTCATCTCTGTTTGACATTTTTGCAGCGAAGTTTTTAACTGTGATATTATAAAAAAGAGGATGCTCAGTCAGTAGGGCTGCAGCGCCAATAGGATCTTGACTGTCAAGTTTTGCTGCTATTTGCTGTAGAATAGGGTTGTAGATAGGTGTTTTTACACCCGTGAGGCGATTGTAAATTTCCGAAGCTTTAAGTAACTGATCATTCACTTTTACTTGTGATAAGGGAATAACTTCATTTCTGTTTACTGCATAGGCATTACCGAAGACGTCGGCTTTAGCAAGAGCCTGACAGTATACAGCTACACGATATATTTTACCTTTCCAAAAACGATTGGGATTATCTGCACAGGCATCAACGCAAGTACCATTAGCAAATTGATCATTGCGATTCAGAGTTGTTGATATCTGACTGTCGGCGATAAAATCATTAGCTAGATTTAAATAAGCATCACTTGCCCAACGACTTGTAAACGCGCTAGCCTGACCACCAAAGCCTTGAGAAGTTTCACTAGCTTGATAAATATTTCCATTTCTGTCACTTAAAAACAATCTAGCAATACCTGATTTACTTACAGAAAGAACTACAGTTTGTTTATAAGATGATGCAGGCCTTGAAACTCCTTTAAGTAGTAGTCCATTAGTTGAAGATTTAAGAGGATCTGTAAATAAGTTATTATTAGATCCTGTCGTTACAGCTCCCAAATAAAGATTTCCCATGTCATAGAACTGACCAATGGCAAAATTTACGTTAACTTGATTAGTATTTGTTCCATTGACTTTAATAGTTCTATTGGTGAAGTCTCTTGAGTAACTTAAAATTCTTAAAGGTTGCTCTACTTTGTCAGGATACATTCCCGAACGCAGTTGAACAGATTCATTATTTTCGACAACGAGTTCAACGGTAAGACCATTACTTGTATCTTTTTTACATTCATTATAGATTTTGGCAGCAGCTGAGTTAGATCTTATGACTGATTTTACATCCACCGAAATATATTTATCGCCATTACTATCAACACCTCTAGATACGTTTCCTGGTGTATAATTAGTTAGGTTCAAACTAGCTCCATACTTTGGATTTGAAGAGTCAATAAAACTATCACCAGAGGCTTCGTTAAACTCGTATATCACAACAGCTTTGTCATTGCGGATAGAGTCAGAAATATCAGCCATTGTTCTTGTAGATACCAGAACTAAGATGGATAATAATCCTAATTTAAAATGCAACATTTTTAACCCCCAAATTAACGAACCGTAGAACACCCCAAAACACTAACGAACATTATAGATATAAGCGGCACCACTCTTTAAAGACGGTGTGTCTTTAGAGGGAGCTCCTACCATAATAGTTGAAACACCATCAGAAACTAGAGACTGACCAAAAGACTCTGTGTTGGTGTTATCTTGACTAAAATTAATAAACTTATTTATATCTCTGTTGCTGACAGTAGAACTTTCGATATTAGAAAGAAGCTTTCTGAATACCACTCCTGATTGATTGTCACCACAAACAGAACAGCCGATGTAAAGTGAATCTGTGGTTAAAGCCAAAGACACACCAAACTTTCCATTATTTGTTGCGCCTTTCATGGTATGAAAAACACTAGAGTTATAATTTTTATAATAAAAAACAGACCCACGATCTAGATTATTAGCATCTCTATCATCATACGGAGCGCCTACAACTAAAGCTGTCCCATTAAATGCAATAGCAGCTCCAAAAGTAGCACTTTGGGTAATTGATGATGGTGGAGCAATAGCCAGTTCCTGAGACCATATTGAAGACTTATTGAAAACAAAAACACGACCGGTGCTGCCATTGACAGAGTCAGGAGCGCCAATGATTAACTTACTGTTGTTGTAGTTTTGAATCACTTTTCCAAAACCAAAATGTGGTTCATTGCTACCCTCTAGAGTCTGGTTGTATTCAAAAAGACCAGAGCCTGAGTTATAATTGTAAACATAAACCTTACCCGTATCACTTTCAGCGGCTCCCGACTTTGGATGGGAAGGTGCTCCTATAGTAAGAGAATTAGAAGATAGAGCTAGACCTTGACCAAACTGTTGGTAAAGAACAGTATTTTCGTAGGCATCAATTCCTTGAACGAAACTCCAAGAAGAGTTAACGTTTTTAAAAATATAAACTTTTCCCTTGCTGGCATATCCAGAGTTTGAAACAGCTAAAATGTTGCCTTTTAAATCCAAGTTAGAAAGATTCTGACCAGATGCGGAGTCAGGCATGACAAGTTTTTGTGAAAAAATCCATTCATTTGATGGGTTTTTAGTAAACAAAAAGACGGCTCCTTTATTACTATCAGAAGGTGATAACACTGCAGCCCAATTACCATCTAAAGACACTTTACTTCCAGCTTTTGCATTAAGAGGAAAATCATTTGATGCTTTTAGTTTGTTTTCTTTCCAACAACTGTTCGTAATATTGGCTTTAATATAAACAGGGTCTGATTCCAATTGTTTGTTGTTTGGTAATGACTGTGTGGATACTCGAACTTTAACTGCGTACCATAGCGATCCCTCAACACAGCGGTAATCACGATTATTGTTGTTTACGATTGTAAATTTCAAATTGAGTGTGTTGGTGGCAAAATTATTATTATTGTTGTTGTTAGGATTTGAAGCAATAGTTGCTTTGGCGATTCCAAAATTAGTTGCACTATCTTGAGTAACGACACTTACTCCAGAGAAGTTAATGGCATTTTTTAGTTCAGCTGGTCTTGAGGCGTCGTTAACGGCATCAATTCTTAGCGAAGTCACATAGGAGCAACCATCTCCACCGCTGAGTTGTGGAGTAGTCAGTGATAGGTCTATGATTCCTTTGGAAGGGTCTACAGTAATGTCTTTATTTTCTGTTGAATTTAAATCCCCTCCAGCTGTGCTTAGGCCTGAACTCAGGTTAAATACAAAGTTAGAAACGTCATTTGCATTTACGATGACGGGTTTCTTGATATTATTACGACAACGTTCTTGTCTAGCATTCTCAGCGGCAACAACGGCTGGATCAGCTGTGTCAATAGGTGTTGTCTGTGTTGGTAATTGTGGTGATGGTTCCTTTGTTGTATTTGAAGGATCATTACTACTGTAAGAACCATCATCTGAAGTTGCAGACACAGAGTTTTCAGAAGTATCAAACTTCTTACAGTTTTGAAACGGAACTACTAATAATGAAATAAACAAGAACGCTAGTAGAGTCTTTTTTGATCTTTGAGATAGTAATTGTCTGCGACTCAAAGGTCCCCCCCTTTGTTTTCATGGAATACTTCTTAAAGTATAATCGGATTCCGATGAATCCTCTTAATCAATTATTCAAACGAAATTGTAATCTTATTGAACATTGTTGTATAAACCAAAGAAATGACTATTGATTATCAAAATGATTCAGGTAATTTTTTTAAATCAGTTGTTTCTTTTGAGGAAATTTTTTGGACCTAAATGACATCTGTAAAAAAAATGATGTTACAAACTGAAACGATTTGTTAGAGTTATATCATGGTTAAAAAAATTCTTGGATTGTTTTTTTTGTTTTTAGCTTTTGGGTGTGGCAAGGTGAAGAATTCTTCAAGTTCTGATGCCGCTACGGCAACAGGTACAGAAGAGTTTGTTTCTGCAGCTACAATTCTTAGAGAGAAGTGTGCCAGTTGTCATCAACATACAGCTTGGAGTTCCTATTCAGAAACAGATTTTGTCTCTAAGAAGCTAGTGACTAAGAAATCACCAGCAAGCTCAGAGTTGTATACGCGAGTTCGTGGTAATGACACAGGAATAGCTGGTGATATGCCAGAAGGGCAATCTAATTTATCACAAACAGAGATGTCGACACTGAAAACTTGGATAAACAGTATCAATTAATTCTTTTAGTTTAAGGTGTAATTAATGCCAAGACGCCAGACTAAGGCGTACTGACGAGTATGAACTCCAAAAGACTGAATTAGTTCTAAAGGGTAACTGATGCGCCAACGAGTATCAAGATAGATAAAGTATTGAGGATTCACTTGTGGCATAACTTGATATTGAGTTTCCTCTGGCCATTTAGTTGTTTTGTACTGAGCTATAAACGCAGGACCAATATCGATCCGATTATTCGCTCTAAAAAACAGTCTTCCTCCAAGGCGATACCCAAGCCATGGGATTCGTCGTTCATAATATTCACCGGAGCCTTGTGTTCCAGCTTGGGCATTGCCGGTCACAATACCAGGAGAGATAGCGTAGCCATATTTTTCTTCATAAACAGTATAATCATAGTAGAATCCTACTCCGAAGTAATGAGTTTTAGAATCACTATAAGTGGAGTTAGTTTTGTCTTTAATCTTTAAAACCTCGTACCAAGTATTATAGTCGATAGTAAAAGCCTTACGATTTTTAAATTTAGGCTTTGTTGAAAGTTTGCTACTAATTCGATTGGGTAAATCCTCGTTGTTGTCGATGCTTTTAGTCTCTTCAGGTTCTGGATCTAGCTTTAATTCCTCAGGAAGAGTTACTTTTTTTTGAACGGCACTGGTTTCTTGAATTGAGGGAGGTTGTTGTTTTTGAACTGGAGTTTGGGGTTGAGCTTTAGGGCCTGGTGCTACTTTTTTAGAAGTAGCAGTTTTCTGCTCAGCCTGAACTGAATTAGAAGATATATAAAGAGCTAACATGAGGGGTAATAATAATTTTTTTTTCATAATGTCTTTTTCAAGTTCCTTATTAGTCCCTTTTAAAGGGAAAGATGAAGTTGCATGTGTAATTGCCAAGAATCTCCAGAAACTGTTTCATCAGAGAGATCTCTACCGTTTATTAAAGTTAGACGGTATTCCGTTTTCAAATAGGGGAAACTAACCAAACCAAACGTCCATCTTAAATTATCAGCTGATTTTGTAGAAAGAGTTTGATTGTAATACTCTGCTTGAGAAAGAAAAAAATAACCTCTAGTAAGCATTGCCATACTTTGTGCCATGGCATAGCCACCGTTCTTGAGTTCGGAAGATTTGGGCTTATTTTGTATTAATCCCAGTTCAGTTAAAAAGCTGTTGCCTTTGCCAAAACCAAGTTTAGAGTGGCCTGCCAAACGAGTCAGATTTTTATAGTTGTTTTCAGACATTAAAAAACTTCCACCGAGGCGGTGGTATTGATTTAAGTCTTTTTCAGCCATCAAGCTTAGACCGCGTTGACGAAGTTCAGCTGTCTGTGCAAAGTTACCTATAAATACATGAGTCGTGTACTCCCAGGGTTCTTTTCTGAAGATGGCCATAACGCCATAGGTTTGATCATTTTGAGCAATTTCTGTTTTGCTACGTGAGTAAGCAGTATGATCTATAGTTCTTATTCCAAAAGCCTTATCCATTAAGCCAAAAAATAGTGTTAGGTTCTCACTTTTTAAGTAACGTAAATAATGTTCACGTGAAATCCAAGATGAGGGTTTATTGGGATCGCTTTGAGCACTTGGAGGAACTGGGTAGTATCCGAACGAAGTGACTAGAACCCACTTTTGATCTTGATCAAAGTGAAAAGCGGCGGTAGCGTCTGCCTGCATGTGTACAAGACGATTCGTTGATTGTTCGCTACCTGGATTGGTTTGAAACCATAGGCCTCTGTATTTAAACCCTGGGCGAAACCACCAAGGTAAAGGTGTTTTCCCTAAAAAGCCACTGCGTTCAGATAACTCTTCATCCTTAATGTCTTTTGTCATTAAGGCTTTTGAAATAATTTCTGCAGCAAAAACTCCACGACCGTAATCGTTTAATGGACCATTTCCCTGCCCGTTGTAGTGGCAGGTCATACAGGAACTATATCCGTAGCCTATGAAATCAGTGTAGGCAAGGCAGAGATTAGCTAAGAAAAGAAAGGTAATGAAAGTTTTCATGTGAATATCTTTTTTCAAAGCTAGACTAAAATCAAGAAGAAGTTATTAAAAAAACAAGTCCTAGGTCGAATTTTTTTTTAAAATGTAAGAGTGCTATTTAGTAAAAGTCGCATTTGATCGAAATAAATGCAGAAGAAAAAAAACGAGGATAAAATGTCATTTAATTACGATAAACATAAGAATCACAGTGATGACGGCCACTTTTGGACTTCCTATTCTGATTTATTCCTGGGATTGTCAACTATTTTTCTTTTACTTTATGTAACGTCTTCGCTGCGTACGGGGACTAACGGGATGAAACAACAAGTAGATAATCAGAATTTAAAAATGGAAGTTCAAGATCTAAAAGCTCAGCTTAAAATGTATGATTCTATTAAGAAAGATTATCTTAAAAAAGAAGCTGATTCTTCAGAAGAGAAATCATACCAAGAACTTATGGATAAATTGGTTCTTCTTAAAGAAGAAGCCAAGGATGAAAAAGAAAAGTTGAGACAGGCTTTTAATGAAAACTCAAAAAAAGAACAAGCACTGAATCAGTACCAACAGATGGTACGTAATATGATTAATGCAAACGTATTATCTAAAACAAAAATTAAAAAACGTGATGATATTATCGAAGAACAAGATGATACTATCGACTCTCAAGACGAACAAATTTCTAAGCTCAATCAAGATGTTGAGAACAAAAAGAAATTGATTGAAGAAGGCGAAGTTAAAATTGCTAAGATTCAAGAAAACTTAGAAAATAAAATGGATGCCCTTAAGGAAGCTTTGAAGAATAAAGAAATTACAAAGCAAGCCTATGAAAAGAGAATGGCTCAGCTTAAACAAGATAATCAGTCAAAAATTGATCAGTTAAATGAGGCTAATCAGAGCTACCAACAAGAACTCAATCAGACTCAGCAGAAATTAGGAAAACTATCAACAGATCTAGCTCAAACTCAAGCTGAGTTGTCTAATAAAGCGGGTGAGGCTTCTGCTTTAAAAAATAAATTGAATAATGTAGAAGGCGAATACAATCAGAAGATTGGAGATTTAAAAAAGCAATATGCTCTTGAAAAAGAAAGAGATCGTAAGGCTTTTGATGATGAACTAGGTAAACACAAATTAGGGGCTGCTGAACGAGCCAAAAAAGAAGCTGAGTTTAAAGCCAGAGCTGCTCAAAAAGAAAAAGAGATGCAAGATCGTATAGCTGGTCTTTCAAATGATCTGCACAGTAAGGATAAAGAACTAAAGAAAGCACTTGAGGAAAGAGACTTAAGAAAAGATGTAGCAAAAGAAATTAAAAAAGGATTTGAAAAAGCTGGAATCAAAGCTGATATTGATTTGCAGACAGGTGAAGTGATGCTGGATTTTGGTGATTCTTACTTTGAAACAGGGTCGTCTAAACTCAATGGTGATATGAAGGCAATTCTTGAAAAGGCTATGCCAGTGTATGCCAAGTCATTATTTGGAAATAATAAGGTTAAAGATAAGATTTCAGCTGTAGAAATTGTTGGATTTGCATCTCCAACTTACAAAGGTAAGTACGTAGATCCTAATTCATCAGCAAGAAAAGATAAACAGGCTTTAAAGTACAACATGGATTTAAGTTATCAACGTGCAAAGTCCATATTTAATCACATCATCGATGATAAAAGTATGGAATTTGATCACCAAAAAGATATGTTCCCTGTGATGAAAGTCTCTGGACGTAGCTTTTTAGAGGTCATGAAAGTGAAAAACGTACCACAAGGAAAGGATTTTTGTTCAATCAACGACTGTAAAAAATCCCAACGTGTGATTATTCGTTTCGGTATGGATGGAAAAAAATAATTAAAGGAGATTTGGATATGGCAGCAAAAACTTTTACGGAATATTTTATACTCTCACTTCCTTACTTTATGGGTGCTGTGTTTTGTGTGGGAGCTTTTTTGAGAGTGATGATCTGGTACACAGTGAAGCGTCACGAATGGTTTTCTAGAGAGTTTGAAAAACGAGTCTCCCACTTTATGGAAACTGAAAAGCCTGGGAGCACTCCGGGAAATGTGTCTTTTTATGTTTTGTCAAAAAAAATGCTAGAGAAGACCTATTATGAAGTTTTTGATTTAAGAGATCGTATGCTTCGTAGACGTACTGATAAAGTAATGGGTTGGAGTGATAGAGTGTTTTTGGTTAAGCAAGGTTGTGCGTGGCTTGTTAAAGACATTATTAAACAACTAAAATTTTTAAAGTGGACACAAGACACTCCAAAACTTTTACATATCACAAAAGCCACATTTCATCACAATCCATGTTTTAATAGGGTATTTGGTGTGTTTCCTATTTCAAGTTTGAATGACATAGTTTCTATTTTGCCAGGTTTGTTTGTCGTAGCTGGAATTCTTGGAACTTTTATTGGTATTGCTAAAGGGTTACCTGAACTTGGTGGAATGAATCTACAAGATATGGATAGTACAAAGAACGTCATGGATCGTTTTTTGTTTGAGATTTCATATGCCATGTCATCATCAATTTTCGGAATCACCTTTTCGTTGATGCTGAATTTTATAAATGTGACATTTTCTCCAGATAGAGTTTTTGTTTCGATGATTGATAGATTTGAAAGCTCTTTGGATTTACTTTGGTATCGTAGCGATAATAACGAGTATCCTTCCAATGAAAAACCCTTTGACGAACATAAGGATCCTCAAGAGGCTTTAGCTGAAGAGTCTATCAGGCTTGAGCTCGCTAAAGGCCAAAGAACTCGTGAGTTTGATGAAATTAAAAAAGTTAAAGTTTCATAATTAAATTTTAGGAAGTTGCTATATGGCTAAACCTATTCAAGTTTTTATTGTTACTATTCAAGAAGGAGAAAACGTCGACTACAAAATAGTCGACGATAGTACTTTTACGGTAGGAAGATCTTTAGATGCTACTTTAGCATTTAGTGATCAGAATATCAGTCGTATTCATCTTATTGTTACCTTGAAGCATAACAAAATTTGGATAGAGGATCAGGGGTCTGCTAATGGTACTTTTGTTAATGACCAAAAGATACCTTCGCAAAAAACGGTGAGTGTAGAGCCTGGGGATAAAGTAAAGATTGGAAAATCAGAAATTTATTTATCATTTAACTTATTAGAGAAATGTTTTAAAAAAGAAGAAATAGTAAAAAGCCAGCTGCCTAAAGATGAAAAAGAATCAATGATGAGGTTGGTTCAGGGTGCCCACTCGGAAGCTCAGAAAATCGTTAAATTAGCCCAAGAAGGCCATGATAAGTTAATTAAAATAGCAGAGCAGAAGGCTTCATCCATAGAGCAAGAGATGCTTTTAAAGCAAGATGATATTTTATCAAATGCAAGTCTTCAATCGGCTCAAATTATACAAGATGCTAAAAGAAAAGGTGTTGGCATTATTAATGATGCACAAAAAGATGCAGAAAAAGCAGTTCAAGATGTTTACAATAAAGCCAATGAGTTTAAGAATGAAGCTGAAGTTTTTTATAAGAATAAACTCGAAGAGGCTCATGTAAAATCGCAAGATTTATTATCGAAAAACGAGATTTTGGCTCAGAAAATTGTTGAAGATGCTCGTGGTAAAGTAGCCGAGATGCGGGATTTTGCCCAGCAGGAAATGGATGCTAATAAAAACAAAGCTTTACAAGAAATTGAAGAATTAAAAAGATCGGTATTAAAAGATGCTGAATCTGAAAAAGAAGCCATTATTCAAAGAACTGAAAGAGAAGGTCAGAAGAAAGTTCAGTTGTTACTTTCAGATGCCGCTGAAAGTGCAAGAGTTGATCGTGAAAAATTACTTTCTCAGGCTGAACTTGAAGTTGAAAAAATAAAGCACGATTCTCAATCACAAATTGATCTTTTGAAGAATGATATTTCATTTTTGAAGAAAGATATTGAGAAGTACAATCATGAACTCAAATCCCTTGAAGAAGAAAAAAGAACTTTGCAATTTAAAATAGAGCGAGAGACTCAAGAACGAAGAAAGCTTCTAGAAGAAGAACTTCACGCGCGAGGGGAATCCTTTGACAAATCTTTGGATGAAAAAAGAATTGAATTTGATGAGCGTTTAAAAAAACGACAAGAATTTGCAGAGCGCGATATTGCCACTCGTTATAATGATCTTGAACTTGAAGAAGAACGAAAAAATAAAGAATTATCTGAATTTCATGGAATGTTAAAGAAAAAAGAAGAAGAGTTTTTTTCTAAATTAACAAAAGAAAAAGAGTTAAAACTTCAAGAGTTAGAAGCTCGAGAAAAGCAAGTATTTGACCATGAAGAAAAGGTTAAAAGAGACACTCAAGTTTGGGCCGATGAGCTAAAGGCAAGAACTAACCAGTGGGAAGTAAAGACAAGAGAAGATGTTACTTCTTGGTCTAAAAACATCAAACTTGAAGCTCAAGAATATGCTGATAAAACTAGAAAAGAGACGCAGGAATGGGATAGAAAACTAAGAGAAGAGACAGCCTCTTGGGATAAAAATCTTCGTGCTGAAACTGAATCTTGGAATAGAAGCCTTCGTGCTGAAACTGAGGAATGGGTTCGTCAATTAAGATTGACAACAGAAAAATGGGTTGAAGAGACTAGACATAAAAATGAAAAAGAGTGGACTGATAGAGAGGTTCAACTCAGAAACTTTGAGTCGCAAAAGCGTAGTGAAACGATGTTGTGGATTGAAAGCGAACAAAAAAGAAAAGAGTCAGAGTGGAGTTCCAAGGATACAGAGTTAAGTCAGCTTGAAGCAACAAAAAATCGTGAGATGGAGATTTGGACTAAGGAAAAGCAGCAAGAATTTTTTGAGAGAAATAAAAATTTAATCAGCGAAAACGATCTTTTAGAAAATCGAAAGAAAGATTTAACTGCTATTTTTGAGGAATTAGATAAAAAGCATGTTCAATTAAAGAATGACTACGAGGAAGTATCTAAAGAATTTAATCAAGTTAGTGAGCAAAATAAGCTGCTCACTGAGGATAATAAAAAACTACAAAAACAGCAGGAGTTTTTAATTCAAGATACTAAGGCGGTAGAAAAAAAACTTGGTGAAATGCAGTATCAGCACAATGAACATGTTAATAAAATTGAAAATTTAAAAAAAGAGTACGAAAATCAGAAAGCAAATTATAAGAATCAGTTAGATGCTGATCAAAAGAAGATGTTGCAAGTTAGTCAAGAGCAAATGAATCAAATGAAGATTCTAGAAGTTGAAAAATTTAACAAACTCAAAGAGACAATGCTGTCAGAGCTTTACAAAAGTAAAGATGTTGTAGCCAAAGAGGTTCATCAAGCTGTTGAGCGAGAGATTGTTAAAGTTATTCCTTCCGGTCAGCTAACTGCTGTTACGGGAAATATTTTAAATCAGATTCAGGCAGTTTTTAATGAGCACACGTCATCATTAAAATTAAATGACGAAAAAGGTTCTCATCAAATGCAAAAAGATGCTCATCAAGTTGTAAACAAGATGAAGCGAGATCGTAATCTTAGTATTGGAATGGGGATGGCACTTGGGATGTTAGTTTTTTTCTTAGGGGAGTCGGTTTATCATTATGTGCAAAATAAGCAAAATCCTGTAACTGATCAAATTGCTCAACAAGCTGAAAAAGTGAAGCAAGAACTAGAGGAAAAGAAATTCACTCCAGAGCGTGTTCCAGAAGTTAAAGACACTTACGTTGACTTAGTGCTTTATACCGATCAGTTTGTAGAGATGTATTTAGATTCAGGTTATCATGATAGATGGGGTAAAGCTGCTATGGATTACTTGTTGAAAACATGGAGAGTGGAAGAAGAAAAGTCTATTCAGATTGTAGCTATGGCCCAGACTTTAGTTAAGACTTTACATGAAAAACAAGCAACGGTTAGAACTGATTTCTTGGAGCAGGGGCTTGCAAAAATGCGGGAACAAGAGCAAGAGACATCCAATAAAATTGTTGAAATTTTGGGCTCTAATGTGAAATTTGAATCATTTCGAAAATTTGAAAAAAAGTTCTTTCGTGATGAGTTAGAAAAGTTTTATCTTTCTAAGAATTCGAAAACTCCTCAGGATGGTAAAGAAACACCTGGGGATCTTCAAAAACAAATTGACGGGGAGATCGAGCAAAGTTCAAAATCAAACTAGTTTAATACTGTTAATTCAGTGAATCTAGGTGAAAATGAATAAGTTCGATAAATGTTATCCTTCAGAAATTTCGATGAAAAGTTTATTTTTGGGGCCAAAGGCTGAAAACATAGCTTGGCTCCTAGAGCAGATGGTAAGCCTCACCAATGAATACTCTCTGTGGCGAAAAAAACTCTACCCTAATGATGGAGCTGCGATTAGTCACTTTGATCAATCATTAAGTGCTTTCACAACAAAACAAGCTCTTGTGAAGAAGAATCTTTTAAATATCACTAAACGTTATGAAAAAGAAGTCCCTCAGTTTTCTCCGAGATACATAGGGCACATGTTTTCCGAGGTGAACCTGCCAGCAGTTCTAGGGCATTTTTTAAGTTTACTTCATAATCCAAATATTATTTCCCATGAGTCAGCGAAGGTTGGAATTGAAATTGAGAATGAAGCCGTCATTATGTTAAATCGTATGATTGGTTATCGTGGTAACTGTGGGCACTTTACTTCAGGAGGAACAGTAGCGAATTTTGAGTCACTGGTGCGCTCCAAGGAAAGAATTTATTGGTGGGCTTTGATGTTGGCTGTTGAGAAGAAATTATATCAAACTCAGGCTAATCTATGGCAAGCAAGCACTTTAGGATGGGACCGATTTTATAGATTAATGAAGGATAAGAAAATCGCTCGTCAGTTTGAGCAGGGGTTGGTACAATTAAAATCTCATGAACAGAAGAAAAGTTTTTTTGCCGATATTTTTAATGTGAAAGAGAATGATCCTGTTGTGTTGATACCAAATCACAAACATTACTCTTGGATTAAGGGGTGCGCATTAATAGGATTGAATGAAAGTCAAATTATTGAGCTTGAGCTTGATGAGACGGGAAAAATTCATACTAAAAAATTTGAACTTTTGTTAGAAAAACTAAAAAACGAATCAAGGCCAATTCAACAAATAGTAGCGGTTTTAGGTACAACGGAATTAGGATTTGTTGATCCTGTGCATCGCTTGATAAGTATTTTAAAAACTCACCAACTTGAGAATGCTTGGTTGCATGTTGATGCTGCCTATGGCGGTTTTTTTGCTAGTTTAAAAAGAGATAAAAAAATATTTAGTCCGGAAACATTTAAGGCTTTAAATAGTTTGAAACATACGACATCTTTAACTATAGATCCTCATAAAATGGCTTATGTACCCTATGCAAGTGGTACTTTTTTATGTTCTGATAAGAATAATTATTATTTACAATCCTTTTTTGGTCCCTATGTGGCTTTCAATCAGAAAACAGATCGTGGCCCATTCACATTGGAAGGTTCAAGATCAGCCACAGGGGTCACGGCAATGTGGATGACAGCAAAGTCAATGCCTTTGAATCAGAATGGGTTAGGGAGAATCATTAAACGTACCTTGAGAACTAAAAAAGACATTGAAATTTTACTTAAACGTAAGTTACCAATGGTTCGCCTTGCTCCTGATACCGATTTGAATATTCTTTGTTTTTGTGTAGCTAGTCAGGATGATTCGTTGAGTGCTATTAATAAAAAAACATCAAGAGTTTTAAAGTATTTTGAAAAAAACAAAGAGCCAATTTTTATTTTTTCCCAGACAAAATTACAGTTCAAAAAATATGGCAGCTATATGGAAAAACTAGCTGCGCAATGGGGAGGGCTAGGGAAGATTAAGCCAAACGAAGATTTGTTGTTAGTTAGGATAACCTTGATGAATCCTTTTTTTGATTCTAAAGAGTTTCATGTTAATTTCAAGTTAGAACTTGTTAAGCAAATTGAGAAATCTATATCCTTAGTAATTAACGCCAAAAACAAGTAGAAAGTCGATAATGTCTCCATTAATCTTTCTTTCCAGAAGCTCATTAGAACTACCATTATATAAAAAATCTTTGCCTTCGTCAGCAAAGTTCACGTAATGGTAGGTTGCTTGCAATCCAAGATAAGCCTTTCGTCTCATCACTGGTATTTCAACTCCAGCTCCTACGTCAGCTCCCATAACATTTTCACGAGATTGAGTGGAGAACTCACTCAAAGAGTATGTACGATACCATTGGGTAAAGCCACCAAGGAAATAGGGGTTAATATCGGCCAAACCACGAGTGACATTTTGAGTGTTTAAAAAATATTTTAGGCAAAAATTAATGGAAGTAAAAGAAACATTACCTGAATAATTATTAACTGTATTTCCAGAAAGAGTACTAAATCCAACGGTGTGATCTCCCGTCATAATCCCAATGCCAAGGGCCATTTTGAGATCAAAGAAATATCCAATCTGTAAACCATAATTAAGACCTGAACCATAGGTTTTTCCCATGTTTCCTGTGAATTGTCTGGGGCCAGTAGCAATACCTACGGTCAGAAACCTACCATTTCTAAAAAAATTAATATCAGCTTCTTCATCTGAATCCTGATCAAATTCAGAGTAATCAGAAAAAGGATCAAAGGCATCAGCCGAGTCTGATTGTGCTTTTAAGTGTAGACTTGAAAACAGGCAAGATAGAAAGAGTAATAACAATAAGCTATTGGTTTTCAATAAATCCCCCTTGGGATATTATCAAAGAATCAAACAGAGATTGCAATGTTAATTCTCTTTTTAAGACATTAATGTTGATCTATTATTTGAGTTAAGGTGACTTAAAAATAGTTGAATGTCCATATCTTTGACTAAATCAGTTTTATCGAGTTTTTGTTGGCCTTTAAATACCAACATTAATCATTTTTTATGACCCATGCTCGCTACTTGATTAATTTTAGAATCGAATTTAAGTTACTGGGATGAAAATTGATTTTAGTCGTAAAGTTAAGAACCCCATAGAGCGACTGAGGAACTCCGTCCAAGAACCGCTTTTAATTATTTATGATGTTTTGGGACATTTTGCAAAACCAAGGGATCATTTGAGTAAGTCTTTTTGTAGTAATCTAAATGCACGTGCAAAGAATGGTTTTTTATTTTCACAAGAAAAAGATTTAGTTATGACATCTAGCAAATTAGATATTAATCATTGGCAGTGGCTTAAGAGCGTGAATATAGGAAAAGGAGATTTGTTTTTTGTTGAACAAATGTCAGAAGATGAAGAAGAAAGTTTTTTTGAATTTTTTTTGCGTCAAAATAGAACAGCTTATTTAATAGAATTGTTAAAACAAAGACAGATTTGTAAAATTTTTTCTTGGATGAATAGCCAAAATGAAGTGACTTTTGCTAGTCAAAACAATCTAGAATTTGCATGGACTTGTCCTTTTTCTTTGGTGCAAGAGCATTTTGATAAAATCCTTTTTAAAGAAAAAGTAAGAAATCTTCATCTCCCCGTAATTGATTTCTTTACCTTTCAAACTCCTAATGAAGATCGAAAGAAATGGCAAAGTAAAATAAAAATGAATTTTGCGAATTATTTGCCAGAAAAGAAACTTATAGCTAAACCATCTAGCTCCGCTGCTGGAAGTGGTATTTTTACTTTTCAAGTTAAAGATCAAAACCATGCTTATGAAAAGATTATAAGTTTAGAGTCTAATTTGTGGTTAATTGAAGAGTATTTTGAGGAGTGCAGATCAGTTAATATTCAAATTTTCATTAGTGATACTCATCAACTTGACTTTTTTGGAGTCTCTGAACAGTTATTGCAAGGCTTCAGCTATAGAGGTAACCATGGTAGTCCTCAGAGTTGCAATGATCAAGGGATGGCTGAGTGTTTTGTTCAATCACAAGTCATTGCTCATGATATAGCGAAACAAGGGTACAGAGGACTAATTGGTCTTGATTTTGTGATCACTCCTAAAAATGAAGTGAGAGTTTTAGAAAATAATATTCGTCTTAATGGCTCCACCTTTAGTCTTTGTTTGGTTGCTGAAATTGAGAAAACATTGGGGAAGCAGATATTTTGGCGATTTGAGAAATTGTTTTTTGAGTCTAGTATTTCCTTTGTGCGAATTTATGAGTCTAATAAGGAAATACTATATTCTAGCCAGGTGCCTCTTCTTGCTGGTATTTTTATACAAGAATATGCAAGTAGCGAGAGGGGGACAGAGTTGGCGGTCATTTCTTGGGCTACTTCAAAAACTCAACTTGAAGACGTGATATTGCAATTTAAATTAAACATAGGACTTCATTAAGGAAATAAAAATGTTATTGGAAAAAAAATGGAATGATTTTGTGCTGTCTACAGATAAAACCAAGATCCAAGTAGATCGGGTTCATCGTTATCTTTCCCAGGATTCTTATTGGTGTGTTGAGATTCCCAAAGAGGTTGTGCAAAAAGGCATCGATAATTCTGTTTGTTTTAATGTTTTCCATGTTGATCAAAAGTCTAATTGGATACAAGTTGCCTTTGCTAGAGTTGTAACCGATTTGGCAACGTTTGCTTGGGTTTGTGATGTTTATGTGGAAAAAGAATTTCGTGGTCTAGGGTTATCGAAATGGATGGTGAAAGAAATTGTTAGCTATCCAGAGTTTCAAGGTCTTAGGAGACTTTGTTTAGCTACAGTGTCAGCGCATAAACTTTATGAACAGTTTGGATTTCAGGTAACTCAAACTCCTGGCAGTTGGATGGAAATTAAAGACAATGATATCTATAAAAAAAGAAGACAGTAGGGAAAACTTTATATTAGAGCTATTACAGTTTTAATTTTTTTTAAAAAACACCTATAGTCGGTTTTAATCTAATTTAGGTCTGGGTATTTATGGAAAAGAAGTGGAAGAACCGCCTCTGTGTTTTAATAAAAAATTTAATTTTATCTCTTCTTCTGATTAGTAGCATAGATTTATTGGCAGTGGAGCTATCTCCGGCTGGGAAGATGCTAGAGTCAGATATATTAAGCGCAAAAATGGGCTTTTATGCACTGACAAAAACAACTCGTCTTTATCATTATTTTAATCCTGTTCTTACAGGTTCCAAGACAGGGCAGGCTGAGCTTTGGCCTACCTACCAGACTATCTATGATCGTTATCGACCTGAGGGACAGATAGCTTTAGATTTTGCGGTTAAGGCAGGAGCTTTTTGGGACATTAATATTCATGATACCAAATTAGTAAATGCTGGGCCTGGCATGTACTTAGCGACGGATCCCTTAGTTTCGCAAAATTTTGGCAGTTCTTTGTATGTTATAGACTTTCCGATTGGCAGTAGAGTTTTAGATGTTTCTGATCCTACATGGACAAATGTATCTAAAATCAAATTAAAAACGGAAACTCTTTTAGCTTTGCAATCAGAGGGAATACTTAATCGTAAGCAAATACAAAAATTAGGAATGAATAAGGGGTATTTTGTTAGGTTGTCATTACAGTACATGGCTGACTATGGTTTAGAAAAATATCGTCAGCTGCTAGCCGAAATTTTTGATAGACATCAAATTGTTTTAATTCAGTTTAGTTGGGAAAAAAATAGGATGACCTGGTTTTGTAAAAGTAAAACAGCCACTGATGCCTTTGTTTACGTTGGAGGGAGGCCTGATTTACCTGTAACAAACACTTATGTGATGTCAAAGGTTTCAAGAAAAATTATAGACAACAGTGTTTTTACTTCATCTTATTCAGTTAAAGAGCAAAGCTCTAAAGAAAAAAAGATAATAGAGCTTACTGACTCTTTTAAAAAAACACTTTCAGAGATGAATAAAGACTTATTAACCTCGGAGCAGGTTCAATCTTTACAACAGTTATCTTTTGGTTGTCTTTAGATTTCAGAAAAATTAAAGCTAAAAATTTTTAGCTTTAATTTAAGAGTTCGGATTCAATTTTTGAAATAATATCTTTTGAATTTGGTGAGGTCATAGAGCTCCAGCGATCGACGACAAGCCCTTTTTTGTTGATTAAGAATTTTTCAAAATTCCATTGAACTTCGCGAAACAAAAAACCAGATTTAGATTCAGTTAAAAATTTAAAGATAGGTTGTTTTTCTTTTCCGCTGACTGGGTTCTTACCCATGATGGGGAAGCTAATTTGGTACTTGTCTTTGGCAAACTTTTCTATTTCTTCATTGGAACCACTATCTTGGCGAAAATCGTTGGATGGGAAAGCTAGAACAGTAAATCCTTTACTAGAGTATTTTTGGTAAAGTTCTTCTAAATCTTTAAGTTGTGGAGTAAAGCCACAAGCCGATGCTGTATTGACAACTAGGATAACTCGGTTTTTTAATTCAGATAAGGAAAAGTCTTTTCCGTGAATGTCTTTGACTGTAAAGTCAAAAAAAGTCTTTTCTTTATTCTGAAGATCTTTGCTACTATTTTCAGCTCGATGTGTGTTAGACATATTACTCGATTTTTGAGCTACACATAGGTTGGAAAGTAGGCTCACAAGGAAAAGTAAGTAGTAAAAGCGACGATTTTTTGAGCGGCTAATAAATTCAAACATGATAGACTCCTAGAGTTTATAAAAAAATTATGAAAATGTTAAGCTGTTGACAAGACCCTGCGACTTTAATTTAATGTGCACATAAAATTATGTCTAATAAAAAGTCTTCATCAACCACAAATGACAAAGTTTTCTCCTACAAAGATTCAGGAGTCGATGTCCAAGCTGGAGACGATTTTGTAGACTGGATTCATTCAGAAGAGAAATCTACAAAGAAAGAAGACCTTCCTCATCAGGGCAGTGTTATAGAGGGTGTTGGTGGATTTGCTTCACTATTTCGTTTAAACACCAAAAATTATGCTAAACCTTGCCTTGTGACCTGCACTGATGGCGTAGGCACTAAAGTCAAACTCGCTGCTGATTTTGATCTTTACGCAGGCATTGGCCAAGATTTGGTAGCTATGTGTGTGAATGATCTTTTGTGTACTGGCGGGGACCCACTGTTGTTTCTTGATTATTTGGCTGTTGGAAAGCTTGATTTAGAGCAAGCAAAAAAAATCTTAACAAGTATTCGTAAGGCTTGTCGTGAAAGTGACTTAGCGCTTGTGGGTGGTGAAACTGCTGAAATGCCTGGTATTTATAAAGTGCCAGAGTTTGACTGTGCTGGTTTTGCTGTTGGTATAGTGGATGAAGACAGACGTTTGGGGGCGCACCTAGTCAGGGATTCGGATGTGTTAGTAGGGATTTCTAGTTCAGGGTTTCATTCGAATGGATACTCTTTGTTAAGGAAAGTTTTTGCTGAAGAAATTCAAAATCAAGATTTAAAATTAGTACAAGAACTAATGGTTCCGACTAAGTTATATGTGTCTATTATAAAGCAAATCAAAGAGAAATTTTCGATCCATGCTCTAGCTCATATCACGGGTGGAGGAATGGAAAACGTTCCACGAGTTATCCCAAAAGATTTAGTTGCTAAAATTTCACCTTGGGAGTTTCCAAGCTTATTTCAAGAGGTTCAGAGAAGAACCGCGTTAACTACTAAAGAGATGATGAATACTTTAAATTGTGGTGTTGGTATGGTGGTTGTATTGCCAAATTCAGAGGCCCACGAGTTAATAAGATTTTTAGAAATTAAGGGAGAAAAGGCATTTAAGCTTGGAGCTGTATCTTTGCGGACTCCTCAAGATACAGAGGACTGGGTCTATGTTAACTAAACCCAAGTTGTCTCAGGTAAGGTCTGCAGTTTTGATCTCTGGAAGAGGGAGTAACTTGCAGGCTCTGCTGGACAAAGAGGGTTGTAACATAAGGCTTGTGTGTAGTCATAAAAAATCAGCGCCCGGGATTTTAAAAGCTAAACGTTGTGGTATTCCAACAAAGATTTTTTCACCTTTACGTTTTGCAGAGTTGGAAGCTTTTCTTAAAGAGAAATACATTGAAAAAATATTTTTACTTGGTTTTATGAAGATCCTTCCTGAAGGATTTGTTCATCAATGGCAAGGACAAATTGTAAACTTACATCCTAGTTTATTACCTCTATATCCAGGCACGCATTCCATAGAGCGTTCTTTTGAAGACAAAAATAAACTAGGGGTGAGTCTACATACAGTGATTCCAGCAATGGATGAAGGACCAATTATACAGCAGTCTTGTGTGGCAGGTAAAGACAGTTCTTTTTACCCACAAACACTAGAGCAGGCGGCTCAGCAAATAGCGATGCGAGAGCATTTTTTAGTCAGAAAGTATGAGGATCATTGGTTATGAGTCAGTTTGATGTTGCCATTGTTGGGGGCTTCTATAATCTTTCGTGGTTAGCGAGTGAACTTTCGCGCCAAGGATGGAATGTTTTGTATTTGGATTTGTATGAGTCTTTGGGGCGATGGCCTACGGAAGATGTTGAGGGGCCATTTGGTTTCTTTTCTTCCGAGACCTTAAATCCATATTTTGTTGAAAAGTTAAATTTTGAGGAAACCTATGTAAGTCAAGACAGAGGTTTTGTTGTTTGGCCGCAAAGAGGTCCCTTGGAGTTTAAATCACCCTTAATTCACCATCAGCTATTGGCACCGTCCCATCCCGAGTTAAAAATTAATGCTGATTTTAAAGAGCGTTTAACGCAGGCTACAGAAGCCTATTATCGTCAAGGCTTAACGTCTTCATTTAAAAACCATTCTTTTGAGGCTAATTGGCTTGAGTATTTGGCTCATACGTTAACTCAGACAGAGTACTCCAGTTATCAAGATTTTAAAGTATCAAAGTGGCCATTACCATTAATGAATTCTTTTTTTGTAAGATCATTAAGTAGAAGAAGTTTAGAACACTCCCATGAGTGGCTTAAAAATCAGAATATTCAAGGGTCTCACCGAACTCAAATTTTAGATTTTGTTTTGACTGAAGGAAAAAAACTGGGTGGTTTTGAATTAAAAGGTGAGTTGTCAGGAATTATTAAGTTTCAGCATTTGATTTGGGGATTATCTTCTCAAGAAACTTTTTTTGTTTCTGAAAAATTGGGCAATACTTTGTTTCCTCAGGGGGGGATTGATCCAGAGTGGGTTTGGTCGCGTTATAGTTTCTCAATTTCACAAAACAGAGAGACGGAGCAAATCCCTTTACACTCAGTATGGATCAATGACTTGTATGCACCTTGGACTCACGAAAATCTTTTAATTGTTCAAAGAACGACGCGTGATGAATTGTATGATGTTTGGATTAAAATTCCAAGCACGCAACGTTTTAATAAAGATTATTTGGATTATTACGCACTTAAAATCAGTGAAATAGTTAAGAAGAAATTTGAAAATACACAAGTAGTTCTGGCTCCTTGCCCTCAGGAGTATGAGTACACGTATCAGCAGCTTGGTCCTAGTCGATTTGTCCAGTACTCAAAAGAGATATCTAAGTTTCGCAAATGGAATGACTTAAAAAATGTTTATTTTTCAAGCTATGAAACCCTTGAGAGTTTGAATCGAGAAAGTCAGTATCAGGACTGTTTGCAGCTTATCGAGAATATTAATAAAAAATTAAAATCAGAAAAAATGAAGGAACTGGAATGATAGAGAGATATTCAAGAGTCGAAATGGCTCAGGTCTGGGATTTAGAACATAAATTTGGCAAAATGATGGAGGTGGAGTTAGCGGTGGCTCAAGTTCAAAGTGAGCTTAAGATCATTCCTACAAAGGCATTTAAAATCATCCAAAAAAAAGCTAAATTTAACGTTAAAAGAATTTCTGAAATTGAAGCTATCACTAAGCATGACGTCATTGCTTTTGTAACTAATATGGCAGAAAATGTAGGTGTTGAAGGTAAGTATATTCACTATGGTTTAACAAGTAGTGATGTCTTGGATACGGCTTTCAGTTTACAAATTCAAGAAGCAGGGAAAGTCCTTTTAGAATCATTAAAAAAACTAAAAATGGCGTTGCGACAATTGGTTTTAGCGCATGAAGACACCTTGTGCGCTGGCCGTACCCATGGAATGTTTGCAGAGCCTACGACTTTTGGAATGAAAATGTTGGGTTATTTGGCCGAGGTTGAACGTAATGAGAATCGTTTTAAACAAGCTCTTGAGGAATTAAAAATTTGTAAGTTGTCAGGTGCTGTCGGAACCTATTCAAGCCAAGACATGACTGTGGAAAAAAAAGTAGCAAAGCTGCTTGATTTGAAAACGGAAATTATTGCCACTCAAGTAGTTCCTAGGGATCGTCATGCGCAGTGTTTGAATGCCCTGGCTCTTTATGGAGCGGGACTTGAACGCTTAGCTATTGAATTAAGACATTTGCAAAGAAGTGAATTAGGCGAAGTTATCGAGGGTTTTTCTAAAGGACAAAAAGGCTCTTCAGCGATGCCTCACAAAAAAAATCCTATCAGTGCGGAAAACATAACAGGGCTTGCTCGTCTGTTAAAATCTTATGCGCAGTGTGGTTTAGAAAATGTGACCTTATGGCATGAACGTGATATTTCTCACTCTTCCGTAGAGAGAGTGGTTTTTCCAGATGCTTTTATTGTTGCAGATTATGCTACTCATCGAATGGCTCAATTACTTGAAGGTTTACAAGTCAATAAGAAGCGAATGTTAGAAATTATGGAGTTATCACAAGGACAACTTTATAGTTCTCATGTGTTACTGCATTTAGTGAAAAAAGGACTTAAAAGAGAGATTGCTTATGCTCATGTCCAAAGATTGTGTCATTCTCTAGGAGTTGGCGAGCATCTTAAATATAAAATTAAAGAAGATAAAGAATTAAATTCTTATTTCAGTTCTAAGGACTTAGAAGATGTTTTTAGCGGAAAAAAACATCGTGAAGCCATTAAGAAAGTGATTAAAACTAGAAAGTCTTTATTAAAAGGAAGAGGTAAATAGGCATGGGTCAAGAGGTTAATTACAGTGAACTTCTTTATGAAGGGAAAGCTAAAAAAATTTTTAAAACTCCAGAAAAAGAAGTTTTTTTCTTAGAGTTTAAAGACTCCCTGACTGCTTTCAATGCTTTAAAAAAAGGTTCTTTTGAAAATAAGGGTATTGTAAATAGGGATATAGCGGCTTTGGTTTTTGATTATTTAGAGCAACATGGAGTTAAATCTCATTATTTGAAAAAAGAAAAACATAATGGGATGTTAGTTAAGAAAGTAGAAATTATTCCGTTTGAAGTAGTTGTTAGAAATGTTCTTGCCGGTTCTACGGCTAAAAAACTTGGACTTGAAGAAGGAACTCCTCTTTCTGAACCTTTGGTAGAGTTTTATTTTAAAAAAGATGAACTTAATGATCCTTTTGTTTCTGAAGAACAAATGCGTATTATTTATAAAATTTCAGAAAAAGATATTAGTTTGTTATGTGAACTTGCTTTGATGATTAATCAGGGACTTAAAGAGTTGTTCCATAGAATTGATATTGAGTTAATTGATTTTAAAGTGGAGTTTGGAAAAGATCTTCAGGGGCAAATATTGCTAGCAGATGAGATCACTCCTGATTGCTGTCGTTTGTGGGATGTAAAAACCAAGGAGAAGCTAGATAAGGATCGTTTTCGGCGTGATTTAGGCCAGGTCAAAGAAAGTTATGAACAGGTTTTAGCACGCTTGCAAAAATTGAATATAAGGAAGGGGTAGGACTATGAAAGTGGCGGTAAAAATTTTACCTAGAGAGGTATTGCTCGATTCTCAAGGAAGAGCGGTTCATGACAATTTAAAAAACCATCAGTTTCATTTGAATTCTTGTCGGGTGGGTAAGTACATTGTGTTGGATTTAGCGCTTGAAAATAAAGAGGAGGCTCTTAAAGAAGCAAAAAAAATGACTGAATTTTTGCTTATAAATCCTTTAATAGAGTCATACCAACTGGAAGTTTTGGAAGAGTCTCAATCCTTTCATAAAAACTAGGAGAGATGATGAAAATAGGTGTTTTGCGCTTCCCCGGAACTAATTGTGATTTTGATATCTATGAAATGATCAAAGCAAAAAATCATGAGCCGATATGGTTATGGCATCAAGATCAGTTTCAAATGACTGATATAGATCAGATTCTTGTGCCTGGTGGTTTTAGTTATGGAGACTATTTAAGATGTGGTGCTTTAGCTGCTAAATCTCCAGTGATGAAGTCAACTCTTGAGTTCGCAAAAAAAGGGAAACCGATACTAGGTATTTGTAATGGGTTTCAGATTTTATGTGAGAGCGGGCTTTTGCCTGGTGTTTTACTGAGAAATAAAAATTTAAAATTTATTGATAAGTGGGTAAGTTTGAAACTGGAAAATAGTAATCCTTATTTTTACACTCAGGCTCATCAATCTAAAATCAAACTACCAGTGGCTCATGGCGAAGGTCGCTATTATTTACCTTCCGAAGAGTTAAAGCGAGTACAAGATCAAGGACAAATTTGGTTTAGTTATGAAGAGGATATTAATGGATCTCTAAATCAAATTGCTGGAGTGATGAGTGCAGAAAAAAATGTGGCTGCGTTAATGCCTCATCCTGAGCGTGCGCTTTGGGAGTGGATGGGCGGAGCTGATGGGTTCTCTTTTTTAGCAGATAGAGGTAGTTTATGAGTGATGAGTTAAAGAATAAGCTAAAGCATTATCGGCTTTCTCAAGGTGAATATGAAAAAATGATCAGTTTGTTGGGGCGAGAACCAAAGTCAATAGAATGGCCTTTGTTTTCAGCTTTATGGAGTGAACATTGTTCATATAAAAGCTCAAAGATTCACTTAAGAAAATTTTCTTATCGCAATACCATCACACGTGATGATTCAGATGAGAATGCAGGGCTAGTTGATCTTGGATTTGGCGAGAAAATCATTTTTAAAATGGAAAGCCATAACCATCCTAGTTTTATTGAGCCTTTTCAGGGAGCAGCAACAGGTGTTGGCGGGATTTTAAGAGACATTTTCACCATGGGAGCAAGACCTATTGCCTTAGCAGACTACTTGTGTTTTGGACGAACTGAAAATAATCCACGAATGAAGTACTTGGAGCAGGAAGTAGTCCGCGGAATCAGTAGTTATGGAAACTGTGTTGGTGTGCCGACAGTGACTGGTTTTACAGAGTATGACGCAAGTTATGACAACAATATTTTAGTGAATGCTATGGCTGTGGGGTTAGTAACAGAGGGAATGCCTTTGGCTAGTTCTAAAGCTCATGGAATAGGAAATTTAGTTGTATATGTGGGAGCAAAAACTGGAAAAGATGGAGTCCATGGGGCTGCGATGGCCAGTGAATCTTTTGATGAGAATAACGAAGCTAAGAAACCAAATATACAAATTGGTGATCCTTTTTATGAAAAACTTTTAATTGAGTCGTGTTTAGAGGTTTTAAAAGAAAAACTAGTCGTCTCCATGCAGGATATGGGAGCTGCTGGTTTAACCTCAAGTAGTTTTGAAATGGCTGCTAAAAATCAAGTTGGTTTTGATATGCATTTAGATCAAGTTCCTCGTCGAGACTCTACTTTGACGCCAGAGGAAATTTTACTTTCCGAGAGTCAAGAGCGCATGTTGCTAGTTTGTGTTCCAGAAAATTTAGAAAAAATAAAAAAATCTTTCGAAAAGTGGGGGCTTGATGCTTCTCCCATTGGAAAAATTAACGACACCAAAAAGATGCGCCTTTTTTGGAATGGTGACTTACTCACAGAGATTGAACCTGGTCTTATTGTGGATTCAGCTCCCAGGTATGAGCGTCCTTTTACTAAATACAATTCTAGTAAGAAAATTTCAGCAAATGATTTTGATAATCAAAGTCGCAAATTATTAGAGAACTTAGCAGAAACAGTAGCTATCGAGAGCACAAGTCAGGAAACTGAAGAATTACTAAAAAATATAATTCACAAAATGAAACATAATAGTTCTTTCTCGAAAAAAAATTGGATCTATGAACAATATGATCAAAGGGTGGGGGCGCGAACTATGAAAGATGCTTCTGCAACTTTGGCTATTTTAAAACTCCCGTCTCATCGAGAATTAGCTCTGTCTGTTGGATGTAGACCAAGCGTCATGCGTTTAGACACAGAGCTTGGGTCAAAGGATGCCTTGTTGTACCCAGCATTACAAATGGCAGTTAAGGGATTTAAACCTCTGGCAATTACTGATTGTTTGAATTTTGGAAATCCTGAAAAGTTAGAAGTCATGACAGATTTTGTGACAACAGTTGATAATTACGCTCACTTAGCTCAGTTAATAGATGCACCGGTGATTTCTGGGAATGTGAGTTTTTACAATGAAACCCAAAATAAAAACATCACGCCCACTCCAGCTATAGGTATGGTTGGGCTAAAAGAAAATGAAAGCCCGGTTCCTGAATGTCATTTTCATGAAGAGGGTTTAGAGGTTTATCATATGTATCCTCACCCTGACCGAAGTCATGTGTTATCTTATCATAAAATGGCAGAGATAAATCATGTAAAACCATTTTTTTGCGGCGATTTAAACTCCGAAGAATGGGCTCAAGTGGTTAACACTTTAAAAGTCTTTATTGAAGAAACAAAGCCCCAGGGTGCTAGGATCGTGGGGGCCGGTGGTCTAGCAATGACTTTAGAGAAAATGGAAACGAGTGAAATAAAGTTTCAACCCTTTAGTAAAATCTTTAATGGTAAAGAGAATTTGGCATATTTATTTGAAGAAAGATTTTATGAATTTGTTTTTACAGTGAGTAAAAATCAAAAAGAAAATTTTGAGAAGAGTTTAAAAAATTACTGTGAGAAAAATCGATTTAAATTTCATTTGATAGGTTTTACTAAAAAATAAAAGTAGAAAGTAGGCATTTAAAAATGGGAGTCAAAGAGGAGTGCGCCGTTTTTGGAATTTGGAATCATCCTGAAGCCAGTCAGATGACTTATCTTGGACTCTATGCCATGCAACATCGCGGGCAGGAGTCGGCAGGCATCGTCACAATGGAAGATAAGAAGCATCATCATTACAAAGGTTTAGGCCTAGTTGGGGATGTATTTAGTGAATCCGTTCTGGCAAGCTTAAAAGGCAATGCGGCCATTGGACACGTGCGCTACTCAACAACGGGGCAAAATTTATTAGCTAATGCTCAGCCTTTGACCGCGGAGTTGTATAAGGGGCCTATTGCTTTGGCTCATAATGGTAACATTGTAAACTATGAGGAAATTAAGAGAGAACTAAGTTTTTCAGGAGCCATATTTCAAGCTACAAGTGATACGGAAATTTTATTACATTTGATTTCAAAAAAGAATCATAATCATTTTATTGAGGCGTTGAAAGAGTCTTTGTTGGTGCTTGATGGGGCTTTTAGCTTTGTGCTACTGACGCAAAAAAAGCTGGTAGCCCTTCGTGATCCCCATGGATTTAGACCCTTAAGTTTAGGAAAAAAAGATGATGCCTATGTGGTTGCTAGTGAAAGTTGTGCTTTTGATTTGATAGGGGCTGAGTTTGTTCGGGATATTTTGCCTGGAGAAATAGTTTGGTTTGATGAAGATGGGATGCATTCAGAGATTTATGCAACAAAGAACCATTTATCACAATGTGTCTTTGAACATGTGTATTTTGCTCGTCCAGACTCTAAAGTTTTTGGGCGAAGTGTTTATGAATCCAGGAAGAATTTAGGAAAATTTTTAGCTAAAGAATCTCGAGTTGAGGCTGATATTGTGATTCCAGTGCCTGACAGTGGTGTGCCAGCGGCCATTGGGTTTGCTCAAGAAAGTGGTGTGCCTTTTGAGTTTGGAATTATTCGTAATCATTATGTAGGCAGAACTTTTATTCAACCATCTCAAAGTGTCAGGGATTTTGGGGTGAAAATCAAACTTAACCCTCAATCAGAGGTATTAAAAGGTAAGCGCGTCGTAGTGATAGATGATTCTTTAGTTCGAGGTACGACAAGTAAAAAAATCATTAACTTGATTCGTCAGGCAGGAGCAAAAGAAGTTCATATGCGGATTGCTTCACCACCGACGATCAGTCCCTGTTACTATGGTGTAGATACACCACAGAAAAGTCAGTTGATAGCAGCTAAATATGATTTAAAAACTATCGAGGAATTTATTGGGGCTGATAGTTTGACTTATCTTACTATGGATGGCTTATTTAAAGCCATGCACTCTGACGGTAAGGACTTTTGTGCGGCTTGTTTTAACGAAAAGTATCCTACCAAAATTTAAGGATTTCCTCTTTGCTATTTAATAAATCTGTTTCATAATTAGCTGATGAGTCAGAAAAATAAATTGCTAAAAAAGACAGTAGTGCGGGTAATAGCACCTGGTTTTAAACCTCACCCCGAGGTTTTGAAATCTATTTCTCAGTTTGTCGGTCAAAACCCTTTTTTTGATTTTCTTTATGATGAAAAAATGATGGATAGGCGACATCCGCTAAATTCGTCAGATCGCAACATAAGATTTGATTATTTAAAGTTAGCCTTGGAAGAGGAGCAGTCTGATGTGATTTGGTGCTTGAGGGGAGGTTATGGATCTATCCATTTACTACCTTTATTAGATTCTCTGAAGAAACCTAAGAAGAAAAAATTATTGATTGGATTAAGCGATATCACTTCCTTGCATATTTATCTACAACAGCGGTGGGGGTGGTCGACATTGCATGCCTCTCATTTGGACCGTTGGATAGAGAACAAACTTCCGCGGGGAATATTAAAAGAAAATTTAGCAATAATTTTAAAAACACAAGCTCAGGTAGAATTTAAAAGACTTCGCCCTGTTAATGAGTTGGCCAAAAAAATTAAAAAAATTCAAGGTGATATTGTGGGAGGGAATTTAATCACTCTAACCAGCCACACGGGTACCCCCTATGAAATTCAAACTAAGGGGAAGTTTTTGTTTATAGAAGAGATTGGAGAAAGAGCTTATAAGATCGATCGCTGTCTAGAACAATTGTATTTAGCGGGTATTTTTAGGGAGTGTAAAGGATTGCTTATTGGGCAAATGACTCAATGTTTAGAGCCAGATAAGAAAAACATGCTACCCTGGCTATGGAGGCAATGGGGAGAGCGTCTTTCCATTCCCATTTTTGTCGGAGTAGAGACGGGACATGAGATCAATCAAAGACCTTTACCACTAAATACTCCGGCCGTAGTGAAAAAAAAGGGTGACCTCTTCACTCTAAGTGTGGAAAATAACGAGTGAAGATTTGAGGCGAGATGAAGTTTTCAGTATTAGAAAAAAGTTTAATTCAGAATTTAGAAACCAGTATTCGTGACGTCACTCCAGGCGTGATGGTAAGAGCTTATCAAAATGGACGACTTGTTTGCGATGTGTCCGTTGGTACTACTTATGCTTACTATGATTTGGCTAGTTTGACTAAAATTATTTTTACAGTTCAAGCTATGATGTTAGCCTTTGAAGAAAAAAAATGGGATCTAGATTCAAAGGTTAAAGCATTTCTTCCCTGGTATCAACATGAGCATACACGGATACAGGATTTGTTGACTCATTCGTCTGGCTTGGTTTGGTGGAAGCCTTTTTATAAAGAACTTAATCTGGCAGAAACTTGGCAAAAAAGAAGAGAGCATTTAAGGAAAATGATCGAATCCTTAGAGCTTACGCCCCAAGATGTAAGTGTTTACAGTGATGTTGGTTTTTTACTTTTGGGTTTTATTCTTGAAGCTTTTTATCAAAAAGATTTGGTATCTATTTGGAATGATATCAAAGCTTTGTTTTATGAGGGGACGACTTTGGAGTTTCACCCTAGAAATCAGACGAACTTGAGAAGTAATTTATTTGCCCCAACAGAAGAATGTCCTTGGAGAGGAAAGCTTTTACAGGGTGAGGTTCATGATGAAAACACATGGGCCTTGGGTGGAGTTTCAACTCATGCCGGACTGTTTGGTAGTATTGATGATATGGGTTGGTACATGCTACACCTTCGCTCGCAGATTTTAGGAATAGCTAAATATTTTATTAAACTTAAGACAACTCAGGCTTTTGTAAAACGAGCTCGACCTGAAGGCAGAGGTGACTGGTCATTGGGTTTTATGATGCCAACACCTGGCAAGAGTAGTTGTGGTGGATATTTTTCACTAAACTCAATTGGACACACAGGTTTTACTGGAACTTCTATGTGGTATGACCCTAAGTCAGATTTAGCAGTAAGTGTGTTAAGTAATCGCTTAGTTTATGGAAGAGAGAATCGTTCTTTTGTTGAATTAAGGCCTTTGATTCATAATTGGATTGTTGAAGGATTAAAAAAATCGTCGTTGTAAATAAAGAATATAAACATGGGGATTAAATGGAATTAAAACCTGGATCAAGAGTTCATTTGATGGGAATTTGTGGAACAGCGATGGCATCGCTTGCTGGTTTACTAAAAGATAAGGGGTTTGTGGTAACTGGGTCTGATTCGAATCCTTATCCGCCGATGTCGACGCAAATAGAGAATTTGGGAATAAAAATTCTAACACCTTATTCGGAAAAAAATCTGTCTCCCACTCCTGATTTTGTAATTGTTGGGAATGTAATCTCTGCGAATAATCCAGAAGCAGTAGAGTTAAAAAATAAAAATATTCCATTTACTTCACTGCCAAAGGCTCTTGGAGAGTGGATTATAGATCAGAAGAATTGTATCTGTATTTCGGGAACTCATGGAAAAACTACGACGACTTCAATGATGAGCTGGGTTTTGGATCAAGCTGAAAAAGAACCAGGATTCTTAATTGGGGGAATTCCAATTAACTTTCATCAAAGTTTCAGAAATCCAAAAGGTGATTATTTTGTGATTGAAGGTGATGAGTACGATACGGCTTTTTTTGACAAAGTGCCTAAATTTATCCATTACAAACCTAGAAATGTCATACTTACAAGTGTTGAATTTGATCATGCTGATATTTATAAAGACCTAGATGATGTGAAAAAAGCCTTTACTCGTCTTGTGAAAATTATTCCACCTCAAGGGTCACTTGTTTATTGGGCTGACGATAAGAATATTCCTGATTTGTTAGAAGATACTAACACCAAAAATGTTTATAGTTATGGATTGACCAAAAAAAGCAGAGACAACCATGCTTGGATAGAAATGCTATCTAACGCCACTGCGACCACTAGTTTGACTTCCGATTTTTGTATACATTTTAAAGGTGAAAAATGGGGTCCTTTTCAATTAGCTCAACCTGGTGAATACAATGTGCTAAATGCAGCTGCGGTTGTTTTAATGTCCTATCATCTGGGCGTGAGTCCTGAAATTACCAAGAAAGCCTTAGTATCATTTAAAGGTGTTAAGAGACGTCAGGAAATTTTGGGAGAGCCTGGTGGACGATTGCTTGTTGAAGATTTTGCTCATCATCCTACGGCCGTTAGAGAAACTCTTAAAGGTATTAGAAAAAAATATCCCAACAGGAAAATTCACGCGGTTTTCGAGCCAAGAAGTGCAACCAGTCGTAGAAAAATTTTTCAAGATGATTATGCTCATGCATTTGAAAGTGCTGATAAGGTTTATATTATGAAGGCCTTTGATCAAAGTAAATTGGCGGATGAAGAAAAGTTTTCATCCGAAGATTTGGTTAAAGATTTAAATAAAAAATCAAATAGAGCCGCTTTGTTTGAAAATGTGGATACTATTGTTTCAAACTTAAAAAAGGAAAGTGTTTCAGGAGATCTGATAATTGTTATGAGTAATGGTGGTTTTGATGGAATCTATGATAAAATCTTAAAAACTTTGTCTTAGTTACACACTAACTAGACTGGACTTTTTTGGTTAAATAGAAGCGATATCCATTTTGTCTCAAATTGATCTGGCTACTTACGATCGCCAAAGTAAAATTTTAAAAAGAGTACAGAAGTCCTCTTATATTTCATTATTTTTATCCCGATGTAGTCTTTGTATATTTTAGCATGGGATTATATTATGATAAAAAAATTTTTAGATGAAAAGTTGGATTTAAATTTTCGTTCAACTTTAAAAGTTATTAATTTACTTTCCTTTTTTGGGGTTATGACTCTTCTAGGAATTATTTCTTTCATTTCTTTAAAACAAAAAAACTACGTCGAGGAAATCAATTATCTTAATGAGTTAACTCAAGACATTAAAGATATTAGATACTATGGAAGTCAACTGCATCAGTTTTATACCAACGCTTCTTTGACGAAAGATTTAAGCGCTGAAACCTCAGGGAAAGAAATGTTTGCTAAGGCTCATTCAGAGTTAGTTGATATGGTTAAAAAGTTTCCAGAAAAAAAAGAAGTTTTAGAGTCTATAGATAATCAGTTAGACATCGCTAACGAAGCTGGTTTAGCCATGATTCATGTTTACAACTTGGCAGGAATTGAAGCCGGAAACAATGTGATGAAAGATCCAGATTCAGGTTTTAATGTGATTATTGGAAAGTTCTATAAAGAGCTCGATGGTTTTATGGATTTTATAACGAAAAAAGACGAAGAGGCGGCGCAAAGGTTAGTATTTTTATCTAAAGTGAATTTAGTAGTGGTTGTTATCAATGCTGTCGTTTTATTGCTAACCTTATTCTTTGGGTTTAATTTTCTCATAAGGAATGTTTTGAAAAGATCTATTGAACATTTAAATCAAAATGTGATTGAAATCAGAAAGGGCAATGAGTCCCTCGTGGTGGTCTCTGATGAGTTAAATCAAAATATCAATAATACTTCAGCCTCTTTAGAAGAAACTTCAGCTTCTCTTGAGGAGATCAACAGTATGGTTTCCGTAAATACTAAACATACTTCTCAGTTAGCTGAACTTTGTCGCGTTGGTTATGAATCAGGAGAAAAAGCTTCTATGCAAATGCAAGATTTGATTTCATCAATGAAATTAATTAATGAAGCCTCTGTAAAGATTAATGAAATTACAAGTATGATAGAAGAAATTTCATTTCAAACTAATTTGCTGTCATTGAACGCGGCCGTGGAAGCGGCTAGAGCAGGGGAACAGGGAAAAGGCTTTGCTGTGGTTGCGGATGCTGTTCGACAGTTAGCAATTCGCAGTAGTGACTCAGCCAAGGAGATTAGTTTACTTACTAAAGATACAGATCATAAAATTAAAACAGGATTTGAACTTGCAGAGAGAAGTTTTGATTTATTTAACAACATGAAAAATTTAGTTCAAAAGATCTCTGTTCTAAGTAAAGAGGTCTCTGAAGCATCCCTTCAGCAGCAGAGTGGTATCGAGCAAATCACCCACGTGATTCAACAAATTGACTCTAATAATCAAAACAATGCTAACTCTTCTGGGACGGTGAAAGAGAATGTCCATAAAACAAACACTGAGGTTGAAAGCTTAAATCAATTTGTCGAAGAATTGAAAAAAGCTATTTAATTGATTTAATTAGTAAAATTCCTTTAATTCCAATATTGAGACTGGTTTTATTCAAGTATTTCGAGAAGGCTCCGAAATGCTCCTATGTAAATGAGTGGAGGGGTATGGAAAATGGTCGTCGCTTATTTTTATATCTGTTTTATTTTTTATCAACACTGCCTTTAATAGTTATAGCAGATAAAGGGCCATCAACATCTGGGAATGTTTTGGATGAAAAAAAAGAAGACTTCAATTCAAAGAAACAAAAAGGAATAAAAGAATTGATTTATCAGTTCTCTGAAAGTTACCCAGAAGCTACAAAATATCTCAAAAATGAAAAAAATGTAAATTTGAACAATCCAGCTATTATTGAAAAAATTTCTTTAAAAGATATTGAAAAAATGATCAATGATTATATAAGTTATCAGTTAAATACGCAGAGAAAATTAAATTCTTCCCAAGATAAAAAAAATACAGTTTCAGCAGATGAGATAAACTCTAAATCAGCTGTGCAATCAAATGTTCAGGGAGCCACGGTTCAGGCTAGTAATCAAAACGACAAAGATACAAGTAAAAGTACTCAAGATCAAACTAGTTCTACTGTTGAGGTTACATTTGATAAAAATGAACTGTTGATGGGAAAATTGTATGGGATATCTTGTCCAAAAAACACTGTCCATAATGTACTTATAAATAATAAACCCTTGTTTTTTAAACTTCCAGAGCGCCTTTCTAACAATACCTACTTCAAGGATAGTAAAGTAGAAAATAGCGAAAACTTATCTTGTGGACGGTTTTCAACTGAACTTACGGGAACTTTTAAAGTGAAGTGCAACTCTGGAGTTTTGTCGGTAAATGGGGATTGTAAGCCATCCGGTTGTCAAGAAGGATTAAATGTTTCATTAAGTCAATGGGATGTTTTGTCTTATAACTTAAATTTAGATAAAAAATATCCGGATAATTCTTATGTAAGAGATTCAAAAAATATGTATGCGAGTTTTGATAATGGAGAATATTTATCTTGTAAACGTTTTGATTCAAACTTAGAGGGTCATTTTAAGCTTAAGTGCGAATCGGGAGCTTTAACTAAAGAAGAAGTTGGGTGCAGTTTAATAAACAACGCAGATAAAAGTTGTGTCATAGATTCTAACTCCAAAAAAGTAGTTTGTACTAATAAAGTACTAGTTGCTCAACCTCAAAGTGGAAATATTCTTAAAGGATTTAAATCAATTGTTAATAAATTAACTCAGGGATCAAAGAAAAATTCAAATTTTGATTCAAATGTAAATTGTGCTCCATTTTATAGGGGTTATGATGTTTCCCTTTATACTAACATAAAGCCTCCTTACAGAACTGGAGTTGAGGTAAATATTCAAAGAACTGACATGTGTGAAGTGACGGTTATAAAGTGTAACAGTAATGGTAGTTGGGAAGTTTCAGTATGTGCCTCTATGCCATCAATTTAGGCTGAAAGAGATAAAGATTTAGACTGAGATATGGGAGAAATAATAAATGAACCGACAAGGAAGTGCGCTTTTAACAAGTATGATGTTAGCTGGTTTGTCGTTAGTGCTTCTCATGGGTATTGGTCAATCTATTTTGCAATTTAATAAGCTTCAAAGACAGCAGATGGGTGATATAACTGTAGATCAAGTACTTAACAGTGCATTGGATTATACTATGACTGCAGTAAAGCAAAACTGGTGTATGACTCCAACTTGGACCAAAAGTTTAACAAGTTGTAACCTTCAAGATGCATACAATATTGAAAGACTTTTACTTAATGAGGATAATATTAAGTATCTGGGTCTTTTAGGCGAGGACACAAGTAAAATTAGAATTTCAAAAATTGGTCCCGTAGAGGTGTCTTTATCTTCTATACAGACAGAACATCCGTTGTTCTCAATGTTAGATCAAGTATATAAATTTGGTGGTAAGAAAATACTGTTTACTGTTGAGAGAATTCAGAATATTCAAACCCCTAATAAGGGTCGTGAAATTCCAATTAAAATCACAGTAGAAATAGATTTTTCTATATTTACAAAAAAAGTTAAAATTGAAAATATAATGTACGTTTTTCCAAGAGAAATAGGAACTCAAGCATTGCTCCTAGCTAATAATTTATACTTGAACTCTTCAGAAAGTAGTTTTTTAAGTGAGGCTGGAAATTCTCGTATTGCTCAGGATAGTGAGATTGCTAAGTCTGGAGGATTGCATTTTTTAAGTTCTGTTTTTGTTAATGGTGATGTCTATTTACCTGATTCTAATAGTAAGAAATTTTCTAACGTCACATTTGCGGATAAGCTTATTCTAGGAAACGGATATGTCAAACAAGATAATGATTATTTTATACCAAATACTCTTGGGGGTGATGCAGATAAATACACTTCACAGTTAAAAAACTTTGGGGGTTTTTTGGGAGGGGTAGAACTTGATCCAGAAAGAGATCTAGGTCTTGATGTGTTGTCAGGAATTTATAACCCCGGAGTTGTGATTTCGAATTTTGATGTATGTAAGCAAAGACAATTGGCAAAAATGGATTTAACAAAATCACGTGATTCTCAGTTATGGCAAAGAGTTGTTAGTGATACTAATTCGGAAATTCAATCTATACTAAATTTTGGTAAAGTGGATATCTTTTTACCTCAAAGAATAGAGGGAAGTGATAGTTCATCAGATAATGATTTTAAAATAATGAATCATGAGAACAATTCAGAACCTATAATCAGAGTATGGATTAGTTCAATTGGTTATGACTCTGGGGTTGAGTTTAAAACATATGCTTCCTTATCACGAAATGGGAAGTTTACTTTGAAGAATTCTAATTTTCCTAATTTTAGCATTGAAGTTCAAACGTCTTCCTATTTGATTAATGATAACGTCCAGGATCATTTACTTAACTTGAAATTAATCTATAAGGGAATTGAGGATTTACCACTTACAGGAGGTAGTGGATCTATTAAGATTCAAAATCCTAGAATTGTTATCC
Source organism: Pseudobdellovibrionaceae bacterium (assembly GCA_013359135.1). Taxonomy (GTDB): domain Bacteria; phylum Bdellovibrionota; class Bdellovibrionia; order Bdellovibrionales; family Bdellovibrionaceae; genus UBA2316. Next base: position 47,245 of record JABWCN010000023.1, on the reverse strand, counting down.
AGTTTGAAGCTTTTGATCTTGGTTATGCTAATGGAGTTCCAACAAGAGATAAAAATCCTAATTCGATAAGTTATGGAACAATTAAAGCTAGCGATACAGCTCATTACTTTTTAGATAAGTTTAAAATGAGTGGAATAGAACTTGTCAAAAAAAATGGAGTTTTTAAAATTAATAAAGGAATTAATTTTAAAAACTCTGAGTATTACACATGTAGTTTGTTAGGGACCGAAGAGTGTGATGATGCCGGTTTTAAATACTTTGAATCCGAGGCTTATCCTGACAGGATAGTTAGTAATCCATTTCAAGCGGCAGCTAATGAAGCCGAAGATTTAGCGGCTTTAGATCTTTCTTGTAGTGGAGTTGACTTTACGCTAAAACCTTTAAATAACTCATTTCAAGCTGCTAGTTGGGACACTTCTTTTTTATCCTTCACTAAGAAAGCGTGGAGTTTTTCTGGAAATGGAAGTTGGCAGACTTCTGACGTCGTTAAAGAAGAAATTGATGTAGCGGATCTTACAGGTAAAAGATCCGATCCTAGTTTCAATGTTATAGCTTATGCCAAAAATTGCAATATTCTAGCAGAAGCTGACTTTGTTACAGGTTTTTTCGTTTGTGATAAACTTCATATTAAACAAAGAGCTAAACCATTAAGAATTATTGGTACTTTTGTCGTTAATCAAATAAGTATTGATCCTAGTGCTGTTAAAAATGGTATTGTCTGGTCAAGTATATACGAAGTGAACTCTGTGAGTGAACTAAGAGATAGCAAGATTTTATCAGGGACAAATTGTGAAAACCCTAACAAACCCATTTGGATGCCTTACCCCAGTGTAAATGATAGCCAAAATAATTTTTTTTGCAATGCTGTATCATTAAGATCTAAAGCGGATCCATTTCGTTGGACAACTATAGATCCTGATTGTGGTGTTGCTAAAGGTTCTTCGGTTGTATCTTGTAAAGGGAGAATCAAAAGATGGAGTATCAAAGAGCTCTACAGGAGACTACTGTGAGAGTTAAAAAAAATACTAGACATGGTTTTAGCATTATTGAAGTCCTTCTTGGATTGGTGATTATTACCATTGTTGGTTCGTCTTCAGCCTATCTTCTTGTAAAATCCAAACAGAGTGTTAATCAAGTGATTGTTAAATCAACTAAAAACACTGAATTTTCAAATCTTATTGATACTATTAGGCAGAATATTGATATAATGCAGATTCATTATGACTCATCATCGTCAATGGCTATATCAAAATTGACAAAAGAAAACATGCCATGGGCATTTGACAAGTATATGATTTATCCAGTTTCAGATTGTTTAAACTGTTCTGGGCGTTTTGGCTACATCATTCAGCCATCAAAAACTATTCGAAGTTTGTATGATGTAAAATTAAGAATTTATCACGAAAGTCTTGGTGATCAATTTTTAGAATATAGTTTTATTGTGAGTTCAAAATGAAATATTATAATCAAAGAGGCTTAACATTATTAGAGGTGCTCATTTCCTTAGCGCTAGTTAATTTGGTTACTGGCATGGGGTTTATAGCTTTAAGTTATTTAAATAAAGAGTTATCACAGATAGATAAAAACATTCAAAACCAAGGCGATAAGATCACCGTAGCAAAAAGCTTCGCCATTTTAAGTAAAAACATAGGGTATAGTTTTAATAATATTAAATATGATGATGATAATAAATTAAATTTTTTTGATTTAATGAGTGATGTTTCATCTATGTATTATGAAAAAACAAAAACAAGATCTGTGAAGTTTTCTTATGATTCAAAGAATAACGAAATCTTTTTTATTTCTACTGATTTTCAAAAGGGAAAACTTATGTTTTATGATCCTACTTATGCTTATTCTTTTGATGACCCTAATGATATAGATACATCCCCAATAGTTTCATACGAAGCTTTGAATAAAGAGTTTAAAGAAGGATCTGGTTATGTTAAAGCGAACACAGAGGCATGGATTAAAGATCAACTTTTTTTACTTATTACTCCAGTTCAATTGAGAAAAAAAGAATTAAATAAAACAGTCGATTTTTTAAATCCGCCAAGATTTTTAAGTTTTGTTGGTATTGTAAATGATAAAGCTACTGATATTTTGAAGTTAGATATAGATCCGTTTAAATCTCTTTTTTTTAATTTTAACCCTATGACTGAAAAAGATTTAAAATCACCAGATGATTTTTTTAGGGAGTTACCAACTGTAGGGGGGTCGTATCCTATTGTTTCTTTAATTCCAATAAAGATAGTATCATTTAAAATTTATCCTAAGGTTAGCTCTCAAGGAGGAAAATATATCGATGTTTATAAGATAGAATACAATGGTTTTAAAAAGAAATCAGAAACTTTTGTCCTTGGTCAGCTAAAATCTATTGAGTTTTATCGTAGAAACATTTCATTACCAAATATTGACGTTAAGTTAGAGGGGTTATAATGAATGCGGGTACTAGTTTATTTGTTGTATTAACTTTTTTCTCTCAAGGTTTGTTAGCTGAGAGTAGATTACAGATTTTCTCTTCTAGCCCTCCGAATTATAATAATGTTGTCATTGATTCACAAAATGCCAGTCCTAATAGACAAACCATAACATCTATTTTTATGAATGTGAGTTGTTTTCCAACTAATCTAAGAAGTGTTTCTAACCCGTTATCGCCTTACAATGATGTTATAGCTAATATTCAGGTGGAGGATAGTAATGGAACTCCTTCTTTTATTTCTTTTAAATTTCCAGCCGCTTTAGCTGGAGATGAAAAAAATCCTAACTTTGCTCTTACTGGAGTTAATATGAATCCTTTTAACTCAACTCAAATACTGGCAGGACCTGCTGGTTCTAAGGTTGTGAGTAGCTCCAATAGGTTGTTAAGGATAGACCTCACTAATATGGCAACAATGAAAATTAAGCCAGATGGTAGCATTGATGTAAATAGGAAAATTAATTTTATAACCTCAATCCAATTCGAACAAGTTCCTAGCTCCAAAGCCAATGAAAGGGCAGATGTGATTGATAAATTTGGAAATTACGCTGGTGTGGTTCAATATTCAGGACCGTTAAAAGCGCAAATTAGTCACTCTATTTCAAATGATTTAAAAGTTTTAACAATAAATGCTTCTTTTCCGGGAGCCGCCGGTTTTTGTGGAGGTTATTACTCACCATTAATGATTTTTTTTAATGAAAATGAGATTCCACGATTTGAAAATAAATCTTCATTTAAATTAAGCAAACATAGTCAGAAAATTTATTGGCCAGAGGCTAAAGCAAAAGCATATTTTCTAGCTTTTGATCGAAATAAGAATAAAAGGATTGACGATGGTGAGGAACTTTTTGGTGATCAAAAAAATTTTAGTAACGGATTTGAGGCACTAAAAGAATTAGATTCCAATAAAGATGGAATAGTAGATAGTAAAGATAAAGAGTTTTATAACTTACTACTTTGGCGTGATATCAATGGTAATGGTATCGCTGAAAAAAATGAAATAAAAAAAATAACACATTATCAAATTAAATCTATAGATTTAAACTATGTCGAATACTTTAAAGCTTTCGGAGATCGAGCTGAAATGAAGCAGAGAAGCTTTATTAAGTACAACGATCTAAGTGGAAAACTTAAAATGGCACCAATTTATGATGTCTACTTCAAGTCTGCCAAATAATTTATTTTTTATTCCTTTTTTTTTGAAAAGTGCTCTGCGATAAGTTCAATGTCTTTTTCATTAAGTGATGATGCTATTGGGTTCATCAGAGGATCTTTTCTGTCTTGATTTTTAAATGCCAGAAGTTGCTTGCTTAAGTATTCTTTTTTTTGTCCCGCAAGATTTGGCCATAAAGGATTGTTGCTAATTCCTTCTGTGCCATGACAACCAGCGCATGTGATTACTAAATTAGAAGTGGCTTCAGCAATTATCTGACTCTGACAAGGAGCTAGTTGGGCAACAGTCAAAAAAAGTAACATAAGAGTTGTTGTTGATAAAAAACTATTTTTCATATTTCATTCCTTTTGAAATCCATTGGTTAATAAGTTCTCTCTCTTCATCGCTAGGTGCTGGCATTCCGATTATGGGCATATCTTTTTTGACAATAAGTCGAGTCAAGAGGGCATCTTTTTTAAGAACGACAATGTCATATTTAAGCCAATTTGGCATACTCACATCTGAATTTTCATTGTGACAAACACTGCAATATTTTTCGAAAAAAGGTTTTACATGATCCACATACGTCATGGCATCCGCTGTGAGTAACGGAGGTTGTTGAGTTGTTACATCTGTAGAATCTTTACTTGGGGAAGGAGACTCTTCACTTATCTTATTATCTGTAGCTGGAGTTGGAGTTTGAGTAGTTTCTGTGTCAATGCTCTTTTCAGCCGCGCCTGAGTCTACCCACTTTGCTATAAGGGCTCTAGTTTCATCCGAAATGGACTTACCAAAGGGCATGTCTTTCTTTTCGAAAATTCTATTTTTAATGAGAGCCCTCTTTGCATAAACCACTTTGTATTCTAGCCAATTCCCGTTGGGAGATCCACTAGCATGACATGGAATACAGGCCTTTTCAAAAATAGGTTTGATCTGTTCGTTATAGGTTGGGCCTGAATTTGCGGTGTTGGAAGACGTTTTGGTAGCAAGATTTGAATTGTCATAAGAGGTTTGTGGACCGTGCTTGCCTCCTCGGCAAGAGATATTACTGATTATTAGAAAAGTCAGAGCTATCAAGAGGAAATGTTTATGAGCTGATTTCATTGGAGTGTCCTTGTATCTTGTGTTTAAATCCAACCATGAAGAAGTATGAAAAATGCATTTATGACCGTTGGCATTTCTTTAGCTTCTGTCAGTCCAGGTCTTGTTGAGTTTGATTGTTCTAAACGAAAGTTTAAATCCATGTTGCTATTTAAAAACCATTTAGCTCCGGCTGAGTTTCTAGAAAAGAGATCAGCTTGATAGCGATTGTCAGGAACTAGTTGGTCAAATTTGTATTGTAAAATCCAACGAGGTGTCAGCTCATAATTCCACAAACTATAAAAACCATAAGATTTAGCTTCTTTTAACGTTTCCATCCAAGTGGTATCGGTAGCTGGGATAAAGAATCTTCCCATATAGGCATTTACATCGGGATTAGTGAAGCCCTTTGCATAAGTAAACTCAATTTGCCAGTTTACAGGCTTTCCAAAATACTTTTCAAATGAAACCACATTATAAATCGAGTAGGCCTCAAGAGAAGAACTTAGGGTTTGTGAGCTATAGTTCAAAGCACTTAAACCAAAAAATCCGGGATGAGTTCCAGGTTTGTATCGTAAATTGAGCACCACAGTGTAGGGACTATCATCCATTATAGGAGTTTGCCCCCCTAAAGCTGGAGCACCAGCCGTGAATGAGGAGTCCCAGTGAAGTGATTCGGTTGGATTACCTGCAAAGCCTACTCCGATATCATAGTCAAAAACAGTGGTTCTGGTTTGTAAACGGGTATAGGTACGGTGCTCGTCGGTCATCAGACCGAAAGGGAGCAAAAAACGACCCACTAAAATTTGTGAAAGGAATTTAGTTTCTTTATTATTGTTGGAAAAATCATGTAGAAAATAGGCTTCTCTTTCCTTGTTTTTTGCGGCTTCCATTGGAGATAAGCCTAAACCGTATACAAAGCGGTCTATGACATGGTCAGAGTCTCCCAAAGTTAATGGTAAATTAACTGTTGGGTCGGCGGTCATGAAATACAATCCTCGAGTCGTTTTTGCGCCCTTCCCGTAAAATCCTTCAAAGCGTGTATCAAAGGAGAATAAATCTTGTTTTGAAAAGTTATTGATAGGGTATTCATGGCTACCATAGAGCTTTCCGTTGGCATTTCTAGCGCCACCGCCGAAGGGTGATAAATGACAGAGATTGCAGTTAACGAAATTATGTTTAGCCGCATATTCTGGGCGTGCTTTTAGCTCAAGTCCTTGAAAAAATAAAAATAACCCTAAAAAAAACCTGATCACAAACAGCATAGAAGATCCTTTTTGCATAGTGAATTCTACTTATAAAGTATGATATGGATCAGGACATGACTTAGATCATGTTTGAAAAAAATTTATGAGGACGGAATTAATTTTTTAAGTAGTTCTTCAAGGGGAATGGCCTTTGAGAAGAGGAATCCTTGAGCAAAATCAACGCCCAGGGCTTTAAGTAAATGCTTTTCTTCTTCTTTTTCTATACCCTCAGCTATAACTTTCATTCTCAAAGACTGAGCAAGGTAGATCAATGATTTAACAATGGCTAGAGCTTTATCGTCTTTCATCATATCTCGCACAAAAGAACGATCAATCTTGATGTTATCTAGAGGCATCCTAAAAAGGTATTGTAAGCTTGAAAAACCAGTTCCAAAATCATCAATCGATAATTTGTAACCTAGTTGGTCAAAACGAAGGAGAGTGTCCAGGGCTACATTACCATCCATCATTACTCGCTCTGTCATTTCGAGTTTTATACTCGGAGCTTCAAGTGCTAATCTTTTTCTTAAAGATTCAACATCATTGATAAAATCAATGTGAGTGAATTGCTTTCCAGAGATATTAATGGAGATGCTAAAATCGTGACATAAAGCATGAGAAAGTTGAATTTTCTTTAGATCGCTAAAGCATTTTTCTACGATCCATTTACCAAAGGGAATGATCATCGAGGAGTTTTCAACTACATCCATAAAAACTGCTGGGGATATTTGTTCTCCAGTAGGGGGAAACCAACGGATCAGAGCTTCAGCAGCTACAATTTTTTCTGTTTTTAAATCCAAAATTGGCTGATAAAACATAACAAATTCTTTATTATCAAAGGCATTGGCGATACGGGCCTCAAGTTTGATTTTTTCAACAGCTTGTTTGTCTTCTTGGTGCGCTTTTTGGGTATTAAAAATTTTTTTCTTAGGCTGAACTACAATCAGATCGTTTTGTGAACGTAATCTTTTAAGCAATACTCTAAGCAGAAGTCTTACTACGGTGTCTGCTGACTGAACTCGCTCTAAAAGTTGATCTTTAGTGACAACAAGGAGGCTGCAGTCATCCAGGGTTTTTGCTGAAGCCGAGCGAACCTGGTTATCGATAATGGCCATTTCGCCAAAAATTTCCCCCTCACCTAAAATACTTAGAGGGAAATCTTCATTATCTTTGGTGAGGTAGATTAAAACCCTGCCTTTTTCAATGATGTAAGCCTTATCCCCAAGTTCACCTTGAGAAAAAATTAATTGATTTGCAGGAATGGGAACAACGGATGCTTTTGACACAAAGTTATTATCGGTACTGCTGTTAAAAATATCAAATTTTCTTAATAAAACTAGTCCCTTTGTTTGCGCTGTGCAGAAAATTACAAAAGATTCTCTTTAAAGAAGAAAAACTTGAACCTTTATAGGTTTTTTAATTAAAACTTTGGTCTATGGAAAAAACAAATTTGACACCTTTAATGAAACAATATTGGGACGTAAAGAACCAACATCCTGACAAAATTGTCTTTTTTAGGATGGGGGATTTTTTTGAATTGTTCTATGAAGATGCTCAAACTGCGGCCCCTTTGTTGGGAATAACTTTAACTTCACGAAATAAGAAAAGCCAAGATCAAACACCAATGTGTGGATTGCCTCATCATTCTGTGGCTGGAGCTATAAATAAGTTGCTACGACTTGGATTGAAGGTTGCGCTTTGTGACCAAGTAGAGGATCCAAAACTAGCCAAAGGAATAGTTAAGAGGGAAGTTACAAAAATTTTAACTCCAGGTATGGTTTTTGATTTTGATACTCTGGACGCGACAAAGTCTAATTTTATAGTTTGTGTTTATTTAGGAGAGATTTATTTTTATGAAGTTTCTACTTTCGAGACCTTTAAAATTTTATTTCACAACGATAGAGAGCTTCTAAAAATTCTTTCGGCTTTTGAAATTTCAGAAATTCTTTGTCTGGAAAATCAAATAGAATTACTTAAAACATTAAAAATCACTTTAACAACAATCGATGAAGGTTTAAAAAAAGGAAATCATGGTGGCGAAATTCTAACTAGGTATTTAAAGTACTTAAATCCTCAGTGGCAATCTCAGCGTCATGATTTTCCAGAGCGAGTCTTAAACTCAAAGATGCAGCTTTCGCTAAATACGATAAAACATTTAGAAATTTTCGAAAGTTATCGTGGAGATGAAGACTCTTCTTTGTTTCATGTTGTGAATCTAACCAAAACGGCTGCTGGTTCTCGAAAGCTAAAATCATGGTTACGCTTTCCGTTGACAGAAAAGATGTCTATTCTTCAAAGGCAAGAGCGAATTCAGTTTTTTATAGAAAAGCCTCATGTGTTAAAGAAAATACGTGAAGTTTTAGTTTACATTTCAGATATCGAGAGAAAATTATCTAAAGTGGATCAATCTCAGTGTTTAGTTAGGGATGTTCAAGGGTTATTACTCTCGCTACTTCATGGAGAAGAAATTATAGAGATTCTTCAACAAACTGGATTTTTGTTGAACAGTTTCCCATTGCAAGATTTGCCGGAGTTAAAAGTTTTTTGTCAGGATAAGATGTTACAACTTGTCGAGGAGGCTCCTTTAAGTCTAAGACAAGGCGGCTTATTTCGAAAGAATGTATTTGCTGATTTGGATGAGTGGATAGAGCTTGCTACAAATTCCCAAGCACTTGTAAGTCAAATGGAGCAAAGGGAGCGCGAGAGAACGGGAATTGGATCTTTGAAAATAAGGTATAATCAGGTTTTTGGATATTATATTGAAATTACAAATACCCACTCTGATAAAGTTCCTCAAGAGTACAAGAGGAAGCAGACGTTAACGAATGCTGAGAGATTTTATACTGAGGAGTTGTTAGAACTTGAAAAGAAAGTTCTACAAGCACAAACTCGTCGAGGAGAACTAGAGTATCAATATTTTGAAGAGCTTAAGACTCAGATCACACAAAAGACTTCAATTTTTTTACAAATAGCGCAGGTGATCGCCGAAATAGATGTCTATGCAAGTCTTGCCTGGCTAGCTTTAGAATCGAATTATGTAAAGCCCACCTTTAAAGAGGGGGGCGACATTCAGATTGAAATGGGAAGACATCCCGTTGTTGAGAAAGTTATGAAAGAGCGTTTTGTTCCTAATTCGTTATCAATAGGTCAGAATCACTGCTGGTTGATTACAGGACCAAATATGGCTGGTAAGAGCACCTTGATGCGCCAAGTGGCTTTGATACAAATTTTGGGGCAAATCGGGAGTTTTGTACCAGCAACGAGTTGTTCATTGCCCTTACTTGAATCGATTCATACCCGCATCGGAGCTAGTGATAATTTATCCGAGGGCTTATCAACATTCATGGTAGAAATGGTAGAAACTGCGGAGATGTTAAAGGAGGCAACATCTAGGTCCCTTATTTTGCTAGATGAAATAGGCAGGGGAACTGCTACTTATGATGGATTGTCACTAGCCGAAGCTATTGTTGAATATCTTGCGGAACAGGTGAAATCTTATACTTTATTTGCAACTCATTACCATGAATTGACAGCGTTTGAAGGGAAGTTTTTGACAGTTAAGAATTGGCATATGGCTATCTCTGAAAAAAACAGTAGGATTGAGTTTCAACATCTATTAAAACCTGGTGCTGCGGGAAAAAGTTATGGAATTCAGGTGGCTGAACTTGCAGGAATGCCTATAGCAATAACTGAGAAGGCAAAAAAATATTTGGCTATGAAAACGGAAGCTGAAAACAAAATCAGTGAAAAAGTTTTAGATTTGGATACCTCATTAAGGAAAGAGGTACTCCCAGAGGCTCAGGTTAAATCGGTAAACCAGCAAGGGCAGCTGGCATTATTCTTGGAGCCTTCGACTTCTCATGGTTTGATTAATAGACCTAGTTTTGGGGCCGATTTCGCTTTTAAAGATGAGGAAATTTTAGCTCCCTATAAGGAAATTGTCTTGAGGTTAAATAAAATAGATATCTCAAGAACAACACCCTTACAAGCGCTCAACCATTTACATAAAATGAAGGAATATACAGAGTCATTATTATAATTATTTTTTCTTGTTCAGGTTGCCGGTTCTACCGGTATGAGATCTCCAGTTATGGTGGGGATCAATTTTTGTTCTTTGATGCCATGACTCCCATTTTTTTCTAGGTAGATTGTGGCTAACATTGCCTTTTTCATCAAAAATATCTGGATCTTTACCAAATAAAAAATCTAGAACAGTTTTAAGTAGTGACATTTTGAATTCTCCTTAAACGATATGACAACAATAAATAGCTAGCATGGAGAATAATATTTGTAAACGACTTAAATTTTCCTTGGATTTGCACAGGTATCGATCAAATCAAGTCCTTTATCTGAACTTAATTTTTGTTTTCCTTTGAAATGTTGGAAGCAGGTTTTGGCTGCTACACTCATTGCTTGAAAAGTATCTTTAGCTTCTTGCTTAACCACAAGGTTTTCTCCGTTAAAGGTGTAATGAAATTTAAAAACTTCATTAGCAGCAACAATTTGAGACATTAAAAAGGAAAGTGTTAATAATTTAATAAATAATGATTTATTCATGGTCAACCTCTTACATAAAAGAGAGTGCAAGATAAAATCCATGTCTCATTTAGAGAGATTCCTCTAGCTACTTGAAAGAAATAGGTTTTTTTAAGCTCAATATGAGCGACTCAAAATGAGATGAAAAGAAATATTAAAATCGGCATAAATTGTCAGTATTACTGGATTTTAAGACAGAATAGAAGATTTCATCATCTTTTTTGAAATGAGATCTTGATGTAGGTCTAGCTCGTTAGGGGGCTTGTTAAAAGATTTCTTAAAGCTTCTAAATAAAATGAAATAAATGCCGCTAAGACAAATGTAGATTTAAATTTCAAGATTAGGAGAAGTAAGTGTGGATGATTTTGAAAAGGAACTGAAATTAGGTTTTTTAGATGAAGCAGCGCAAGCCATTGATGAGGTGGAACAGAGCTTTCTTTCTTTAGAAGCAAATCCAGAAGATAAGGCTGTTCTAGATAAAATATTTCGCTTAGCTCATAACTTAAAAGGAAGCTCAAAAGCAGTTGGTTTTGAACAAATGGGAGCTTTTACCCACGAGTTTGAAACTTTAATGTTGAAATTAAAAAATGGTGAAATGGAAGTTTTACCTCCGACGATTAATCTGATGTTACGATGTAATGACTTTATAAGACAAATGGTGAGTGGACTTAAAGAAAATCTAGAGGCTCAGTTTGAGTTTCAAGATTTAATTCATGAGATTGAAAATGCTAAACAAGGACAATTTGCTTCGGCAGGTGTTGTCTCTGAAGTTAACGAAAATGAAGTTCCAGAATCTTCTACTGAGGTTTTAGAAGACGCAATCATGCAACAAGAAGGAATAGAGTTAAATCAGCCGCTATCATTGGAAGAAGAAACGATAAATCTTTCTTCAGTAGACTTGGGAAGTCTGGAGTCCGCTCCAGTACCGGATGCTTCTGCATTTAATGAAATAGATATCAATGATATCAGTGCAACAAAGCCTGTGGGTAGTTTAAAAGCAAACGAAGATTCTAGTTTTCAAGAAGAGTTAGAAAACGTTTTAAGTGAAGTAAAAAAATTAACTGATCAAATTCCAAGTCAGAAAAATGTTTTAGCAAAGAAGAACCATTCAGGCGAAGTTCAAGCTGTTGGGAGTATGGATACAGCAAATTCTGAAGAGCTAACAACGACAGCGGTTCTTGCAAAAAATCCCACAGAAATAAAACTCGTCAAGAGTGAAGCCACAGAGCCGGAGGTTCCTGCAACAATGGCAACACCTTTAGTTAGTGGGGATCGTGCGACAGTTGTGCCAATGCCGGCAAATAAGGAATCAAACAAAGTAACCCCTCAACCTGCTACTTCTGCTAAAACAGCTGCAGTTGTTGATGAGAGCATTCGAGTATCCTTATCGCGCTTAGAAAAACTTCAAAACTATGTTGGAGAAATGGTCATTTTACAATCGGTTCTTAGAGAGCAACTAAATGATTCAACCTCTTTAGTTGTTAAAAGAACGGCTCACCAGCTAGGAAAAGTTGTAAAAGAAATTCAGGATATTTCTATGAATTTAAGAATGGTTCCTGTGAAACCTACTTTTCAGAAGATGCAGAGGATCGTTAGAGATACAGCTCAGGCATTGAATAAAGATATTCTATTTAAAATCTCGGGTGAAGAAACTGAGTTGGATAAAACTGTTTTGGAAAAAATCAATGACCCTTTGGTGCATTTAATTAGAAATTCAGTTGATCATGGGATAGAGCCCGCGGACCAAAGAATTGCAAAAGGTAAAAAAGCGCAAGGTGAGGTACAACTCAATGCTTATCATCAAAGTGGAAAGTTAGTTATCGAAGTTAAAGATGATGGTGGTGGATTAGATGCTGAGAAACTTAAAAAAGTAGCTATTTCCAAAGGGATTTTAAAACCTGGGCAGGTGTTGACTGAGTATGAAAGCTGGAACTTGATATTTGCTCCGGGTTTTTCCACTAAAGAACAAGTTACAGATGTTTCTGGTCGTGGTGTTGGAATGGATGTCGTAAAAACTAATATACAAGAATTATCAGGAGAAATACAGATAGTTTCCGAGAAAAATGTTGGGACCACTTTTAAAGTCGTATTACCTCTCACTCTCGCAATTATTGATGGCATGGTTGTCTCTGTAAATTCTGATAGGTATGTAATTCCATTGTCTCACGTTCATGAATCTTTAAAACCAGATGCTGGACAAATTCAATTTAACACAGGGCTTGGTGAGGTTTTGCTTTTAAGAGGCGAGAATTTACCATTGTATCGTTTAGGCTCTCTTATGGGTAAAAAAGCGTCAGCTAAAATTGAAGATATGATTGCAATTGTTATCAGAACAGGGAAAGAGCCATTTGCTGTCATGGTAGATGATATTATAGGGCAATATCAGGTGGTAATAAAACAACTTGGTCCTGAATTACAAAATTTAAAAGGCTTTAGTGGTAGCACGATACTTGGTGATGGAAGACCATCGCTGATTATTGAACCACTTGATTTAGTTAAGGCACGTGGGAAATCATTAACAAAACCTCAAGAGTTAGGGAGAGTCGTATGAGTCAAGATGAAGTCAATAGATATTTAAATTTTTCTCTTGGTGAAGAGGAATTTGCGATTCCTTTGTTATCAGTAAAAGAGGTCATAGCAGTTCCAGAGACAACACCTATTTCACATACTCCCCCTCATTTTTTAGGCATTATGAACCTTCGTGGACAGGTTATCTCGGTAATAGATTTACGAAAAAAATTTTCTATCAACACAAAAAACACGGAAGAAACATCGGTGATTATCTTGGATCTAAAAAATCACTTTTTAGGTGTGGTTGTTGATTCTGTAACTTCAGTTTTAGCTATAAAAAATTCAGATATTCTAGAAAAGCCTATGATTGAAAGTTCAAAAAGTACTGAGTACATCACTGGTGTGTTTAGAAAAAATGAACACTTAGTGTTGTTACTTGATATTTTTAAAACACTCTCTCAAGAAGATAAGTCAGTAATTAGCAAAAGTGCAACAAAAGCAGCGGCATAGATAAAGAATAGGTAAGGAAGTAGGGGAAGATGAAGTTTTTTAATAGGTTTTCGTTAAGGATAAAAATTTTAGTTGTAGTGAATTTAATTGTTTTAGTATTAGGTACAATTAATTTTCTTTTATTTCAAAATTTCAAAGGCGAATACGTCCAGGGTAAGTATGATACGATAAGAGCTAATTCAGAAACGATTAGCTTTTATATTCAGGATCAATTTTATGAAAGATACGGAGATGTTCAAGCTTTTGCTCTGAATGAAACTGTTAGAAGTTTTGATAAACACAAAATGTCAGAAGTTTTAGATGAATATGTGGCATTATATGGTCTTTATGATGTGATTTTAGTAGTTGATAAAAATGGGAAGTTTGTTGCTGCTAACACTAAAGATGTTTCTGGAAAACCTTTAAAAACAGAAGTTCTTGAAAAATTAAATTATAGCAGTACCTCATGGTTTAAAAAAGCTATAAAAGGTGAATTCACAGAAGATAAAAGTAAAAATTTTGCTGGTACTCTTGTTGAAGAATTTCAATTCGATCCCATCAGAAAGTTAGCTCAAGGTACAGATAAAATTGGGGTTAGTTTCACAGCCCAAATAAAAGACTCTAAAGGGGAAGTCATTGGGGTTATTACAAACCGCTCAACGACTAAATGGGTAGAGGAGTCAATTCAAAGAGTTTATTCCGAACTGAGTGCAGTTGGCTACAAGAATCTTGAGATCACGTTGATTGATAAAAATGGGCTGGTTTTATTAGATTATGACCCAGCTAAAAATAACTTTAAAACTGAAGTTGAATACGATACAGAGCATGACATTTTTAAACTAAATCTTGCTGAAAAAAAACTAGGTCCAGCGATGGATTTGGTTAATAATATTGAAGGTGTGAAAGAGGCAACACATGTTAGAAAAGGGATCTTGCAAGTTGTTGGTTATGCTAAAGTCAGTGGGCCTAAAATCGTAGATGCTATTGGCTGGGGTGTAATGGTTAGAGAAGATAAGGCCGAGCTTATGTCTGCAGTAAATAAGCTATTTAACTTATTTTACGTGGTATTTGCTACGGTATTGTTACTTGGATTTGTGGTGACTTATTTCTTTGGGAACCAGATTGCTAAATCACTAGCTCAAATCAGTATTTTATTAAATAAAAGCGCTGAGAGCCTAAGCTTTACATCTGGAAACATGACAATTCAAAGCACTAAACTTTCCGAGGCATCGACAGAGCAAGCAAGTGCAATTCAGGAGACGATGGCAGCTGTTGATGAGATCAGTGCTACTGTAGAGAAAAACACGGAAGCTTCTAAACAGTCAAAAGCTGTTTCTGGTGATAGTTTACAAGCAACCAATCAGGGAAAACAGACTGTTGTTAACATGTTAAATTCCATCGATGAAATTTCTCAGTCTAATGATTTGATTGCAGATCAAATGAAAGTTAATAATGAAAAGATCAATGAAATTGTGAAACTCATTTCAGATATTGGTAATAAAACGAAAGTAATCAACGAGATTGTTTTCCAAACAAAACTATTATCATTTAATGCCTCAGTTGAAGCAGCTAGAGCTGGTGAATATGGAAAAGGGTTTGCTGTCGTAGCTGAAGAAGTTGGAAATTTAGCACAAATGAGTGGAAATGCAGCTAAAGAAATTTCAACACTACTTGATGAAAGTCAGCGAAAAACCTCGCAAATTGTTAAAGAAACTGAAAGCCGTGTTGAAGAGTTAATTTCTAGATCTAGAGAAAAAGTTTCTCTAGGTAAAAGAACTGCTGGTGAATGTAATGAAGCATTAGAGGATATTGCGAAGAATGTAAAAATGGTTGATGAAATGATTTCTGAAATTGCTAGGGCTTCAGAAGAACAATCGAATGGAATTAAAGAAATAGCTAAAGCCATGGGTCAGCTTGACATAACAACTTCAGAAAATTCAAAAATTTCTCAAGAATCAAATAATTCTTCATTAGAGGTTAATTCTAAATCACAGGAACTAAAAGAGCAAGTAGAGGCTTTGGTTCATGTTGTGCAAGGAAGTAATTCAAATTCATCTAAATTAGAAGTGAATCCCAAAAAAGTAGAAAAACCAAAAAAAGAGAAACATGAAAATAAGAAAGTTTTGGCTTTTAAAAAGAAAGAAACTTTGAATGTTGTAGCTAAACCTTTACCTATGGAAAAAGTAGAGCCTGCCGGGTCTTCAGTAAGCAAGGTTTCTGTTTCTGGAGATTCTGTGCCAAGTGCTAATGATCCAAGATTTGAAGAAGTTTAAAAGTTAAACCTAAAAGAAAGAGTGATGGTTAATGGGACAAGTTAAGTTAAAAGATGTAATCGTTGAAAGTTCAGAAGATATTAAAAAAGTTTTGGTAGAGATTTCTAAAGTAGTGAATCAATCAACTGGAATTCAATTAGGTGAAAAACAGGTTTCCATGGTTGAAAATCGACTTAAGTCTCATATGATAAAATTGGGGATTCCCAGTTTTTCTGATTATTTGACTTATTTTAATGCCCACAAAATTGCTGAAACTGAAAAATTAGTTTCTTTGATGACAACCCATCATACTTATTTTTTTAGAGAGTTTAATCATTTTGAATATCTAGAGTCTCATCTTCCTGAGATTGTTGATCGTGCCAGGGCTAGAGGTGAAAAGGTTATAAACATTTGGTCTGCAGCTTGCTCTAGAGGACAAGAGGTTTATTCTTTATCTATGTTTTTAAATATTTATCTAAAACAAGTAGCTCCAGATTTTAACTATCAAATATTTGGTACCGATATTGATCCCGAAAGTGTTAAATTTGCTAGTAACGGAGTTTATCCTTGGGATGAGGTCAAGAAAATTCCTATGCAGTACCTTGGAAGCAATTGGGTTCGAGGCACAGGGCAAATTGCTCATTTTGCAAAGATAAAAGATGATTTAAAAAAGCCATGTTCTTTTGGTGTGGAAAATTTAAATGATATCAAACTTCCACAAAATAGAAAATTTGATATTATTTTTTGTAGAAATGTTTTTATTTATTTTAATATGGATCAGATCAAAAATATCACCAAAAAATTGATGTCATACCTTCATCCCGAAGGTATGTTCTTTATCGGTATTTCTGAGTCTTTAAATGGAATCGTAGAGAATGTAAACTATGTGGGGCCAAGTGTGTATTCACATATGGCAAAAACAAAAACGAACTCTGCTGTTTCTGCGCCTTCTATTGTTGCACCAGCTGCTCCTATAGTTAAGCCATTAACACCTATTTTTCAAATGCCTGCTATGTTAAAAGTTTTGTGTGTCGACGACTCTCAAACTATACTCACATTGCTTAAGAAAATCTTAACGAAAGATTTCGGCTTTGAAGTGGTTGGTACGGCCTTAAATGGGAAAGAAGCTATTCAAAAAGTAAAAGATTTAAAACCAGACTTGGTAACGTTAGATATTCATATGCCAGAAATGGATGGAATTAGTTATTTAAAATCCCAAATGAATGACTCTCACCCCCCTGTAATTATGATTTCTAGTATCAATAGGGAAAATAGTGATACAGCAATGAAATCGATAGAACTTGGAGCTAGCGATTATATTGAGAAGCCAACAATGGCTAATTTAGAAGAACGTTCAGATGAGATTCGTTCAAAATTGAAACTTTCTTTTCAATTTAAACATAAAAACAAAAAAGTTTCAGAAATTGATAATTCTTTCAGGAAGAAATATGAGATTAAGAACACTGCTGAAAAACTCAGAATTGTTTTTGCGAACTTATCAGCTCCAAGTACTAAGATGACTTTTGATTTTTTGAAGGCTTTACATGCACAGGATCCAGCTACAATTTTTGTTTATGATGGTGTTTATGAAGCATTAAATCCGCTTTTTGAAAAATTTAAGACAAAAACAACTATTTCTACGCAGTTGTTGCCAGAGATAAATCAAATAGAAGATAAAAAAATTTATTTTACTGATTTAGATACGAATTTCAAAAAATGGGCGCAGTTAATTAAAGGAAAAAAAGTATCGGTGGCAGTCATGGGGATGCCAAGCAAAAAGATCTTGAGTTCGATTCAGGAAATTCATCCTTTGCATTTAACTTTAGAAGAACATGGTAGCGGAGTTAACAATAAGTTTTATGCGGAACTTAAAGAAGTAGCTCAAGCTGTTGTTCCTTTAAATTCTTATCTTTCTGTGAGTGAGGATTTTTTTGTTAAATCTGATGATATGAAGTCGTAATAAGGGGTTATTGTGAATTCTAAATTTAAGTTTGAAGTTTTTCAAGGTTTAGCAGTTGAAACGATTCATCTAAAAATGCATCAGAGTTTATTTTTTTATTTCGAGGCAGCACAAAAGAAGAGTCTGCTTACATTGTTGCATGATATGAGCTTGAACTCATTTAAGGACATGCTAGCAGAGGTTAAATCTAAACTTAATTGTAATGAAGTAGATTTGTCTTTAAAGATGATTGGTCCCAAAAAACCGTTAGAAGAAATTGCTGCTTTTGTTAAAACTCAGAATATGAAATTATTGAATCAAGTTATCAGAGAGAATGACTTTGAAGTCTACTATACTCAAAATGGAAATAAGTTAATTCTTTCCAAAGAAAATTCCTCCATAGAGGTGACCCCTCAAGAAAAAGATAAATTAGAAAATAAAATTATCAAAGTTATGATTGTTGATGATTCCGCAACAATCATTCAGTTGTTAAGTATGATTTTTAAAAAAGATAAAAATATTCAAGTTGTCGCTACCTGTGAAAATCCTTTAGAAGCAGAGGGGTTGTATAAAACCCATAAGCCAGATGTTATCACTATGGATATTCATATGCCACATATAGATGGAGTGCAGTTGGTAAAAAAACTAGCTCCAACCTACAAGGTACCAATTGTCATGATAAGTTCAATCAGCCAGGAAGAAGGGCCTCAGGTTTTTAATGCTCTTGAAGGTGGAGCGGTTGATTATATACAAAAACCCACTTTAAAAGAACTTGATCTCGTTGCACCCTTGATTATTGAAAGAGTGAAGAATGCTAGTTTAGTTTCGGTAGAAACAAAACTAAGAACCACCTTTCCGTCTAGAAACCTAGTTAAAAAGAATACCTCTTATAATTTAGATGCTCAATCCATTGTTGTTATTGGCTCATCAACAGGTGGAACTGAAGCTCTTAAGTCAGTATTTTTGACCTTACCAAAGGAAACTCCTCCAATTTTGGTGGTTCAACATATTCCGCCAGTATTTTCAACTGCCTTTGCTAAAAGATTGAATGACATTTTACCTCATGATGTTTTTGAAGCTAAAGACGGCGATGAAGTCAAAAAAAATACCATTTACATTGCGCCAGGCGGTAAGCAAATGGCTATTAAGAAAGCAGGTAATGTAAGTAAAATTGTGATAACAGATGATGAACCCGTTAATCGTCATAAGCCAAGTGTAGATTATTTCTTTCAATCCGTAGCTAAGCAAGATTATCATAAAATTGTAGGAGTTATCCTTACAGGTATGGGTGCTGATGGAGCTAGGGAGTTACTTAACCTCAGAAAACTGGGAGCTCGAACCATAGCTCAAAATAAAGAAACTTGTGTGGTCTACGGAATGCCTAGGGAAGCGGTCGAGCGAGGAGCTGCAGAGTTTGTATTGCCCTTGGAAAATATCGGTGATAAAATAATGGAACTAGCATCGGCTAGTGATGAAAGAAAAAAATCAGCCTCTTAATGTTTTAAAGGTTTAAAAAGTTAGACATTTGAAATGTTAAAATTTGAAATGTAAAATTATGAAGATGAAATACCTAATGCCCGATCATTATCGGGCATTTTTTAATGTTCCAGGAAATTATGGCAAGAGAGACTCTTTTTGGGAGTTTGACATTGAGGAAAAGAAAGCGACCTGCCACCAGTGCATAGAGGCGCCCAAAAAGTATGAAGCGCATTTAAAGTGCTGTACTTTTTGGCCTTTTTTGCCAAACTACACCATAGGCTATATCCTTAAGCAAAAAAGTGAGTCTTATCAAAACGCACAAGTCTTTTTAAGAAGAATGATCAAAGAAAAAAGATTTGCACTTCCAATAGGTTTGGTGGCACCGCCTTGGTATCAGAAGGAGTTTTTAGATAATAAAGACAAAATTTTTGGAAAATCAGAAAAGATGTTATGTCCTTATTATCAAACTGCAACTCAGAGCTGTGGAATTTGGCGTTTTCGCGGAAGTGTTTGTACTAGTTTTTATTGTAAATCTAGTTATGCGCAGAAAGGTCAGTTGTTCTGGAAACATCTAGAGGATTATTTAAGTTACTTGGAAATGGCTTTAGCTGAAGAAGTTTTAGTTTACCACGATTATTCTCCTAGAGAGCTTTCAGAACAACTAGATTTTCTTAATATCGACCCAGATCAGATGAACCTAAAAAAATTACTTGGACAGAAGAGTCTACCAATCCCTCAGGCCAAGAAATTGTGGAAGCATTACTGGCAAAAAGAAGAAGAATTCTATATAAAAGCTGCAGAATTTGTTGACGAGCTTCCTTTAAAGCAAATAAAAGAAATACAAGGAGCTCTGGGGACTGATTTGTTGCAGAAATTGCTAGAGGCTAGGGATAAAATAGAAATATGTCAGAACAAATGAATAAAAATAATCCTTCGGGTGCAAGAAAAACGATCCAAGATAAAGTACAAGTGCTAATCAATGAATTTCAAAATGAAGTTGATTGGGAAGCTCGCTATAAGCTGATTATCGATAAAGGAAAACGACTCCCAGCCCTTGAGGCTCATCTTAAAGTGGAAGAAAATTTAATCAAAGGTTGTCAGTCACAAGTGTGGTTAGTTGCCAGTGTGGATCCAACAACAAAGCGTTTATTGTTAAAAGGTGATAGTGATGCTTTGATTGTGAGGGGTCTAGTTTCATTGTTGTTAGAGCTTTATGATGACCAAAGTCCGTCTGATGTTCTAAAGGCAGATCTTTCTTTTTTTGAAAAAATTGGTCTTAAAAGTCATCTGTCTCCTTCACGGGCTAATGGTTTCAACTCCATGATTAAGCAAATTTATAATTACGCTTTAGCGTTTAATTATTTGAATAATAAAAATAATTAATGAGTCTGAGTGTGGTAAATCCTTTGCTACAAACTAACAAATATTTTCTAATAGAATAATATTAAAAATTTTAATTAAGCTCATGATGAGCTTTGATTTTTATTTTTCCTAGGAAGGGGAAAGCATGAAGGGAATTCTTTTTGGGGGGATTTTTCATTCTGTATTGGCTTTAAGTTTTGGGTTTTCAAGCTATTCGGCAATGGCTTTAGACTCAAAAAATTTCAAAAAGAGACCAAAAGTAATTTATGGGCAAGATGATCGCATGGAGGCATATCAAGTTTCAGCTCCAGGATTAGTCACTGCGATGAATGCGACGGTAGCTATGATTCCTACCGCGAACTTAACTCTTAAAGAAAATCTATTCGAGATTTCACAGTCAACTCTTGGTGAATCCATGGAGCTATGCAAAGAAGAACCTTTTTATAATCAGCCAACAGCTGCTAATTGTACGGGTTTTTTAGTAGGTCCTGACTTGGTGGCTACAGCAGGTCATTGTGTGAACGAGTTCAATTGTTCTTTTCAGTCTTTTGTTTTTAATTATCGTATGCAAGATCAGAATGTTCCACCGACAAATTTAGCTCAAAATGATGTTTATAGTTGTAAAGAAGTTGTTGCTCGTGGCTACAGCAGAAATCAAGACTATGCTTTAGTTAGGCTTGATAGAACTGTTGTTGATAGAGAACCTG
>JABWCN010000023.1:0-25998 GCA_013359135.1 Pseudobdellovibrionaceae bacterium | reverse complement strand
GAGAACCTGTAAAACTATCTAGTCAAGCTCCAATTCCTGGAGAGTTTTTAGTTTTAATGGGTCATCCTTCAGGCTTGCCTTTGAAAGTTGCTGGAAACGCTCATGTCAGGAAAATTGAAGACGGTTTTTTTGTGGCAACAACAGATAGTTATGGTGGTAATAGTGGCTCGCCTGTTTTTAAGGCTAATACCTTAGAAGTTGCTGGAATTTTAGTCAGAGGTGACCAAGATTATGATTTTGATTATGCTAAACAGTGTGTTGCGTCCAAAGTCTGTGAAGAGGATAAGTGTCGAGGTGAAGATATAACTCTGATAGAGTTTATTCAAAAGGCTTTAGCCCAACAGACTCAAACTCCCGTTACAAATACGCCTCAACAGCCTTAGTTTTATTTTTGATACAGAGAGCCTGCTTTTGCTTCTTATAAGCTTCAAAAGCAGGCATTTTGTTAGTTATTTCTGTGATTTATGACAAATCTATGACACTTTAATTGTATTTTTTTGTTAGTCTCTGTTTGTGGATAGGTTTTCAGTTATACACTTTGATAAACAAAAGTTTTTGCAGTCTCAAAAAGAGATGTCTGGTAACAATTTTCAAGAATTAGTTAAAGTTAATTTTGACCAACTTTTTTTATTTTTAGATTCTCAAGAATTTTTTTATCGCTTTGAAACTTGTTTGCGTAAAATATATTTTTTTGATTCAGCTAAACTCAGCGAAAGTCAATCAAGCTCCATTCAAAAGTATTGTGCTCATCCTTTTTTACAAATATTAGCGGGAGAAGGTGCTTACTCTTTGATTCTTCAAATTATTTCAGGATTAAAATCTGATGTTAAAGGTGAGACTGAAATTTTTGGACAATACAAAAAATTTCATGAGGACTATAAAAGTCAGTTAAGTATTAAACGTCGATCTTGTTATTTGCCAAAGCATTTAGAACAACTTTCCAGTGATTGTAAATTTTTGCGAGATAAACATATCCAAAAATGGGGATCGCAAAGTTACGGTTCTTTATCTAGAAAACTTCTTGATAAAGAACGGCCTGTTTTATTGTTGGGATCAGGTCAGTTAGCAAAAGAGATAGCCCCTTGGTTAAGTCAAATTAATGAAAAGTTTTTGGTAATTAGACAAATTCCGAAGACTAATGAAGAGTTTCAAGAGTTTCGACAAATTCAGGAGCATCAGTTGGCTGATGTTAGTTGCTATGGTAATTATGAAGCGGAAATAAGCAAAGAAATGAACCTAATTATAGCTGCGCCAGTTAGTAATGATTATCTTGAAGAAAAATTCTTAAAAAAGATTAAAGTAAATAAAATTATTGACTGGAGAGGTGAAGCCAGACTTTTTCAGAATGCAAAAAATAATTATTTTCACCTTGATGAAGTGAAGCAGATGTTATTAGAATCTGAACAGTCTTTGCAACATAAGATTTCTTTGGTTAAAGAGGAGATTGATCTTATTCTGCAAAAACATCGTAATAAAATGACTTTATTTCCTTGGGGTTGGGATGACATTTGTGCCTAGTGCAATCAATACAAATAGGAAAAGAATAATTATTGCGTCTAGGAAAAGTGATCTAGCTAGATTGCAGGCCTATGCTGTTGGAGAGGCTTTGCAAAAGCATTTTTCTGAATTGGAAGTTGAATATCGTTTCAGAGAGTCGCTAGGAGATATAAATCTTCAAGATCCACTATGGAAAATGCCAGAAAAAGGGGTTTTCACAGAAGATTTTTATAAGGATTTATGTGAACATAAAGTGGACTTGGTGGTCCATTCTTGGAAAGATCTTCCAGTTGAAGAAAAGTCTTTCACTGTGATCGCTGGAACTCTTCATCGAGCTGATCCTAGAGATGTTCTTCTTTTTAAAAAGACTAGTCGCAATAAATCACAGTTACAATTTTTTAGTTCCTCACCAAGAAGAATTTATAATTTAGAAAGTTTTTTTTCGTGGTCATTACCTTGGTCGGTTGCCGCCATAAAGTTCACCTCTGTACGTGGTAATATACAGACACGTGTAAAAAAACTGATGCAGTCTACAGAGATTGACGGTTTGGTTGTCGCTAAGGCCGCGCTAGATCGGTTGCTATCAGCAACTAGAGAAGAATTTCAAGAAACTAAATCCTTTTTGAGAGGGGTTTTGACTGAACTTGATTTTCAAGTGCTTCCTTTAAGTGAAAATCCAACAGCTGCAGCTCAAGGAGCTCTGGCTATCGAAGTTGCCAGAGACAGAACTGACATTTTGGATTTGGTAAAAAAAATAAATCAAGACGAAGTGTATCATAATGTTTCTATAGAAAGATTGGAATTGAAAAAGCATGGTGGTGGTTGTCATCAAAAAATTGGTGTCACTGTGATAAATAAGAAACCTTTTTCATTGTTTTTTTTACGAGGATTGACAGAGCAAGGTGTGATTTTAAATCAGCGAAAAATTTTTACTCCAATGGCTGAGAATGTTTTTACTGAGGAGAAAAAGTTCAATGACTATGAGGTGCATAAAAACTTAATTAAAATATTAAAACCTTTGAGCTTTGAATTACCTTATGTTTCCAGCGGGAGTTCTGTAGGACTTTTGGTTACGAAAGCTGAAGCTTTTGGAAATGATTCAGACTCTAAGGTGGATTTAAAAGCCTTGTTATCAGAGTATATGATTTGGACCAGTGGTTTGAGAACTTGGAAAAAACTAAGTCAATTAGGAATATGGGTGAGTGGAAGTTTTGAGTCATTAGGAGAAGAAGAATCTCCAGAGTTAGAAACCTTAGCTCCGAAGATACAGTGGTTTAAGTTGACTCATTCACAGGGAAAGAAATCCAGTTGGGCAAAAAAAATTGAAACCTATGAAATTTCATATGAAGAGCCAGAGAATAGAAAGTTGAATTTACAAGCTGAGAGTTATTATTGGAGCCATGGTGAGTTATTCAAGAAATACTTTGAAAAATACCCAGAATTAAAAAATAAAGTACATGTTTGCGGTGTTGGAAGTACTTATAAAACTCTATGTCAGTACGTTGATCCAATAAAAATACAAGTTCGTATTTAAGAACGAAAAATTTAGAAATCGAAAAAAGAATGAAATAAGAGTAAGGATGTGACCTATGAATAAATCTGATTTATCACAAAGTGAACCATTGTTTGAAAGAGCTTTAAAAGTCGCTCCTGGTGGAGTTCATTCTCCTGTGAGATCCTTTAAAGGATTAGAACGTGCACCCATTTTTTTTAAAAGTGCGAAAGGCGCTTATTTAACAAGTGTGGATGGGGTAAAGTACATAGATTTTTGTCAAAGTTTTGGACCTTTAATTCTTGGTCATCTAGACGAGGATGTAAAAGTTAAAGTCCATGAAATGATAGATACAGCATGGTCTTTTGGTGCTTGCGAACCCTATTCTTTGGAGCTTGCTGAGTTTATCACGGCTCAAATTCCTTTTGTCGAAAAAGTTAGATTTGTCTCAAGTGGGACAGAAGCTGTTATGTCGAGCTTAAGATTAGCCAGGGCTTACACTGGGAAAACAAAAGTGATCAAATTTGATGGTTGCTATCATGGGCATGTGGATTCTTTACTGGTGAAGGCAGGGAGTGGATTAGCTGGACTTAGTGCTGCCTCCTCGGCTGGTGTTAGTCAGGCAGTAGCTGAAGAAACCCTTATTGCTCAACTTGATGACGAAGCTGGATTAGAAAGAATATTCCAAGAGTGGGGTCACGATATAGCCGCTGTTATCATCGAGCCATTGCCTGCTAATTATGGACTTTTAATTCAGAGAAAAGACTTTCTAAAAAAAATTAAATCTTTGTGTGCGAAACATAAGAGTTTGTTTATAAGCGATGAGGTTATCAGTGGATTTCGGGTCAGCTTAACGGGAATGAGCGGTGACTGGCTTCTTGAGCCTGACTTAGTTTGTTATGGAAAAATCCTTGGAGGTGGATTTCCTGTAGGCTGTTATGGAGGCCGTAAAGAAATCATGGACTTTGTTGCCCCTTTAGGTCCAGTTTATCAGGCTGGGACTTTGTCAGCTAATCCCATTGGTATGCGAGCAGGTCTTGAAACTTTGAAAAAAATGGTAGCCCTCAATGGCTGGCAAACATTAAATGAAAGAACTAGTTATTTTGTAAAACAACTTAAGCCTTTTTTATTAGCTAAAAACCTAGATATCAGTCACTTTGCTTCTTTATTTTGGATTCATGAACGAGTAAGTGACAGCAAGCCTATCAGAGAGATTACATCTATTCCTCAGGGACAAGGGGAAAAATTTAAAACTTTATTTTTAAAACTCTTGGATGAGGGTGTTTATTTAGCACCTAATGCTTATGAGGTAGGTTTTTTGTCTTTAGCTCACACAGATGAAGTTCTTGATTTAGCCATTCAAAAAATAACAAAAGTTCTAAGCGAAATGAAGTAGTTTGATCCTATGAAAATAAAATTAGGATTATCTTTTCTTTGGTTGTTGTTTACTTCTTCCATGGTTAGCTGGTGGTGGTTCTATGGTATGGAGGAAATATCTAAACCCAACTCTGCTGTAAATCTATTGGCTAGAAAAAGAATGCTTCTCTGGGAGGGGATTTTTTTTCTAAGTGCTATATTTTTGGGTGGGTTTTTTCTAATTTATTTTTTGTATCAAGATAATGAAAAAAACAAGGCTCTCAGAACTTTTTTTGCTACTTTTTCTCACGATTTAAAAACGTCTATATCTAGACTAAGATTACAGGGCGAGATTTTAAGGGAAGAAGAGTTTTTCCATAAAAACAAAGCCCTACAGAGGTTAGTTAAAGATATTAGTAAACTTGATTTACAGTTAGAAAACTCTCTGTGGTTGGCTCAGCTAGATGATCTTAAGTTACTTCAAGAGAAGTTCAGTTTTTCACAAGTTATTAGTTTGGTTAAATCCGATTTTCCAGAGATTTCCATAGAAATGAATCAAGACATGGAATTAGTTTCTGATCGAAGAGCTCTTATGGTTGTCCTAAGAAATTTAATACAAAATGCTTTGATTCATGGGCAAGCAACAATGGTAAGGTTTCATTTGAAAAAAGAGGGGGCAAAAATTCTTATTATCTGTTCTGATGATGGAAAAGGGGCTGTTGAGTTGCCAGAGCTTGAGAGTGATAAAAATTATCTTGCAGCTAAATCATCAGGAATTGGACTTAAGCTCTGCTATCACATAGTGAATAAAATTAAAGGTTCACTTTATGTGAAAAAGTCAGATGGCCGACTTGAGTTTCATTTGTTGCTGAATCAAAGGACGGGATAACATGATAACAAAAAAAATACTTCTTGTAGAGGATGATATCACATTAGGAGAAATCTTAAAAGAGCGTCTAGAAAAAGATTATTTTGTTGAGTGGGCACAAACGGAAAAAGGGGCCTTACAAAGGTTAGATCAACAATTTTTTGATTTAGTCATTCTAGATGTGAATTTACCTGATGGAAGTGGATTTAATATTGCTGAAAAAAGGTTACTAAATCCCAAGGTGAATATAGTTTTTTTAACAGCACAAAGTGATGCTGAAAGTCGGCTTAAAGGCTATGAATTGGGGGCTGAAGAGTTTATTCCCAAACCTTTCCATCTTAAAGAGTTATTGATTCGAGTAAAGCATGTTCTTGATTCACATGCAAAAAATCAACATATAAAAATTAAAAACATGACTGTGGATTTTCAGCAGATGGTTTTTAAAAAAGATAATGGACAAATCGAGTACCCAGCACAAACGGATATGAAAGTCTTGGAGCTTCTTTACAAGAAGGCTCCAGTGCCTGTTTCTCGAGATGAAATTATGGATTATGTTTGGGGAGAGGATAAAAATCCAAACTTAAGAACTGTGGACAACACTATCGTAAGAATCAAAAAAGCCCTAGGGGTTGAGAACGAAAATTTAATAAGAAATGTACGTGGGCTTGGCTATCAATGGCTCGCTGAGGAAGAAGAAGGTAAGTGATATATGAATGAAAAATTTAAAAATGCTATACAAAATAAATTACAAAAAACTCCGCCCATTTGGTTTATGCGTCAAGCGGGTAGGTATCACTCTCATTATCAAGGATTAAGGAAAAAGAATTCCTTTATGGATCTTTGCAAACTCCCTGATTTGGCTGCCGAAGTGGCTATGGGGCCTATTATGGATTTTGATTTTGATGTAGCTATTCTATTTAGTGATTTATTATTTCCCCTCCAAGCTTTGGGTTTAGGACTAGATTATACAGATGAGGGTCCTAAGCTAGAAAAGCACTTAACGCCCGAACGAATGGGAAGCTTAACTCCTTTTCAAGAGGCTTGGCCGATGCTCCTTTTTCAAAAGAAAGCTCTTGAATTGACTAGAAAGCGCTTACCAGAGGATAAGTCCTTGATCGGCTTTGTTGGTGGACCATGGACACTATTTGTGTATGCTGTTGAAGGTTCTCATAAAGGAAGTCTTACTTTATCAAAAAAATATTTGCCGATTTATCAAGATTTTTGTCAGCAACATCTGCTACCTTTGCTTAGAAAAAATATTGAATTACAGTTAGAAGGGGGCGCAGAAGTGGTCATGGTTTTTGATACAGCCGCTGGAGAGCTAGACCCTTTGACATATCAAAAGTATGTAGCTCCTCAGTTAATAGCTTTGTCGAAAGAGTTTCCAGGTAAAT
The DNA here is from genome assembly GCA_013359135.1 of Pseudobdellovibrionaceae bacterium. GTDB lineage: Bacteria > Bdellovibrionota > Bdellovibrionia > Bdellovibrionales > Bdellovibrionaceae > UBA2316. Next base: position 19,391 of record JABWCN010000023.1, on the reverse strand, counting down.
TGGGATATTATTCCAAGACCACTATGGGAAGTTATTTTTCTAAAGAGTTTTTCGAATGTCCATGGGCGGGACTTGGATTTGACCATCGTTGGAATTTACCAGGGTTGATTCGTAACTTAAATAGCAGTTATAAAAATTCTTTTTTTATACAGGGGAACTTTGATCAATCTTTACTTCATCAAGAACCAGAAGACTTCAGTAAATCTATGCGAAGCTACTTGCAAAGTTTTAAAGAAATTCCAGAAACAGAAAGAGCTCGTTGGGTTTGCGGATTAGGACATGGAGTTTTGCCTCATACTCCTGAAAAAAACGTCCACAAGTTTATTGAGCTAGTCAGAAAGGAGTTTTTTGTATGAGTGAATTGTTAAAAAAGTATGATATCCCAGCGCCAAGGTACACAAGCTACCCAACGGTTCCATACTGGGATCAATCTCCAACAACGGAACAGTGGCTGCAGCATATAAGACAGACAATTCAAATAAATAATTCGAGCTGGTCTTTATATTTACATATGCCTTTTTGTGAAACTTTATGTACTTTTTGTGGTTGCAATACATCCATTACTAAAGACCACGGGAAAGAGGCTCCGTATGTTAAAGTTTTACTTAAAGAGCTAGATCTTTATCTTGCTCAAGTTCCAGAGTTAAAAACTATCCCTTTGAAGCAAATTCATTTAGGAGGTGGTTCGCCAACTTTTTTTAGTGCTGCCTCTTTGGATGAACTACTTTCAGGACTTTTTTCCAAAGTGAGCAAAGCTAAGAGCGAATTTGAGGGAGCTATTGAAGTAGATCCACGAAGAACACAAAAAGAGCAGTTAGAAGTTTTAAAAAAATGGGGTTTTAATCGCATCAGTTTGGGTGTTCAAGATTTTCATCCCGAGGTACAACGTCTTGTTAACCGCATACAGCCTTTTGAAGTCACAGAGAGAGTAACTTTAGAGGCTCGCTCTTTAGGGTTTGACTCTATTAATTTTGATTTGATTTACGGTTTAGCTAAGCAAACTCCAGAAAGCATAGAAGATACGACATTAAAAACGATTCAGCTAAGACCTGATCGCATTGCTTTATATAGCCTAGCGATAGTTCCTTGGATTAAGCCACAACAGAAATTGTTTAAGGATGAAGATTTACCTAAAGGTGAAGAAAAACGAAAACTTTACGAAATAGCTAGGGATTTATTATTAAAAAATGACTATGTCGAAATTGGTATGGATCATTTTGCTTTAAAAAAGGATGCTTTGTATAAGAAGTCTCAAAACAAAGAGCTTCATCGTAATTTTATGGGGTATACTGATCAAAAAACGGATTTACTTCTAGGTCTTGGAGTAAGTGCTATTTCAGAGACGCCTTTTTCTTTTCATCAAAATGAAAAGGTATTAAATGTATACGAACAAAAAGTAAATAAAGATCAATTGCCCACGTTGCGTGGGCATGTTCTTAATGAGGAAGATAAAATACAAAGAGTGAAGATTTTAAAATTTATGACAGAGTATGAAGTTAATCTTGATCAAGAAGAAGAAGTAGAAGTGAAGGATTTTCTTAAAGAAATGTTTAAGGATGATCTAATAACTATTAAAGAACACAGATTAATTTTATTAGAGAAAGGAAAACCTTTTTTACGAAATGCAGCGATGTTTTTTGATAAACGCTTAAAAAAAGCGACACCTCTAACACGGGTGTTTTCTCAATCCATATGAAAAATTTAAACAAAAAAAATAATTTTCCGGTGGAAATTATAGGGGCTGGTTTTTCGGGCTTATCCTTAGCCTATTTTTTTATTAAACAAGGCTATCCTGTTAAGATAATAGAAAAAACACAGCGAGTTGGTGGTGTTATCCATAGTTTTAGTGCTGAAAATGGAGCTTTTTTAGTGGAAACGGCGGCGAATGGTTTTGTAAACTCCGCTAAAATTGAGGAGCTTTTTCAAGATATTCGTTGTGAAATGATTTTTACTCAGCAAACAGCTAAGAAACGTTACCTTTTTAAAGCTGGCAAGTTACACAGATGGCCACTAAGTTTTTATGAGACGCTGTCTGGAATTGGACGCTTACTGTGGAGGGTGCTAACGGGAACTATTAAGCCGCTACCTGAGGAGGATTTTTACTCTTGGGCTTTGAGATGCACAAATAAATCTTTTAATGATTACTTATTACAACCCATGATAAATGGCATTTTTGCAACAGCTACAGAAAAATTATCTGCAAAACTAGTTCTTAAGTCTTTATTTTATAAAAAAATAAAACCAACAAAAGGCAGAGGTTTGGTTTCCGCTCCACTTGGCATGCAAGAGGTTATCGACAAGTTAAAAGAGTTTCTTGTTACTCATGGGGTGGAGTTTATTTTCAAAAGTGAAGCCTCTGACATTAAAATGTTACATAATAGTTTTTTGGCAACTTCTCTTTCTTCCTATATTTGTATAAAAAACCATTCTTCTAATTCTTCGACAAAACAAACAGAGTTTGCTTTGTCGAATTCTTTAATTAGGGCAACAGTTACTTATTCGAAAGTACATGAAATAGATGGTTTTGGAATTCTTTTTCCAAATGTAGAGAACTTTCATTCCCTAGGCGTTTTAGCTAATACTAAAATATTTCCTAATCGAGGTATCTACAATGAAAGTTGGATATTGGGTGGTAGCGAGCATCCAGAATATTTGGATTTTTCTGACGATAAAATTAAAGAATTAATCTTGGCTGATAGAGCTAGGGTGTTTCCAGGAGCTCCTTGTGTTATTGAACATTTTTTTATTTATAGATGGAAGAATGTAATTCCTGAGTATAATCTAGCCTTGGATAATTTTCTTAGTTCTGTAAATTCTATGGACCGTGTGACTGGTAATTTTTTAGGAGTGTTGGGACTTTCAGGAATACATGAAAGGAATTATCACTTAGTTAGAAATTTTGTCAAAGAAATGGACCAAAATAAGGATTGAAATGCAATCAAAGCGAACACTGATTATACTAAATAATATCGGGACTCCGCAATCACCTGAAGTGAAAGACGTTAGAAAATATTTAAGAGAGTTCTTGATGGACCCCAAAGTCATTCAAATACCTTTCTTATTCCGTTTTATTTTAGTTTACGGTATTATTTCTTTTTTTAGAGCACCACATTCAGCTGTTAAATATAGAAGTATTTGGACACCTGCTGGTTCTCCCTTATTAATCTACACGTTAAGCTTTGCTAAAAAACTTAGAGAACTAATTTCTTCTGAAGGAACCACTGTTGAGATAGCTATGCGTTATCAACAGCCTTCTATTGAATCGGTATTAAATTCTCAGCTTAATGGGCAGAAGTGGGATGAAATTATTTTTGCTCCTTTATACCCTCAGTGGGCAGAATCTACAACTTTGTCGGCGGTAGAAAAATTCAAGAAAGAACTCTTTTTTTATAAAAAAAACCAAAGTCTTCAAATTAGAATTCTAAAACCCTTTTGGAATCATCCCTTATTCATAAAAACTTGGGTTGATAAAATTTCCAGAAAAGATTTAAGTCAATATCAAGCGATACTTTTTTCTTATCATGGATTGCCGGAGTCTCAATTAAAGAAGAATGAGTTTTGTAAGTTCAACGAGAACGCCTGTTGTTCATTATCTGTTAATTGTGAAAAAAATTGTTACCGGGCTCAGTGTTTTCATACAACAAAGCTGATTTCAGAGTCTTTGTCTGACAAAATTAAACATTTGACGATAATTACTAGTTTTCAATCAAGACTAGGTAGATCTAAGTGGATTGAGCCTTATACTGATAAAACTCTTATAAAACTAGCAGCTAGTCCTGAAACTAGAAAAATCCTTGTTGTGTGCCCAGCCTTTGCCGCTGATTGTTTGGAAACTCTTGAGGAGATCAATATGGAAAATCGAAAGCTATTTCTTCAGGCTGGTGGAGTTTCTTTTGATTACCTAGAATCATTAAATGACAATAGCGATTGGGTTAAAAACTTTAGTCAATTGCTACAAGAGCCTAAGTTATTAGAAAAAATAGAACCAAGACCATAGTCTTAAATTATTAATACCTTAAAGTTTTCTCATTATAATCCGATCATTTCTAAGTAAAATAAACATAATAGTGCCATCAAAGATTATAAAGAGGAAAATTATGAAGAATCAACTTCTGAACTCGCTTTTATCGGGGATTGTAACAGCAACTCTCATATACACTCCAACTACTTTAGCGCAAAATACTGCTGTTGCGGGAGCAAAACAAACGAAGGAAATTTTCAATTTAATGAACTCTGATGGTAATAAGACCTATGGGGATATTTGGAAAAAAGTAAGTGGTCAATTCCCAAAAGACGAAGCTTATCAAGGAGCTTATGGTATTTTTTCATTACTAGCGAATGAAAAAATACCAAAAACTCAAGTTCAGGAGTTTGATTATAAAGGTAAAAAGGCATTTAAAACCATCCATGAGTTAGATGGTGAAACTGTCATTATTGAATACTTACTTAGTGAAAATGAAATGCTCAAAATTAATGGTGTAACATTATCAGCCCAGGAATTGAGGGATGATAATATTCTATTTAAAAAGCTTGAGCATTTTAAATTTGTTAAAAAGGCGATTAGGAAATTTAAAATGTCAATATTTGCTCAAGGATATGTTCCTACCTTTGAAGCCTGGAAAAAAATGTCAAAAGCTCAAAAAGCAGAATACGTTTTATACTTCAGAGAATTACTTGCAGCCTCTCAAAAAGTTTTTAAGCAGCCGACATCAAATAAGGTTGTTCAAAGAATGCCCGCAAATGTGGAGCTCTTTGCAAGTTATTTTACTGGAGAAACTTCCTACGCAGATAACTCTACAGCTGTAGTTGATGGAGCTAAACTTATTGGAGACAGACAGATAAGAGAACGGTTTCTTGGATTAGGAGAAACAGATGAAGAGCTTAATAGGACTGGACCCAGTTGTATTATTTCAGGAATGGCTGGTACTTGGAGTTCAAATGGTAAAGGTTGCTCTTTAAGTAAAAATTCTGCAGCCTGGAGCTCTGAAGAGACAATGGTCTGTAGAGAAAGAGAGTCTAATCCAAAAAAGAAAAAAGCGATTATTGCATGTCAATCAACGCTCTACATAGCCAGTGATGGCGGTCCTGTTTGTGCTGACACTTCTTCTCCTGAGTTTCAGCAAGCGACACATCCTGATGGTGTGTGTGATAAACAAAGTAAATTGGACACAGTTGAAGACAAGTATACTTTCCTTAAGGCATGGATTAAGAAAATCGAAAGAACTGGTGTTAATGTAGATCCTAAGCTTATAAAAATAGAAGATGGAAAGCTGACAACTTCGGATATGGAAACCTACAAAAAAGTGACAAGTAATTTAACAAAACCACTTTTAGATTACATAGATTCCGCGACAAGAGTTTGTTTAAATGCTGATAAAAGTGAAATTTCAGCAGATGATTTAAAAAAAGAAGATGCTAAATTTATTTACAATCACGGACTGAAAAAAACAAAAAAGGGTAAGAGATCTGCTAAAAATGATGACCCTGCTCAGCAAAACAATGCTTGTGATGGTATTTTAAAAAGGGCTATTAAAATTAGATCGCTTCTCTCTCCTCAAGAATCAGGAGTGGTACAAAGCGATTTGTGTTCTGGTTGGTCGCCCGCAGGAACTTATTGGTATGACGCGACTCAGGGTGTTTGTAAGTGCAAAGTTCCCTATATGAATACGAAGACCTTAAATCTTTGTGTTGTTGGTGAGACTCCACAATCCCACGTTCCAGTAACAACGACTTCTCCTGCTCCGGCAACGGTAGATACTGTTGAAGCGAATGATTTGTCTACTTCAACTGGTGAGGTTAATGGTTGTGGCTTTTTCTCTAAATTGAATCCAAGCACTGGTGGATGTGATATGGCTTGGGGGAAAATAGGATTAAGTGTTCTAGGGTTTTTGGGTGGCGCTTGTTTATTGGAAGCTACTACTAACATGAAAGTTTTTGGGTGGTGTTCACATAAAAGAAAACCAAGCTCTCCTTTAGAGTATGTAACTCCATTACCTGGTCCATATCCAACAACTACGGTAACAACAACGACAACAACGACACCTACGACGGCTCCAAGGGCCGGCGAATCAACTACAAATATCACCATTCCAAGTGGAGCTGTAGACTCAGTTAGATAATAAGGGAGCTTATGGAGATTATCAAAGAGCCAAAAAGACCTTACCCTAAAACCGATAAAGTTATAAAAGCTAATGTGCCCTTATCTAGGGGCACAAAAATACCCTTACAAAATTTAAGTTTTTTGGGAGGCCCTAGACGACGCAAAGGACGTAAGCTTATAGAATTTCAATTTTTGAGCTCTTTTATTGATGGTCTAATTATTCTTGGTGTTACTTTGTTGTTGACGGCTGGTTACCTATCTCTTTTTAAAAATGAAGGATCTAGAAACTCTTTTTTTCAAATATTTGCTGTTGTGTTTTTTTGGTTTCAATTTTGTTATCTTGTTCTTTTAAGAACTTTTGCTGGCTGTACTCTTGGAGAGAAAACCTGCCATATCCGGTTAGGTTTATATCAAGAAAGATTTTTATTATCTTACCCTTTTAGGGTTATTTATAGAACTCTATTAATTTTAATAACGGGTGTGATTTTGCTACCTATATTGTCATGGTTTTTTGAAAAGGACCTGGCTGGAGAGGTTACAGATTTAAAAATCATCTCTCTAGTTTAGTTATGGTCTCAAAGTGCTGAGATTGTGGAAATTGATCAAATAAAATGGTTTGTCTTATCTTATAACCATATTTTTTTAAAGATAATAAATCTTTAACCATAGAATCCAAATAACATGAAATATAGATTAAAGTTTCACAATTAGGGTCTTTGTTAAACAGCTCACCAACTCCGGATTTTGGGGGGTTAACCAAAAACAGTTTAGAAGCTTTAAAAAAGTTTTCACCTTTATCATTAAGTTCTTTGTTCCATTCTTTTTGTGATGTAATAATTCTCCCTTTGTCACTCTTAATATTCTTACTAAGTGCTAGCAAGTTTCTAGGGTCATTTTCTAAGAAAAAAGAAAATTTAGAGTGTTCCTGAATCAAAGCACTAAAATTTCCAATTCCAGAGCCAAACTCCACTCCAAATTCATATTGTCTTTGACTGAGTAGGCTAACAATCAATCTTTGCATTAAAATATTCAACTTCATGCTTGGCTGAGTAAAGGAAGAAACTAATGAATAAAGAGGGGTTTCTTGGTTTTCTTTTAAACCAGAAAACCAAAAATGAGGTTCTGGATCCTTAAGTTTTAAAGTCCCAGTGTCAGAGTCTAAAAGTAATTTTTTCCCTTTTTGCCCAATCTCTATAAAAATACCTTCTTGAATTAACTTTTGAAGAGTCTTTTTTTCTTCAAGTAATTTTTTAATGTCTTGATTTGCAAAATCAAGCCAGAGTCCATAATTGAAGTTTGCGGCGGCGGCTGATACTCTCAATCTTAAAGACCCTTTATTAATTGGAAAGGAATAAAGCTGTAGCTTTTGAAAATAGGCGGCAAGCCTTGGACTTAATAAAGAACACGTCTTTAGCTCTTGAAATTCTTTTGCTTTGTTAAATAGCCCTAGTTTTCCTGAAAAGGAAATAAAGTCAGCTCTATCGCGGTGGTACCCTAAAGTTGGAAACTCTAGTTGTATGGAGCCAGTATAATGAAGTGATTCTAATAAAGCTTTTTCAAAGCGCTCTTTCTTAGTTTGGCGCTGAAAGTTATAATCTAGACTCTTAAAACTACACCCATTGCAGGATTCAATATGAGGGCAATTAAACTTTATTTCTTCAAGAGGCTTTGATGTCATGATTTAAATTTACATCTAATTTAAGTTTTCTAACAAATGGAATTTCAACAACAAAGTCTGTATTTTTGGATTCTTTGTTATAAAAGAGTTTTCCCATATGGTTTTCGATAATTGTTTTAGAAATACTTAATCCTAGCCCAGTTCCTTGCCCAGCAGGTTTTGTTGTAAAAAACGGAGCCATCAGTTGGGGAATATTCTTTTCAGGAATTCCCAGACCAGAATCTATAATGTGGACTTCCAATTTGCCTTTATTTTCAACACAATCAAGTCTAATCCATTTGAATTCGCTGTCTTTGATAGCATCAAAGGCGTTATTAATAAGATTTAAAAGAACTTGAACTATCTGAGTTTCTTTAACTTCAACTTCATAATCAAATCCATGTAAATTAATTTCGTAATTAACTTGGTTATTTTTAAGTCGCTCACCACAAAACTCAAGAGTCGTTTGAAATAGGGAGCTTAAATTGACTTTACTTTCTGGATCTTTTTGTCCATCGCGACTAACAAACTTTAATCCTTTAACTATTTTAGCTATTCTATCAACAGTATTAGTAATTTTTTTTAAATCTTCGACAGTTTCAAGATCTAACTTGTTTTTTCTTTCCAATTTTTTTTCCATAGTTAAAACTTTAGCTTGAATTATAGTTAAAGGATTATTGATTTCATGAGCTACACCAGAGGCTATTTGGCCTAGGGTAGCCATCTTACTTGCATGAAAATTCGCCTCTCTTTCTTTAAGAAGAGAGTTTGTTTTTTCAGTAACAATAATTTCAAGTTCATCATTAAGTTCAACTAGTGAGTCTATAGCTAAATGTTTTTCATGGGAAATAATAGCTCTTATAAAAAAATGAGTGGCAAAAAGAACCTCTTGATTGAATTCTTCTGGATCACTCATGCCGTGAGTGACTAAATTACCTATGTGTTGGTTATCTTTTTTTAGAGGAAAGTAAAACTTATCCAATATAGGAGTTGAGTAATAGGGTAGTATCTCCGTCTTATTTAAAAGTTGAGTTTTTATTAAACTCTCTGTTTTTGTAATTAGCGCCTGATTCATTATAAAATAAGTTTTGAAAGTCTTTTTTCGATGATTAAATAGCTGAACTTCACAAGTAATTTTTGGAAAATGAAGCTGTATTTTTTGAATCAATCGTTCAAAAACATCATTGATTTTACCAGAGTCCGGGTTGATTTGCATCAAGGACAACAAAAAAGGACTATTAAGCATTTCATTCTTTTTCATACTCAAGTTTTCGGTTTGTTCCTTACTAAAATCAAGTAGAAAACTTGAGTATTTTCTACTTAAATACTACCTGTTTCAGTTTAATTCAAGAAACTCAAGAAAGTTAATTTCATAGCTTTTCTTGTAACGAAATAGCACAGCTAGTTTCATCTTTTCGAACTCCATCTTGAATATGAAGATCTCTCTCTGTAAATCCTAAAGTGATATGGGGAAAATATTCTTCTGGATAAAATGCAATTGTTTGATTTGTAAGATTAATTTGTAAGGCTAAATCTAGAATTTTCTTTCTTAATTTTAAAAGCTCTTTAGATTTAACAACTAAAAAATAAGTTTTTAAGTTACCTAATCTGCCTTCTCCAAGACATGAAACTTGAAAAGGAATTTGTTGAATTTTTTCAATTTGCGCCAGTTCATCAATGGCAGACATATTTAATCCGTATGACTTAAGAGTCTCAACTTCAATGGGAGTTAGAACTGTTATATGGGCTTCACCTCTGTTTTTTAAACTTATTTTTTGTTTTTTTTCTAGTTCTAAGCGTATCGAGTTAACTTCTGGATAATAGATGTTCATCGATAAATAGGGAGTTTTTTCCTGGGAATGGGAAATAAATTGAACAGATGTTGCGAGATCTTTGGGAGAATAAGTTATAATCGAGAAGGAATTTGCTAGATTTTGATGGCTACAAGCCGAAAAAAGAGCTATAATTAACAACAAACTAAGCCGCATAAATCTTGACCCTTAATTAGTTTTTTGATTTAGTTACATTCATGAAAAAATCACATGTTATTCTATTTATTTCAAGTTTAATTTCTGTTTTCTTTTACCTCAATTCAATGGCTAACGATCCACATGCTTTGGGTCCAGCTAAGGATTTCTTAAGTAAGATTACAGAATTTAACGAGAAATTAATTAGTCACCCTAAACAATTAACTTTTGTTGGCGGAAAATCTGGTGAAGGTTATTTTAGTCGAGATGGTAAAAAAATGATCTTTCAAAGTGAACGTTTTGATGGAAATCCTTTCTATCAAATGTACTTGATGGATTTAACGACAGGCAAAACAGATCTATTATCAACAGGAAAAGGTAAAACAACATGTGGTTGGATTCATCCTTCTCTAAAAAAAGTAATGTGGTCTTCGACTCACTTAGATCCAGAAGCAAAAAACAAACAATTGGCGGAAATAGAAAGTAGAAAAAAACCAGTTCAAGGGAAATACTCCTGGTCTTTTGATGAGTATTTCGATATTTTTGAATCAGATCTGCAAGGAAAAAATGTGAAGCGCTTAACCAAAGCGCTAGGTTATGATGCTGAGGGAGCTTACTCCTCTAATGGCAAAGAGATTGTGTTTGCGAGCAATCGCACAGGTTATTCTGATAAATTAACTGAGGAAGAAAAAAAATTATTTATCAAAGATCCATCAAGTCAGATGGAAATATACACAATGAAAGCTGATGGTTCTGATGTTAAAAGACTAACTCAACATATTGGTTATGATGGAGGACCTTTTTTCAGTAACGACGGTAAAAAAATAACTTGGCGGCGCTTTGATGCTTCAGGCGCTACCGCTGAAATTTATGTTATGAATCGTGATGGTTCTGACCAAAAACAAGTAACTTCTTTGAATGCTATGTCTTGGGCGCCTTTTTTTCACCCCTCTGGGAAATATTTGATTTTTACCTCTAGTATCACTGGTTTTAGTAATTTTGAATTATTTATTGTCGATGTTGAGGGTAAGAAAAAACCTGTACGTGTAACTTATGAAGATGATTTTGATGGATTACCCACATTCTCACCCGATGGAAGTAAAATCTCCTGGACTCATAGAAACCAAAAGGGTGAAAGTCAAATTTTTATAGCCGATTGGAATCACGAAAAAGCCCTGGAACAGTTAGGGCTTAATGAAAAATTTAAAGTTAAACTTGCAGATTTAAAACTGTCGCCATCTATCGAGCTAAAGGATTCTAAAGAAATCTTACAGCTTATTTCCTCTGCCGATTTCAATGGACGTCTTTCTGGTTCATTAGAAGAAAAAGAGCTCAATGCTGAAATAACTCAACTTTTTAAAAATTGGAATCTAAAGACTTTAAGTTATTTAAAAACTTATGAGCAGAATTTTGAAATTATCACAGGTATTGAACTAGTTGAAAATAACTCTCTATCTGTGAATAATCAAACTTGGACTTTGGGAAAAGATTTTAAGCCACTTTCATTAAGTCAGTCGGGAAAATTTAAAGGAGAGGCTTTAGTTTTTGCGGGCTATGGAATTAAAGCACCTGCATCTGAATCTCTAAAGGCTTATGACTCTTATGAAAATAAAAATGTTAAGGACAAATGGGTCGTTATTTTTAAGGATCTACCTAGTAAAATCAGTAAAGATCTTAGGAATCATCTTTTACCTTATGCTCGCATTGCACATAAAATAACATTGTTAAAAAACTTAGGTGCCAGAGGGGTTTTATTTGTTGATTCTTCATTAATTAGTCAAAAGGACGTCCTCTCAAAAACTAAATTTGATGGTTCACAAACAGGAATTCCTGTCGTTGAAATAACTTTAGATAAATTTCTTGAAATATTTAATTTAACAGAGGAACAATACTCAAAAATATTAATTAATTTAGATAATAACCAAGATGCTGAAGCTATACCAGAAAAAGCAATTTCTCTTGAAGCTGAAGTAAACTTAAAACTTCAGAAAAAATTAGCTACACAAATTATTGGTTACATTGAAGCTGGCAAAAAAACAAATAAATCTATTCTAATTGGTGCACATATGGACCACTTGGGTCAGGGAGAAATTGGCAATTCTTTAGCCAACTCTAACGACTCAACACCTATTCATTTTGGTGCTGATGATAATGCTTCAGGGGTTACTGGAGTTTTAGAGCTAGCTCATTATTTTTCAAAAAATCGTCATAAGTTACAATACAATACCTACTTTGCACTATGGAGTGGAGAGGAAATGGGTGTTCTGGGCAGTCATTATTTTGCCGATAACTGGGAAGAGGTTACCAAGAAAAAACTTAATGAAGAATTCATTGTAACTCTTAACATGGATATGATTGGAAGACTTCAAAATCATCTACAAATTCAAGGAATTGGGTCTTCAGGATCCTGGCCTGCTCTTATCGAAGAATTAGCCCTACAAAATCAAATTTCGGTTATAGCTCAAAAAGATCCTTATTTACCAACTGATTCAATTACTTTTTATTTAAAAGATATTCCCTCTATTAGTTTTTTTACAGGCGTTCATACAGATTATCATTCCCCAAGAGACACCTATGAAAAGATTAACTACGAAGGATTAATCCAGGTGGTAAAACTAGTAAAAGCTTTTACGGAAAAAATTAACCAACTTCCTGCAGATCATTTGAAATTTGAAAAAGTAGAAGGTGCAGAACGTTCTAAAGGATCTGAACGTTCCTTTCGTATATACCTAGGAACAATTCCTGATTACTCTCAAGAGGGAGTGACTGGGGTAAGAGTTTCTGGAGTTTCCAAAAATTCTCCAGCAGAAAAGGCTGGAATTTTAGCTAAAGATATCATTGTTGAGTTTAATGGAAAAACTATTGAATCTATTCACGACTATGTTTTTGGTTTGCAATCTGCTGAACCAAAAAAAGAAATCACTATTAAAATAAGGCGGGGAGTTGATACAGTTTCTCTGAAAATAACACCAGAACTAAAGCCTCAGTAGCACTTCCTTATTTTATTTAAAATCTAGACAGAGAGCTAGAATCCTAATTGGTTTTATATTTATCTCATTTTGTTTTAGAAAGTCTTTATCTGTTAAGGTATATTAACAGATAAGGGGTTTTTATTACCTTATTCTTGAACTTTAAAAATCAGGAGGATTTTTAGATGTCTCAAAATAACTGGAAGCAAGAACAGTGGAAAGTTAATATTTTTAGTTTTTTAATCATTATCTCTAGTTTTCTAACTCCGATTAGCTTCACCTACTTTCTTCAAAATAAGATTACATTGGCGTTGTCTTTTTTATTAAGTATGAATTTTATATTATTGATTTTTGTTTTTTCATATTTAAAGCAACAGGCTTTGCAGCGATATCAACAAGGTTTGAGTCAACTAAAAAAAGGAACGGTTATAAAGAAGAAGCATACCCAGTCAGCACTATATGAAATCACTCAAGAAAGCTTTAATTATTTTCATCTAAGTGGATTGAACAATTCCCACAAACTTATGGTTTCCAAGGAAAAAATATCTAAAGATTTTGAACTACATATGAATTAACTTTTATTACTCAAGCTTGTATCAATATTGATCTTTTTTTATAGAATAGAAAATTAACTGCTGAGCATTGTTTTATTTTATTTACAAGTTAATTCCGATAAGTTACATTATGTTACATTTATGGTGTTTTTATATATTCTATCCATAGTCTAGTTATTTAAAACAGAGAGATTTTAGTTAAATAAATTGAGTCTTGGTGCCGAATTTAAAACATGACAAAAAACAAATATTTTTACTTTACAATTGTTCCGATATTTTTGATTTTATCTGTTGTTTTTTATTCTTTTAAAGATAAAAGAAACTTTGAATCAGCTCCTCCTATAACTAGCTCATCAAATCATCTCCTAAAAGGTTTCGACAGATATCCATGTAGCGAAACTACAGCACCTATAACTTTTGGCACTAACTTTAAAAGACAATGTGTGGATAACTATATAGTTTTAGGTAATTCAAAAAAAGGTCCTTTTGGGTATTTTCACTCTGTATCTGATCCTGGAAAAAGAAAAATTGAAGAAATTGAAGAAATTATTATTATTGAACAAAATTTTGAAAATCTTGGAGCCATGGAAGAAGTTATTAAAGACAGCTCCGGCAATACAACAAAAGTAATTGTTGATAAATCACCAGAAAAAAAACAGCAACTTGCAAATAGAATTTTAGCCCAAAATCCAGATATTATTGTTGGCATAGAAGTTAAAGATATTCAAACGGCCCAGGATTTCGTTAAAAACTACCTAAATGATTTATATCAACCCTTATTGATAGAAGGAAATGATGAACGAGGGATTGATGTCAGTTTTTTTATTAAAAAAGATTTACCGTTGGATATTGAAATCCAAAGTCATAAAAATATTAGCAGTTCATACAAGGACGAATCCTCATTATCTGATGCACCCAACGAGCCTACTATTTTTTCACGAGATTTACCATTTTTAAGCCTCAGACCTGCTGGCTCAAACCCCAGGAGTAAACCTTTAATCACAATAGTTGCAGCTCACTACAAAGCCCAAATGCCAACACCAGAAGGAGATAAACGAGCCTACGAAAGAAGATCGAAGCAAGTCATAGTCACGACAAAGTTAATTAACGAATTTTTTAATAAAAATCCAACAGTTCCTTTTTTGATTACCGGTGATTTCAATAACGATATTCGACCTTACGAAAAACAGCCAACTTATCCACCTCCAACTAAGCAAGAGAAAACATATGTCTTTGAATTTACCCCTTTTTATAAAGATCTTGGTCTAGTAGATGCTTTTGAATTAAATTCCCCTGAAAATGCTATCCCAAAAGATCGCAGAGGAACTCACTACTATTTTGAAAAAATTGAATTTCCTGATGGAACTTATAGTAATGAACCAGTTTTATCACAAGAACAACTAGATGGATTGTTGGTAAATAACAATTTAAAAAAATATGTTGTAAGCTCTAGTATTTTCACTGATTTAGACAGTAATGGCAAACCACTTCCTTTACCTACTAAACCAGAAGAAGTTGAAAAAAGATCAAGTGATCACGATGGATCAAAGTTGGTAATCAAATTTAAAAAAATGCTCAATGATTATCAAAAAATTAAAGACTAATTACTTTTTACTTTAACCACTCTTTGAAACCAAGAGATAATGCTTTTTTTAAATTTTCTCGATCAATTTCATAAACGTTTGCATTTCCTGTCAATGAACCACAAAGTTGGACTCGCATCATGCCGTCATTGTCAGAAAATGAATTATAAACTTTTATGTCTTTAAGATCTTTCTGCATAACATTTAAATCTATTTTTTTTCCCTGGGCACATTGCAGAGTCCCATCATATTTAAAAACTTTAACCCTCTCTGAAAGGCTAGTTTCAGGAATTAATTTATTATCTTTTGGAGGCATTGGCCCCTCTTTCTTTTCTTGTTTCATTTTTTCAGATCTACAATTGCCAGTAGCACATCCAAAAACAAAAAGCATTACTCCACAAAAGAAAACAAATTTGCGTAATCCCATTTAACTCCCAGTGAGTATACATTTGCCTCACCTGATATAAAATAAATTTCAGACTTTCTCTCATTTACAGAAATAGGACTCAAAATCCCTCTTCCTGGATCAAATGAGGTAATAATTTTTCCTGTTTCTGGTTGGATTAATAACAATTTCCCTTGAGACTCACCTACTGCTAAAACCCCCTCAATAAATGATACCTCTCCAGGAATTCCTCCAGATAAAGATAATTCCCATTTTTTTTGAGCTGTATTTTTATTTAAAGAGTATAGTTTTTCATTGGTAGAAGGGTAATAGAGTGTGTCACCTCTTATAAAAACAGGGGCGTATCCACCCGCTTCAAACTTCCATAAAATATCGCCATTATTAGAAGAAATACAGTATAGTTTATCATCATAACCTGAAACGTAGATTCTTTCACCATCGATAACAGCTGTAGAATCAATATCTTTGAAGCGTTTATTTTTGTTCAGCTGTATTTCCCAGTTAATAGTTCCATTAGCTTTATTAAATGCAACAAATGAACCCTCAGAAAAGCCTACATAAACTATGTTGCCAGAAATAACTGGATTAGTCCCACCACGGATTGAATAACTTGATGGATCTTGTCGAGTATACGTCCAAATCTGCTTTCCACTTTCAGCATCCAATGCAAACAAGGAGTTAGAAACTGAAAGCAAATAAATTCTACCCTCTTCAGGGTCTAAACTTGGAGTTGTAACTACTTCAGACTTTATATGAATTTTCCAATTTTCAGAGCCACCAGTGGCTTTAATAGAGTAAAAATAACCATTATTTCCACCAAAATATAAATTATCTTTAAATAAAAGCGGTTCTTTTTCAACCCCATTAGGGACAAAAAAATGCCAAAGCCTCTCGCCTGTACTTCTACGAAAAGCGGTAATGCCATCATGGGCGTTGGCTGAGATCAAAGTTTCACCATATACAATTGGTTTGCCACGATTGATTTTTCTGTATTTCAAAAGTGGTTGTTCAGATGCTGGTTTGACAAAAATTTTAGTGATTTTTAGTTCCTTTTGATGCGAATTTTTTGAATAATTTAAATCAAAAATAGAACAACCTGAGACCAAAACCACCAATAAAATATAAAATAAATCTCTAAAAATCATTAACTACCAGCTTTTTCAGTGTCTTTTTTTGTTTTTAATAACAGTAAATATTTTTGCGCTTGCTCATAGGTACTAATATCAGAAGAAAAACGATTTTTCTTCATCATTTCCTCTGGGGGAAAATTTTCAGCTTCAAGACCTTTGGCTATAATTTCCTGAAGTTGAGACTCCGCCTTATCCCATTGTTTTTGCCCCTCATATGCAAGAGCTAAAAGTAATTTAAATTGAGAATTCAAAAAAGAATATTTTTTTTGAATTATAAGAGTGTTGAGAATTTTTTCGGCTTCTGAAAACTGAGCCAAAGATAACATTACATTAACTTTTTTCTTTAACACAAAGAAATCAAGAAGAATTTTTGGATCATTAATTGCTAGTTTATTTAAAGATGCAAGCGCCTCTGGAAATTTATTGTGATCTATATATATATCTGCAAGCACAATAGCTGCCATTTTTCCAGCATTAGATCTTGGCTGCGCAGAAACTAAATCTTCAAAATCTTTAACGATACTTCCATAATCTTTTTCAATATCTCCAGTTGGAAGGGCTTTGAGAGGTTTTGTCTCTTCAGGTTTTACATCCTCTTTAGTTTTTCCAGCAGATTTCTTTTTATCTTCGTTTGCTTGTTTTTCTCGTTCGGCCTCATCAAAAATATTCTTTTGTTCTAAATATTTTTTCTCTACAAGAAAATACTTCTCTTGAGCTTTTAACTCAGTATCCTTCTTTATTTTGTCATAAGTAATAAAACCAATTCCAGAAAGTATAAAAAGACCTAACAAAAAAACCACAAAAACCTTGTGAGCTACTAACCAATCAAAAGTTAGAGTTAGGCGTTTTTGTACTTCATCCTTAGAATTGAGTTCTTTTTCAGTTAGACCAAAAGCCTCAGTTTTATGATGATTCGAATGATGAGGTGCTGTTGAGTGATGATGAGTATTTGAGCCGTTTGTAGAATGATTTTCCTGATTATTAGTCTTATCTTTATCCAAAGTGAAACTCCTGTTTTGTAATAGAAGTTATGATCCTTAGGAGCTAGGCCTTAGTCAATAAAGAATTTCAACTACCAAGAATGACACAGTGATAGTAAAGTTAGAGTTTATATATAATATAGACAAAATCTCAAGGGTGTAAGCTTCAATAAAACTTTTCACCCTTGTACTCAAGCCCCTTTGCTTAACGAACAGCTACTTTTAGTCAGCGGTTATAAATCTCTTTAAGTGTCGTAAAAGATCTATTTGATTTACCAGGATGTCTTTGCTTTAATTTACCAATTGTCTGAATTCTTGATTCAGCCAGTCGGTCAGCGGCAATGTGCGTTCCAATCTGATCTCTTTTGGCGATTTCAAATACCTTAGTTAAATTATCATAAACTTTTCGAGTTTTATCAAAAGCTCTTTGCGGTGAATACCCCTCAAGTTCAACAAAAACGTTCATCAACCCACCAGCATTTACAACGTAATCAGGAGCATAAAGAATTCCCAGTTCCTGCAAAGCATTGCCATGCCTTGATTCAAGCAACTGGTTGTTTGCGCCGCCACATATAATTTTGGCTTTTATTTTCATAATACTCTGATCATTAACTACCCCACCTAATGCGCAAGGCGCTAGGATATCACAATCAGTAAAAAGAATTTCATCAACTTTTTTCTCTATTAAGCTAGGGAATTTTGATTTTAAATTTTTTATTTTATCTGGATCAATATCGGCAATCATAACCTCAGCACCTTCCTCAATAAGGTAATGCACCAAATTAGATCCTACATTTCCTAATCCCTGAACTGCAATTCGAAGCCCTTTTAAGGAATCTGTTTTGAACTTTTCATTGACCGAAGCTTTTATCCCCATCAAAACACCATGAGCTGTGTATGGAGAAGGATCCCCAGATCCTCCGAAGTCTTTAGGAATCCCAGTCACCCAAGGGGTTTCCATAAAAATATATTCCATGTCCTGTTCGCAAGTTCCAACATCTTCAGCGGTTATATATTTTCCATTCAAAGAATTAACAAAGTGGCCAAACGCCCTAAATAACCCTTCAGATTTATCTTTTTTCGGGTCTCCAATGATAACTGCTTTACCGCCTCCAAGATTTAATCCTGCAGCTGCAGCTTTGTATGTCATACCTTTAGAAAGTCTCAAAACATCAACTAGAGCTTCTTCTTCGCTGGCGTAATTCCACATTCTAGTTCCACCAAGAGCTGGACCAAGAGCTGTATTGTGTAGAGCGATAATAGCTTTGAGACCTACCTCTGGATCATGACAATACAATACTTCTTCGTGGTTTCCATATTTAATTATCTCTTGAAACATTCCCATTAATCCCCCTTAGAGTTTTTACTTAAAGACGGAATATGAAATATATAGAGTAAAAATACGAGAACTAACTTACTGCGTTATTAATGCGCCACAAGCATTTACTTTAAATTTATCATCCAAACGCCTAACATAAGAGCTAAAACAAGTGTGTAGAAAAACAAGCCAATAGCGTATCTTTGTTTAATTTTTTTTTGCTCCATTAGCGAAGAGTTCAACTTTAAGTTAGATTCATGAATGAGCCGTCTAAGAGTAGACACCTCCTCTTCAAGTTTATTAAAATCAAAATGTGCAGATGATATTTTATGTGTCATATTCAGATGGATGATATTGATGTGGAATCAACAAATGTCAAACATTAATGTAGTTTACTGATTATTTCTTCTGTTGTAAGTATTTCTTGTGCACCGTTCATCATATTTTTCAAGGTAAGCTTTCCGGTTTTCATCTCTTCCTCTCCAATAAGCAGTACATAAGGAATTTTACAGGCATCAGCATAACTCATTTGTTTTTTCATCTTGGCAGCATCAGGATAAATTTCCGCATTCACGCCTGCTCTTCTTAGCTTCTGCAATACTGCAAGTGCATATTGTTCTTCCTTCGTACCAAAATTTACCAGTAATATTTTTGTTGAAGATTCATTCAGATGCATTTTTTCGAACAAATTCATCTCTAACATTACATCGTAAATACGGTCAATGCC
>JABWCN010000062.1 GCA_013359135.1 Pseudobdellovibrionaceae bacterium | reverse complement strand
TTTAAAAGTCCAAAAATGTTTATCGAAGGTTTAAAAAATGAAACTATTACACCCCAAGTCGTCGCAGTTTAAATGTCCTTAATTAAGGGGTTGACGGGAATAAAGAAGAAAAAGAACTAAAGACAAAAAATAAAAATGATGAAAATATGGCGAAAATTGCGATTTCTAAGGAGGCTGATCGAGCTTTGGTTGAGGTGTTAAATCGAATTGATGAAAAATTTGATGCGGGTCGAGCGACAAAACAAGATTTAGCATCACAAATCATTATGCGCTTTGTTTCTAGCTGCACTGAGAAAGAGATCCATGATATGAGGGTATTGTTTTTTGATCCAATAACGGCAATGGAGGTGAAAATGAAGCGTATAAAAGAAACTGGCGTTATCCCAGATTCAATTCGTGAACTATTGCTGCAAGAATTTTTAGACGCAAGTCCACAGCCAACCGCGAAAAAAGCTAAAAAGAGCTTGAACCAAAACATTATCATAGATAATGTAGAGGAAATTAAGGAATCTGCATGAAGCCTGAAGTATTTCGTGAAATACGAGAAAAAATTGGGCTTACGCAAAAGGAACTTGCCGAAGTATTTGGGTTATCGAGTTACTTACCAGTGAATCATTATGAAAGCGGATTTAGAACGCCAAGCGTATTGATTCAATCGATCATGAGAATTTTAGATCAGTGGCCTGAGAAAAAAAGAACTGAGCTGCTGACAGAATTAAAAGATCATTGCGCAAAGCTCAGTAAACCCAAGCGAAAAGGCTCTAAGTGAGTCTGAAAATTGTAACAACAACGGATGACACTTTTTCAAAGGCAAAGGATTTAGTAGTGAAAGTAAGATTTGAAAATGACAGCACTCCAGAAGGAAAACTTCGCTTGAGCCAGGCGAAAGAAATTATCTGTCAGCTTATTTTACTTGGCCAGAAAAAAGGCCGTCCTGTGAGTCGAGAGGAGATTTTAGATGAAGTCGCTTAAGATTGGGGCGTACATAAGGGTGTCAACGGAAGACCAGGTAAATGTTTTTGAGGGATCGCTAGATTCGCAAAAATATAGAATCAGCGAGTTTGTTCAGTATAAAAATCGTCAGCAAGCTGACTGGGGAAATATCGTCGAGTTTTACGTTGAAGAGGGCGTATCTGCTGGAACTACGAATCGTCCAGTATACCAAAAACTCATGTCAGATGTTCGCAAAGGGAAAGTAAATTTAATTCTAGTCAGTGATTTAACTCGGCTTTCGCGCAATTTGATGGATTTCTGCTCTCTTATCAATGAACTAGAAAAGCATCATGCAAGTTACCTTTCGATGAAAGAACAGTTTGATACAAGCACCCCGATTGGGCGCATGCTGGTCTATATAATTATTATTTTAGGTCAATTTGAGAGAGAGCAAACAAGTGAACGCGTTGCAGTGAATTGTCATTCACGGGCACTTCGCGGTCTTGTCAACGGTGGCCCTGCTCCGATGGGCTACGATAAACATCCCGATAAAAAGGGGTTACTTGTTGTGAATGAAGCCGAAGCTCAAAGGGTACAAAAAATATTTCAAATCTTTTTGGATGAAGGTTCGCGTGCGAAAGCGGTGGCTAAGCTGAACGAATTAGGAATTAGACCTAAGCGAACTTCCACAAAACAAAAAGAAAATAAAAATTCAATTTGGAATTATCAAAGCTTGGGCTCACTGATTGAAAACATCGCCTACATTGGAAAGCGCGAAGTAAATAAAGTCTATAAAGATGAAGACCCGTCCCACTTGAAACCTTGGCAAAAATATCAAATTGTTCCAGCCGCATGGCCTGCGATTTTAGATGAAAAGATATTTTTCGATGCTCAAAGTTTACTTGAAGAAGCCTCACTAAGAGAACGCACACGAATGTCCAAAACTGAAAAACGCATTTTTCTTCTGACGAGCATACTGACTTGTGGAATTACAGGAATACCACTTGTCGGCCAAGCCGGTCATGGCAGCAGCGGAACCATTCATAGGTATTATCATTATTCGCGTCGTCCAAAAGATTTAAAAGTCGTAAGACCACGTTTGAATGCGGACGAATTGGAAGAAAAAGTAATTTCTGAATTGCGATCGGCTTTAGTGACTCAAGGATATTTTGATGATTTAGAAAAAACTCTAAAATCACAATCAGATAGCAACACAAAGGGCGGCGCTGCGGAATTTGATCGAGCACAAAAAGAACTTAAGGACATTCAAAATCGCATTACCTCGATTTGGACAAACCAATCTAGAATGCAATTAAGCGAAGATGCTCTGAAGTTGGCGAGTGATGAACTCAATCGTCTTGCGAAGCAAAAGCAAGACCTTGAGAAATACTTATCAACCCTTGATCCAAAAGCCAGTGACCCGTTTGCTTTTAAAGAGCAAACTCTGTTCGTCGAAAATCAAATCCGGTGGTGCATGCAGGGCTGGGCTAAAGCAACGCCAGCCATGCGTAAACGACTATTACGACGAACTATAAAAGAGATCGTCGTGACCCAAACAGAGCTTTTAATTACATTCTGGACGAATTCTGAAGATCGGGATTTTTCTCTTAAAGTGGAACCACAAGGCGAAAACTCAAATAACAAGTCTAACATTATTTCATTTGGCTGTCGCTCAAGGCCTTCATCAAATACGAATCAACGAAGACGTGCGACGTCCTCAGGTACGGTCCCTGATTCGGCAGCCGAAGCTGCGGGTGAGAATTTAAAATGTGCTGTTGGAGAAAACCAGAACTCCTCGATCAGAAGTTCAGGTAACGATAAAATTGGTAGGGGTGCACGGACTTGAACCGCGGATCCATCGGTTATGAGCCGATTGCTTTAACCAACTAAGCTACACCCCCGCCTGACTGTTCTAAAATTTAAAAGAAGAATGACTATCCGTCAACAAAAGCTTTTAACTTGTTAGATCTACTAGGATGTCTCAGCTTTCTTAAAGCCTTTGCTTCAATTTGTCTGATCCTCTCTCTAGTCACATTGAAGTCCTGACCAACCTCTTCTAAAGTATGATCACTCTCTTCACCGATTCCAAAACGCATTCTTAATACTTTTTCTTCTCTTGCTGTCAAAGTAGACAGTACTCTTCGTGTTTGCTCTGCTAAGTTTAAATTCACAATTGCCTCAGCGGGATTGATGACTTTTTTATCTTCGATAAAATCACCTAAATGAGAATCTTCTTCTTCACCCACAGGAGTTTCCAAACTGATTGGTTCTTTGGCAATTTTTAATACCTTGCGAACTTTGTCGACAGGCATATCCATTTTTTCAGCAATTTCTTCAGGAATTGGCTCTCTACCTAATTCTTGAATCAGATAACGAGACGTTCTTACTAATTTATTGATCGTTTCAATCATATGCACAGGAATACGAATAGTGCGTGCTTGATCGGCGATAGCTCTAGTGATGGCCTGTCTGATCCACCAAGTAGCATATGTAGAAAATTTATAACCTCTACGATATTCAAATTTATCCACTGCTTTCATTAAACCGATGTTACCTTCTTGAATTAAATCCAAAAATTGTAATCCGCGGTTGGTGTATTTTTTAGCGATAGAAACAACCAATCTCAAGTTAGCTTCAACCAATTCAGATTTAGCAGCATCTGCTTCTCGCTCACCCTTCCAGATGGCCGTGTAAGTTTCTTGGATCCATCTAAAATTCATTTCTGTTTCAGAGTCTAATCTTGTTAAACGATCATGAGCTTCTTGAGCTTGAATTGCATATGACCTAAAGCGATGATAATTTAATCCCGTGTCTTTAGTCATTTTTTGCAATTCTTTTTCATTACCTTCGATTTGTTTTAATCGTTCCATTAATGAAGCAACGTCTTTAGAAAAAGTTCTTTCAACTCCGTCTTTGATTCGCTTTCTAAGAGTTCCGATACGATGAACTAAATTTTTAAATTTAATCACCACGCGATTGATAGTTTTTCTGTTGAAATTAATTGATTCGAAATTAAGCATTAGCTTTTCATTCAAAACTTTAAGTTCTTCCATTGTAGCATTACGTTTATCTTGAGGCGTATTTTCTTTTCTCAAAATTTCAAAATAAGATTTAGTTGAAGTTTGATATTCAGTTACTTTACCAATCAACTCATGAATCTTATCGATATATTCTTTTTCATCGTATTGTGTTTCTTCATCTTCAAGTCCTCTAAAGATAGACTTAACTTTGATACGCCCTTCATCAAGACGTTTACCAAGATTTATAATTTCCCAAGTTCCAAGAGGAGACATTAAGATAGCTCTAACAATTTCTCGCTCCCCTTTTTCAATACGACGTGCAATTTCAACTTCACCCTCACGAGTTAAAAGTGAAACACTACCCATCTTACGCAGATACAATCTGACCGGATCATTGCCCTTAACATCTTCACTCTCTGCAACTTCTTCTTCATCAAGCTCTTCATCTTCTTCATCAATATCAGATAAGAAAGGAGAATCACTATCATCTCCTGACTTGCTGGCCATTTCTGTATGATCAGAAATCGAAACTCCATTTGACTCTAGTGCTTGCATAAAAGAATCTAAAACCGAAGGCAAAATGATCTCAGGAGGTAAAAGTTCATTAATCTCTTCAATCGAAAGAACTTTTTTCTCTTTTGCAATATTCAGGAAGCGTTGAATTTCATCTTTGATGATGGCCTCTTGCTCTGCCTGAGAAAGTACTTTTACTGGTTCCTTTGATTTTTTTGTTAAATTTGACTTCATCAATTCCCCATTATTTGTTTTCTTTTAAAGCTTTTTGAATCAACATCATTCGCTCCATTTTTTCAGGAGTGGCGCCTAACTTAAGTTCATGAGAGATCTGCTTCAAAGTTTCTTTAAGGTAATTTTCTCTCACTCTTTTAATCGCGTCTTTTAAAATCTTCTCTTCCAATTCCTTCTGCTGTTCATCAATACGCCCAACAGAAGTATAAGTTTCTGCATCCAAACCATCATCTTTCGAAGAGTCACTCACTTTTGAACTCACTTTCGTGAATTCCTTTATGGGATCATTAAAAAACAAAAGTTTAGGTTCATCAACCTTAGAAATGAGAAGACTAGTTAATCTATCAAATTTTTCAGGACTTTGTCTATAGACTTGATGAGCTTCTTGCAACAGTTTTTTAACATCCTTGTGAATAATAAACTCTTCCACCTTCTCTTCAACAAACAACTTCATGTTGGCATAAGATTTGATAGCAAGGGAAAGTAAAATCAACTCAGCCTTGGTGGCTTTTTTTAAACGATACATTGGCTCATCCTGAAGGTATACTTCCCTTCTGGCCTGGTTTACCCTCTGAGATTGATCTTCAGCTTCACCAAGAATCTGATGTCTTCCTTGCGTACTACCAAAAATTTTTGAAGAACTACTAGTTTTTGATCCCTCTGGCATGGCTTTTGATTGTTGCCCTTCAGAATTACTAAGGGTTTGCATCAACCAAAACTTCTCAACTCCCATCAAAGGAGCCAATTGTTGTATATAAAGCTGTTTATAGTTTTTATTTGGGACCACATCGAGTACTTTTTTTAATTTTTCTGCTAATTTGATCTTCTCGCTAGGCTCTCCGTGAAAATCCACCAACCATCCTTTAAAAATGAGATTCATCAAATCCAAAGAATGGTCAATTTTATCCTTTAGTTCTTGTGCTCCCATTTTTCTGACATAATCATCAGGATCCATTTTATCAGGTAAAATCAATCCTCTAGGGTAGAGGTCTTGTTCTAGCAATACACTCAGTGCTCGCTCTGTTGCCTCTTTCCCCGCCGAGTCACCATCAAACATCACCACCACATTTTGAGTTAACTTTCGAATAACCCTTCCATGATCAGGAGTTAACGCTGTTCCCATGGTTGCTACTACGTTCTTAATTCCGTGCTGATAAAGTGAAATCAGGTCCATATAGCCTTCAACTATTACAATCTGGTCTTCAGAACGAACAAACCTCGCCGTTTGCTCTAAGCCATAGAAAATTTTGCCTTTATGAAAAACAGGAGTTTCTGGTGAATTCAAATATTTAGGCTCACCAGTCATAATAATACGTCCACCAAAAGCCAACACATCTCCCATAGTGTTAGTTATGGGGAAAATCAGCCTATCTCTGAAAATATCATACTTAGAATCGTACTTGGGTTCATCCCTGTTTTTTGATTTAACCAGTCGCGCTTCTTCCGCAAGCTCCAAAGAAAAATTTTTCCTTTTGAGATGCTGGCAAAGAGCATCCCACTCAGGCAAAGCTAAACCTAACTTAAAAGTTTGAATAACGTCTTCGGTTAGTTGCCGGTGCTGAAGATATTTAGCAACCTCACTCGTTTTAGATGACTTCTTTAAATTATCTGAAAAAAACTGCAAAGCTTCTTTGTTAATAGCAAGTAACTGCTTCTTTTTTTTACTTTTTTGATCCGCTTGCTTATCGTCTTCCATTTCTTGAGGAATTGGCACACCGGAACGATCAGCCAAAAACTCTATAGCTTGAGGAAAGTTTAGTCCCTGATAGTCACGTAAAAACGTAAAAATATTCCCGCTCTTATGACAACCAAAACAATGATAAACCTGTTTATTTTCTGAAACCGAAAAACTAGGTGTTTTCTCTTGATGATCAGGAAAAGGACATCGACCCATAAGGCCACCACCGGTTGGCCTCAACTGCGTATATTGAGCTATAATATCAACAATATTATTTGCATGTTGTACTTTTTCAATAAAATCTTGAGTATATTTCATTATATCTTCTGATCAAATGCAGTTCGAAAATTCATTTTGAAAATTCACTGATCCGTTTTGATAAAGTCGCCTCAATTAAGACAACTTAGCTTTGATAACTTCACTAATCGTTTTATTATCTGCGGCTCCTGCCGTTTTAGCTAAGGTTTCCTTCATTACAGCTCCCATATCTTTGATAGTCTTAGCTTGAAGCTGTTCAATAACTTGAGACACTACATTTTCAATCTGATCTCTCGTCATTTGTTGGGGCAAATAAACCTCAAGAACCTTAAGCTCAGCCAGTTCTTTGTCTACTAAATCTTGCCTGGAAGCTTGTTGAAACTGTTCAATAGATTCTTTTCTTTGTTTCACAAGTTTTTTAACCACTCCAATAACATCCTCAGATGTTATTGGATTTGGCCTCAACTCAACTTCTTTGTATTTAATTGCTGATTGAAGAAAACGAATAGCCTCTAGTTTCACAGAGTCTCTCGCTCTCATGGCATCTTTCATATCTGCTAGAATTTTTTCACGGATTTCCATGATTATCTCCTTCAATTAACAATAGACTACAACGAAATCAGTCTCTTATTTCTTACTTAAATTACTCACGAGTTCTTGTTTTTTTAAGAGCTCTTTTTCTGGCCGCTAAAGACTTTTTCTTAAGTCTTACGCTTGGTTTTTCGAAGTGTTCTCTTTTTTTCACTTCCGAAAGAATACCGGCTTTTTCGCATGATTTTTTAAATTTACGAAAAGCACCTTCAAAGTTTTCACCGTCTCTGATTTTTACGACTGGCACTGTAATTCACCTTCCCTTCGAAATAATCTTAACTAGGTAACAAATGCTGAGTTTTTTTACAAGTTTTGATTTTAACATCACTAAAGATGCTTTGCGTTATAAATTTTACCTTACCACCGCAAATTCAAAATAAGGAGAATAACACAATAAGATAATGGACTATTTACTCTATTGCGGGTAATAACTGCTAAAAGTATCACGACCAACTCAAGGAGTTCCCATGGATTTGAAAAAAATATCTGCCAGAACCAAAGCCCTACACGGGCCATTCCAATCTCAAGCTTGGGACTTTCGTCATCATCTAATCCCTCCGATGACAGCCTCAACAACATTTCGCCTCGAGTCCCTTGAACGAGGAGCTAGAGGTTTTTCAAACTTCGCATCCCCCCAAAGCGCCAATGAAGAGCCAATCCTTATATACGACCGCCTGGATGAACCTAATTCTCTTATGCTTGAGGAACAGCTCGCTAGTCTTCATAAAGGAGAGTTAGCTTTAGTTTTTGGTAGCGGGATGGGCGCTATCTCAACTCTGTTTCTAGCAATGACTCAAAAAAATCAAAAAATTCTATCACATCGCACACTATACGGATGTACCTACAGTCTTTTAAAAAACTGGCTCCCACGACTAAACATAGAGACCGAATTTTTGGATTTTAATGACGAACTCTCCCTTCAAATGAAAATAAAAAAAACCTCTACCAGAATACTCTATTTTGAATCAATATCAAATCCACTGCTCGAAATGATTGATTTTGAAAAAGTTGTTAGTTTAGTTAAAATTGAAAATCAAAATCGCTCAGACGAAAATAAGATTTTAATAGTAGTCGACAATACTTTCGCAACCCCTTGGGGACTTAGACCTTTAGAGTTTGGTGTAGACTTCGTTATTGAGAGTTTAACAAAAAATATTTCTGGCTTTGGAACTGAAATGGGTGGCGCTATTATTACAACAAAAAAATATGAAACACCTCTAAAAGTAGCTAGAAAAGATTTTGGGGCTATCATGACCTCCCACTCAGCATGGCATATTTTAGTTTATGGAATTAGCACCCAAGCTCTACGCTTCGAGAAACAACAAGAAAATGCTCAAGCTATTGCGCAGTTTTTATATACTCATGATCAGGTGGAATCTGTCATTTACCCTGGCCTAGAAAATTACCAATTTCATAACTTATATAAGAAATACTTAAAAACCCCAGAAGGAAAGTTAGCTCCAGGAACCATGATCGCTTTTAAACTTAAAGGCACTGAAGCACAGACGGCTAATTTCATCAACGATCTTGCAAAAAATAGCTACGCAATCACTTTAGCTGTAAGCCTTGGGTTAACTAAAACATTAATAGAGCTACCTGGTTTCATGACACATTCAGCTTTGTCTGAAGAGGACAAAAAATCATGCGCTATCGACTCAAAAGTCATACGTCTAAGTGTTGGTCTAGAGAATGTCCATGACTTAATTAAAGATCTAGATGAGGCAATTTCTCGAAATTTTTAAAACAAAGTTGTTTACACCACCTCCAACTCATCTGATTTAGTCCTTATCTTATCAATACAAAGATAAGACTGACTAAGTAGGCTTATTTTTGTCATGTTGTCTAAAAGACTACAGCTGAAATAAAATCAATAAAATATTATATTTATTATAATTTTCCTATTAAGAAAAAGGTAAATTAAAATGAATCAAATATCCTTACTCATCGTTTTACTTTTTCATCTAATCGCTACGAATTCTTATTCACAGCAGTGTGAGATTTTTTATAAAAAATTCTCACACTCTGAGGCTGAAGTAAAAATAAATTCGCGCTTAGAGTTAATTAAGTTACCACATGATTTTTCTGTAAATCAGCTGCTCAGAACTCTCAGCTCAGAAGGTAAGTTACTCTACGAAGGAAAACATAAGTATGTCGCTGGAACTGACTTTTTAGCCTCTAATGAATTTGATTGGAGCAAAACTCCAATGGATCACAAGCCTACTGACATTTTGATTGCCTTTGGAACCAACAGTGCCTGGGATATAGCCCTAGATAAAAATGCTAAATCATTGGTAATTTCAGATTGGAGCCCCTGGCCCCTAATTGCCCAGAATTACTTGATCTCACCTTTACTAAAAACATCCAAATCTCGATCTGAGTTTATTCTAGCTCTCAGCGGAGTTCCTAAGAGCTTTTCTGAGCATTTGGACTTAGATGAAGCTTTTAGCTTAGCCAAAAAACTTCTCAACAGACCAACAGCTGATAAAAAAATTCTGATGGATAAATTATTAGTAGAACTAGCAAATGATCTTACCATTACAGATCTCGAATTAAAGTTTATCACAACCTATTTGATGGCTAAAGTTGGAGAAACCTCTAGTGCATACAATTTTGGACCATTTCAAAATTTAAGAAATTCTGTTTTTGCAGACTTTAATCTGTTCTATGAAACTCGCTATAACCCCAAAAGAATAGGACCTCAAAACTCTGTATTTTCTTCAGAAAAAAACTTTGCTTATCTAAAAAATCTATTTTTACAAAACAGAGTAAGCTACGGATTAACTGCCGTTAATGACCCTAGCTTTTATGCAGCCCTAGCTGCTAAAACAAAAAGCCTGAACTACTCGAAAGTCACAGTTTCTGTTTCTAATATATTTTCATGTGGTGGGTATAATGGACTGACTTTTATAGATTTTCAAAACTATCTACAGCTACTTATGAAGTCATTCCAAGGGCCAATTACTGTATTTAGAACAACAAGTACCACACCTCCCCACAATTTTTTCAGGTATGACTTAAAAAAAGTTACTGATATTCCTGAAAAAGATGAAGAACAAATAACTTCTGTTACTGAGCCCCAAAAAGCAGGTTAGTCCAAGAAAAGAGTTTTTTAATGAAGAACATAATGAAAGACAAGGATGATAATTATTGGATGAAAAAAGCCTTAATTCTAGCTCGCAAAGCCGCCAGTCAAAATGAAGTCCCTGTTGGTGCAATAATAGTTAAAGATAACCAGCTGCTTAGTAAGGCTTTTAATTTAAAAGAAAAACTACAGACCCCTTTAGCACATGCTGAAGTTATTGCCATCCATCGCGCCTCAAGAAAACTTAAGTCTTGGCGTCTTGAAGACTGTACCTTGTATGTAACTCTTGAGCCTTGTCCTATGTGCTGTGGTGTAATTCTACAATCTAGAATTAAAAAAGTTATTTTTTCTACACCTGACCCCAAAGGAGGGGCTGCATCGAGTCTTTTCAATCTTTTAAATGACACTCGCTTAAATCATCAAGTGGAAGTTATTCAAGGACCTTTAAAAGAGCAAAGCTCACTTCTGCTAAAAAAGTTCTTTCGAAAACTTCGAGAACGAAAGATAAAAACTATTTACTCAAAATAAGAACAAGCATTATTCCTAAACCCTGCGATTCATGAGTAATTAAAACATATCTCAATTCACTAAAGTTGACTTTTCTGTAAATGAAATTAATTCTCAGATTGATGACATCGAGTAAAAAAAAGGCCATTAAACTTATCAATAAATTTGGTATTCTTCTTGTTTTTCCTGTTAATAATTCAACAGACCCAAAATCTCTTTGGTCCCAACTTTACCCTAACACACAAATGAAATGGGAGTGGGACGAAGGCGGAGACCAAAAAGTATTTAAGATGTGGAATCTTATGAAAGAACTCTCCTCATGCCAAGAGGTCGTCTACAGCAAATGGTATAGAGGGAGAGCTACATTTTTCTCTCGTGATCTGTTTACTGCTTTTTTAGCTCTAAAAATACAAAGAAAATGGAGCCATAAAGAAAGTAGACAAATTCTAGATGAACTTAAAGCAAACTCTCCTCTTTCAACAAAAGATCTAAAAAAAATCACTGGGCTAAAGGGAAAACTATTAGAGTCTCTTTATAATAAAGCCATGAAGGAACTATTTGAAAATTTTGATATTGTTGGCTTTGGAGAAGTTGAAGACGGTGCTTTTCCTTCACTAGCTGTCGGTGCCAGTGAAGTTTTGTACGAGGACCTTTTCAATGAAGCAAAAAATATTTCAAAAGAAAAGGCAGAAATAGTCATTGAACAACACATGAAAAACTCAAGCTTACTGAGAAAGTTCTACAAAAAAACCAGAGATAAATAGAGCTGCTGTTCCCTACCCCTCTTGAACATCAAGACGGTATCCCAAACTAGGAACAGCCGAAATCTTTCCCTTAAAAGCCTCTATTTTGCGCTTAAGATAATTTATCTGACTATCCACATTTCTTGAAGTCACTTCTGTGTCTCCCCAAATTTCTTCAAGAAACTTCTCGCGACTTACCAAGTTGTTTTTAGCTCCAACTAACAGCTTTAAAATATCAAACTGTTTAGGGGTCAATTGAACTTCATTATTATCAACATAAACTCTTCTAGAAAGTAAATTCATTTTTAAGTTCGAAGCTACTAACTCGCTTTGTGGCTCGTTATCACGATCCATAAGCCTCTTAATCCTTAAAATAAGTTCTTTTACATGAAATGGCTTAGAAACAAAATCATCAGCTCCCATTTCAAATGCTTTAATTTTTTCATCAATAGTTGCAGCTCCAGAGACAAAAACAACTGGAATGTATTTCAAATTTTCTGTTTCTCGAATTTGTGCACATATATCAACACCAAGTAATCCTGGCATCTTATAATCAAGTATAACTAAATTTGGCTTATAGGAAGATAACAAATCAAAAGTTTGGGTGCTATCTTGTGTTGTTAGACAATCATAAGAATCGTTAAGGATATCCTTCAGTAAAGTGCAACTTTCTTCATAATCATCAACAATTAAAATCTTTTTTTGAGCTCCCATTAGTAATCTCCGTAGGGTCAAATAATTAGAGTACGGTGATTTAAAAAATCACACTTTCCATCCTTACATCTAATTTCTAAACTCCCCAATTGACAAGGGTTTTGTTAACAAAACTAAAGGTTTATAAACCTTTATATTTAATTTCATTCATTTGTAATATTTTTTTAACAACATCCACCTTCTCTCCCTGAATTTCAATCAGAGATTCACTGGAACTTAATCTATAGGTTCCACCCGTAGCACATTTTGATTTGAGTTGCTTTGTTAGCTCCTTTAGAAAACTTTCATTTTTAGGTAATTTATCTATAATTGTCACAGATTTTCCACCACGACCATTTTTCTCTATTCTTAAAACGGCAACAAATTGAGATTTATTGACAGATTCCTCTTTGACACACCGACACTCTGTTAAGTTTTTTTTACATTTATTGCACGTAACTTTTTCTTTTGGGTCAGTAGAATAAACAGTTCTCAAATTATTCATAAATTTTCCAGAGCTATGAATAGCTCACTTTTACTTAGTTGTATTTTGCGGCTGCGGTAAAGAACTAATTTTGTGCGCCTGTAGCTCCTTACCATCATACCTGTACAAGTAACCCTCATTTTCCATAGCTGTCACTAAATTTACAGGACGACTCCATAGTTTTTGCACATTTTTAAGAGTTTCATTCATGAAATCTGGCTGCAAATCAATCCCCTCGTGAAGATGAGTCAATAGTAATTCCCCACGGTTTTCAAAATTAGCATCCTCAATCCGAATTATCGGTTGACCAAAATTAGTCATATGAAAAAGTAACTTAGCTTTTATCGCTCTAAAATCTCTGGTATCAACTTCAAACTTTCCAGTGCGTTTATTAAACTTATAAACAAACAGTTTATTTTTTAAACAAAAATCTTCAGTAAGAAATTCATCAATAAAAGTCACATCGTTATAAAATTTACGAATTTCAAAAATTTTCTCTTTACCAAGATGAGTCTTTTTATCCCAATTTTTTCTTTCACGAACATCATCACACTCTTCCCATTCTCTGCCAAATTGACCTTTGTTCCAACGGTCCTCGATATCGCGAAACAACTCAATTCCCACCTTATACGGATTATATCCATTGGGTGCCATCGCCATAGTTCCAGAATGATGATCAGCAAAATCAATTATCTCTGAATCGTTTAATATTTTCTCAGTCATGATTTTAGAATGCCAGTAAGAGGCCCACCCCTCGTTCATCGTTTTTGTCATTCCTTGAGGTGAAAAATAATAAGCTTCGTCTCTGATAATACTTAAGACATCTTGTTGCCAATCCTCAAGTGGTGCATAGTGAACTAGAAAGTTCAAAACATCTTTCTCTGGCTGTTGAGGAAAACGACTGCGCTTTGCAAGCATCTGTTCTTGCTGCTTTCTTCTTTGTTCTTCTATAAACTCTGGAGGATTAATAAAATCTCTCATATAAGGTCTATGAACTTTCAATAATCCTTTATCTGCTCTTTCCTCTTCTTGATTTTCTTTTTTTGCTATAACTGAAGGCTTTTCATAATAGGGAGCATAACGATCAATCAAGTTTTCAAGGCTCAAACAAGTATCTATAAAATCTTCGACCACATCATATCCATAGCGATCCATATAGCGCCTAATTCGCGTCGCATGGTTAGCCATTTGGTCCATCATTTTTCTATTAGTTTTACCAAACCAAACATTATTTTTAAAAAAATCACAGTGACCATAGACATGTGCCATCACTAACTTTTGATCCATCATCATATTGCCTTCCATCAAGTAGGCGTAGCAAGGATCTGTGTTTATAACCATTTCATAAATTTTAGAAAGACCGTATTCATAACTTTTCGAAAGATGCTCGTACTCCATACCAAATTTCCAATGAGGATAACGAACCGGAAACCCTCCGTAAGCAGCAAATTGGTTGATTTGATCATAAGTAATAATTTCAAAAATGGTTTCAAAAAAATCTAACCCAACATCTTTAGCTGCTTTACAAATACGAAGTCGTTCTCGCTCTAGTTCTGGTGTTAAATTTGCCATCTTATTTTCCCTTGCCTAAAAAGTCTTTAATCGAGTCCAAAATTCTATCTCGATTCTCTATCTGACTCAGAACAATCTGTTCCTGGTTAGGAAATTCTTTTTGTAAATCTTTTAAAAATTGTCCGCTTCCATACTTGCTTTCAACTTGTCCATAACAAAACATATTTGTATTAGGAATGAAAAAATCTTTTAGCATTTTAATACACAACCGTGTATCTTCCCCACTCCAATTGTCTCCATCACTGAAGTGAAAAGGATAGATATTCCACTCATTTATTGGATAATCAGTTTCTATGATTTGCTGACAAAGCTTGTAGGCAGAACTAATTAAAGTTCCACCAGATTCGCTGGTTCTAAAAAAGGTGTTTTCATCTACTTCTTTAGCTGCAGCATCGTGAATAATAAACCTAGTTTCCAACCCTTTATAATGTTTCTTAAGCCATGTGTTTATCCAAAAGCTTTCAAGTCTAACTATTTCTTTTTGTTCATCTCCCATTGATCCCGATACGTCCATCATATAGATCACGACAGCCTTTGTTTGAGGCTGTACAATTTTTTTGAATGTTCTGTATCTATGATCTCTTCTAATGGGGATAATTTTAGGATCTTCAGGGTTGTAACTTCCTGTAGAGATAAGCCGCTTTAGAGCATGTTTATATGTAGTTTTAAACTGACGGAGTCCTTCTGGACCAACAGGCGCTAACCCCGAATACTTTGTCTTAACTGTCTCAATATTTTTATTACCCTTAGGCTCTATTCTGGGAAGCTGAAGCTTTTCACCAAGAATCTCAGCCAGCTCATCAACAGACAATTCAACCTCTAATAAATGCTCACCAGGATTGTTGCCAGCTTCTCCCTGACCACTTCCTGGTTCACCCACATCTTGACCCTGCTGGCCTTCACCTTGACCCACGCCACCTTGTTGTTTAGCTCCATAACGAAAATTAGGAATGTCAATCTGAGGCAAAGGAATTTTAACAAATTCCTCTTCCCTTTTGCCAATCATTTCGCCTTGAGAAACATATTTTTTAAAGTTCTCTTTTATTTTACCTTTAACAATGTCTCTAAACCGCGAATGGTCTTCTTTAATTGACATATTTTCCTACTTCATAGCTATTTGTTTTTCACATCACCTCGGGCAAAAATACTTGCCACGTAGTGCAGTACATCTGTTGCTGAAATCTCATCGTAACCAAAATCTTTAATCAATCGAGACTTAACGATTTCAATTTTTTCTTGAGTATCTTTATCAACGACAGAGCTAACGATACTTGTAAGCTTGATACTATCTTTTTGATCTTCAAATAATTTAAGCTCTAGGGCCTTATGCAACCGCTCATTCATTTTATAATTGAACTTCTTCCCTTCTAAAGAAAGAGCACCAATGTAATTCATAATCTCACGGCGAAAATCGTCTTTTCTTGATTCTGGTATTTCAATTTTCTCTTCGATAGATCTCATTAATCTCTCATCAGGCTCCTCGTCCATACCAGTAAACTGATTTCTGACCTTTTCTTTTTGCGTATATGCTTTTACATTATCAATATAATTACCACAGAGACGAGATAATGCACTTTCATCAGCGCTTATGGCTCTTTGAACTTCAGCCTTAATTATCTCTTCATATTCTTGCTTAACAACGCCAATCAATTCACGGTAATCAGCCTTTAGTTCCTCATTAGAAATTAAAGAGTGATTTTTTAAACCACTATCAAGTTCCAACATGACCATGAATGGGTTCACAGAACCTTTATTGTTTTGTTGAGAGTTTACTATCGCATTTGAAAGTTTATCTTGAATATAACGTGGCGAAATTCCCTCAAGACCTTCCCTAATCGTTTCTTTTCT
Organism: Pseudobdellovibrionaceae bacterium; assembly: GCA_013359135.1. Taxonomy (GTDB): domain Bacteria; phylum Bdellovibrionota; class Bdellovibrionia; order Bdellovibrionales; family Bdellovibrionaceae; genus UBA2316. The sequence continues at coordinate 1,106 of JABWCN010000062.1, read as the reverse complement.
TAACTCCTTGACGTTGTCTTCAGTATAACCAGGTAAGGTTTTGCCATTATACAATTTCAACTTTTGTAACCTCGTCAAATTTGCCTTCTTAGGTTTTTCTAATCTAGTTAAAATAGCCCACATCGCTGCCATTTCAATGGTATGAGGAGCAATAGAAATACCTCTCAGCTTTTGGGAGTTGAAATCTTTTTTATAAATATTGATTTCTTCCTTCCAGCGAGTGATATAAGGAATATCAATCTTAACTGTTCTGTCTCTTAATGCTTCCATGAACTCATTATCTTGAAGTCTTCGATATTCTGGTTCATTTGTATGACCAATGATGACCTCATCTATGTGGGTCTGAGCAAACTTCTTAGGCTTCACTCGATGCTCTTGAGAGGCTCCAAGTAAGTCATAGAGGAAAGCCACATCAAGTTTTAATACCTCAACAAACTCTATCATACCTCTGTTGGCAACATTGAATTCTCCATCGAAATTAAACGCTCGAGGATCTGAATCTGATCCATACTCTGCGATTTTTCGATAGTTGATATCACCCGTTAACTCTGTAGAGTCTTGATTCTTTTCGTCTTTAGGTTGAAAAGTACCAATTCCTACTCGGTCAGCTTCGGATAAAAATAATCTTTTCACACGGACATGTGATAAGACCTTCATCAAATCACCATTATACTTGTCCATAAGACATTTGAAAATATATCTCGAAGGTGGAGACAACTCTCCTTCAATTTTAACTCTAAAATCACCATCTTGTCCGCGATTAATTTCGTCAGCAATTTGTGCACGAATTTCTTCAGGAAATAAAAGAAGGGGGTCTTCATGCATGGGGCTTGTAAATACCTTTACGCCTTTACCGAACAAGCCATCAAGTTCTTCTTTGAAGAGCAGATCGCATTTCGCTTGGAAGACGGTACCCCAATTGATGGGAGTGTCTTCATCGGCGCTACGGAATTCGTGCCCGTCGAAACGCTCAGAGAAGACGAAGCCGCTTACCGCAGCGAGTTTGGCGCCTGATTAGATGAGGTCTGGCTACCCCGGAATGAGGAGCTTCGCGATCAGATACTTGGTTTGCATGCGAATGAGAAGCGCTATGCGGATTTATATGA
>JABWCN010000090.1 GCA_013359135.1 Pseudobdellovibrionaceae bacterium | reverse complement strand
TAAAATTGATACCGTTCCAAATGTTGTGGGATGAATTTCCCTTTATTCAACTTGACCCGGCTTTACAGGTTTAATAATGAGCATGTTTTGTTCCAAGATAGAATCAATTTTAATTTGAATAGAAGACAAATGGGTGTCTAAACGATCTCAATATGAGCCGCTGACAGTCACCGTCAAAAAGTTAGACAGTGCGATTTTTTTTGATTTTTTGAACAATATTTTTTGTAATCAAAGCTGCGTTACGGCTTCTTTATCTTTATTAATCCATTGAGTTGGATGTATGGCAAGGAGGCCTTTTTTATGTCAGGTACCCACACTGTTATTTCAAATAAAATTTCAATGTTATTTGGTTCTGAAATTTCTTTGAAAGACTTTTCGTTTTCACAGTTGATAGTTGCTGTTAAAAATCTATTTGATACCGAAGGCGTTCCTGGATTTGTGAAGGCACTTGTCATACTGATTAAATCGCTATTGATAAAATCAGGTGTCGATTGCCCGCATTGCGGAAAAGATAAACATCACTTGCATTCCAAATCGGATCGTAAGCTCAAGACATCCATCGGTGAAGTGAACTTAGTACTGACAAGGCTGTTGTGTCTATCGTGCAAAAAAACCTTTAACCCGATGGCTCAATTATTTGATCTTGATAAGTACTCCCGTAAGTCCCGCGAGTTTGAAAAATTCGCATTGGAAACCGTAACTGACCAAAGCTTTAGAAGATCTGCGACCGTTATAAATAAAGAGGCCGGATTTGAAACAGCACATTCAACACTGCATCGCTGGTTCTGGAATACAGATGCGGTGAATATTAACCAGAAAAAGCGAGTTGATTTTTTAATAGCTGATGGCACCGGTTTTAAGCGATCTAAAAGTGATGAGTTTGACACCAACAAAGGCAGCATCAAAGTATTGATTGGGTACAACAAAAATGGCGAAGTTATTCCGTTTGGTGCCTGGACAAGGGCTTCTTGGAAAGATATTGGAAAGTACGTAAAGAATCAAAATCACCCATCTGATAAAATAAAGTTCAAGCCGATCGCGCGTACCTTGATTACTGACGGCGAGGAAGAAATCGTTCGTCAGTTAAAGAAACTCGCAGAAAGCCATCAGCGATGCCTCTTTCATATGACCCATGAACTGACACCACTTCTCCGATACAAAGACACTGTTGGAAAAGACGAGGCGATAAAGATTTCAGAAGAACTTAATGAATTACTTTATCTTGATTTACCTGAAGTCGATGCCGATCCATTGAAATCACTTGAAGATAAACTTAAAATTGAAATAAAACTCAAGTCCATGAAAGAAGCTATCGACGACTTTATTAAGGAACTTCACGCTCTTGGGTACTCGAAGGCAAAGGGATTCGTGGAAAATGCAAAGGCTCAGCTTTTTACCTACATTGATAACTGGTTAAAGACTGGAATTTCAAATCCAAAGGTCACTTCGCTTGTCGAACGGATGATGCGAGAAATAAAACGACGAATTAAAAGAATGGGGTACAAGTGGTCAGATCAAGGCGCTGAGAAAATGACTCGCCTGATACTGCTTCAACTCAGTTCAACAAAACACTTCTGGGAAACTCACTGGCAGGAAAAGATGGGAATAAATGCGAATATTAATCTGAATCCGCAGATAAACAGTCAAAGAATTCATAATAATGAGTTCAAGCAAGGGATTCCCCAATTTATCATTTTCACCTTGTGGGTGAAGCTATTTTTACAACAGATTTTCATCAATGACGAAGTTTTTGTAATAATGTATAACTTCTAAAATCAAAGGTGCAAATTACTTGTGAGCAAATCAAAAAACACATTACACAAAATCAAACTAGCCACAACTAAAGATAAACTTACCATGGCGGCAGGCCTTGGAACTTTAATGGAACTATTTGATCAATCCCCATTAAAAAATCAATTTATCGCCTGTTTACCTGAACGAACTTCACACCGTTCTGTAGGGAGCTATCAAATGGCTTTAACCATTATGGCGGCTTTTCTTTACGGCTATGATTGCTTAGAGGACTTAGATCATTTTCGTAACGACCCAAAACTTAGTGAACTCTTCGGTAACCAAACAGCGGCCGCCAGAACCCATGGGGATTTTTTAAGAGATTTTGAACTCCCTCACTTACAAAAACTAAATGAGTTTTTAAACTTGATGTCTAGACACATTGTGGAACAAATGCAGGAACAACTTCCAGAGGAGTTTAAACCTAAAAAACTAATCATCGATATGGACTCTACTTCTCATGAGCAGCATGGGGAAAAAATGGAAGGTTTAGCTTATAACTATAAAAACGAATGGTGTTTGGATTCCCAGGTCAGTTTTAATCAAATTGGATTATGTCATGGCTTTCAGTTACGTCCTGGCAATACTAAGTCAGGTGTGGATGCTGAGAGTTTGATTAGACAAGCTTTTTCAGATGGCCAAAAGCAAGTTGAGCGTAAGTATAAGTTTAATGATTTCTTCAGAGCTGATTCTGCTTACTGTAAGCAAGATGTTATTAAAACTTTAGTGGAACTTGGGGTTTTATTTACTATAACGGCCCACGATGGAACGACAAGCTGGAAAGACTTACTAGAAAATACGGGAGTTCATTGGAGCGATTGGGTTTACACGGAAGAGGAAATAAAAAAAGCAGTTGATAGAGGTAAAGAAGTACCAAAAATAGAAGTAACAAGGTTGTACTGGACACCAAAGTGGTCAGAAAAGGAAGAAAGTAAGTTAGTATTTCCAATACTTGTAAAAAGAACCTGGAATAAAGACAAAGAAATCGAATTAGAAAGAAAAGGACGACAAGCAAGTCTGTTTCATGAAGAAGGATTTAAACACGAAGATCCCTGGGATTACTATGCTGTGGTCACCAATTTTCCATTAGACTTATCCACAGACAAGGTTGTGGATAAGTCTACCACTAGAGAAAAAATGAAAAGATATTCTATTCAGGAAGTTTTTGAACATCACCAAAAACGTGGCAATGCTGAGAATTTTATTAAAGAAGAAAAATATGGTTATGATTTAAAACATTTTCCGTGTTTAAAGTTAAATGCTAACTATGCTTATGGGTTACTAGCAATGGCGGCTCATAATATTTTAAGATGGGTAGCTATTATGACAAAGCCAGAGAAACCGCACTTTTCAAAGAAGTTAAGAAAGCATTTTATTTTTATTCCTGGAAAGATAGTTCATCATGCAAGGCAAATATATTTAAAGATCATGGAATTTCATTACCAAGGAGTGCAACGATTAAGAGAGAGAATGAGGTTAAACTCGAAAACATCCCCTCGACAGTTCTCTTCGGCGTGATGATGTAAGCCCGAAGAAAAGGTCGTTCCTTGAAAACTAAATATCACGGCATCGGAAAAATAATTTTTTGAGGTTTTGAAAATTTAGGGGTCAGGGGATTTGAACCCACGAACGCTTTACTACTAGGTTATCTCCACTAGAGGTTTGACAACACCTCATGAAATATATTTGTCCGCGCAGACCTGACGATGAGCACTCTGCCTGTAAGTCCACTCATCACACGAGGTTTTAAGTCGAATTTTGGG
>JABWCN010000061.1 GCA_013359135.1 Pseudobdellovibrionaceae bacterium | reverse complement strand
ATTATTCAACATATTCCCCCAGCTAGGTGTAGGTGGCATAATTCCTAAGCCAAGAAAACTTAAAGCTGACTCGTATATAATACTACTACCCACACCTAAGGTTATTGCAACAAGCATAGGCGCGATAACATTTGGGAACATATGGCGAAGAATGATAGTTCTATCAGTTGCGCCAAGAGTTTTAGCAGCCAATACAAACTCTCGTTCACGGAGAGTTAAAATACTTCCACGAACCAGTCTTGCTACCGTCATCCAAGAAAATAAACACATGATCACGAACATTTTAATGATGCTCTCATAACTGGGATTAAGAAGTTCTTTGATGCCGGGAAGTTTTTGCAAGTCCACAGCTGAGAAAACAATCAATATAGGAATCGTTGGTAAAGATAAGAGAGCATCGGTTATCCTCATAAGAAACATATCTATCTTACCACCGTAGTAGCCAGCAATGCTACCAATTAAGAGTCCAATGAGGGCACTTGAAATAGCGACCATAATTCCAACTCCAATCGAAACTCTAGCTCCATAAATCAGACGCATAGAAATATCTCTGCCGACTTCATCCGTTCCAAATAAATGGTAAGTGGAAAAACCTTCGATGGTTTTGAGGTATTCATGATAAGGAGTATCTTTTAATCCAGAAAGAAGATTTTTAATTTCTTTAGTTTCTTTTTGAGCTAGTTCATAGAGTGCTTCTTTATGATCGTTGGCTAAATCTTGGTTTACAACGAAAATGTTTTGAGCTCTTAAGTCCATGGCAAGTTTTGCGGCTTCGTCAGGAAATTGATTAATATACAGTTCCACTGCTGATTCCTTAGTGTCAGAAGTGGCTTCGGCTCTAGAAAATGGGGGTAAATAGCGAGCAGAAACATTTTGTTTGTTAGGATCAATTCCTAAAGATGATGAAATAAAGTCAGCACCCAGAGCAATGGCAAGAATGATTAAGATGACCCAAGTGGAAAAGTAAGCCATTTTGTGTTCTTTAAACTGGCGGAAAACAATTTTCCACATGGGAAGAGCTGATTCTAAGGCTAGTTTTTCTTTGCTAGTGATTGATGGAACACCAAGGGTTTGGGTTGTTGAGCTCATTGCGTTTTCCTCTTTAGACTTAGTTGTAAGTGATTCTTGGGTCTGCAAATCCATATAAAATATCCGCTAAAAGGTTCATCAGCAAAACCATGCTAACTGAAATGATAAAGGAAATCATGGCCACGTTATAATCATTAGCCATGATAGAGTCATAAACTAATTTACCAACGCCTTGATAAGCAAATACCGTTTCAGTGAGAATAGCTCCAGAAAACAATCCAGAGAAACTAAGGGCTATGATAGTGATTAAAGGAATCAAGGCATTTCTGAATCCATGCTTCCAAATGACCACTCCACGCTCTAAGCCTTTGGCTTTTGCTGTCCTAATAAAGTCATTTCTCATCGCTTCCATCATTGAAGAACGAACATATCTTACGAAACCACCAATTTGTTGAACACTTAGAGAAAGAGTTGGTAAAATTAAATACTTCATACGATCAAATAAAATGCTCCAGTTAGTTGCCGAGTCGCTAACTCCAATAGTTTCTGTGCCACCAGCAGGAAGGACTCCTAATTGCACTGCAAAGATGATAATAAGCATTAGTCCCAACCAAAAAGAAGGTATAGAAATTCCCCCAAAAGAAAAAAAGTTCACCAAATAGTCGACCTTACTTCCCGGTTTAAGTGCAGAATAAATACCCATGGGCAGGGCAATTAAAAGAGATAAGCCCAATGATAAAAATGACAAATAAAAAGTATTCCAAAGTCTTGGGCCCATAAGTTCTTGAACGGGAACTCTATAGGTTCTGCTGTAACCAAGATCTCCACTAAGAATCGTTTTCACCCATGAACCATAACGTTGGTAAGCTGGCTGGTCTAGACCATAGAGATCCCTAAGTCTTGCAATATCCTCAGAGGTGATTTTTGGATTTGATTGAATCATCAATTCCACAGGGTCTCCAGGCATTAGTGTCATTAAGTAAAAGCAAACATAGGAAAGCAGTACGATAACGACTAAAGTTTGAATTAATCTTCTAAGGATATAAGTTGTCACGGTTTTACTCCAAACTCCATTTTTCGATTTCATTGGTTTCACTAAATTGATGGCCTGTGAGGCGATAATTTTTTAAATTTTTAGGAATAACGGCATTGTCAGCACGGTAGTACAGCGGTAGAGCAGGAAGATCTTCTGTATAAAGTTTTTGCATTTCCCAAGCAAGTTCTAGTCGTTTTTTTGGATTAAACTCTAGATCCATATCATCAATTAACTTATCCATTCTAGCATTTTTCCATCCTGGATAATTTTGTCCTGACCAGCCATTTTTTTCTGAAGCGATTGAACTACTGTGTAATGTTGAACGGGGAGTATTCTCAGGAGAGGAAACCCAGGCATACATAGCCATATCAAATTTCCTTTTTTTAGTTGTTTCTCCGAAAAACACACGACCTGGTTCGTTCTTAGGGACCACCTCGATGCCCACAGCTTTCCACTGATTTTGAAGATAGGTTTGAACGGCTTCTCTAGTTTTGTTACCAGCTGTAGTCATAAAAACAAGGCTTAACTTTTTGCCATCTTTGTAGCGATAACCATCTTTACCTTCTTTCCATCCAGCTTCCTCTAGCATTTTAGCTGCAGTTCTTTTTGAGAATTTGTAAGACGTAACGAATTTAGGATCATTTGTGAACCAGGGATCGTTGCTGGTCATGAAATGCATAGAAGCAGGTTGGCGGTTATCAAAAAAGGATTTAACCAACTGATCTTTGTCAATAGCAGTTGCCATAGCTTTTCTGACACGTACATCTTTTAAAATAGGATTGTCTAAATTTAAATCGATATGCTCATGAACAGAACTTGGTTCCATTTTTACAATAAAATCTAGATTTTCGGATTTAACTTTTTTCTCAAGTTCAAGAGCCTGATCAAAAGTAAGTCCAAGCACAGAAATCATGTCTATGGTACCAGATCTTAGGTTAGCCTCAAGTGTGCCGGTGTTGGGAATAATACGAAAAATAATTTTTTTAATTTTTGCAGATTCGCCGTAGAAAAACTTGTTAGGAATCATAGAAACATGGTCTCCAAGTTTAACCTCTGAAACAACATAGGGGCCATTGTACAAACCTGGATTAGTTGGGTTTTTCACATAGTTTGAATTTTTTTCGTAACCCTCTTTTTGGTTTTTATATTTTTCATAGACACCTTCCTCTAAATGTTTAGGCAGAAGATAAAAAGTGCCAAGGGTATAATGGTCCCATTTGGCTTTTTCATAAGTAAAGGTACACTTATTTTTGTTTTTTGCATCAATATCTATACGCTCAATTTGTGAGTAAGTTTCTTTTTCACCCACACTGATAGTAGGTGTAAGAGCCACTTTGCGAGTGAAGGCAATATCTTCACAAGTTACAGGCTTGCCATCACCCCATTTAACGTTTTCAAGGATTTCCCATTGAGTCTGGATTTTTTTCTTACCGCCTTCAGTAATAATTTTGGCAAGACCATTTTCAATACTTGGAATTTCTTTGGTGATTTGAGGTACCCACTTGTTGTTAGGATCCATGTTGACAAGCCTTCTGCCAACGGCATAGTGCATGTAACTTGATGCAACCATTGTCATAATGACTGGGTTGAGCGTTTCAAACTCCTGAGAAATTCCAATCTTCAATTCGTTATTGGTAGGTTTTGAAGCTGCATTTAAAGCTAAACTAAAAGATACAATGAGTGCAATAAACAAATTTCTCATGGGTATGCTCCTTATTTTTTAATTAAATTCAATTCATTATCGTATAGCCAACAAGCAGCCATTTGTTTGGGACTGCCAACAAGAGTTGGAGTCTTCTGTGAACATTCAGGCTTAGAAAATTGACAGCGAGGATGAAAAGTGCATCCACTTGGTGGGTTAATAGGGCTTGGGACCTCTCCACTAAGGGATTTTTTCATTTGTTTTTTTCCTTCACCAACTCTAGGTATGGCAGAGAGTAGAGCTTGAGTATAAGGATGTTTCGGGTGATTGAAAATTTCTTCTCGCGTGCCAATTTCAACAATTTTTCCCAAATACATCACAGCCACTCGATCACAAAAATACTCAATAACCGACAAATCATGGGAAATGAAAACATAGGTTAAGCCTAATTTCTCTTGAAGATCTTTAAGTAAATTTAAAATTTGAGCTTGAATAGAAACATCAAGTGCTGAAACAGGCTCGTCACAAATGATAAGTTTTGGGTTCAAAGCGATGGCTCTAGCGATGCAAATTCTTTGGCGTTGTCCTCCAGAGAACTCATGAGGGTAACGATTCACATGGGAAGCTTTTAAGCCGACAAGTTCTAAGAGTTCTTTAACTCTGGCAGTTCTTTCTGTCGAGCTACCTACGTTATGAATATCAAAAGGTTGTCTAAGGATTTGACCAACAGTCATTCTTGGATCTAATGAAGCGTAGGGGTCCTGAAAGATCATTTGGATGTCTTTACGTAATTGACGAAGTTGCCCACCGCTGAGTTTTAAAAAATTTTTCTGTTCAAATTCAATTTCACCAGAGGTTGGTTCATAAAGACGTATCAAAGTTCTGCCTAAAGTAGACTTACCACAACCACTTTCGCCCACAAGACCAAGAGTTTCACCTTTTCTGACTTCTAAAGAGACATCGTCAACAGCTTTCACTTGTCCAACAGTTTTCAGAAAAAATCCTTTTTTGATAGGAAAGAATTTTTTAATATTCGATGCTTTTAAAATCAACTCTTTGGAAAGGTTTTTGTTAGCACTATCTGTATTTTGGCTCATTTTTTCTATTCCTTTACTATCTCTGTATTTTAGAGGGGATTAAAACAAGCTACGGTATGGTTGAGCCCCACTGACTTCATTGGTGGTTTTTGGTGTGAACACTCTGACTTAGCCCTTGGGCAGCGATTCACAAAAGGGCATCCTGCCGGAAGTTCGTGAGGAGCTGGGACGGAACCTTCGATAGTTTTTAGTCTCGAAGGTCGTTGTCCTAGTTTAGGTCTTGAGTCTATCAAAGCAGCGGTATACGGGTGTCTAGGGTTTAGAAATAGCTCTGTAGTTGTCGTTTGTTCACACATCTGACCGCCATACATAACTAAAACATCATCAGAAACTTCAGAAATCACACCAAGATCATGGGTGATAAATTGAACACTCATATGAAATTGACTCTGTAAGGTTTGAATTAACTCCAAAATCTGTGCTTGGATAGTGACATCAAGGGCCGTTGTGGGTTCGTCAGCAATTAAAAACTGAGGATCGCAGGAAAGAGCCATGGCAATCATAGCTCTTTGTCTCATTCCACCAGAGAGTTGATGGGGATAATTCAGATAGCGTGACTCAGGAGAGGGAATCCCAACGAGTTTAAGCATTTCAATACTGCGCTCTTTAGCTTCTTTAGGAGATACTTTTTTATGTCGAAGAACTTGTTCGTCGATTTGATAACCAATAGTTAATACAGGGTTTAGTGCAGTCATTGGCTCTTGAAAGATCATGGCCATTTCTCCACCGCGAACATCTTCCATTTCTTTTTCTGGAAGATCAAGAATACTCTTACCACCTAGAGTGAATTTCCCATTTGTAATTTTCCCGGGCTTTTCAATCAGACGCATAAGAGAAAAAGAGGTGACCGATTTTCCACAACCACTTTCGCCAACAATACCCAAGGTTTTGCCTTTATCTATAGAGTAGGAAATATTATTCACGGCCCTAAAAGGACCGGAATTAAGATAGAAGGTAGTTTCAAGGTTTTCAACTTTTACTAGGTGAGTGTTGAAACCATTTTCTTTGGGTACTGATGAGTTTGATTTATTGTCTTTGGATTGGTTTTGATTGTCAGATGTTGATAGCAATTTTTCCCCTCACTTTTTGCATAAAGACTCTAAAGTGAATTAAAGAATTATATGAATCGAAACACTGTGGCAATAACAATTTAATGATTTATTTCAAAAAGTTAGGTGGTTCCATTTTGGCTACAACTTTATCAAAAGCATGCTCTAAAGCTGATCCCAAAATGCCCGAAATTTTTTCGGAGATACCTTGTTTTTTTTCAAACTTCACTTTAATAACAAGCCTGCTTTTTGCGGCTTCCATGATGTAGTCATCACTGGTTTTTATCTGATCAATTAAGTTCAAAGAAAGAGCTTGCTGTCCATACCAGTACTCTCCTGTTGCGACCTTTTCGGTGTCAATTTGGGGCCGATGAGTTTTGACGAAGTCTTTAAAAAGTACGTGTGTTTGCTCTAACTGCTCTTTAAATTTCTCTTCTCCCTTGGCTGTAATTTCGCCTAGCATCGTAACTGTGCGTTTATATTCACCAGCTGTGTACTCTTTAAAATCAACATCAAACTTTTTAAGGAGACGGTTTAAGTTTGGAACTTGAGCTACAACCCCAATGGAGCCCACAATACCAAAAGGAGCACAGATGATCTTGTTAGCGGTGCAAGCCATCAAATAGCCACCACTAGCAGCCACTTTATCTACAGACACGGTCAGTGGAATATTCTTGTCTCTGAGCCTGAGTAGTTCACTGGCCCCAAGACCATAGTGAGGTACCATGCCACCAGGACTTTCGACACAAACTAAAACTTCATCTTCCGCTTTCGCTTCAGTGAGGATGGCTGTGATCTCCTCCCTGAGGTTTTCCACTTGTGAGGCTTTAATGTCACCCCTAAAGTCGACAACGTAGAGTTTGTTTTTAGGTATTTCAGTCTCTTTTTCGGACTTCTTTTTTTCTTCTTTGAGTTTCTTTTTAAGTTCTTTGGCCGAGGTCTTGTCCAAGGTTAATAGCTTTAAGATTTTGGCATAGTCTTTAAATTTATCGTTTATTTTTTCGACCTCAAGGTGTGTTTTAAGCTGTGATTTAAGAGCCATTAGGCTAATCACTAGAACAACTCCCGCAATAAATAAAAAAATCACTAAAGTTTTAAGTGCAAATAGGCCAATATCAGAGAAAAAATCCATAGTTTTCCTTTTGGTTTATAAGTGTGATTTCACTTTAATCTGTTTCAATATCTTACTTTAATAAGCTCAAAGTCAAGTTTACAAATTTTAAGTCCCCTCAAAAACTAAGAGGTGTTATGCTAAAAAAGTCATGTATGATACCCCCAAAAAAAATCTTTTTTATCTCAATTTAATACTCGTTCTGTTGCTTGCTGGTTTTTTTCTGAAGGCCGAAGAGGAAGAGTATGAAAGACTGCAAGATTTTAAGCGATTTAAAAAAGATAACAAGATCATAGATGAGGAAAGAGAAAAAGGCCTCGCTGTCTATCTAGAAGAGTTGGATAAAGAAGCTTTTGAAAGCCGCAAAGCTTTACAAGAGTATAAAAAGCAAAAAAAAACAGAACGTAATTCCGAAGATTCTAAATACTATGAAGAATATCTAAAAGAAAAAAAAGACCAAGAACAGGTTTATCAAGAAGATTTGGATGAGTATCTGAAAGATAAAAAGAAGTACTCTTCGGGGAAATATAAAAGGCCTTTCTCAGAAGAATTTGAACTTGGGATTTTATCAGATCGTCCTAGGTATGATTATAAGAAAAGAGCTCTCTATGGAGCTAAACCTAAATTTAAATCCTCAGAGGGAAAAGGTTCTTCTTCTGGTGGTGCTAGTGGCACAAATAGTTTTCCAGGTAGTAATAATAGTCGTCCAGATAATAACTTTACTCCGCCAGCGCCTGTCGATCCATTTTTTGATGATATTCCACCACCGCCTCCGCCAATGCCCATGGATGATGGAGGTGGTTTTAATAACGATGGTTTTATTCCACCACCGCCACCACCACCGATGTTTGATGGTGAATTCTAGATATTTTTTAAATTTCTATTTGAATGCCCACTTCGATTACTGAATTAGGTGGGATTCTAAAGAAAGCTGTTGGACGAGCCGCATTTTTTGCCATGACAGCAAATAACCACTCTCGCCAAAGAGCCATTCCCAACATCGAAGAAGGTAAGATCGTTTCTCTTCCGAGAACAAAAGTGGCGTCGTGAAGCGATATATTGAAACCTTTAGCTCTAGATGATTCCAAAATATGTTTGATTTTTGGTGTCTCCATGAAACCAAAACTTGCAACAATTCTGTAGATGTCTTGACCTATATTCTCAAGTTGTACTCTTTCTGCTTTTGCAACGTAGGGCGATTCTTTAGTTGAAATAGTTAAAAAAACAATGCGATCGTGAAGAACTTTGTTATGTCTTAAGCTATGTAGTAGCGGAATGGGTACTCCCCAAGGGTCAGAGGACATGTAAATAGCAGTTCCAGGAACGCGATGAGGTTTTTCAATGGCAATTTTTTTTATAAACTCACCCACAGGAATAGACTTTGCTTTCAGAGCATCAGCAAGGATTCGTCTACCCTTTTGCCAAGTTGTCATAAGTAAATAAATGGCGGCTCCAAGAGCTAAAGGCACCCATCCACCATGGGTGATTTTCAAGATATTGGGAGCAAAGAAGGAAATATCAAAAATGACTAAGGCTAAGAACAAAATCATCGAAGGCAGAGTCGGCCATTTCCATTTTTTGATAGCTACATAAAAAGCTAGTACCGTAGTAATTACCATGGTTCCTGTCACGGCAATGCCATAGGCGGCTGCCAACTTACTAGAAGACTGGAAACTCAAAACTAACCAGATAACTCCAACAAATAGAGTCCAATTCACAAAGGGGATATAGATTTGGCCAATTTCTCTGACAGATGTATGAATAATATTGATTCTAGGGCAAAATCCCAATTGTATTGCCTGGCGGGTGATGGAAAAAACTCCTGAAATCAAAGCTTGCGATGCAATAACTGTAGCGAGTGTTGAAAGTATAACCAAGGGGAGTTTAGCCCACTCAGGGGCAAGTAAAAAAAATGGATTGTTAATCGATTCAGGGGAGCTCAATAAAAGAGCTCCTTGGCCAAAATAATTAAGAACAAGTCCGGGCAAAGCAATATAAAACCAAGACAGTCTAATAGGTCTTCGTCCAAAGTGGCCCATGTCTGCGTAAAGAGCTTCTCCACCAGTAATAACAAGGACGACACTGCCTAGGACTAAAAATCCCAGCCCAGCATTGGCTTGAAAAAACTCAATAGCATAAATGGGGTTTATTGACTTTAAAATCTCAGGGTTGTCGATAATATGTATTGAACCAAGCACTCCAATTACAAGAAACCATAACAAGATCAAAGGACCAAAGAATAACCCAATTTTAGCCGTACCTTGTGATTGAAAAATAAAAAGAGCAGCCAAGATACCACAAGTGATAGGTATAACCCAATTCTCAGCTCCTGGAAAGACGACTTGTAAACCTTCAACGGCAGATAACACTGAAATAGCTGGAGTGATAATTCCATCACCGTACAACAGTGAGGCTCCAAAAAGACCCAAAGTTGTAATGATAAAGTTTCTTTTGCTACCTTTTTCGACGACAGAAGAGGCTAAGCTCATCAGGGACAGAATACCGCCCTCACCCTTATTGTCAGCCCTCATTACGATAGCCATGTACTTAAAACTAATGGCCAAGAATAAAGACCAAAGGATTAACGATAAAATTCCCATGACATTGGTGTGATTGATACCAAGTTCTGGGTGATGGGTAAAACACTCTCTGAGAGCGTAAAGGGGGGAAGTACCAATATCACCAAAGACAACTCCCAGGGCTCCTAACATCAAAGCATAGACAGAGCTTTGATGGTGTGCTGAAACTCGATTTTCTATAAATCCCCCAACATTAAATTTAATAATATAACCAGAACATAACTAAAAAACGAGATAAAAAACTCGTTGTGAAGATATATCCTGGATGCAATTTTTAAGAGACTAATACTTTCAGATTAAGTTGTCATGAAATTTTAACGTTCGTAACTCGAGTATCTATCTTCAAGTAAAAGTCTTAAGGTGAAAAAATGATCAGTACTAAATTCCAACTTGATTCAACATATTAACTGACTGCTGAAGGATAGGGTTACTTAGGTACTGTGATAAGTACAGCTCGGTTCGGTTCGTTTCTGTTAAAATTTGTGACAATAAAAGAAGCATGTCTTCTGTTGTGACGATACCAATAACAGCCTCTTGTTTGGTGACAAGAAAGGCGGAAACTTTACCCTCAATCATTGAGTGAACTATTGTTTTTACGGGTGTTTCAAGATCATAGGTTTTTACCGGTGAACTCATAAGTTCTTCGAGTTTTTGCTCTTCATTTTTTGCTCTAAGTAGATCACGATCAGAAACTATCCCCAGGACTTTTTCGCCAGTAGTGTCAGTGATGGGTAAGTGCCTGATCCAGTTATTATTCATAGTAGTTTTTGCTAGGGCAACATTGGCATCAATCGGTAAACAAGTTAACTGTCTAGTAATTTGATTTTTTAATAACACTTTCATGGTAGCCTCCTTCTTGAGATTGTCTGATCTTTTCGAGTTAAAAATATGATTGCAGTCATTTTTTCTGTATTTATTTCATTTTGATTGATTAATAGCTTTTTTATTAAAAAGCTGTTAAAACTCATCACCATGATAAATAAACTCATAAATAAACTGACAAATAAAATTGATTCTACTGAAAACAACAATCAAATCGGAAATAGCTTTCAAAATTCGCAAGCTGATAAGCTGTCTGAATCACAGGGAAAGACGGTTTTATTTGAAAACTTTGAATTAAATCCTTTGATTTTGAAGGCCTTGAAAGAGCTTAAATATGAATCTCCTACCCCCATTCAAGCACTCGCTATACCTCACCTTCTTGTTGGTAAAGACTTATTAGGCCTAGCTCAGACGGGAACAGGAAAGACAGCTGCCTTTGCTTTACCTTTACTTCAAAAAATTTCTGCAGAGAGAGGCAAACTTGAGCCTAAGCAAGTGAGATCGCTGATCCTAGTGCCAACCAGGGAGCTTGCGGTTCAAATTAATGATAGCTTTAAAAGCTATGGACAGTTTTTGAAATTTAAAATGGCCGTTGTTTTTGGCGGTGTTGGACAAGCTCCTCAGGTGACAGCATTGTCTCATGGTGTCGATGTTTTGATTGCTACACCTGGAAGACTCTTAGATCTGTGGCAACAACGGCATTTATCTTTAAGTAAGGTGGAAGTGTTTATATTGGATGAGGCGGATCGTATGTTGGATATGGGGTTTTTGCCTGATATTCATCGTTTAGTGCCTTCATTGCCGATTAAAAGACAAAATTTATTTTTCTCTGCGACGATGCCCAAGGAAATCAGAAAACTTTCAGAAACTTTACTGAAAGAACCAATTACGGTTTCAGTAGCTCCAGTCTCTTCAACAGCTGAAAAAATAGCTCAGTCTGTGATGTTTGTGGATAAAAGTAAGAAACGAGATCTATTAGTTCACTTGCTCAGAGACCAAGCGCTTCATAAGGTGATTATATTCACTAGAACTAAGCATGGTGCTAATCGTTTGTCGGATGTGTTACAAACTTATAAAATCTCTTCTGAAGCCATTCATGGAAATAAATCGCAGAATGCAAGACAACGAGCGCTCGAGAATCTTCGAGTTGGTAAAAATAGAGTGATTGTGGCAACTGACGTCATGGCACGTGGGATTGATATTGATAATATTTCTCATGTTATTAATTATGAATTGCCAGCGGATTCTGAAAGCTATGTCCACCGTATTGGTAGGACGGCAAGAGCTGGAGCTGAAGGAATTGCCATTTCATTTTGTGATTCAGAAGAAAAGGCCTATCTAAAAGACATCGAAAAATTAATTGGTAAAGATATTCCCTTAGTCACAGAACAGCCATTTCACTCACAGTATGTGGTTGAGGCTAAAGTCCTTTCAAAAGGTAAAGCCAAAGCGCTTATTGAAGGTGAACGTGGCGGTCGTCGCGGTGGGGGAGCTTCGCGTCGCGGTGGGGGAGCTTCGCGTCGCGGTGGAAATGGAAATCAAGGAAGAAGAAACAAACCTCGCAGTAGACCGCACTAAAAAGTATACTAGGTTAGAAATAGTAAGAAATTCCTAATGAAAGATTAACGCCCGCTAAAACTCCAAAGAAAGTTTTAGCGCTTTCGTCTTTCTCTTGGCTTAGGGAGTAAAGATTAATCGCACCAGCTAGCAAGTGAGCCAGCATTTTAATGTGTTTTCTTTGCTTTATAATTTCCTTTTCATTTTGTAAGTATTTTTGTACAAGGAAGTTTTTTTGCTCTGTATTTAAATCAGACTCTAGTAAGGTATGATAAAAAGAATTGTAAGCATTGCCATTGTGAAGATCATCAAAACCGTAAGTGATCGCAGCAACTCCAGCTCCAGAAGTAAGTCCATAAAGAAGTTTGGTTGCGATGTTATCGTTGTTAGCAATGCCATAGAGACTTCCAATTGTGACCAGGGTTCCTGTGATAATATAACTGGTACCTTTTTCTTTGTTATCTTTTTTGAGTTTTTCCATAGCTACATGAAATTCATCCCAATTTCTTGAATTTTGAACCTTCTCCTCCAGGAGTGTAGAGTTAAGATCAGAAAAACGGCTTTCACAAAGACTTTTCTCGTGTACTAAAAATAAAACTGATAAAAAGATGAGATAGAAGTTTTTCTTCATAAATCAATCCCCAGAAAGAGATAGCTTTTTCGTTGTTCATAAGCTTCACTTAGAGCATTTTCATAGGTTTCTGTTTTGTAAACTAGACTCACATTCCACCAAGAATCAAACACAGTAGCTCCAATAGTGTTTTCAGCTCGACCTAAACTTCCTAGCAAACGCAAAATACCAAACTCATAGAACGAGGCAAGGGTGAATGGTCCATAACCTTTATCTAAATTTTTGTCCAAACTGATATCAAAACCGATTCCAAATCGGCCATGGTTTATCACTGGGTTTATGCTAGAAGTGATATGGAGTTGGGGGATAACAGGGAGGGCCGATTGGTTTGTATCGCCAAGAGCAAGATTTGCTAAGAAAAGGCTGAATTCAGGATTCAGGGAATGAGCTTCAGGAGCGTACATCATAGCGGGTTCAATGAAAAATAGATTTTGTTTTTGAGTTTGAAGTATTTGGTCGCCATCAGAGGTTAGTGATTCCGTTAGGAAAAATTCAGAGTTAACAAAACGACGTTGTAGATATCTTAACTGAACTCCATAGGCCCAATGATTGTCAATGAAGCTTCCAAACTGAACTTTTGCTGACTCCTCAATGCTAGCATATAAAGAGATTTTAGGCAGGGACTGGTTTTGAAATGAACTCAGATACTTTAACTCAAAAGGTGTTACTGCCCAACCATAAGTTTCATTCAGATAGCCAACTTCAAGCTGAGTTTGTAACTCTTCATTCTCATGACGTTGGAACAAATCTCTGATCGTAGTTTCTGAAGCAGTCCCTTCAGAAAGATCACGAACTTGTTTTAAATAAGAAATATTGTTCCCCAAAAACAAGTGGGCTGCAAATCTATCTCTGCGCTCTTTGGCAATGAAAGCTGGATTACAAGGAAGAGCATCGATTGCCAGGTTTAAGCTATTACAGCCAGATGAAAAAGCTAAATATGAAAAACCTGTATTTTGGTTGTATATTTTTGGTGGAACAGTCCATGTCGTTATTCCCAAAATGGTTTCTGATATTAGTAATAGAGAAAGAAAAATTATTTTTTCAGATAACATAAAACCTTTGAGATGTCACTGACTTCATTCGATGTTGTTAGGTCTTGCTGTTGTTTGTAAATATCAGTTTGCATTCGTTTATAGTTTTCTTTTTCCGAAGGAATAGCTACAGCTAAATCTTCAAGACCGTCATCAATTAAAGACAAAGCTTCGTCAATCCAACTGCTAAGCTCTGAGATATGAATGGCACACCAATCGCTTTCGTTGTTTAGTGTTTTAATCAAGAACTGCGTTTTTTGAGATAAGTGATGCTTCAGTTGTACTGCAGTTAGCATAGAACGATAAAGTTTTGAACTAGGCTTAACTGTACTTTTTAAAAAATATCGAGCTCTTAAAATATCAGAGCTGCCAGATTCAGAAATTAAAGGAATTTTTGCGGCTTTTTGTTCGATAGCTTTTATATTTTTAATATTGGCATTAATTTGTTTTATTTTTTCTTTGGTTTCAAGGTCTAAATTTTCTGGGACCATGGACTCAGGGATCATATCGAAGTTGGAATTAGCGGACTCTATAGTTTTAACAAAAGTGTCAAAGCCAATCAAATAGTCCCAGTAATTTTCTATTTTGATGCCAGCTCGGGCGGCATAAGCTGAAGCTAATACCAGACTTAGCTCTTCTCTGTTGTCTGATGTAAAAGCAGGAGAGTTCATTTCGCTTTCTAAGAGTTCAATCGCAGAAGAGTAATCGCCTTTATCAATCAGAACTGTTGCTTTTTCTGTTGTATTGCGAATAGATTGAGTTTTTTGTTTTTTTTGACAAGCCGGTAGGAAAAACAAAAAAATGAAAAAAGACATGATAAAAATTTTGGAAATCAGATATCTTCTCATGCTCCTATTTGTATAGGAAATAACTTACGAGTTCCAGTTGTCATCAACTATGAGGAAATAATTTCAATAGCTAAGCAGTGAAATTGACTTCATCTAAGCAACCTGTGAAAAAAAGGTATGAAAAAAATTCTTAAACTAGGAACTATTTTTTGTTTTTTCATCTGGTCTCAAATTTTAAAATCATCAGACGTTATTGCTGCTCCAGGTAGTGCTCAGGGACAGATTTCTTTAATCCTGATGAAAAAAGATTTTGGATTTTATCAACCACTGAATTTAAATGCTGAATCACAACTGCTAAGTTCAGATCAAGACATAGAAGTTCGACGGGTTATTTTAAAGCATGAGATTTTAGGGAATGTGCGTATTTTGCTTAAAGGACCAAAAGATTTTTTTACTCAACAGGATCATGCAAACAAAGCCATGATAATTGTTTCTGGTTTTTTTACTGGCGAGAAAAGTATTCATTTGATTGGTGATATTTCTGATCGTGTATTAGTAGGTTTTGAGTACCCTTACAGTCTTGACGATTTTAAAAAAGATCCTGGAGCTATTCTTCAATTTGTAAGAAAAACTCCTGGACAGATAGCTCTGGCATTATTTTGGTTATCACAGCAAGCTTGGATCAATACCCAAGGATTAGCCGTGATGGGTGTCAGTCTTGGTGGTGTTTTTTTACCAGCAGGAATTCATATCGCTCAGGACATGGGTGTTGTTGTTGAAAAAAGTATTTTTGTCGGGACGGGTAGTGAGTTGGGTGAAATTTTAAAAGAAAACTTGAGCAATTACCTGGATGGTGTTGTCCTTGATTCATTGACTCAAGGATTGATTTTACCGACAGTCATTTTTGATCCTAAGTTGCATTTACCATTCTTAAAAGGCCCTTTTTTAATTATTCAAACAGACAAAGATACCGTCATTCCAAAAAGTTCAAAAGATAAGCTTTTTGAAGCTCTTTCTGAACCAAAAAAAGAAGTAGTTTTACCGGGTCCACATGTGAATTCTGACCAATTAGAGCTTATAAAAAAAATCCAAGAGGTTGTTGTTAAAGAGCTTAAGTAGTAATGGAAAAATGTGCTTATTTTTAAGTTCACTGATATTTTTGCATCCTAGTTTCTCTATTTTTTTTAAGATTTGCAAAGGAATTTGATTCAAAACTTTCAAAAAAAACAGGGAAACAGGATGATATTCTTTCATCAGGATTGGAACTTTCGGTATGTCCTCCATTAGGAATAGTAAAAAATATTTTATCAGCGCTTTTCTTTTGGCCCTCATAATGCAGTTTTGCAGAGTGTATCGAGGTTGCTGGATCTGCGTCGCCATTAATATATATTAGTGGAATTTCTTGAATTTGATATTCGCTGGGGTTCCACTTTTTCATTGTCTTTGAACAATCGCAAATATCTGAAGGGATATTTAGAGTCGGGGTTACTCTCCCTCCGAATATTTTTTGTTCGCCAACACTAGGTTCTACTGATTTTTATATAATCAAAAACTTTCCACGGGCTCCAGTCATCTGTGGTCAAAGATTCTATAACATCACCAAAAGAGTTTTCTTCTCCTGCCCATAGATTTCGGCCGTTCATAAAACTTTGTCCAAAATCAGCCCATGATTTAAATCGCTCAGACATAGGCTTCTCAAGTTTTTTCAATAGAAGATAAGCTTCTTTTTCTTCGATCATTTTTGCCAGGAACGAAAGTCGAAGAAGGTGAACGTAGCGAGCCCAGTCCCAGGCAATGATGCCTGAGGTTTTGATTGAACTATGTCCTAATTGAACAGTGTTGGTGAATGATTCGAACGAGGGTGGATCAAATTCCTTAAAAAAGTCAGAATATCGAGACACTTTGCGATACTCATTCAAATCTATTTTTTGATTTGTTGTTAAATCTATAAGCTCATCGATAACATTTTGGTGAAGTCCCATTTGAAGACTTTCAAGTCGATTGATGAGTTCATTTTTTGAATTAATGTCCCAGGCTTCAGCAATCATTTCTTTGACTTCATATGGATCAGCATCACCGGCATTCATATCTAAAGAGCAGAAAGCTTCAATTAAAATTTCTTTAAGCTCGTCTTGACTTAGGTTCTCTTCAGCTAGTTCGTCGTGAATGGCTTCGAGTATAAAATTTTCTTCAACATACATAGCACCAGCCAGCATAATTTTTTGTAGATTTTCATTTTCAGGAATGGTCGACGCTCTAGAGAATTGATCGAAATTGCTCATAAATATAGTCCTTTATTTTTAATTTGAGAACGACAGAGTGCAAAAAAATCTTAAAACAATTTAACCCTAATGTCATGTGTCTTTAAGATTAAAGAATTAAATCTAGGCAAAGGCTTAGCTTGCCAAAACTTCCACCCAACTTAACGAACTCAGCTAAGAAATTCTTTGAACAGATTGAATCTGAATACAAATGGTTGCCCTAAGCTCAATAGCGTAGTCACTTTACGGATGGATTTCCCAATAAATACCTTGACTGAGGTTTTTTTAGTTAAGGTGTCAAAATTTTTTAGGTATTTTAGTTCTAGAACTTGTCAAAATGTTACAGGCTGTGAAAAGTTACCAGAGACCGGAAGTTGTTAGTTTCTCAGAATTACAAAACCTCATGGGATATGATAGTCACTGCAACAAAAACTGGAGAGGTGTTAAGAGAAACACTTTTTGAGTGCAAAATATTCATATTCAGTTCAAAAACATAAGAGTTAAATTCAATTCAAACTTTAAAATATTGTGATCGCTCACTCATAAGATACTTATGATAAGTGTTGTCGATCTCCATTTTTAGTTAGAATAGCTCCTAACTAATGTAGGAGCTATTCTTTAAAATATTTTCAACTGTCTAAGAGTTACACAAGAAACCAATTGCTAATAATCATCTCTTGGCTGCTCTCTGCTCTATCTTCCCTTGCGATTATAGTTTTCATGCCTTAAAGAGTCTTCGGTTTTAAAACAAGCGTGTCGAGTTTCACCTGAGTATTGCTTGCAAGCTTCAACCAGACTAGCACTCCGCACTCCAAAGCAAGCTTGTCTTGTTTCATCTGAGTTGAACCATTTGCAGCTATCCACAACATCAGAATCTGTGGCCTTGAAACAAGCTTGTCTTGTAGTATCAGAACTAAACCACTGGCAAGACTTTACAACTTCAGGATTTCTAGATTTGAAGCAAGCTTGTCTTGTTTCATCTGAGTTGAACCATTTGCAGTTATCCACAACATCAGCATTTGTCGCCTTGAAACAAGCTTGTCTTGTAGTATCAGAGCTAAACCACTGGCAAGACCTTACAACTTCAGGATTTCTAGATTTAAAGCAATCTTGTCTTGTTTCATCTGAGTTGAACCATTTGCAGTTATTCACTACATCAGCATTTGTCGCCTTGAAACAGGCTTGTCTTGTAGTATCAGAGCTAAACCACTGGCAAGAGGTTACAACTTCAGGATTTCTAGATTTAAAGCAAGCTTGTCTTGTTTCATCTGAGTTGAACCATTTGCAGTTATTCACTACATCAGCATTTGTGGCCTTGAAACAGGCTTGTCTTGTAGTATCTGAGCTAAACCACTGGCAAGAGGTTACAACTTCAGGATTTCTAGATTTGAAGCAAGCTTGTCTTGTTTCATCTGAGTTGAACCATTTGCAGTTATTCACTACATCAGCATTTGTGGCCTTGAAGCAAGCTTGTCTTGTTTCATCT
>JABWCN010000060.1 GCA_013359135.1 Pseudobdellovibrionaceae bacterium | reverse complement strand
CAAATAGAAAACAAAAAAACCTTGAAGATCGATTGAAAAATATGCAATAAATTCTCTTAAAAATTAAACCAAAAAGTCCGAACTAAAAAAAGCTAGACACTTTCAAGAGTGGTCATAGTTATATTTTACCGCGAGCACTCGGTGCGATCCGCTGATTTTTTATGTGCGCCGTTCTGGGATTGATCGGGGGTCAACTTCTGATTTTAATGCCAAATCAAAGTAAACAATATAAATAGAGTGCCTATTTATCCCCATTTTTAGAAAAATCCTGTGCTGATCCCTGATCAAAAACTGACAGATCATCGAAAAGTGAATCAAAGGTCTGTCTTCTGTCTTTAGCTGACTTTGCAGTATAGAGATGTCTGATAAGATCCCAATTCCAATCCTTTTCTTCTGTTAAATGAATTCTATTTTCGACATGATCTGGTTCATTAGGAATTTTTTTTATCAACCAAAAAGAGCTTTCAAGCTCCACATCTAGGGCTTGTCTGACGGTATTGATGGAGTGGTTTAATTCAGAGGTCAACTCTCCCTTAGAGCAGCTCACAATTCGCCTTGCCTGGGCCTCTGGTGGCATTTGTTCGAGTTTCTTCCAGAGGTAGCAGTACACCTGAAAGGCTGTTGGGTTTAGGGTAAAAAGCGGTTTGGTTAGTTTCATACTAAAACTAAATGGATCATTTTCTGACATGATTTTTTATTTCTTGTTGGGCCTAAGCCCCCGTCAAGGGGCATGGCCCGACATACTTCTCTTTCTAATTTTTTTATTCAGCTTATTTTCTTTCTATATTAGGCGAGCGTGGGGTTCCCACTCTGGAGCCTCGGGGTTCCCCTGAGGCATCACACAAGACCTCTACTTTTTGAATCTTCCATTTAACAAGCAAGGGAATGGAGGCCCTCAAAGTATGAGTAAAATGTTAAGATACCGATTTATCGCATTTCCAGTTCATCTGGATACCTATGGGTTTTTGAACGAAGACGAAAAATCAGTGCTCAGGTGCCTGATTAGGCTTGGTGATCGCGGTTGGTTTTATGGTGATAAGAAGCTAGCAAAAAATCTTGGCATAGGAGTCTATCATCTAAGACGAGCAAAACTAAGACTTCATGTCCTGGGCTTAATCAGAATAGAAAAGCGTGGCAGCCAAAACTACATTTATTTTTTTCAAGATGACATCCAATGCTGGAGGCTCACAGAGAACATCAATGCCAAGCTTCAGGTCGACCACGAAAAAATGGGTCTTGGTAGAATTGAATTTAAAACCGAGCCCTTTAAAAGCGATGAGCACTTTAATAACTACTTTGCCCAGATGTTCTCAAAGTTCGCAAACGGGAGAAAAGGCCGAAGTCAAAACGATGATGTAGAAATAGTTCAAGAACTTGAGGCAGAAATTTCCTTACAGACCCCGGTAAGGAAATTTAAAGTCTTAACCGAGAAACTTGAAGCGGCTCATCCTACAAAAATTCTCTCTGACTACTTTAACTACAGACCTCAAATCAATGATTTAAAGTACGGCGATACAAAGCCCACTGACCCCGATGAAATTCGCTACCTAGAAACACTTGATTCCAAAGCTGATAAAATAATCCGCGAGCCTGATGAAAAAACTAAACTTATTCTTGATGAGGTTCAATTCAGAATTAAGCAAGGAGACTCCAACTTCGAGGTAGGTGTGATGCTTGACAAAATCTACAGGTCTCAAATTAAGAATTCTGGGGGCAGCCATGAAGTACAAAAATAAAAAGAAAATACTTCAATGGGTAAAAACAGGCATGGCTTTGTCAGGCCTACTCATGCTTATCACACCACATGATTTGATCGCCCGATTAAGTGGGGTTGTCGTCGTGCTTCTATTTTTCACTCATCTTTGGATTAAGCATCTTATGAAAAAGCATTTTCAAAAAGAACTCAAAAAAGATGAACTTGAAGAACCCGAGTGGATGTTTGAATGGCTCACGATTGGCTGGACTGGGACACTTTTTATTATCGCAATCCCCGGTATGCTTTACGTGCACAATTTTATTTCACTTGATACTTATGGCAGAATAAATACTGGTGGGTTCGGATTTCTTGGGATCTATTTCATTCTTTCAGGTATCAGACTTCTTTTGAAGCGAAGAAAGCTTCAAAAGAAAGGTTCGGAAAGATTAAATTTTTCTTTTAAGAAAAAGCCAAAGGACTAAATTGAAGGGTCAACAAAAAAATGTTGTTGATAAAAATATTCGCAGTTCTATTCATCTCACATTTCTACACCTGACATCGTAGCTTTTTGAAATGTTTATGGCGAGCTCACATTTCGCTAATACCTTTCAGTTCGATCACAAATCTAAATTCTTTGGTCTTAAATAAATCTGGGTTATCAGCTTGGAGTGAGGCATTTTTAATATAGCAAAGCCCTAAGAATGTTTCCCTACCTTGAATTCCCACTACCCAATCAGTTTTCTTGCCACTTATTTTTTCAATCCACTCTTTCAGATAGTCAAAGAAATCTCCATTTTCCATAATCAAATTATCATTTTTTGAACCAATCAGTATAGGAGTTCTTTGGTCTCTATCTATAAGTCCACTTAGAATATATTTTCTTAATTGCTTCTTTATCATCTCCTGTTGCTCATAGTTAAGCTTCATAACTACCCAACCTTTTTTGACTTAAAATTTCTGGGAAAGCCCCAAAACTTTCAGTGGAGAGCCAGCCACTGGGTCCGATGTAAAATTTTAAAATGTAGGTTTTATTCTTTTGTAAAGCCCTCATTTGAAAGTAGATATTTGTTAGTACAGTTAAACTATTCATATATGGCTTCATTTCTTTCAACGCTTTTGTTTCAGCTCCAAAGCTAGAGAAATGAACCACTCCATTTTCATCAATGCTACCAAGTATTACCAGGTCACCATTTTCTATAATCACTCTTGAAATATTTTTTGTTATTTGATGTGTGTTCTTGTTCATAAAATTAACCTGCCCTTTCAAAAATTGGTTTAAAGGGAACATCAACGATAAGAATTTTTTGGTGTTTAAATTTTTTTGGTAAAAGAGCTACTGTCCCGCTTTTTTGTTAATCAGACTTTTGACGCAATAATTTAAGAGATGTTTTAATGGTGAAACTCTTTTTAAAATAGGCGAAGAAAGAGGCCACTATGAGCACTGAAATAAATGATAAACCACGCAAGAACTATTCGCCAGACCAGAAATTTAAAATCGTCAAAGAGCAAATGACGTCGAAAATGTCTGTAACTGAAATTTGCAAAAAATATGATTTAAGCCCAACAAATTTTTATAAGTGGCAGAATCAGTTTTTAAAGTCTGCGCTTGAAGGATTTAAATCAACTCAAGCAGGCCCAACAAAAGCTGAGCTTCGAAAAATTGCTGATCAAGAAGAAAAGATTAATAAAATGCAATCTGCTATTTCAGAAATTGTACAAGAGAACATCGAATTAAAAAAAATCTTGGTTTACGGGGTCTATTGTAAATCCAGTTTTACGACTAGAAATCATCAATGACATTTCTAAGAACCAGCAGCGCACAAATTTAAGTTTAACGACATTATTAAAGTTTTATGAAATTAAAAGATCGACTTACCATGGATGGGTTAGCTTTCCAGAGGCTGCACCCAAAAAACTTATTACAGAAAATGTAGCTTCGATCAGAAAAGATGAAGTAGAGGCCGTTTTAAAGCATCGTGATCTGTATCCAGACATTGGTTACAGAAAATTTTGTTGGCAGATGGTTGATGAAAATGTGGCTCACTTATCTGAATCGAAAGTCTATGATATTTTATCTGAACATGGAAAGTTAGCTGGCTGGAATCAAGCCGAAAATGGTGAAACAAAAAAAGAATATCAGCACAAACCTAAATATGTCCATCATCATTGGCATACAGATATTGCTTATATAAAAATAAATGGAATATTTTATTTTTTAATTATGATGTTAGATGGTTACTCACGTTATATGTTAGACTGGGAACTGATGCCAGACATGCTTGGCGGTAGTGTTGAATTATTTGTACAAAAAGTTAAAGATAAATACCAATTTGCAAAACCTAAATTAATTAACGATAACGGCAGTCAGTTTATTAGTTTAGAATTTAAAAAATTACTTCATAAACTTGAAATACAGCAAGTTTTTACAAGACGAAATCACCCGCAAACAAATGGTAAAATTGAAAGACTCAACGGCATTGTTAAGCAAGAAGCTATCAGACCCAATAGCCCGCAGTCATATCAAGAGGCTTGGGATGTTTTAAATAATTATTGTTATCAATATAATCATCAAAGACTACACGCTGGAATTAACTTTTTAAGGCCTGCTGATATGTTTTTTGGTCGAGGTCAGCAAGTTTTAACTGAAAGAAAAATTAAAATCGAAACTGCACGAACAAACAGAAAACAAAAAAATCTTGAAGATCGATTGAAAAATATGCACTAAAATTCTCTTAAAAACTAAATCAAAAAGTCCGAACTAAAAAAAGCTAGACACCAATTAAATCCCACCAAGAATAGGAATTAACTTTAACGTAACAGATTCCCTTGCTTGAGTTTGAGTTGGCAGAAGGAATAAATTTAGTTACTCCAAGTAATTGTTCCGAGCTCATCGGGCAACCTGGTAGGTCACGTGGGTCATATTTCGGCATGTCGAAAGCATATGTAGATAAAGCCGTTAGCATTGCCATAGTTAAGATTAATAAAAATTTCATTTTGTCTCCTCTGTTGGTTTAGTCATACGCAATTGATTAGCAGTGCCCATTTTGATTGGAAAGCCTGTTTTAAAAACAATCATTATATGATATATGTATAATCATTTAGTGAGGTATCGGCGTGGATGTTAAGAAAATTTGTAATCAAATTAGACACAGGATTAAAGAAAAAGGTTTTACTCAAGATGAGTTTGCTAAAATGATCGGGGTGTCTATTCCAACACTGAATCGATGGTTAAGAGGAGAAGGGCTACTTTTCCAAGACTTGAATCTGATGCTTGAGAAGCTGGGGATTAGATTATCAGAGCTGGCCATGCTTGCGGAAGGCGATGTTTCAAATAAGTTCACCTATTCAGCTGAACAAGAGGCAGTATTTGTAAATACAGATGGGCTACTCGCATTTTTTGATCAACTTCTTAATGGAAAAACAGCTTCACATATTGCCAAGTCGTTTAAATTAACCGAGAAGTCGGTAAATTTCTATCTTTCAAAGCTCGACAAGTTGAAACTCATCGAGTGGTTGCCCAATAATAAAGTAAAAGTTTTAGTGAATGGAGAGCCAAGTTGGATTGAGGGTGGTCCACTATCGCAAAAATTTAGAAAGCAAATAATTGATGAGCATGTCCATCATTATCTGAATAGCCGTGAACAGCTGAAGATTGGAATTTATTCTATTTCCTCAGATTCATATAAAAAAATAAATGATAAGTATCAAGAGCTAATTGATTCTGTAAGGATGATGGAAATTAAAGATTCAAATAGTGGGGCGGCCAAGAAACTTACAACTGTAATCTTGGGCCATGGGCAAAGTGAAATACCTCTGTTGGCGAAAATTCCTAATCGTTAATCCTTAGCTGCATAGCCTTAGGCCACTTGGATGCCTTCGATTCCTGAATAAGCTGGAATTGTGCCTTGCGGACTTGGTTGATTACAGCCAGTAGGTTGCCACTAGCAATAGCAGCAAAAGCCAATACGACTGCAGTTTTGATGAGACTGTTCATATGATCCTCCGATCAGTTTGTGTCTATTTTTGTTTGCTAAATTTAATAATTCTTCTCACCACACATGGGCTCCATGCTTTGCCTGAACGACTTGGTATTTTGTGGTTATTTAATTCTATTGCAATGGCATTGCCTGACATTCCAGATTGGTGAAGTTTTAAAATTTTTCTGACAATGACTTGCTCTTTTGGATCAACTAAAAGTTGGCCATCAAGATAGGCGTATCCGTAAGGTGTGGAGCCGCCGCGCTTAGTATGTAGTCGATCTATGTGGCGAGCATTTCCATTGAGCGGATTTCTAAGTGACATTCCATTTTTAATAAGCGTTTCACGCACTGTTGTTTTAGGAATTCCAGTTGCTGATTCTATATCGCGAATAGAGAGGCCTTTCTTATAAAGTGGAGCACACTTTTCAAAAATTCGCTCTTGTGTTCGTGGAGATTAGCTCCACCATTACTTCCGCTGTTTTCAATACTTTAGAGTATCAAAACATCGTCCGATCTGGACGTGGTGGACGCTCCACCACGTCTTTTGGATTATTGGACCGTCCTCGCCATCATAACAGGGAGGACAGATGGGTTATTTTATTCGCGCACTACCATGGAAAAAATCTTTACCAAAATGGAAAGTACAATTCATTTCATACAAAAAAGAAGACATCAAAAATTCTCCAGCAAAGAAACCAAAAAAAGAATGGGACGTAGATCGCGACCGCTGGCGTAGCCTTGGCTTTCATAATTTGATGACAATTGAAGAAGCGCGCGTTCGTGTTCGACAACTAAATGCTCAAAGGCATTTGAAGGAACAAGAAAAAAGAATTCAGCAACGAAAACTGGAAGAAGAGCAATATGCAAGACGTATTGATTCTGTTTTGCCTATTGAGTTTATTGCTGAGTTTGAGCAAAGATTTCTGCGTATTCGTGATAGCGAAACAACCAAGAGATTGCGAAAGAAAAGTCGCGCTTTCGTAATTTGGAAAGCGGCTCAGAAGTTAATTTATGAAATGCAAATTGATCCGTCTGATTGGCTATATAGTGCACATGAAATTTATGATTATTTTTATAGAAGAAAATTAAGCCTTCGATACTCACTTGCAATTTTAAAATTTGTGAACTTGTGGGGGTTTTTCATTTCTAAAAAATTAGCAAGACCATTTCATCCAATTCCTGTGCCCCGTGGTTATGAAAGACAAAGACTGCTTGATTCATTTTATGAAAAAGATCGTACAAAAATTTCTGTTCCATCAAAAGAAATTACTCCTGAACAATTAGATGACGTTAGAATGACAATGAATCAGTTAAATTTCAACTGGGTTTATATTTCAGTGTGGTTCGGATTGCGCCCACAGGAAGTTGATAATTTGCATAATCCCTCATTGTGGCGAATTGAAACACTAGCAACAGGCCGAAAAATTTTGTGGGCCTTTCAAACAAAGATCATTGCACTGCCACCAGAAGATCGTTGGAAGCCAATTCCAATTATTTTTGAACAGCAAGAATTTGCACTGAGAATTATTGAATCAGAAGCCTTTAAACGGCCACTCACAAAAACAATTCGTAAACATTTTGGCCAAGGAACAACATTGTATGGTGGTCGCAAAGGCTTCACTGATTTGATGCTGTCGAAAGGACAAGCTCTAGAAAACATCAGTATATGGATGGGCCACTCGACAATGGCTCGCACATGGCGGAGCTATAAAAGACGAAGAAAATTTCATTTAGTGGGTTATTAAATCTTAATCAAGAGCAGGTAAATCCTAGTTCTCGGACTTTATTTTTACAGGCAGGATGTAATTCTTCCTCGAATTGTCCCATTGAATTGAGGCCATTTTGAACAATATCATTTGTGATAATTTGTAGTTCTAGTAGCTTCTCAAGTGCACTTGATGTCCTCCAAGTACTTTCAGTGCCAAGAAAAGCTACGCCTAAGTTGAATAGGGTTTTCTCATTAGTTAATAACTTTGCGCCATGTTCCTTTGCGAGAATTAAAAAACATCGGTCCTGATGACTCGAACCAGAAGATACGAATTGTGGATCAAGACCGCCTTCAAACTTTTGAATTCTTCGATGGTGTTTTATCTCTTTGTCTTTTGGTGGAAGATGAGTTTTGCTATCCGTCGTAACTTCTTTCAATAGAAAATCGAGTACAGTTCCAAGGCGTTTTTTCTTATTTTCATTTTGATTTAGTTTATGTACCTCTTGCTTTACAATCGCATGAATTACAATCTTACATCGATCATCGGGCGTTTTAAGAACCTCTGGACATATAATAGCTAAATGAATGGCGGCATTAGTGTCGCAGATAACAATTTCATCCATTTGACACGTTTAGATCATTTTGTAAGTCCATTTTCCATTTATGGAAAATTTCATCTGCTAGTCCAATATCCACATTAAAAAGCTCAGAAAATTTCCTAGATGAAATCGCGCCTCCAATGGCTGCATTTTTAATATGAAAAAAGAATCTTAAGAAGTTGCTACTTTCTATTTGGGAGCCGCTCCAGAAACGAGAAAACGCCTCGTGGCTGCTCGGGTTAAAATCAGAGAAGACGTGAACTTCAAATAGTGGTAAACGATTAAATGAATCCTCAGAGTAGCTGATAACTTTTTGGTGAAGTGAGTTTTTTTGTGAGAAAAATCCTAAGGCTTTAAGTCGAAGGGAAATTCCAAAAATTTCTCCACCTAAGTTCTCCTTAATAACATTTAACAAGTTAACAATGGATTGACCGGAATTACTTTGAACTATTTTTTCGATGGTTTCTCGATGAGCTTCAAAAAAAGATTTTGGGTAGACGAGTTCAGATGCGACTGCATTACAAAACTTCTCTTCTCTGCTGGAGAACTCTAGATCTGGCCTAAAGAGATGACAAAGCTCATGGCATAAATTGAAAATCAAGCGCTCTTTGGGAGAAGAAGCATCTAAAAATATCAAACATCTTTTTTCGTCGGTTACCGAGAAAGCTTGCTCATGCTCTCCATCGCTAGTTAATCCAAGCTTCTCGAATGGGACAACCGTCACCTCCACGCCTTGTTCGGCCAGGCCAGAAATAATTCCAGGGAGATTTCTGAAAGAGTCTATTTTGGTATACCGGCGAATTTGATTTGCAACTTCAGTATCTGACTCCAGTTTAGATACATTAGGAGGGCAAAATCTAGCATTGGAGTTTAAATAGGTGAGACCAAATAATGTTTTTGCAAAATCAATTGCACGTTGTTCCACATCATCTGGAACTTCTCCCAAATATTTCTTCCGAAAAAAGACATTATATTTTGGAAGCATCAAGATTTCGTCGAGCTCTTCATCTGACAAATCCAGCTCCTCAGTTAAATCCCATAAATACTGAGATTGAATGTAGCCATCGTTGATCCATCGCGAAAAAGACTTCTCATTTGCGCCGATTTTTTGAGCTAAGACAGCCTGAGAAATATTTCGGCTATCTAGCGCCCTAATGAAAGCAGTTTTATTAAGGGGTTGCTGGATATTGCTCATATGGTACTCCTAAGCTATATATTCGGCGCATTTCTCATAAAAATCAAGCAATTAGTAAGAAATATTATAGTAGATTGTGTCAAGTATGCATAAATACTGCATTTTAATCTCATAAAATATATTATTTTTTTGAGATATTTTGGTTGATTTGGCGGGCAAATGTGTCATAATAGTCACATATAAAGTCGCAATGACGCGATTTTAAGAAAAATGTCATAGGAGGATATATGGCAAGCAAGAAACCTGTTCATACCGTACCTAATGGTAACGGTTGGGCTAACAAGCAGGGTGGAAAAACAATCTCCACTCACCACACAAAGGCTAACGCCGAAACCGAAGGTCGTCGTCAGGCGAAGCGATCTGAAACAGAACACGTTATTCACAAAATCAATGGGCGAATTGGCGAAAAAAATAGCTACGGCAATGATCCCTGCCCACCAAAAGATAAAAACTAAAAGGAGAAAACGTGAGCGATAGCAATAACAAAAACAAGCCAGAAGTTTATAAAATCCTTGTTGATCAAAAACCCTTTGATTGGCAAAGCCAGACAATTACGGGACTACAAATTAAGAGTCTTGTTGGTGCAAAGCCTAACGCTTGTGTTTGGCTGAAAATAAACGGTCCACATGATGACCAACCGGTTGGTGACAACGAAACAATTGATCTAACTCCACTGGGACGCGAACACTTTTTTACTGGTGAGTGCCAAACAACTGAGGGGTAGTTATGTCTTTTTTGCCAGAATCAGACAGAGATTACCTCAAAGAAAAGGGGTATGAGTATCAAGAGATTGTTGACGGGAGCCAGCGTGGAGTACTTTTTCCAAAGTGGAAACTTCCCGTTGGAAAATACAACCTCGATGAGGTTGAGCTTCTGATACTCATACCTTCTGGCTATAGAGATACGCCACTGGATATGTTCTATAATTTTCCAGAAGTTATACTAAAAAATGAGCAGAGAAAGGCTAAGGCTACTGAGGCAAATCATGTCTTTCAATCTCGAACTTATCAACGTTGGTCGCGCCATTTACCTGGCGGCACTTGGAGGCCGGGAATTGATGGCCTTCATACGTTTATGCAAGCTATTCAAAAAGCTCTCGCAGAGGCTAGTGCATGACAAGCTATACCCTTACGTTACAGGAAGAGCATCTTGAGCAACTTAAAGCGCTTACCTTTAGGGATAACGAAAAGGAAGGGGCTGCTTTTCTGCTGTGTGGACGCTCTAAGATTGAGAGCGATATATGGACAGGCAAAAAGGAAGAAAGATTTTTGTCGCGAGAAGTTTATCCAATCCCTGATGCAGAGATTATTGTATCGACCACGACACAAGTAACATTTAAGCATGAGACATATCTTCGACTTTTAAAGCTCGCTGAACAAAAAGATTTTGCAGTAGTTTTGGTACATAGTCATCCTGCTGGATTTCAAGGATTTTCTAAAACAGATGACAATGGTGAGACTGGATTGTTTCAACTCGCTTTGAATCGCAATGGTAGCAATCGTCCACAGCTCAGTCTCATTATTGACAGAGATAGTAATTTAATTGCACGAGCATGGAATAAAAATGAGACCCATCCTGTTTCATTGATCAGGGTAATTGGAAAGAGGATTCATCTTCACTATGAAGACAAATACTCGACTCTATCAAGAGAGGAATTTGCCCGGCAAGCCCTTGCGTTCGGGCCCGCTCTAAATAATGACTTACAAAAATTAAAGATCGCTGTCATTGGATGTGGAGGCACAGGTAGCCCAACAGCAATGCTTCTTGCTCGACTTGGGGTAGGACATATTCTTTTAATTGATGATGATTGTATTGAAACAACAAATTTAAATCGATTGCATGGTTCATCAATGATGGATGCAAAAAATAAAACTCCGAAAGTATCAGTCGTTGAACGCATGATAAATGCGATGGAGCTTGGTATAACAGTTAGAACAATTAAAGGAAATGTTGAGTCTAAAGAGTGTCAAGACGCTCTTAAAAGTGTCGATTTAATTTTTGGATGTACGGACGACAACCTCGGTCGGATGATTCTAAATCGAATTGCATATTGCTATCTCATACCAGTTATTGATATGGGCCTAAAAATAAAAGTTAAAGAAGGCTCTTCGCCGCTTGAGCTTCAATCCTTAGATGGCCGGGTCACTTTTTTATTTCCAAACGGCGCATGTTTACTTTGTCGAAGTGTTATTGATTCTAAAAAAGCGCGTGATGAATATTTACGAAAAACAAATCCAGAAGAGTACGAAAAGCTAGTAAAGGAAGAATATGTTGAGGGTGAAGGCAACCCAAGTCCCTCAGTGGTTACTTTTACTACTGAAATAGCTTCAATGTCCGTAAATGAACTTCTTGATCGCCTTCAGGGATTCAGAGGAGAATTTGGCGGAAAATCAGAACGAAGAAGGATGTTTATTACCTGTGAAGATGGAAAAACAGGTGCCAAACAGCGCGATGAGTGCCCTGTTTGTAAAAGCAAAAACTATCAAGGACGTGGAGACATGACACCATTTTTGGATATTTCATTATGAGCCTCAAAAACTTTAAAAAAATCATTTTAAGACCATTTGGATTTAATTTTATTGCCCGTTATGTGGACGATAATCCCACTTCAGAGAGCATTGAAGATGGGGAGATCGTTATCGTTGGAAGTAGAAGTTATCAAAAATGGGCGTATCTGAAATGTCCTTGCGGATGTGGAAATACGACGATGCTTTCGTTGAGTACCAAAAGACGACCATCGTGGAGTGTCCACTTAAATTGGATGATGATCCCTACTGTATATCCATCTGTTCGAGATGTTGGCTCTTGCTATGCTCACTATTGGATAAAAAAAGGAAAAATACATTGGTGTCGAGATACGGGCATAAGATACACGGAAGAAAATGATTCTGAAGACTAAGGGAGAAAAATAAATCTATGGAATGGCTTTGGACTTGGAAGGGAAAATGTTTCGGGTATCGAGATGGCCAAGATTTGTGGACCTACGATGGAAAACACGTTGGCAAATTTTATGACAATGAAGTTTACGGAAGAGATGGTAGCTATTTGGGAGAAGTTATGAACGAGAAATTTCTTATTCGCAATAAGGCAAAGAGCAATTACAGGAAAAGCTCTTTTGCCCCATGGGCTAGGCGAGGGGCATATGCCAAATATGCAAACTATGCTGGCTACGCGATGTACGCTGGTCACGAAGATTTCTTTGATCCTAGTTCATTTTAAGTGGACTATCTTCCAAGCTATCTGCTCGGCATCCGCATCCCTTTAGTCCACTTAGATGCTTTGGATTCTTGAATAAGTTGAAACTGCGCCTTGCGAATTTGATTGATGACGGCTGGAAGATTGCCACTGGCAACGGCTGTAAAAGCCAATACGACCGCGATTTTTATAAGACTGTTCATTTGGTCCTCCGGTTATTTTGTTGGTTGGATTGGTTAAGTTTAATGATTCTTCTGACCACACATGGACTCCATGATTTACCAGTTCGACTAGGAATATTTTGGCGATTCAATTCTTTTGTAATGGCATTTCCTGAAAGCGCTGATTGGTGAAGCTTCATAATTTTTCTGATAATAATTTGTTCTTTGGGATCAATGAGGAGTTGACCATCAAGGTAGGCATAACCGTATGGCGTGTGACCACCGCGCTTAGTATGTAGTCGATCTATGTGGATTGCATTTCCATTGAGAGAATTTCTGAGTGTCATTCCGTGCTTTGTAAGCGTTTCTCGAACGGTGCTTTTGGGTATTCCAGTCTCTATATCGCGTATAGAGAGTCCTTTTTCATAAAGAGGAGCACATTTTTCAAATATTCGCGCTGGTGTTTTTAGAGAAAGTTCAATAAAGTCATGATGATAGTGGGGTTCGCCTGTCGATACTCCACCTCCACCATTTTTGGAATCTGGAATGGGTTCTAAGTTGTTAATAAGATTCCATTCTCCCTCTGGGGGAGCATCCTTCAGGTTCCGAGGTTCTACGGGGAATCAATAACTTATAAAGGTGTTTTGATTTTTGAGAGATAGGCTGTTGGGAGAATTAATTGGAAGACAAATTATTAAAAGCAATTCAACTCCGTAAAGACAACAAGCCTGATCAAGCGCTCACTCTTTTGGCTGAACTTTTAAAATCTAATCCTGATGACCCAAACGTAAACTATCAGATGGCTTGGACTTGCGACTTTATGGGTAAAGAAAGTGAAGCCGTTCCATTTTATGAAAAGGCAATTTCTAATGGTTTATCTGGTGAAGATCGCAAAGGTGCGATGTTGGGGCTTGGAAGCACGTATCGCTGTCTTGGTGAGTATCAGAAATCTTTGAAAGTATTTGACCAAGCTATCAAAGATTTCACTGAAGATCGTTCTTTAAAAGTTTTCAGGGCATTAACCCTTTATAACATAGGTAAGTCTGAAGATTCTGTTGGTGAGTTATTGGTTCAACTGCTGGATACCACAAATGATCAATCAATTAAGACATATGAAAAAGCTTTGAGATTTTATTCTGATAAACTGAGTGAAACCTGGAAGTAGATTTAATGACTATCTTTTTATATCGCTGGAAGATCAAACCAGGAAAAGAACAGCAATTCGAAAGTAATTGGGCAATTGTTACAAAGGCTATTTTAGACGAGTGTGGTAGCTATGGTTCTAGGTTACATTTGGCTGAAAACAGCGAATACATTGGTTATGCTCAATGGCCTGATAAAGCTATGCGTGAAAAGTGCGAATTAGAAGAATTGACTTTAGAGGCTCGACATCTAATGAGAGAAGCTATTGAATATTCATATCCTGAGCAATGCTTAGAGGTTAAGTCAGATTTTCTATTTTTTCCAGAGCTAGGCAAAAAATGATGTATAAATAGCAATGTTGCTCAAAATGTAAAAATCAAAATGAAGACAAAAGATAGTTCTAAAGTTCGTTAGACTGTCTCTATTTGTGACAGAGCATATCTTTTGCAATGGTAACATTCCGCCTCAAAAGCTCCTAGAGCTAGTGGGATTTCAGCAGGAAGGGATTTTGCGTGAACACTTCATTATCAACAATAAGACTACAAACGAATTTATCTATGGAATGCTTCGATCAGATTGGACAAAATGAGCCAACTAATTCAGGCTCCCTTCTAAACCGTTATTTACACAGCGCTAAAAAAATCAAATTCTGAAGACTACAATAAAATACAATTAGCTCCACTTGCAAAAATCAATATTTAGTTGATATACTTCCTCGGATTTTTGTTTTACAGACAATGACTGAGTTTCTTTTATAAAGTTAAGAATTTTCTTTTTCAATATCGTTTGAAATTTTTGTTCAGATGAAAAAATAACCGAAAAAAAGTAATCATCATTTTCATCTGTTCTTGAACGTTTGATTTTTTCTATTGTTTTAAGTCTTTTTAAAACGCTAAAAATTAGAAATACTGGAGAATCATCGGGAAGGTGGATATGAGGATCTAACGCTTTTAGCTCACTGCCATCACTATGAATAAGTTCCCAGTCTTTCAACTTAGTGAGAATTGAAAAAAGTTTATTTTTATCAATCCCAATTTTTTCACATATCATGTCTGGTTTTTTTGCATAGAGAGGCAATGTTAGAAAAATGTGAACAAGCTGTAAATCAATATCTGAAAAGTATTCCCAACTGTTTTTGTTAATTGTTTTAGCTGAGTCAGTGCTAAGTTCTGATTTAATTTTTAATCCCTCTTTACGAAGTTTTTCAATTTTAAACTTTAACATTTCTGAACGCCTAGAATTCGTAGTCAATTGTAAATCTCTTAAGAGAATTAAAAAATCTGTTTCTTTTACAGATAGTTTTAAATACTCACATGCAGAAAAAAGTTGGTCTGCATTAAGGTGAGCATGAGAGTTCATAACTTTAGAAAAATAGGTTTTTTGGACTCCACATGCAGCTGCCATTTTTTCATATGTAAATCTAGGTCCAAATTGTAGCCTACGGTTTTTCATAGATGTTCTAATAGCTTCTTTATAGTCAGTTATATCATAGTCAATCATAAGTTCACCTTTAGTATAATTAAAAATTAAAAAATGGTTAACTAATTAATATACTTTTATTTGCTATCTTGACAATAATTGAATCAACAAAAATTGAATCAACAAAAATGAAAAAATATAACTATTCATTAAAGGAGAAAATTATGAAATATATTTTACCTGTACTATTCACAATAATGGCAGCGAGCGCTTCAAATGCTTCAATCTATAAATGTGATATTTCTAGTCCTATTGATAAGACTCTAGAAGTATGGACATTCACTTTCGATACTAATAAAGAATATAATAAGTTCATAGATCTTGGCATTGAGCAACAA
The DNA here is from genome assembly GCA_013359135.1 of Pseudobdellovibrionaceae bacterium. Taxonomy (GTDB): domain Bacteria; phylum Bdellovibrionota; class Bdellovibrionia; order Bdellovibrionales; family Bdellovibrionaceae; genus UBA2316. Next base: position 15,735 of record JABWCN010000060.1, on the reverse strand, counting down.
AGTATAGCTGGATGTGCGTCCTTAAAAGCGTCTAAAACTTATTTAACATGTGGAATTGGAAGTAGGAGCACAAAAAATTCAGTATTTTCAACTATAGAAGATGGCACTCCCATACTCTCACTTGCTATTAGAATTGCCGATAGCCAAACTCTTATGAGTTGTGTTAAGCAGTGAATTTAAAATTTGTATAAACTAAGGGTTAATCATGTACCAGAGTAGATTTCTATTGTTTTTTATTCTAATCACTTCTTTTGCTTTTGGCTCAGGCGGCTGGATTAGCGGTGGAGGTGAGTTATTAAAAGATTCTCATAACCCTTGGTTTCTTAATAATGTAAATGAAGTATTTTACTGTGTAAAGTTTAGTAACTCTAATTTTGGAGAAAATCAAAAAAATGTAGAAAATCAATTAAAGTCGGCGATTGATTTTTGGAAATCTGAATTTAGTTATGCAATAGCCCCAGAATATAAAGGTTTAGGGAAGCTAAAAATTGCGAACCAAAATTTTTTGAAAGTAGATTGTAATGATGTAAGAGTAGACATAAAATTTCAATTTGGAGTATTAGATAAGGCACAGAAACAATATCTGAAGCAGCCAAATAAATATGCGGCAGTAACTGTAAGAACTCATTACGATGAAGTTAATTTAAAGGGAAGAGGATTTGTCTATGTTTCTCCTTCAGGTGGGCCTTTAGCTTATGAACAAAATAATGTCATTAAAGAGGCTTGGGCCCAATATGATGGTCAATTACTTTATCTGACTTTAGTGCATGAGTTAGGACATGTTTTTGGTCTTCCTCATGTGGGTACAATGGGTGCACTGATGTCAGAGGGTTTTGTTGAGATGATTTTAACCAAAAATAATAATTTTAATTTTAAAAATGGTGAATTTAATTTTTTTTCTTTGGTTAGTAAAACTCATGTTATTTGTCCTCAGCAATCATTACTAAATATTTGGATTTCTTTTTTTGACTTGGATAAGAGTGAAAAATGTTTTCAACTTAATTTTAGACATGATTCCAAAAATCAGTTTTTTGGAAAGACAAGATTGGAAATTAGTGCGTTTGATGAAAATCGCTTTTTTTTGAGAATTGTCGAAAATATCGATTTAAATATGTATAAGTTTAATCCTATATATCCAGGAGTTATTTGGTTACCAGCTTCTCAAAATATTTTTGATAAAATGGAATACATCAATGGCATTCAGGGCGTACTTGGAGTTTCTTTGGTGAGTGTATCCAAAAAAGGTATGTTTAGTTCTAAGAAATTGAACTTAAAGAAAAGCATAAGTGTCAGATTTGAACAAGGTAAATTGGGAGTTTCAATAGATGGGGTAAATGAAGAAGGAGACTTAGTTAATCTCCTTTGAAGAAAAGGACCTATTAAGACATAAGATTTAGTAATGGAGACAACTTAAGGTTTCTACCAAATCCAATTAAGATTTCGTTGCTTCTAAAAACCAGCAATTAAAAAATATGTTGTTTCATCAAAAGCCCAATTGTAAGTCGTTTAATTGATATCCAATAGTCTTTTCTAAGCAATCTTCATCTCCATCAAGAATGGCTAAAATAGGTCGACCATTGGGAATTTCATCTCTTTTTGCTATGATGACTTCACCGCCTTTACTTAAAACTATTTGAGCTAAATCATCCAATATACAGTCATCTTCATGATCCAAATCAGTTGGGTGAATTGATAGACCTCCAGATTTTAGGTCGATTTTCCCAAAGATACTGAGTTCATCTGTGACTATGAGTTTTCGAACTTTTCCTTGAACAACGGCTTTTGATATTTGAAAGATATTTTTCTTTGTTCGGTTACCTTCTTCTGCAAATCTAAACTCCATCAATATTTTTTCTAAACTTTTTTTTGAATCTTCCTTGAGGATTTTCCTGATAGAATTACAAATATGAAAAGTATCTTCTTTGCTAAACCTCGAAGAAATCGGATTCTTTATCATCTTTTTATATTTAAATACACTCTGAAAGTTTTTAATATAAGAAGGCTTTCCTGCTAGAAATAGTATTGGCTTGTAGTTGTTAGTAATCTTTGAAATCCAGTCTTCCAAGTAAGAAAAAGTTTCAAGTTGTTTTGCTTTCTTTAATTTGTCACAATCTGAATTTGATTCTAATTTTTTTATAGAGTTAGAAAGTATCATAGAGTCTATGAGCCTAAAAGTGTTTTGGCTACCTAAGTATAAATTAGCAGACATTTCTTCTAAGCCAAGAAGCAAAAACTCCTGATCACATTGGAGCCATCGAAGTAGAGGCTTTACATGAAAGCTTGAAGCAACCTGACAGCTTTGTTGAATTTCGATTGGGATGTTAATTATACGAAAAGATTCTTCGTTGCGGAAAATTCCAATATTGCCGTTTATACTATTAAGAATTCGAGTGTCCTTGATGAGAGTAACTAATGGTTCCAAAAACTTTCTTCTTTCGTCTAGACTCAAGGCTGGCTGAAGCCACTCATGAGCCTCTTGAATCGTCTGGCGAAGTTGACGTTTTAAATTTAACAGACATCCTTGATTTATCAAATAGGCTGTTAAATGGATTCCATTTGTAGATTCAAAAATAGGACGTAAAGTTGTCATTTTTTCTGTAATCATAAAGTCTCCTTCTGCTGTATTGTAAAATAAAATTGTGTTTTTGGTTGTAGTCATTTGTGATAGTAAACATCAATGTGGCTTCTGCCAGTTATGTAAGATATTAATTTTTCTTTTTAATGCTGTTTTAGTGGAATTTTTTAGAAAAATTCCTTTAAGTCTTTGATTTTTAATGACCAACAAAACAATGTAATTAGACGATTGAACCATCCTCAATGAGTCAATAATTGAAGGATTTCTGATAACACTCATGAAACTTAAAAAATTATTGGGATTAATTAATTCTAGAGCTAATCTTTTCATAAAAATCTCCCGAAGTAAGAATTATATGGATTATTCTTTTAATTATTAAATTCTATGAAATTTTTATGAATTGTTAAAATAGATAAAAATAATGTTTTGTATACTTTTAAAGCATATTTGAAGTAGATATTTTAACTTTTGAAGTTCAATTATATGTGATTATTTCTTCACCTACGAAGAATATTTACCCACAACTAACTTGATCATAGGCCTTTATTCAATGAATAGGGAAATACTTGTTCATTCTGATTTAAATAAAAATTACAAAGTTAAATCAGTAAATAGTTTTTTACGATATTATGTCAAAAAAGTTAAAAAATAAATCAGTAGTGTGGTGGTTTTTCACCAGCGGCTCGGATCTGATTGTCCTGTTGAATTTGCTCATCCAATTTATTAATTTTTTTATTTAACAAATCGATTGTCTTTTGCTGTTGATAAATTAGCTCATGCAAATCTTCAAGAAGTTGTTCTTGATGTAAAAGTTTAGTTTCTATAGCGATAAAACGTTGTTCTTCCATGTCAAGTTAATCTCACTGCGAATAGTGAAAGTAAACAAAATTGTTTAAAATACTCCTATGAATTGTTAATTATACATTTGTATTAATTGCGCACAGCATGTAGCTCACTCCAAAGTGTTAATCTAGAATGAGGCAAAGGAGAATAGTTAAATGTTAAAAGCGTATACTTGTATTTGGTCTAATCAAAGTGCTGCTGAAATGGTAAAATTCTACAAATCTATCTTTAAAGGAAGTAAGGTTGGCAAGTATTCCTACTGGGGAAAGAATCCGATGGGGGTCAAGGAAGGCTCGGTTCTGACAGCTCATATTACTATCCTAGGACAAAAACTTATGCTGTTAAATGGTTATACAGATATGCCTTTCAACGAATCTATATCGTTTATTGTTCCCTGTAAAACGCAACGTGAAATTGACTATTATTGGAAAAAATTAACATCAGGCGGAGGGCGACCTGTACAGTGTGGTTGGGTTGTTGATAAGTTTGGTTTACGTTGGCAGATAGCTCCAGCAGACTTTGATAAGTGGAATACTTCGAAGAACAAGGCTAAAAAAGAAGCGATGATGGTTGAGATGTGGAAAATGAAAAAGCTTGATATCAAAAAATTGAAAGCTGCTTACGATAAAGCGTAGTTGAGTTTCTACTGGCAAACAGTAAGTTAATCTTTTATATTGTAAATTATAAAAGAGTCAGATTTTTGGTAATTTATTTCTTTATTCGAAATAAATATTGCGTTATTGTTTCTTTTTAATTTTAATTAATAATGGCAATCTCCTTTCAATTCCATAATTAAGTGGATTACCAAAGGAGATAATTATGATCGAAAAAAGAAATATGAATGTGGTAATTGGAGCTATGAATCTTTTAGTTGTTGCAAGCCCTTTACTAGCAAGCGAAGTTTCACACGTAATAACCGCTGATAAGAAGATTGAAAAATTAAATGCAACTTCTTTAAAGTCCATAGAAAGTACTTGGCTACAGGTGCCTAATGCTTGCAAAGCTAGAGGATTCAATGCTTCGCCGATGGCTTTAGAAAACAATAAAACAAGATTACATATTCAAAATATTTACGCTTCATTTGGTGCTTAGGAATATGAAGCCTAGAATCATCAAATTTTCAACGGAGGAGATTTCTCTCCTCCGACAGAGTTTTGAAGCACTTGAGGAAGTGACTTCATTCAAATCTAATATTGAACTTTGTTCAAAAATTGCTAGCTACGGTATTTTTAGAGAGATTGGTACTGTCAATGATGAGTTAGCGCGTTTTATATTTGATGTTAAAACGGCTAAACCGATTGGTCTAAAGTCCTTGAAAGCGGAATTAGTAGAATGGAAAGGGCTTTTTGGATTGCGAATTTTTTCATCTGATAGTGATCGATTAGAGCTCAGAGCAAAAGGGTTTTATGAACTAATTCATCCTAGTCTTTCTAGGAATGATGATGGAACTTTTCATTCTTTATTTATTTTTCCAGAGATTATTAATAAAATTGCGCAAAGTGAAGGAATTGAGCTTGTTCTTGTAAAGACATGGGGATCTAATTCTATTTTTGGAGGATTTGATCCATCTAAGGGATATTATCAGACTAACTTTTGGGAAATAGAAAATAATGATACTATAATATTCTCAGATCTAATTCGAAAGGGAAAAGTCGCTTTCATGGGAACACATGATTTAATCGCTCATATAGCTGGTGTTGATAAAAAACATTTGCCACATTTAAAGCAACTTGCCGATAGCGTATACAATTCAATTTATTCGTATTTTAAATCAACTTCAAAACCAAGTATTTCAGCTCTTATTATACCATACACAATGGGGGTTGTTTTGGATGATTTAGCTCAACCACCAAGCTACAGCTCTAAAAGCCATATCGCAATTTTAACGGAATTGATTAGAAGAATTTCTTGCAATGAGATTCCAGCGAATTTGCCAACAGTGCTTATCCAATTTCCAAAAAGTTTTCAAAAAGTCATTGATTTATCAAGAACACTTAATGCTGAAAAAACACCTGCTCAAGTTAAAGAGTCGGTGAATAGTTTAGTCCAAGAAATACTGAATGCCTCGGTCATAAATTTTACCTAAAGTTAGGTTTAAAAAATTATTTAATAGTTGAACTTTTCTAGTCTAATGATGATTATCTGATATATTAAGAGCTTAGCATGAAAACACACTGTTAGTAAAAATGGAAAGAGGTTTAATTGAAGTTATTCAAGCACTATAAGAACAAAGAGTATAAGTATATTGGTGAAGCAAAGCATAGTGAAACACTTGAAGATGTTGTTATTTATGAAACTCGATACGAAAACGAATCAGCAAAATTATGGGTTCGTCCGAAAAATATGTTTTTTGATTTAGTCGAAAAAAATGGAAACCAAGTTTCTAGATTTAAAGAGATTCAACTAGAATTAAGAGAAACCTCAATTATTTCTGAATCAGATATACAGCACATTGGACAAATTATGGTGAAAGCTTTCGGACAATGGGATCCTAAATGGTTTTATTCCACATTTAGTAATCATAGTAAATTTTATTTGTTATTAGCTTTTATTGAAAACACCCCAGTAGCTTTCAAATTAGGCTATGATTTAAATAAAAATGAATTCTACAGTTGGCTTGGTGGGGTTATTCCAGAATATAGAGGGCTGGGGATTGCTGCTGATTTGATGAAAAAGCAACACGAGTGGTGCCAAATGAATGGTTATTCTAAAGTTCAAACTAAAACTCAAAATCGGTTTCGAGAAATGCTTCTTTTAAATATCCGTTTCGGTTTTGATATTATCGGATACCATATGTCGAATGAAGGAGGACCTAAAATTATTCTTGAAAAATATTTTTAGTACAACTACTTCGATGAGATAAATAAGTTTGAATTAACAATTCAATCTTTATTCATAGTAAGAAGTTTACAATTTCATGATTAATTATTGGGAGTTTATATGAGTAAAAGTAGTGTACAAAAAGTTAAGTCTCCTTCTGATCTTATAGATGAAAAGATTAAAGAACTAGGAGATTGGAGAGGAAAACTGTTAAGCAAGATTCGTAATTTGATTAAAGAGGCAGATCCTGAAGTTGTCGAAGAATGGAAGTGGAGAGGTGTTCCTGTGTGGTATCATGATGGAATGATTTGCACAGGTGAGACTTATAAAAAAGTTGTTAAGATGACTTTTGCTAAAGGAGCTACTCTAAAGGATCCCTCAGGTCTTTTTAATTCTAGTCTTGAAGGAAGCACAAGAAGAGCTATAGATTTTTATGAGGGAGTTAAGTTTAATGAAAAAGCACTAAAAGCACTAATAGTTTCCGCTATTAAAGTAAATAAGAAGGCAATCAAAAGCGAAAGCTAATTTAGAGTATTTTCAATTTGCTATTTGACTTCAAAAATCAATTTTTATAGTTCTTCTGAAAAAACCTTCTCAGTTATTTTCCAAAACTTATCTTGTTTTCTTGCAATTACAAAAGCAGGTAAACGAAATAACTTCTGAAATTTGACAACATCCTCAGGTGTTTTGATATCGATAGCAATTTCTGGTCTTCTAAGATGAGAGCGAAGAAAGTTGATATTGAATTTTTTTATGGCCGAGGGGTTGTTAAAAAAGTGCGCCTCACTAACATACTGTGCATCATAGTCATAGTATCTTATTTCTAAGTAGGAGTTGGCGTTTTTATCCTTACGTTCTTCAAAAGTAATTCGATCTGGAGTTAGTATGTGGGAGTTTCTAGAAAGTTTAGCTTGCTTCAGCTTAGTATCAGCATCAATTAATATAGCATTGCACTTTTCGCAATTTTTGGCAGTTATATCATTCTCTGATCCACAATTATGACACAATTTAAAACGGAAACGAAATCCACAAGGAATAATTGAAAATGTCTTTGGATCTTGTCGGGCTCCTTTACATTTTCTTCCAAAGTGCTCTATAACATATCCTTCATCATCTGTGTAACCCCAGAAATTATTTTCGAAATCACACATAGGGCATTGAATTTTCACAGGAACTGTATCCTTTGCGGGTCTTTTATCGCTAATTTCAGGAGCATAGATATCATGACCCATGCCTGTGTAATCTAAGATAAAACAGTCTTTTTTTTCATTTGAAAGCCGTAGACCACGGCCTATAATTTGTTGGTAAAGACTATTAGATTCAGTAGGTCTTAAAATAGCTATCACATCAACATGAGGAGCATCAAATCCAGTGGTTAAAACTGAAACATTCACTAGATACTTAAATTTCTTAGACTTAAAATCTTCGACGATTTGCTCACGCTCCTTCATGTCAGTATCACCAAGTACAACACGTGAATCTTTTTTTGGAAGGTAAGAGATAATTTCTTCAGCATGCTTGACTGAACTACTAAATATCATAACTCCGTTTCGATTGAATCTTTCAGTGATGTCGATAATATTTTTGATAATTAAAGGGGTAAGCCGTTTTTGACTCTTTAAAATTTCTTCAACTTCTGCTGTGGTGTACATTCGATCCTTATCTGTAAGTTCAGAAAAGTCGTAGCAAGTTACTGGAATGTCTACTTTCACTGGAGTTGTTAAGAATTTATTTTTAATCATATATGATAAAGGAAGCTCATAAACGCACTGCTTGAAGAATCTTTTTTTATCAGTCTTTATCTCACCTCGCTGAGAGTATTCATAAATCCATCCAAGACCTAAACGATAGGGTGTAGCTGTAAGACCTAAAATACAAAGGCTTGGATTGTTTTCAAGGAGCTTCTTGATGACTTCTTGATATTGAGTTGAACCTTCTTCCGCGACTCGATGACATTCGTCGATAACAAGTAATGAAAAGTCATGAAAAAAATTATCTGAAGCTCTTGCGACGGATTGCACACTTCCAAAGATAGCTTTATGATTCCAATCTTTTTTTCCCAAACTTGCGGAAAAAATACCGGCAGAAAGTTCATAACTTTTGTATTTTTCGTAGTTTTGTTCCACTAGTTCTTTAACATGAGCCAAGACAAGAACTCTTCCTTTGGCAATACGAGCTAGTTCAGCGATGACTAAGCTTTTTCCCGCTCCTGTTGGTAAAACAATCATGGCAGGATCACGTTTTTTTTGAAAATATTTAATAGTATTGTTAACAGCTTCTTGTTGATAGTCTCTAAGTTTATACATTTAGACCTATTATTAGGGGAGTCTTTTTACTTGGTCAATCTCCTTACGGAAAAAAATAGGCTTCTGATTAATTATCAAAATTTATACTTAATATTTGATTTGATAATGATTTTTATGTTCATATGACTGTAATAAGTGTCAATGGCAGATAGCGAATTCTAACAGCAAGTTCTCATGGATTTGAATATGAGATGATGAATTCTCAAAAAAAACCATTTGGTTTCGAAATTGGTTTTGTAACCAAAAATATTGATGAGGCTTATAGAAGGGCTATCGATGCAGGTGCAACTTCAGTTAGTAAGTCCATCTTAAAACCCTGGGGACAAGTTGTATCTTATGTAAAAGACATAAATGGTTTTTTAGTCGAGATTTGCACGCCTATGAGCTAAGTTAAACTTAGTTGTATAAAATAATAATACTTTCCTAATGGGATAGGTGGAGATAGTGTTACCTAAATTAAAAGATTTTAGAGATCATATAAAGATAATAAAAATTGAAGCTATAAAAACTTTTACCAAACAATTCCTAGGCTTATTTGAGGAGAAAATGTACCAGTTGAGTTATAATTCATTCCACCTTGGGCTTTGAACCAACTAAAAATTCGAAAATCTAAGCCTAAATCAACATATAATCCTTTGGCATCCCCTAAAGTTCCACCAAATCCACTCCATAAGACAATACGTGAAGTTAAGTCTGCAATTGGAGTTTCGAAACCAAAAACGTAACGTGCTTTAGATCTTTCGGAGGCTGAGGGAGTCTCTTTTTTAGTAACATTATAATAAGCAAAATTTATTAATCCGGTAATTTTAAAGCCACTCAAAGTTTTTTCAGATTCAAGAATTGTAGAGTAGCCTAAAAGATGATTATTAATTTCAAAAGTAATATTTGGATCAAGTCCCCAAGATGAAGTATCAATCTTTGTTGGCTGTGATTTTTGGTTAGGCTGAAGCGCATTACTTCTGACAGCTTCTTCCTTGCGATCAGATTCTTTTTGCTTTTCAATGGCTTCTTGCCTATGAATTTGTGTATTGGTTCCAGTTGTCTGGGCTAATGAAAAAAAACTAAAAAAAAATATCATACTGAATAGTAATCGACGCATTTTATACTCCATTATTTTTTTTATACTTTCGCATAAAGTGAATTGTTCGTAACACTTAAAATTAATAACTAGTCTTTTGTATTATGCTATCAATGCTGCCTACATAATTTATAAAAAATAAAACAAAAATTTTACTAAGAAATCTTTCTGAACCGTCTTTGGTTATAAAGAAAATATATCGTTAGCTAAACAGAAAACTATTAACCATAATCGAAATTTATGGTTTACTGCGCAGCTTATTAAGCAAGAGATTTATTTACTAAGTTATAAAGTCTAGTTTAGTTTAGATCCAATGAGTTTAAAAAACTATAACGAAATAACTACGATTAAATTGTTTGTCACTTTTGCTGCACTTGGCTTAAGAGGTTTTGGTGGGGTAATGCCTTACGTACACGCCTCATTAGTTGAAAAGAAAAAATGGCTCACGAATGAAGAGTTTTCTGAGTTGATCGTTATAGGACAGATTTTACCAGGAGCTAACGTCACTAACTTTGCAGCTATGTTTGGTTATAGAAAGTGCGGGTGGCAAGGCTCCTTAGCTGCTGTTTTGGGAATTCTTATTCCTCCTTTTTTAGTATTGTTAGTCATTTATAATTTTTTTAAAATCTATGCTGAACTAGCGGTAATTAAGGGAGCCTTAAAAGGAATGTTAGCGGTGGCCTCTGCCTTAGTTCTGGTGACAGCCGCTAAGTTAGTTTTAGCCCAAACTAGAAGAGTAGTTACGATTTTACTGTCTATTCTTTGTGTCACATTATCAGGTTATTTTAAGTTACCTTTATTTTATATTATATTAATTATATTTCCTATTGCATTATTGATGGGCTGGAGAGCATCTAAATGAATTTAATTTGGATATTGTCTTACAATTTTTTTATAATTTCTTTGATTGCTATTGGGGGAGTTAGTGCGGTTGTTCCTGAAATTCATCGCGTCTTTGTTGAGCATTATCATTTAATGGATGAGCAATTATTTACTCAATTATTTGCTATTTCCCAAGCTGCACCAGGACCAAATGTAATTTTTGTTGGATTATTTGGTTGGCAAGTTGCTGGCGTGATGGGAGCTGTCGTTAGTTTATTTTCTCTTTGTGTTCCTACATTACTATTAGCAGTGATGTTTGAAAAGACTGGTTCTCAGTACCAAAGTAAAAAATGGTATAATGTGATTAAGTTGAGTTTATCTCCGATTGCTATTGGGTTATTGTTATCAACTTCAACTCTGCTGATAAAGAAAGATTTTAATTGGAAGATGATAGTCTTTATTAGCGTTATAGTGTTCATTTTATCAAAATGGAAACTCAATTCCATTTACTTACTATTTATTGGAATTATTGTTGGAGCCCTAGGTTTATTGAATTAAAAATGTGATGGATATTTTATGTTAGGCTCGTCTCAAAAAAAATAGGAAAAGTGATGTCAAAATTGAAAATTTCAAGAGTACTACATGCTGGTTATGTATTAGAAGTTGCTGATGGAAAGCTTATTGCCTTTGATCCTATTTTTGAAAACCCATTTAGCCACAATTGTTATGCCTATCCTAATGTTATTTTTGACTACAAACAGATTAAAAATTTGAATTTTGAAGCCGTGTTTATTTCGCATTTTCATGATGATCACTGTTCGTTAGAAAGTCTGAAGTGGTTTGATAGGAATACACCTATTTATCTTTTTTGCATTTTCGATGAAATATTTGAGCTTATCAAAAAATTGGGTTTTAAAAAAGTTTACTCCATAAAATTAGAAGAAAAAATTAGTATTGGATTGTTAAACATTCTTCCGCTAAAGGCTGTCGATGAAGATGTGGATACAATCTTTCATATTGAGTTTAAGGGTATTAATATTCTTAATGTTGTTGATTCTTGGATTCATCCAGAAACAATGAAGAAATTGTCTCTAGTTTCGAGATGGGATTTAGTTATTTGGCCTTTTCAGACGATGAGAGAGCTTGAGGTTTTAAGTCCTAAAAGGTTTTTACCTTCTACTCAGGAGCTACCCTTTGAATGGATAAAACAGCTAGAAGAGTTAAACCCTAAATACTTAATTCCAAGTTCATGCCAATTCATTCATGAAAGCTGGTCATGGTATAATCATGCATTTTTTCCTATATCATATGAAATATTTAAATCTACAATGCAAAAAATTATTCCACAAACAACAGTTATACGACTTGACCCTTCTAAAACTCTGATGTGTGAAAATACTCATTTTCAAATTAAAGGTCGGCTTTCTTGGGTTGTGCCGATAGGAAATCAAGAAGTTGATTATGTCTATCTCAAAGATTTAAATCCACCAAAGACCTATGAGATATCACCTCATTTTGGAGAAGTAAGTGATACTATCAGAAATAAAATTTTAGATTATTGTCATCGAGAATTGCTCGTTAAGTATTCTGAATTAGATGAGGCTTGGAATGCATATTTTGCTCATCAGAATATTTGGAAGCTTAGTTTGTATGACCATTTAGGAAAATCCGAAGATTTTTATTACTTGATTCAAAAACAAAAAATATTACTTCTAACGGAAATTCCTTCAAAAGAAAAAGTCAGTTGGTATACTGAAATACCTATGTTGAAACTCTATTCTGCTCTTGAGTATGGAGAAGCGCTCACCTCTTTGTACATGCGAATTAATGATATTCAGTTTTCAGACGAAGTAGAAGTTAAGCTAAAAGAGTTTGAAGTAGATATACTTGAAGATCCATTAGTACGATGTTTATTTAGCTGTGCAGTGGGTTCTTACCAAAATGCACAGCTAAATAGAATATTAAAACAGCTTTAGAGGTTTATTGTGCTAATGTAATCTTCAAGTTTATCAAATGATCCTGTCCAACCTTGAGTCATACCGCCTTTAGATTTGATAAAAGTTTCAACTTCTTCAAGTGTGGCATTACCATAAACTTCCCATTTGATAGTGACTCTGGTTTGTCCATTACCTTCATCGGCAAGAGTTACTTTTGTTAGCATAGTTTCTGGCCAAGTGGGTGCCATTGGATGTCTTGAGATATTTTCATTTTCATCACAAAATTGCTGAGTGTAAACAATATGGTGTGGTTTGACTAGCTCAAGATATTTAGCCCTACCATACATTTTGGCGCTTCCACCATCCGTCATCATGTAAAACGTAGTACCTCCAGGTGCAATCTCAGCCTTAAAAAAATTCATAGTAAATCCAGTAGGAGAAACCCACTTAGATAAATGTTTTGGGTTAGTCCACAATTCATACATTAATTCAATAGGAGCATCAAAAGTACGATTGATAAAAAATGGATCTTTACCTGTTGATTTGACTTCAAGATACTCAGCAAGTCTGTCCCAAGTAGAGTTTCCACCAGCTTGTTTAATAAACTTTCGTGTTTGTTCTGCTAATTCGGCTGTAGCCAATGTCATTGTCATTGACATGGTGGTTTTACCTTTGCTTTCGCTAAATAGCACTGTCACTTTAAATAGGGGTGGAGTATCATCACTTCCGCCGTGATCATAAACCAAACGAGCCATAGGCTCTACTTCATAATAAATTGTTTTATTAGGATAGTTCGTTCCATCTGGACCATGCATGGTATATTTCCAAAAACCTCCAGGTCTTAGATCTTTGCCATGAGTTGTTAATGTGAATCCCCTGGGACCCCACCACTTTGCAACTTGATCAGGATCAGTCCAAGCTTCCCCTACTAGTTCAACAGGAGCATCGTATACCCGAGTAATTTTTATTTCATTTCCTTTGCTTTTTGATGCCATTTTTTTTCCCTTTCGATTTTTTATTGTTAGTGATTGATTTTAAATACACTTCTAATCTATCCAAACTTTCTTCCCAGAAAATGCGGTATTGTTCCATCCAGTCGGTAGCTTCTTTTAGTGGAGCGCTATTTAACTTACAGGAACGCCATTGTGCTTCACGTGTTTTAGTTATGAGGCCTGCCTTCTCTAAAACCTTTAAATGCTTAGTTACTGCGGGCAAGCTCATATCTTTCAGAAAGGGCTTGGCAAGTTCGCTGACATTGGCCTCTCCTCTAGAAAGTTGATTTAGCATGGCTCTTCGCGTGGGATCGGCTAAGGCATTAAATGTCAAACTTAAATGGTCGTTCATATTTTACCTATCGGTTAATTAACTAAAAAGTTAAATATAAAGCATAATTTAAATGTTGTCAATAAAGCCCATAACATATTGATTGTACAAGGAAAAATGAAATAAGAAAAATATAGACATAAAGTATTCTTTGCCAGATCATAAAGAAATGAAAAAAAATAGAACAATTTTGCTTTGGTTTCTTTTTGGAGTGTATGTATTCATTAGATACTTTTGTACACAATGGCTTGAGTCCTTGTGGGAATACGCTAGCTATTTGTTTGAGCTTGTTGTTGCTATTTGTAGTTGCATGCTAATTAATGAGAAACTTAAGTTTAATATCAAAAATGTACCTAACATACTAATAATTAGCACTAGCTCACTGATGATTGGTTTATTCATCTATAGATTTGCTTTTGCGAACAAGATTCTTATACCATTTGATTTAACTAGTATAGAATCTTTAGTATTTTTATTGATTGTGGCACCAGTATTAGAAGAAGGCATTTTTAGATTTTTTTTGTGGAAAACATTTGCAAGTTTAAATATCAAGTTTGCTTTTATATTAACTACTATCTTTTTTTCATATTCCCATTTTCATGCGTATTGGTTTTTTCCCCAGAACTTTCACCAATTTATTTTTTACCAAACTATTTATACGCTTATTTTGTCCCTACTTTGTGGTTATTCAGTTTGGAAGTATAACTCACTTGTTGGAAGTATTTTGATTCACTTCGCATTTAATCTAGGATTTTATTTAGGAAGTTTATACTGATATGGCCAAAATTAAACAACAGTATTTCCGATTTGATATTTCACTTTTTTTGACTCTTATCAGAGCTCTTTTTCCGCACTGGAATTTCTTTGATAAAACTGCCTATAGTTTTCATGTTCAATATAGATTTTATCAGGGAGATTCATGGAAAAATATTTCCTTTGATCAAGTCAGGAAGTTTCATCATTTGTTTATAAATTATCAAACTAATTTAGCTCTGGCAAAAATAAGTATTATTGAACATTTTTCTAGGGATGTACAAGAATTGGAAAATCGTGAAGATAAAATGTTTACTTCGGAACTAGCTGATAGAGTAGAGGCTTTGACATCTTATCGGCTATTGCTAGATTTCTTAAGAGAAGAGATAAAGGAAGAGTTGTTTAATAAAAAATTTTTTAAAGGCATTTCTAACTTTGAAAAAACTCTTTTCCAATTTCAAGTTATAGCAACACGTTTAAATCATGAGTTAGTTCTTTATAGTTCTTCCAATATTGCTTTGGAGATAGAATGACTTTGGAGCAAGCTTTTCAATTAACCTCAAAATTGATATCTATTTATCTAGTGTTATCAGGTTTAGAATTGTTTATTGGTTTTCGTAGGGGACTTGTTCAAAGCATTTGGAGTTATGAAAATTTAAGACAAGATCTAGAGCTGGGAGTTCCTTTGCCCAATTATTTGATTAAAAAAATATTTGATGAGAGATGCTTTCAGTGGATTTGTTTATTTCAAACTCTAGTAGCTACTTTTAATTTTTGGAATCCCAATTTTGTTTTATTGTTAGTTCTATTTATAACTCATTTATCAATTTGCATACGTTTTCGCGGAACTTTTAATGGAGGAAGTGATATGATGGCTTTGGTTGTTTTATCAGGGTCACTCATTTATATACATACTGATAAGTTGCAAGTACAGAAATTAGGAATGATATATATAGCAATACATACAGTATACTCTTATTTTAAAGCTGGGGTTGTTAAGGTGATTCACAGGGATTGGATTACAGGAAGAGCTTTGTCGGTATTTTTAGGAAGGAGTGTTTTCTTTGATATAAAAAAAATCTCAACGTTGCTAGATGGCAAAAATTTCATTAGTTGGATAGCCTGTTGGGGAGTTTTAATTTTTGAGCTAGCAGCCATAGTACTACCTTTTTTTAGATCATATTAATCAGGCCGCATCATAGGTTGCATTTTATTTAGAAGAATGTTTTCATTTCGTAATGAAAACTGATTATAGAAAATTAGATCAAAAAGCCCAGG
>JABWCN010000059.1 GCA_013359135.1 Pseudobdellovibrionaceae bacterium | reverse complement strand
GATATGGATTCATATCAGTGATAACAACATTTATAGCACCTGAATGTCTTACAACTACTGCCGCCATTATTCCGATAGGACCAGCTCCAGTAATAAGTACATCTTCACCACGAACATCAAATGATAATGCTGTAATGTCATAGATAACTATTGCGTAAGCAATAGGGACAGCTTCCTGCCTGTCTAGATCGTATCTATCAATTGGAAATCCTGCAGCTATAGTGGTTGAATCGATAACTTTAACACCTTCTCTACCTGATCTTAACACTTCATTTACAAAAGGAATTTCAATTGATCTTCCAGATTTTGTAGCTGGAGCCATAATCGTTCCATCAGCTCTATTAATAATTAGTGCTTCTTTAACGCCCTCTTCTCTTTCGATAGAATAAGTATTCAGTGACGTACCACTGTTTTCAGATATAGCTTTTTTATTAGCTTCAGCCAAAGCTCGCGCTAAAGATATAGTCCTTTTTTTTGCTTCTAACTGAATACTATCTCTTGTTACAGAGATCATTGGAAACAACGAAAGCAAAGTGACTACAAAAATAAAAATTCCTACAAACCCAGCTAAAACATACTTAAACTCAAAAGTTTGTGCTAATTTATAAACAGCAGGTAAAACTACAGTATCAACATACTCTTGTATTTTTTCACCAAAAGAATTTTTTTCTTGAATTTGAGTCTCTGCCACTCCGCCATTAACTAAATTCAAGTGCGGCTGTGGTACTCGATTGATTTGCTGTGGGTCTTGCCCTAAAAAATAAGGTTGCTGATAATTTTGAGTTGCTAAATTACTCACTCCTTGTGGCATAGGAACTCCTGGATTCACTCCTGGAGTATTTACAGCGTGGTTTACCTTAACTTGTGGCGTAGGTATAATATCTAAGAATAAGTTATAGACAGAAAATTTTTCTCCCAATCTAATTTCTACTTTTTGAACTCTAATTCCATTAACATAAGTACCATTACTTGAGTTAAGATCTAAAACATAAATTTTTCCATTACTAATACTAATTTCACAATGCTCTTTAGAAACTCCCGGAGCCATCAGCTTAATAGAACAAGTTGACGCTCTACCTATAATGTTTTTGCCATCTTTTAAATTAAATAATTGCCCTGATTGAGGGCCATTTAAAACTCTAAGAGACCACATACAACTGATCTCCTTTTTTTAATTGCCATCGCTCTATGGCTCCAGCACTCATCTCTAGGACTGAAGTCGCTCCCCACTGAGGCCAAATGAAGCTCCAAGGTTTTACTTGCTGATGTAATGATTTTATAACCAAATTTGTATCAACAAAAACGCAATCTATAGTAAATCGCATGAAAAAAGTGTGTATACTATTACATCTTTTTATCCAAAGAACATATTCGGGTTCAATTTTTTTAAATTTTAATAACCCTATACCCCTATCTAAAAAGGATTCCGCTGGTTGTAATTCACCTGATATTAGTCGATTTGTAGTTTTATTAAACAACTTTAGCATATTCATCCTACTTTAAAAAACCTATAGCAACAGGCCCTAAGACCATGATAAAAACTGCTGGCACAATACAAACCATAATAGGAATCATGATAGTTTGTGTCGCCTTTTCACCCTCTTTTTCAGCCCTCACAAATCTCTCTAATCGCATCTGCTCGGATTGATCTTTTAAAACTTTTGAAATGGGAGCTCCAGAAGCTTGAGCATCTAATATAACAGCTACAAAAGAAGTGATTTCATTCATCTCTAGTCGATTGACCATTTTCTTTAGAGCATCTTCTCTTGATGACCCCATTTGAGTTTCATGAATAACTATGGCTAATTCATCTGCCAAAACACTGTTATTACCTTTAGCTTTATCAATTAACTTTTGAACCGCAGAAAAAAACTCTAAACCAGCTTCAACAGACAGGGCTAAAAGATCGATAAAAAAAGGCAAATCGGCACGCACACTCGCCTCTCGTTTTTTCTTCTCTCCCAAAGAATGCATTATTGGCAAATAAAAACCAAAAGGAATTAAAGCCAAAATAACTACAAAGGGAAACTCTAACTCTAAGGCAAAATTGATCAATCCAAAAAAAACTGGAAACATAACGCCCCAAAGAATTTGCAAACCAATGAACTCATCTTCATTAAGCTCAGCCGACAATCCACCAATTTTAATATAACGAGCCATCTTTTTACGATACTCTACATTTTTGATTTTAAGTGCATGTTGTAAAGTAAACTGATGAACTAATGGCCGAGAAAGATTGATAATTGGATTTTTTGATTGTACGGGAGCATCATTGTTAGCCCAACTTAACTGAGCCTTATCGTTTTTATTTTGAATGAAAGCTGAAACAAAAAAATATACAGAAATTCCTCCGGCGAAAACTCCTAAGAATTGCATTATTTTATCACTTCCCATTTTTCATCCTTCATGCTTAATTAAGCAATATGAAAACTATAATCTTAGCTTCTCAATCTCCAAGAAGATCTCAATTACTTGAAAAGGCAGGTATTTCTTTTCAAACCATTGCCTTATCTACATCGGAGTTTGTTGACAAAAAATTGATAATTGATGCGCAGATTTTAAGTATAACACGACAAAAGTTAGAAGCCGCAGAAAAATCTATTAAAGTCATCACAGCTCTAAGTCCAGTTGTCATTTGCGCAGACACTGAAGTTATTTTTGAAAATAAACTTCAAGGAAAACCAAATAGCAAAGCTCATGCTCAAGAGACTCTCTCTAAATTGTCTGGAAGAATGCACTTAGTAAAAACAGCTTACATCATCAAAGATATGGAAAGCCAGTGGGAGTTGTCTCATATTGAAACATCTCTGGTTTATTTTAAAAAACTTTCAGTAAAAACTATCGATGATTACATTGAAACAGGTGAGCCTATGGATAAAGCTGGCTCTTATGGGATTCAAGGTTTAGGCTCTCATTTGATAGAAAAATATGATGGTCTCTTTAGTAATATTGTGGGCCTACCAATTGAAAAACTAATTCCACATCTGCAAATTCTTAAGGTAAACTAATGACTAAATCACTCAGCGAAATACAACAAGAAATCATTTCACTTAGTCCATTTTCTAAAAAAGTTAAACTCTTAGCGGTCTCCAAGAAACAATCGACCGATAAAATTTATAGACTTTATCAGCAAGGGCAAAGATTATTTGGTGAAAATTATCTACAAGAAGCGCTAAGTAAAATCACAGAGCTTAAATCTCTGACGGCGTTCAATGATCCTATCGAATGGCACTTCATAGGACATTTGCAAAGTAATAAAATTAATCAAACTGTTGGTAATTTTTCAGTAATCCATTCCATAGATTCTCTTAAAAAAGTTGAGCTCGTAAATACATGTGCTTTCAAAAAAAATTTAGTTCAAAAGATACTTTTAGAAATCAATATTGGTGAAGAAGATTCCAAAAATGGTTTTTTAATTGCAGAAATTGTGACTTCTTGGAAGCTGATAACAAATTTTAAAAATATAAAAATAGAAGGTTTAATGTGTTTACCCCCTCAAAGTGACGAACCAAAGATTCAAGCCAGCTTTTTTATTAAAATGCGCCTACTTTTAGAACAATTAAATAAGCTCAAAGAACCATCTTTTCCATTGCTAACAGAGCTATCCATGGGTACAAGTGGAGATTACCAGATAGCACTTAAAGAAGGCGCTACGATCATCAGATTAGGAACTATTTTGTTTGGAGAAAGAGGATAAATTCATGTTATACAACAAAGCAACTAAAGTTGGCTTCATGGGCTGCGGAAATATGGCCCAAGCTGTGATTAAGGGTCTGATTGAAAAAAAAGTTCTCGAAGCTCAACACCTATTTGCAACAAACCGTTCTCCAGGAAAACTCCTTAAGTTCAAAGAATCCTATAATATTCAAATCTGTCAAACCAATGAAGAACTTGTTGAAAGTGCTGATATTGTTATCCTAGCAATGAAGCCACAGGATTTGATCGCAGCAATTGAACCTATCGCTAGTTTGTTTCATGAAAAGCAAATTGTCATTAGCTTAGCTGCTGGTATCACAATGAATACTCTAAAGAAGAATCTTTCTCAATGTCGTATGATTCGAATGATCCCTAATACACCGTCGATTATAGGTTCTGGACTACTTGGATATGTTGCGAGCGAAGATGTTAATGATTATTTGGACACTATCACTGAAGATTTGTTCAGCTCTTTAGGAAAAGTTGTTAAACTAAAAGATGAAGCTCAACTAGAGGCTTTTATGGTTGCATGCTCTAGCGGGACTGGGTTTGTATATGAACTCATGATGTACTGGAATGATTGGCTTCAAGAACATGACTTTGATGATGATCTTGCCAAAGAGCTGACCATTGAAACATTTCTAGGAGCCTCACTTCTAGGAAAAACAAATATTAATTTATCGCTTGAGGATCTACAAAGTAAAGTTACTTCAAAAAAAGGAGTTACTTTTGCTGGTCTTGAATCTATTAGAGAGCAAGAAATAGAAAGAAGTCTCAGAGTGGCATTCGAAAAGTCTTCTATAAGAAATCAAGAGTTAGCCAAACTTCTGAAGTAACTCGACTCATATTGCTGTTTCAAGTTAAATTTTATCTAGACCAAAGCCATAATTAAAATAATAGCAGATTTTTTTTTAGGAACCTTTTTCTGTTCGCTGATATATTGATAGGAGTATATTTCTATATTTTCATGGAGGAAATAATGAAGATCACACCTATTGATATAACACACAAAAATTTTTCAAAAAAAATTATGGGCTTTGATTCCCAAGAAGTAAGTGATTTTCTTCAACAAATCTCATCTCAGATGGAAGATCTGATCCATGAAAAAAATCATCTGAAAGAACTTCTAAGAGAGAAAGAGCTTTCACTTCTCGAATACAAAGAACGAGACAAACTTTTAAAAGACACAATATCAACAGCTGCACAAATGTCGGATAAAATCCGTCAAGAATCTGAACGTGAAGCTAAGTTTATTATTGCTGAAGCTCAGCAAAAAGCAGAAATAATTACTAGAGATGCCAAAGACTCCTTAAAGAAAACCTATCAAGACATGCTGGATCTGAAAAAGGCAAGAATTCAGTTCGAGGCAAATTTGAAAGCTCTAGTTCAAGCCCATTTAGCTATCTTAGAGCAAGGTGAAAAGTACATGCCATCTGTATCTTTTGGGCAAGATACAAATAAATCTAATTCTGTAACTTTGTAAAATGATTCGATGAAAACTAAAGAAACATCTCAGTGTTATCAAATTCACAATAACAATGAGATGTTTTTGTTTGTCATCATTCAGCCTAATAGTAGTAAATCAGAATTTTACGTTCTCCATGATAACAAGTTAAAAATTAAGATAAAGTCTCCACCTGTAGACGGAAAAGCTAATGAAGCATTAATCGATCTTATTGCAAAAACTTTTAAAATTAAAAAGAGACAAGTAGAAATCACCCGAGGCCATACAGACAAATTCAAAACCTTGTTAATAAGAGATGATGATATCCAAAGTATTGAAGATAAACTTTTAGAACTACTTAACTCGATAACTTCTTAGATAAACTGACTTTAACTCAAACTAAATCCAAAAATTTAAATTTTATTTATTAAAAAGTGTTGGAAGCATAACCGGAGCCATTGGCCAATACATCAAAAGTGATGGAAGAAAAAAGATCGTCCTTCTTAAATCACTTTGAGTTACAGGCTTTCCATCAAGCCAGATAGCAAGATTATTACTTGCAAGTTCTAACTCACCCAAAGCTGTCTCTGAGTGAATTACATAATGCTCACCAAAATCAGCATTTGAAACAGATATTTTTTTTATTTCCAAAATTTCCCCTTTTGAAAACACCTGGAATTTTTTTGCCCCATTCAATCCTAAGATATCACAAGGAGATTTATCGCTAATTTCAACGACAGTTACATGAGTTTGAGTTGTATCTGCAAACTGAATAAACATACATCAATAGAAAAAGTATACTTTGCCCCAAGTTTGGGGTGAAATAACTTCCCATGATTTTTCTTTAAAAGATAGAGAGGGATCACCAAAAGCAATAAAGCTACTGTTGAAAAAAAATAATTTTTTCCCCATTTGCAAGCAGCATATAAAACGACAATTAAAAATGGAATTGCCGGGATAAAATCAAAAACTCCATAATTAACAGCACCGGCATAAACAAACACACAAGATACTGTAAAAATTATTCTTTTATAACCAGTAAAATTCATAAAATTCCTTACTATAGCAACTAAATATAGCTTCATTGATCTTGTCAATAAATATTACCCGGATAATATTGACTTTTCATTTAAACCCGGGTAATATGAAAAAAACATATAAGGATTTTTATGGAAAACCAATTGACTTACAGCGCGTTTGAAAATGAAAAATTGTTAATACAAGGTCCTCTTAATTTAGTTATTTTGAAAGTAAAGAAACGTATTGATAAAATCAAAGACTCAACGATCATTATTTTCAGTGATTCTACTGGAAAATCTATGGATTTTAATTTTCAAGGAAACGAAGAAGACATCTTAAAACGCTTAGAAGTCTACAAGGCAGAGCCCCAACTAACTGATTCCTCTGGCCCAGGCCGACCAAAATTAGGCGTGGTCTCAAGAGAAATTTCTTTATTACCCAGACATTGGGAATGGCTAGCAACTCAACCTGAAGGGGCTTCGGCAACACTTAGAAAACTTGTTGAAGAAGCTAAAAAGAAATCTTCACAAATCAATGAGATTAAACCAGCTCAAGAAAGAACCTACAAGTTCATGTCAGTGATTGCTGGGGATTTCAAGGGCTATGAAGAAGCTCTTCGTGCTCTTTATCGTAAAGATAAGAAAATGTTTTTAACTTTGATAGGCGAGTGGCCAGAGGATATCAAGAAACATGCATTGGAACTTTCAAAACCAGTTTTTTTATAAAATACTCAGACGACATAATAAACTTTGATGGCCCTTAAGTGTAGCAAGACGATCATTCAATTATTTACGTTTCTTTTTTTTATTCGATTTGAGTTTGATCGTCATCTCTGCTTGATCTAGCTGACTTTGTAACTCTTCCTCACTGATTTCTTTTGTATTTTTTCTCTTAGATACTGCAGGCGAAACCTTAGGAACTTCGGGTTCTTTTTGAAATAATTTCTGATCAACTCCATCATCTGTTTGAATTTGATAATCTTCCTCAGACTCACTACCTTTATTTTCTATCACTCGTTCTGGTAACTTCTTCACCTTTGATTCTGGTCCGACATTTTCTTCATATCTTGGAGTGCTGGGGCGATTGGCTATAGTATCGAATAGTAAATTAATTCCAACACCTGCATAGATTCCATTGGAATAATTAGTCCCTCCCAGAGAAGAGGAAAAAAAGGTTTTTAATATCACCGCTCGAGAAAAACCAATGTCAATGTTAACACTGGCCTGATTATGTGCTGGATTAATCGTGTAAAAACGGTAACTACCACCATTTACTCTTTGCACCAACGAATACCTCGCTGACTCCAAAGTACCCTTATCATTATCATCCATCACACTCTGAAAACCACTGAGCTCAAGTCCCAAATAAGAATTTCTCCATCTAATTCCTAATCCTAATTCCCAAGGAAACAAGCTTGACCTTTCATTACGATAATTAAAACCACCAGAGACATAGTAATTCAACCAGGAATAATTATTTTGCGCACGAAGAGAGGCGTTTAACTCCATCACACCTTCGTTAGTCATCACATTGTCTTGATTGTAGCTCACCGGATCAAAGGAGTATAATAACTTAAATTCGGGAATAAAATCCATAAAGCCACGATAAACCATATAATCAGCGCTTACACTAATAGCATTAAAAGTAGAATTAGTTCTGTTAAAATCTGTATTTTTACTTTCCGCATAAGTGGCAATGGCCTGGCCTGAAATAGAAAAACCACCTTGAAAAACATATCTCGATTGTAAAAAAGTATCATAAAGTGTGTACTTATTGCTACTCAAAAGGTTAACTTTTGTTCCCTGACTATTGTAGTTAGAGTTGGTATCAAAGTACTTTACTCCACCAGTAATTTCAAAAGTTCGTTCTTCGTAAGTCTTTAATTTACTGAAAGCATCTACTTCGTGAGTCAATAAGAATAAGAATAGAAAAATAAGATTTAAAATTTTCATTGTTTATATTATGACTAACATCAACCCTGAGGTAAAGAAAATGTCCACATCTAATAAAAAAACTCAACTTGCTGTAATCTTTTTTACCGTTTTCATTTATTTACTAGGTTTTGGAATTATTATTCCTATACTACCAATCCTAAGTCGTGATTTTGGAGCTACTGCAACGCAAACAGGACTACTTATGTCTATATACTCGTTAATGCAGTTTCTTTTTGCTCCATTTTGGGGACGATTGAGTGATCAGAAAGGACGAAAGCCTATTCTACTATTTTGTTTGCTCGGCGAAGCTTGTTCCTATGTACTGTTCGCTTTTAGTAGAGACTTACCTACGTTATTCGTCGCTAGGGCTTTGGCCGGTTTTTTTGGCGCCAGCATCTCTACAGCGTCGGCATACATTTCAGATATCACTCCACCTAACGAAAGATCTAAAGGTATGGCACTTATTGGAGTTGCTTTTGGGTTAGGTTTTGTCTTTGGTCCAGCTATTGGGGGTTTTTTAACTCAATGGGGTAGTCAAATTTCTCCTGAACCTTTTTTCAACACTTCTTTTGCTGCCATATGTGTCGGTGGTATTTGTTTACTGACTTTTATTTTTGGCTTTTTCAACCTTAAAGAGTCCCTATCTGAAATAAATAGAAATACGGAAAGGAAAAATAGATTTTTAATTATCACTGAAAAATTAAAAATTCCGTTAGTTAACCAACTCATTATTATCTTCTTTTTGATATCTTTTGCCATGTCATCAATGGAGGCCACTTTAATTTTGTTTATGGGAGAACGTTTTTCCTGGGGTATCAAAGAGGTCAGCTACGGTTTTGGATTTATCGGTCTTGTTATGATTTTTTCTCAAGGTTTTCTTGTCAGGAAATTAATTCCTCGCTGGGGAGAAAAAAAAGTTTTATTCCTGGGCTTACTCTGCTTTTCAGCTGGACTTGGAACAATTAGCATTGCCCATAATCTCACATTAATGTCAGTAGCTATGACTCTTTTGGCTTTAGGTAACGGACTTTCTAACCCTTCTGTCCTTGGAAGTATTAGCTTACTTACTGGTTCACAAGAGCAAGGTGGTACACTAGGTGTTACTCAAAGTCTTTCATCTCTGGGAAGAATTCTTGGGCCCGCACTAGGTGGTTTGTTATATCAAAGTTTAAGCATCATAAGTCCTTTTTTATTTTCTAGTTCTCTTGGATTTATAGCACTTTTTATTTTAATCAATAAGTTCTCTAAACTGCCAAACAAAGGAAAAATCCATGGGGCATGAATTTAATCTCAATCAAATTGGTTTTTATCAACTTGAGAACTTAATTCTTCAACGGGTTCCTTTTAAGTTAATTTTATTTGCTGAAAAAAGTGAACTTATAAATTTATTTCAGCATTTAAATCCTTATTACTTAAATTTCTTAGACGGACAAATTGAAACTTTTAACTATGAAAATGAATTTGAAAAAAAATTAAACGATGGGCTCTTTAATAAAGAACAACCAATGGTAATAGTCTGTCCAGATGGAAAAATTTCTGAATCCATAATATTCCACCTAGAAAAACTAAATTTCATAAATTACTATTGGATACCAAAAGGTCTAAAAGATTTAAGAACTGATAAAATGTAAATTACTCATCAGTTAAGGCTTTAATTTCATAATCAACAAGGACCTTTATCACAACTAAGATTTAGATTTTTTGAAGCTTGAGAAACACTTCCAATGTTTTCGACATTTTTAAAGCCAATATTTTTCATCATATTCACAGCTTTGGACGAACGATTGCCACTACGGCAGTACACTTTGTAATCTTTTTCTTTATCAAGTTTTCCCAGTTGATTTTGAAAATCAGAAGCATAAAAATCAATATTAATTGCACCTTTAATATGCCCACTCAAATATTCATCAGGAGTTCTCACATCAAGAATCACCGAGTCCTGGCTTAGAGCATAACTAACATTAATTGGTTCTCCCCTAATTACATACGCTGAAACAAAAAAAGCCAAAAAAGCTGATAAAAATCTCATGTTATCTCCTATTCCATTACGATAGAACCTTTTTAAAAAGAAAACTATGTCCTAGAACCTATTTTTTCACGAAGAAACCACCAAGCTTATTCCTTCAGCTGATCTATCAACTTTACTACTTCTTGAGACACTAATCTGGACTGCGGGCTCAATGATTCGTACCCTATAACATTCATTCTTTTTATAAACCAACTCAACTTAAGTGGAGTTTTAGTTTTAACTCCGATAGTTTTTAAAAACTCTCTTGTTTCAACTGCTTTCTTTAGCATTAAATGTTGCTCTTCAATTTTGCTTTCATTTAGTAAACCAAAATTCAACTCCCACTTGTTCAATAATTTCCATGCAGCAAGTATAAAACCACCCTCCTTAAATTTCACAGATTTATTCAAAGCTGCTGTTAATAGTATTGTCCATCTTGACTGCAAAAGCTTGATAGCGACTTCTTCGTTGTTCAAAATTTCTCTTTCTATTTCACTGACTGAAGCTAGATTGATGTTGCCTTTTTTTAGTTCAGATCCGGAAAATAATGCTGACTTAATAAGTTTAAGCATATGAGTTGCTTGTAAGTTTAAACTTTTATCTTGCTTTACTAAAAAGCCGATTTCTTCTTCTTGCTTTGGATTATCTTTATGAAGTGCTAATGCTAAAGCATTAAAAGAGGCTTCTAAATTTTCATCATTGTTTTTTTCTGGATCAGATAAGGGAATTGGATTCTCATCATAATTATAAACATCATAAACATCTTTGAAAAACTGTTGCACCGCTAAAAGGATCAACTTCTCTCTACGTCCTTCTTGAGCGTCCAAACCCAAACCATTATATAACTGATACTCAAAGGCTCCAAAATATTGAGCAGCATGACTCATTTTCTTTTCAAAAGACCTAGAACTAATTAGCCCCTCAAAAGCTTTCACCCTAATACCTAATGAGTCTCCTTGTCGTAAACCATCATAAGTTTCATTAATCCCACTATTAAGATCATGTAGAACTTGCATTTTGTTATCAAGTGCTTTTGCTGTGGTACGTAAATCGCTAATGCTACTTTTCATTTGCTCAGTATCCTTAGCAAGTGTACCCATTTTACTATCAACACTCACAATATACTCTTTTGTGGAAACCATTTCTTTATTTGTCGCTTCAACGCTATCATTAACTTGAGCTGTAGTTTTTTCCATCTTTTCTGTGATATCCACCATTTTAGAGGTGTGTTTCTCCATTTTCTTGGTGCTATCGTGCATTTCTTTAAGCTCTGTTCTTACATCACAGCCAAGTTGGAAAACAGCCACCAAAAATACCACCACAAAAGAATAAAATAACGTCATTTTCTTCCTAACTCAAAAGTAGCCATTTCGGCACACCAATTCTAATTAAACCTTGCTTGTTTTAAAGCAATTTCATACGGCTTTCAACTGTAGACAATTAGACAGTCAGACCATGAAGGGCACTGAACAAATTCATGTTTAAAAACAGTATGTTATATCGAAGCCTCAAAAAACAGTAGAGTCATTTTTTATCTCCTGGGCTTCAATATGCTTTTGAAAAACAGGGATTCACATGGTATCGTGACTACGTTTGAACTAACATTTGATTTTTAAGGACAAAACTCATGAGTGATGAAATAAAAAATACCGAGGTAAAACAGGAAAATAAGACCATTGAAATTTCTGACAGATACAATCCCAACGAAGTTGAAAACAAAATCTATACTTGGTGGGAAAAGTCAGGACATTTCAAGTCCAGTGATCAATCTCATAAACCACCATTTTCAATTATTTTACCACCACCGAATGTAACAGGATTTTTGCACATGGGACATGCCTTGGATCATACGATCCAAGATTTACTTATCCGTTGGAAGAGAATGCAGGGCTATAATGTGATGTGGCTTCCTGGTACTGACCACGCGGGTATTGCAACTCAAACAGTCGTCGAAAAAGAATTAAAAAAACAAAATATCACTCGTCATCAATTAGGAAGACAAGCCTTCGTTGAAAAGGTTTGGGAGTGGAAACATCAATATGGAAATCGTATTTATAATCAAATGCGTCGACTTGGAGATTCTTGCGACTGGGACCGTGCTTGCTTCACTTTGGACGAAGGAGTTTCAAAAGCTGTAAAAAAAGTATTCGTAAGTCTTTACAAAAAAAATTGGATCTACCGTGGAAAACGTCTAGTGAATTGGAGTGGACCTCTTGAAACAGCAATCTCTGATCTTGAAGTGGAACATAAACAGGTTAAAGGAGCACTTTATCACATTAAATATGAACTTACGGATAAATCAGGCTTCTTAATTGTAGCAACAACTCGTCCTGAAACTATGCTTGGGGACTCTGCATTGTGCGTACATCCTGAAGATGAACGTTATAAACACCTCGTAGGTAAAACAGCTCTTATCCCTCTGATTAACAGGCCAATTAAGGTAATTGCAGATACCTATGTAGACAAACAATTCGGTTCTGGTGTTGTTAAAATAACTCCAGCTCATGATTTTAATGATTATAAAATTGGAGTCACTCACAAGCTTGATTTTATAAATATCCTAACAAAAAAATGTGAGCTCAATGAAAATACTGGTCCTTATCAAGGACTCAAGGTCAGCGAAGCTAGAAAAAAAATTGTAGAAGAGCTTAAACTACAAAATCTCTTAGAAAAAGAAGAACCCTATGTTCACTCTGTTGGTCATTGCTCTCGATCAGGAGCTGTTGTTGAGCCCTTTTTATCAGAGCAGTGGTTTGTTAAAACTGAAAATCTTTCTACACCAGCGAAACGCGTTGTTGAAAGTGGTACTATTCGCTTTTCCCCAGAATCATGGACTAAAGTGTATTTACATTGGATGAATATAATCGAAGACTGGTGTATTTCTAGACAACTTTGGTGGGGACATAGAATTCCAGCGTGGTTTTGTGATGACTGTGGACATATAACAGTTACAGAAGGAGATCTTCAGCACTGTGAAAAATGTAATAGTCAGAAAGTTCATCAAGATGAAGATGTTCTTGATACTTGGTTTAGCTCTGCTCTGTGGCCTTTTTCTACTATGGGGTGGCCAAATGAGACGGAAACTCAAAAAACTTTTTACCCTACAACTTATCTCGTAACCGGTCATGATATTATCTTCTTCTGGGTTGCTAGAATGATCATGATGGGACTTGAGTTTAAGCGTGATGTCCCATTTAGAACAGTATACATCCATGGCCTTGTAAGAGATTCTCAAGGTAGAAAAATGTCTAAAAGTCTTGGTAACTCTATTGATCCCGTTGAAATGATCGAAAAACATGGTGCTGATGCGCTAAGGTTTACTTTCTTAGCTCACTTATTCTCTGGTAAAGATTTAAAATTTTCAGAACAAAGACTTGAAGGCTATAGAAACTTTATGAATAAAATATGGAATGCCACTCGTTATGGTTTATCTCACCTACATGACTTTGCAGTTCCTACAGAGGGGGCGAAAGCACTTCCTAGTAAAGCCCACATTAGCATATACGACCAATGGATTTTAAGTAAGCTTCAACAGGCACAAAAAACCGTTGACGAGGCTCTAGAACAAGAGCGTTTCTCTGATGCAGCTACTTGCTTATATCAATTCATTTGGAACGATTTTTGTGACTGGTATATTGAGTTCTCTAAGCCTATCTTGAGTGCAGGTCCGTCAGAGGATAGAAAAGCTACGCAATTGATCTTGGCTCAAGTTCTTAATCGTATGCTTCGCCTTCTTCATCCTTTCTGTCCATTCATCACAGAAGAATTGTATCAAAAATTACCTATTAAAAACAGTGCTTGTATCATAGATCAGTACCCAACGATTTTAAACGATAGAGAGTTATTAGACCTTGCATCTGTTAATGCTGCTAAAGAAATTGATCTCATAAAAGAAGTTATTACAGCTATAAGAAACATTCGTGGTGAAAATCGTATTTCTCCTGCTGAAAAACTAAAAATCAGACTCGCTGTTAACGATGAAAAAACACAAAAAATTATAGGTGAAAATAAATCTACGATTCAAAGTATTGCTAGAGTAGAAATAACTAGTATTGGGGATGCTGGTAATATTTCTAAATGCGCTGTTAATACTGCAACAACTGCTGATTTCCAAGCAAAAGTAATTATTCCGTTGGAAGGTTTAGTCGATTTTGATGAGGAAATTAAACGTATTACCAAAACAATTGAAAAGCTCACAAAAGATATTGGAATTCTAACAGGTAAACTAAGTAATGAAAAATTCTTAAGCCATGCAGAAGAAGATGTGATTGAAAATGATAAAATTCTTTTAGAGCAATCTAAAATACAAATTCAATCACTTCAAGAGGCATTACTTAGATTCCAAAATTGAGTTAGCTTTAGTATTTATTTCATGAGCTTGAATCAAGTCTCTTTTAAACTCTTGATCAAGCTCTAGTTCCCTTCTATTTTTAATTTTCATTTTATTAATAATTTTTTTATGTAAAGCCTCAAACTTATAAATCCACTTTGATTCACTAAGGATCTTTATCTTGGCAAGATTTTTCTGTAACTCAACGGACTCCTTCACATCACTTATGTTTAAATTTTGTGCCAAAGAGCTGTTGATTGATGTCATTAAAAGAAACATTAAAATTTTTGAAATGATATTTTTTTTCATAAGTATCACTTATACGTGCAAAATCTAAACTACTAGGAAACGATATACAATGCTTTCTCACATTAAAATGTTCGGATAAACATTCTTATTCCGGTATAACAATGTACTTTCATATAACATGAGGACTAGAATCTGGCTAATAATTTAACGACAGGTACAATCTGATTTTTCCAAACTTGGACACTTAAGAGTTTTTCCCTGCCTTGAGATTTCAATAAACTCAATCAAGCCGTTGCTTTCAGTATAAAGAACCTCTTCTCCATTCTGATAAAAAACTCGCTCGCTTTTTTCAGTCTTAATCACCTTGCCTTCACTTTCTAAAGAAGCCAGAAATGTGGATGTTGGTTCGGTTGTTTGTTCATCACTAAGATCTATTGGAATTAAGCCTTCATTGGTCACATTAAAATACTTTAGTTTTTTGACTATATCTTCATTTTCATAATTAGTTTCAATTTTAATTAATTTTTTTTCTTGAGAAGGGGTTTCAATTTCTGTTGATGTCCAGTCTTCTGAACGAATCACAGGATCACCTAAATCCCCTTGTAGAGAACT
Source organism: Pseudobdellovibrionaceae bacterium (assembly GCA_013359135.1). Taxonomy (GTDB): domain Bacteria; phylum Bdellovibrionota; class Bdellovibrionia; order Bdellovibrionales; family Bdellovibrionaceae; genus UBA2316. The sequence goes on along the minus strand of JABWCN010000059.1, from coordinate 3,819 downwards.
TAGCAAATTATCTATCTTTGGCTCATTAGAACTTAAACTAAGACTGTTTTTTAACTCAAGACAGGGTCCAATTTTATGTAATAAACTTTGGAAGTTCTGTAATCGCTTTTCTGTTACATTCAAAGATGGACTGGGCAAATTTCTCTCTGAAAGAGTAACAACAGAAGACTTAGCATCTGCCAAATCATTTCCCTTTGGGGGTAAAGGCAGTTGCGTTTGTCCTGCTGCCACCGAATCAAGAGACTCGGTCTCAGAATAACTAGAGGTGGACTTTACCCCAGTTCCAAAAAATAAATCCTTTGGGGTTAAAACCAAATAAATAGACAAACCTAAAACGAGAACTAATAAATAATTCTTCATTACTTTTTAATAAGACCAATCTCAATCAACCTTTGGGTTAAAAATTCTCCAGCCGTTATTTCTGGATACTTTTCTAGCTCTCCCTTACTTTTACATGAAGGTAAACACTTTAGGCTTGCTTCGCTTATTGGATGCATAAAAAAAGGCATAGAAAAACGACTTTTATATTTGCCCTCAGGAGTATTAACTACCTGATGAGTTGTTGAGGGAATAACATCATTTGTTAGTCTAGCTAACATATCACCAGCATCAACAACCAATGTATGGGGATCACTAACTACATCCAACCACTCCCCGTTACGATCTTTAAGCTGTAAACCAGAGGCTGTCGCAGAAGGAAGAATAGTGATGAAGTTAATGTCCTCATGGGGAGCTGAACGCAAACATCTTGGGTCAACACTATCACCGATTGGAGGGTAATGAAGGAGTCTTAAAATAGACTCCCCATTGGTAACCATTTTTTTGAAAAAATCTTTTTCCACATTCAATGGCCCAGTCAAAGCCTCCATCATAGTTATTCCAGCATTTTCTAATTCTGTATACAGTTGAGAAAAAATCAGTTTAAACTCAGGCATCTCTTCTGGCCAAATATTAGGATTACCTTCGTGATGACGACCAACATGCCAAAACTCCTTTAAATCCATCACTTGTGAATCTTTTGCATGTTCTTTTCCAAAAGGAGTATATCCCCTCTGTCCATCATTTCTTGGAGAAATATATTTGCTTTTAAGTTCAACAGGCTGAGAAAAAAATCTTTCTAAAATTTCATAAGCTCTTTCAATAAGCTCAGTTCGTACCGAGTGATCTTTAAGAATAATAAACCCGTAGTCTTTAATGCCATTAAACAGACCTAAAATAAATTGATTTCTCTGATTTTCGTTGCCATGAGTGTAGTCCCTAAGGCTCAAAGTTGGAACTTTTCTTAGACTCTGACTTTTAATCGCAACTCTATTTTCCTGAATAGTATTTAAAGACATTATATTTCCCCTTTAATTATAGGTTCTTATCTTTTGAACTCAACAGTCAAAACATATATTTTGGATAATATTTAGGCAATTTTTTTATCTTCAGACTATAAAGTATTCAAACTAAAGGGGATGATATGTTGGCTACTCCATAATATTTACATGATATGACAGGAACAAAAGAAGCGCTTTTCTTCTGTTAAGATTTCTTGTATGTCTTACATACTAGACGGAGATTTTTTGTGAGAACTCAGGCCCTTTCAATGAACATCATTCTGCTTTTTGCTTTACTTTTTGTTTTAAATTTCTTTTTAATTTTTGGTTAATTATTTAAGTTGAAAATATTATAAACAACGATCACATCTTTTTTTAAAAATTCAAAATGCACGTCTAGATCGATGAGCCTGACTGCATGTTGTTGTCGATAAGGAGCCTCCTTACCCTCTTCAAAACCTCTATAAATTATAGGCCTTGGATCTAATTTAAGTGTTTCGATAATCAATTTCTTAACATTACTTTGTGAAGTTGAAGAAGCTTCGTATTTTTGTAAAAATAAATCACTTTCTTCACTAAAAAACACAGTAATCTCGGGAGAGTTTTTTTCAGCCCATCCGGCCCTGGCATCTGGAATGGACTCAACAAACGGCAAATAAGGTTTAATATCTAATACAGGTGTGCCATTAATCAAATCTACACCACTAACTAACAAAGAGTTTCTATCAACTTCTTCTAGCTTCACCAAAGAAAGACCTATTGGATTAGGACGATGAGGTGATCTTGTAGCAAAGACCCCTCTAGTTTCACCTAATAATCGAGGAGGATGAACCTTTGCATGAAATCTTAAATTCGTATTTTGATGAAACCAAAAAAGTATCCATATATAATCAAATTCCTCTAACCCCGTTAACGATTCCTCAGGTTGAAACTCAGCATCTAACAAGATTTTAGCAAAGGACTCCTTAACTAAACCAGGTTGCCTTGGTGTTCCAAACTTATCTAGATAGCAACTTTCCACTTTACCGATAATTTTTAAATTTTTAAAATCCATATTGTTTCCTAACAACCAACTAACTAACAAAGCTTTTAACTTAAAGTCTTTTCCGGCACAAGACTTGCTCCTCAGATAGCATAGATAATACAAATGACATGAGGATTTGAAAATCTTCCCTTCTAATCAAATATATGAGGTTTAGCTATGGGCTATCGAGCTTTTATTGCGTCTGGATTGTTACTTTTGTCAAATTCTTTTGCAAGTGTAGATTTGTACTCACAAATTGAGATCATCTCTGAATTTGAAAAACTCCAACCCCATGAAGAAGAAGATATTTCTAATTTCACTGCTACTGTAAGTGGTATGCAAAGACATCATGCCAATAAAACTCAAGGAAAAAATATTTTGAGAGCATTTCATGCTAAGTCTCACGGTTGCTTAAAGGGACATCTTAACGTCGAAAAAAATCTTCCAAATAATTTATCTCAAGGGATTTTTATCAGGGGTAAAACCTACTCAACTATAGCTCGATTTTCTAATGGCAAAGGTCTGATTGAGGCTGATTCCGCACTTGATGTAAAAGGACTTGCCTTCAAAGTTTTAAATGTTCCAGGAGAGCGCTTGCTTAAACTGCCAAGCTATATAGATAACACCTCCATGGATTTCACAATGACTAACAACCCAACACCTCTAGCCGATAATGTCAGCGAATTTATTTCTCTAGGTACTAAATTCGAAGCAAAAGAAAAAGAAGGAAAAAGCTTGGCAACAATGTCACCTGCAGAAATTAAAGAGCTTATTTCTAACGATAAAATCTACAAACTCTTGATCGATCGTTTGGTAAAAAGAAAAGTCTCAACCCTTGTAACAGAAACGTTCTGGAGTGGTTCACCTTACCCTTTTGGAAAAAACGAAGTTGGAGCAATGCAAGCCGCGAAATGGAATGTCACTCCTTGCGACGAGGGTCATAAGGCATCCACTTCATCAGCAAGCCAAGACCCAAACTTTCTTCGAACTGACTTAATAAACTATCTACAAAAAAAAGATCTTTGTTATAATTTGAATGTGCAAATTCAAAATAATAAAATCACTCAGCCTATTGAGAATCACTTAACAGAATGGAAAGAATCTGAAACAGCATCACTAAAAATAGCCACACTTGTATTTAAAAGTAAAGAGAACACAAACTTTGAGAAACAAGATTCACTCTGCGAAGCAACGAGCTTCAATCCCTGGAATGGAATTAAAGCTCACCAACCACTTGGTAACATGAACAGGGCCCGAGGAGAAGTTTACTTGAATAGCTTCATTTACAGAATAAACGATGCTAATTTTAGAAAATAGCTGACTTAACCTTCAGCCCCTGTTTGTCTTTGATGATGATTTCCTTACCATTAATATCAATCAATCCCTCAGCTTTAAACTCTGTCAAATGTCTAGAAAGGGACTCATTAATGGTACTTGCTAACTGGGCAAATTCATTGCGAGTCAACTTTAAATTCA
>JABWCN010000058.1 GCA_013359135.1 Pseudobdellovibrionaceae bacterium | reverse complement strand
ATTAGTCTTTTTATGCAAAATCTAATAATCGCTTCGGTTATAGGAATGATTCTTTATTTCTTACTGTATAAGTTGATTGAGTTTCCAATTTTTAGTTTGAACAAGCAGTTAGATTTAGCTTTAAGAGAAAAGAATGAGCATATAGAAAATACCTTTTTATTTCCAGTTTTGCAGTCTTTGACGGGAAATATTTCAAGTTTAATGACAAGGTATTTGCATGGTGAGACTCAATCATCTGGAGTTTCAAATAATTTAGATTTTGAGGCCTCTATGCTAATTCAGCACTTTAGAGACCCAGCATTTGCTGTAACTCCAAATAAGAAGTTTTTGAATCTTAATAGTAACTTTGAGTCGTTGGCTCAAAACTCACTAGAAAACTTAATGAATCAGGGGGTTGATGGAATTGTTGATGTGTCACTAAAAATGAATATTGAAAACTTAATGGTAAAATCAAGTCAAGTGCCTAATCAAATTCATCAAGAAGAGCTTGATATGGGGCGAGGAGTTATCATTATTAGATGCCATGCTGTTACTGATAAAAATCAACCAAGCTATTATTTGTTTAGTATTGTTCCTAAGAAAGAGGATGCTTGATGAGTGAGGCTTTGAAGTTAAACCTTTTACCTATTGACATAGAAATCGTCTCTGGACCTCATCTAGGGCAAGTGTTTAATTTTCAAGATAAAGAAATTATTAAAATAGGCAGAGATATTGAAAATGACATAAAGCTTTCAAATGATCCTCGAGTCAGTCGTTTTCATGCTGAAATTAAGTTTTCTGACGGGAACTATTATATATATAATTTATCTCAGAAAAATTTTATTCTTATTAATGGAGAAAAAGAAGATCAAAAACTGTTAACTGGGAAAAGCATTCTTACAATTGGTGAGACCGAAATTAAAGTTAATATTTTTCAAACTTTAGAAAAAACAAATACAGTCAGTTCACCAATTCCATTTAAGAACCCTCTCCAACCACTACCAAACAAGCCTCTAGTTGGACCAGTCTCTTCACAAAGGTATGGGACTCCAGCATCGGTTGGTTCGCCTTATCAACAGGCCATGAGTCAGGCTCAAAATTACGGACAAGTAGCTTATTCTCCACGACCGAACTCTCCTCAACGTAATTTAAATAAATCAAATGATAAGATGCTAATAATAATTGGTGGAATTATTGCAGTTGTTGTCTTATTCTTAATTTTTTCAGGTAGTGATAAAGAAGGCGATATAAAAAATTCAAAAGCGACTCCTATAGTTGTTCCAATTCTTGAGGAAGAAGTGAGATTGAAAAGAGCAGAGGAAGAGCTTAATAAAAAAAGTGAGTTTATGAAAGACTTTAACTCAAGAAAACAAATGGCAAGAACTTTTATGGTCAGTGGAATGAGAGAATATAATAATGGTCAATACTTAAAAGCTATAGAGTATCTAGCTTCAGCTTTTCAAAGCGATCCAACTCTTGAAGATGCGGCAAAGTACCATCAAAAAGCCAAACAAAAATTAGACAAATTGATTGAGTTTAACTTTCTTGAAGGAAAAAAATATCGTGAAAGTGGGAATTATAGGATGTGTAAAGCCTCTTTTCAGACAGTTCTGTTTTATATAAAAAATAACATTAAGCATCCACGGTATTCAGAGACAAAGTTATTCTATGATGAGTGTCACTCCTTAGAAGAAGTAGGGAGATTATAATATGGCAATATTAAAAATTAGAAAAAATTCTAAGGTTGTAAATCAATTGGAATTGGATCCATCTAGATCCTATGTTGCGGGCAGAAAAGAGACTGCAGACATACTCATCGAAGCAACGAAGGCAGTTTCAAGAGAGCATTTTAGTCTTAAATTTGTGAATGATCACTGGATAATGGAGGTTATTTCTAAATTTGGTGATGTCATTTATCAGGGTGAAAAAGTAAGAAATATTGAACTTAATGAGGATACTGTTTTTATGATTCCTCCTTTTGAATTTGAGTTCTATCTTGAGGGATCTCTAAGTCAGAAGGTTGAAGCTAAAGAGTCTGAAGTAGAAGCTAATGAATTTGAAAAAACTATAGTTGGTAAGGTTGAATATATCCCAATGATAAAATTTGTTGATCAAAATTTTATTACATCAAAGAGTATTCACTTGGGAACAGGAACAGAATGGGTTGCTGGTAGAGATAGCTCCTGTGAAGTTGTCATTGATGATCAAAGAGTTAGTCGTAAGCAATTTAAAATTATCAAAGAAGATGAATTTTACAATCTAGTAGATATTGGGAGTGTTAATGGAACTTTGCTGAATAACAAAAATATCGTTCCTAATGAAAAAGTGAAGTTAAAAAGTGGAGATAAAATTCAAGTTCTAGATAATATTTTGGTCTTTGAATTAAAAAATGCAGCTTTTGAAAAAAATCTTATGGCTTTAACCACTAATGAGACCAATGGCGTTAATGGCGAGGTTAATAATGCTTTGATGCCTTTAGGAACTCATGTTCCAACTGTTCCATCTCAATTACCAAATTTAGCACCACAGTATAACCATGATTCATCAGCGTATCCTCAAGTGATTCATCCAGGGCAAGATCAATTAAGTGGAATGACTCCTTATCAGGCTCATTATCCCATGACTTCAGACTATAATTCTTTACCGCCAGAATTGTCTCAACATTATTCTGAGTCGTTCTCTGCAGATTCTCAAAAAAATCAAGAGTCAGAAAAAAATAAAAAAATTAGATTTGCTCTTGTTGTTGGTGTTATTTTAGTTGTAGCTTTGTTTCTTTTTAATGAACAAAAGCAACCTGAAAATAAAAAAATCGCCAAGTCGTCGGATCCTTTTGCAAAGGTAGATCCTAATATTATTTCATTATTAAAGCAGAGCAAGGATATTGCTAACGACTATTATTTCAAGAAAAAATATAGATTAGCTCAAGAAGAAGCTCAAAAAATTTTAAAAAAATTTGAAGAGTTAAATGTAGAATATAAAAAAACTAAGTTTGGAATGGATGTTGAAGAACTCGATAAAAAGTCTAGTTTAGCTATTGCAGCTGAATCAGAATATGAGCTTTTTTTAAAAGCCGAGCAAGAAAAGAAAAATAACGAAGAAAAGCTTCAAGCTGGAGTTCAGTTTTGTGAAGCTAAGTTGAATAAAAATCCACAAATGACAGCCTCAGAATATGATGCTTGTATAGCACCTGTGATTCACTACAATCCTTCTCATCCAAGTATTCAAATGGCAAAATTAAAAATTCAGCAAGCTTTAGATGACAAGAATAGAAGAGAATTAGAACAAAAGAACTATCGTGAAAACGTTGCTAAGTTACAAAACATTTATAATAAAGCAGTTAAAACAGAAAAAGATGGAAGTTATCTAGACGCTATAGAAGATTACAGAGTTGTTTTAAAGCAGCATTTACCTGACCCTCAAGATTTAAAAGTTATTTCTAAAAGAAAAATAGCAGCTATTGAAAAGATGATTTCTTCAAAGTCAGTCACATATCTTAATGAAGCTGATTCATTAGCCAGGGAAAAAAAATACAAAGAAGCGATTTATAAATTGAAGACAGCTATGAAGGTAAATCCAGGAGACCCTACCTTAGAAAATAAAATTAATGGATATAAAAGAGAACTAGCTAAAGAAATACGTCCAATTTGGGAGGAGGCTACGATTGAAGAAACCTATAGCCAAGTTGAGTGCACAGAGAATAAGTCCTGTGCTTTAGAAAAATGGAAAAAAATTCTTCAAATGGATGTTCCTGATGGTGAATATTTCCAAAAAGCTCAAGCTAAACTTAAAAAATATGGTGCCCATTGACAATGAAAATGATTGAAAAAAACTTCACATCACAAATTTTGAAACCCAGAACTTCTATTTATAAAAGTAGTGAAATGGAATTGATGATTTTTTTAACTCCTTGGGGTGAAGGAAACTCAGTTGAGTTAATTAATGACGAAATTACTAAGTTTTTATTTGCAGCACAGGGCGATATTGAAGTGACTTCACCTTTTGAATTTAATACATCCCTTTCTAAAGTCTGTAATAGTCTTAGAATGGCAACGCTTATTACAAATGACAGGATTTATCGAACAGAAAATAAAAATGATATTAAAACAGTGTACGAAATGCTTATTCTTTACAAAGATAAAAATTTGTTATCTTGGTTGCAAATTGGAAGTCCCCATGTGTTGTTGATGAAGGATAACTTATATCCTATTTCATGTAAAACTTTAGCAACAAGAGAGAAAAGTAATGAGCACGTTCCACTTCCAAGCCAGTTTTTTGGAGCAGAACCTCATTGTCATTTTCAAGTTGGTAGTTTGCCAATTGAAAAAAACGATAAAATTTTACTTTTAAATTGTGAGTTAATATCTCCAAACCTATGGTCACAGTATTCAAAAATCGACTCTTTAGATGATATTTTTAAAAATCAGATTAAGTTTAATTCAAATGAATCATTTTGGGGAAGTGTAATTGAGTTTGAATCCTAAGTTTAAAAAAGCTAACGAAAGTAAAGTAAAGGGTATTTAAAAGTATCAATCTTAAAGCTTTGAACTTTATAATAGTCCAAATTTTGTCTTAGATTGTTGCGATGGTGCATTTTTGTGATATTAAAATTCGAAATTTCATTTTGTAAAAAGAGTTTTAAATCTTTATCATTAAGTTTTTCTGGAAACTTTTCCAGAGAATCTCCATAGAAAACTAATTTAGCAAGCACATTATTACATAAAGATATAAAGTCTGGGTCAGATTTGTTTTTAAAAAATTGGCTTAAACACTTATCATCTTTGACAGGAAAATATTTGTTCATAAGATTTAAAAGTCCGTGCAAATCTTTTTTTTCATTTAGAAAAAAAGCGGTAAAGTAGTCATAAACTTCTGATTTTTTATCTTTAGAAAAATCACCTTTTTTCAAAAGATTAATTTCATCTAAGAAGTTTTTTATATTTAGAGTGAATTTAAACGGTGAAAAATTTTTATTTATTAGGTAGTTTTCATAACCTACTATTTTATCTCTTAATTGTGAATTAATAGGCTGGGGATATTGTTCATTGCTATCAGAAAGTTTATTAAATATAAGTCTGTTTTCATCAAATATAAATAATGTATTATCGTCAATGATTGCAGTTCTTATTTCTCCGATTTCGTGAAATTTAGCCCATGCAGTTTCAACTACGATGAATTCGTTGTTAGAGGGTGTCGAGTTTGAGAAAAATAATTCGTTATCAAAATTTTTAAAATTAACAGAGGTTGTGGATTCTGAAAATGAATTAATTAAGAATTGCCCAATATCTTTTATAGATAAAGTTTTATTAATCGACTGAGGTTTTGAGTTAACTGCATTTTTCTTCATTTCTTTAAAGAAGAAACCAATCTGAGTGTTATCACTTTTTAGACTTAGTTGCGGATTTTCTAAATTAAAATCTAAGTTTGGATAGCCATTTAGTCCGAGTATAAGTATTCTTGTATGGTCCCAAAACTTTTCATTTTTAAGTTTACTAAATAATAAAAATAGTTTTTCATCAAGTTCTTCGAGTTGACTTTCTAAGGATAAATTTCTGATCTCTCCTAGTTCATCAGTGGTTACTTTATGTGGATATTTCAAGTCAGAAACGTGTATAACACCTAAGAAGTGATTATCATTATCTGCAAGATTATTTAGTAAAGTGGGAATGTTTTCTTTAAGTGGCCTGTACTCCTTTTCAGAATTTATATAATCGTCAAAGGAGTCAAATCCTTGGTGTAAGCCTGATTTTCTAAAAAAAGGTGCACCGCCAGAAAGAAACTGCGTTTTGAATCCTTTTTTCTTGGCTAGTTCTGCAATTGTAGTAAAGTCAGGAGTTAAAAAGCTATCCGAATTAGTTCTCACGTTATGGCTATAGGGATAAAGTCCAGTAAATAAAGAGGCGAGTGCTGGTAAAGATTGAAGAGATGTTGTGTATACATGGGTAAATTTGAAAAATTCGTTACATATAATTTGAAATCCTGACCTTTTAGAAAAACTATCTTCATTATCGCAGTAAATCGCTTTTGAGTTTAAGTTTTCAATAGCTATAATCAAATAATTTTCTTTCTGGTCTTGTTTGCAAGCTGTAATGCCTAAAATAAAAATAATCAGAATCACCTTGACCATCAAAAAACTCCCGTAGATCATTGTAAGCATATCTAAAATGTTTAAGGTAGGGATACTATGATAACGGAAAAAATTTTTGCGGTGGCTCATCTTGTTGATCAAGTTTTACTTTGGCTACTTTTATTCATAAGTTTGTTAAGTCTAGGGATGATCTTAGAAAGATTTTTTAATCTAAAGAAAGTATTTACAGAGACTAAACGGGTTCGTGAGCAAATTAAAAACTCAATTCAAAATCACCAAGCTGACTTTTTTGAAGATTTAGCAAGAGATACTCTATCTTATGAAGGTAGGATCGCAAATTATGCCCTTAAACATATCAAAGAGAGTGGATCTAAAGGTCTTGAAGAATTGTTTAACACTTATGTATTAACTATTAAACCAGAGCTTGAAAGGTTTTTAAATTTTTTAGCTACAGTTGGTTCGAATGCTCCGTACCTGGGGCTTTTGGGAACTGTTCTTGGAATTATGAAGGCCTTTAATGATTTATCTGTAGCACAAGATGCTGGTCAGCAAACAGTTATGGCCGGAATTTCTTCAGCTTTGGTTGCAACAGCTGCGGGTTTATTTGTGGCGATTCCAGCCGTGGTTTTTTATAATTATTACAGTCGGCAAGTGAAAGCGATTCTTTTAAGTATTGAAAGCGTAAAAGAGTTGGGTCTTACCTACGCAAAGAAAAAAGGTATTTAAATGAGTATGAAGTACCATGAGGATGAACCTTTATCAGATATTAATGTCGTGCCCTTAGTTGATATTATTTTGGTTGTGTTGATTATTTTTATGGTAACTGCCCCTATGTTCATTAAACCATCAATTAATGTCAATCTACCAAAAGCTATCTCTGGTGATCAGACACAGCCAAGTAAGTTAAACATATCTATAACTGCTGATCAGCGAATAAATCTGAATGGAACATTTACTGATGAAACTGCAGTTGCGAATAAAGCTAAATTGGAATTTGAAAAAAATCCAGAAGTTCAAGCTGTTATTTCAGCAGATCAATCAGTTCCACATGGAAAAGTTGTCTCAGTTTTGGACATTGTAAAATCAGCAGGGGTTAAAAAGTTTGCAATTTCAATTGAGAAAACGAAGTAAGCTATTTGACGATCTAAAAGAATAATTTAAAAGTTTTGTTAAAATCAATTTAGAATAAAACCAAATCTGGACTTATTGCCTGTCAAAAAATTGCCGATTTCCTGTCTATGAAGTATATCATGGCAAATTTTCTGTTAGTGCTAATTTTAGGTGGAGTTATTCACCTGCAATTACAAAATTTGCATCATTCACAAGAAAAACAACAAATTTCTATTAAGTCGAAAGATACAAGTAAACGGATACCTGCTTCTATTTCTAAAAATCTAGATACTGAAATTCTAAAAACCATGCCATCAAAAAACGAGTATGGAATTATTAATGAAGTAGAAAGTTTTGTGGGTTGTAATAAGGTAAGTAATGCATTTAAGGTTAAAGGACGGAACGTTCTTTTAGTAGGAAATGCCTGTCAAAAGATCAAAAATTTACAAGTAACAAATATAAGTAATGGCTTTACAGCATCAGTATTTGTTTTAGATGTGAAAAAATTTAGAACAGATCAAATTCCACTGATTCTTGGGGTGAATGAAATCAGGTTTGATTTTGAACAGCTTCAACGAGGTGGCGTTCAGAAGGTCTCTGAGTCTATTTCAATTGAATCATTGTAAATCTAATCTTTAAACTCAATAAGTTGACTAACCTTGTGACTTCTTTTAAGGTGTGACCATGATTTTTAAAGAAGATCCTGAATCACCTAATAGTCGCCTGATTGAAGGTGAGTTCAAGAAGAGATCAGATATTCATATTTACCGAAAGCTTTGGCATATCACTGGTGTGTTATTGATTTTTTTGCTCTATCATATAATGTCAATAAAAGCTTCGAAAATAGCTATTATTGTTGTTACTATACTTTTTGTTTTTATTGATTTTATTCGTAAAAAGAATGCTCAAATTAATTCCTTTTTTGTTTTTATTTTTAAACCCATTATAAGAAAAAATGAAATTAATGGTATGGCGGGGACAACTTATCTTTTTATGGGAGTTATGACCGTAATTCTTTTTTATCATCCTTTTGTTACCTCGCTAAGTTTGTTATTTTTGGCTTTTGCAGACCCATTTGCTAGCTTTATTGGAATAAAATATGGCAAGGATAAAATTTTTGGTGATAAAACCATGCAAGGTTTTATTGCGGCTATGCTTATTTGTTTTTTGTTAACAGTAGGTTACTTGTTTTATTATGACTTTTCTATGGAGAGAATACTTTTGATCTCTTTGATTAGTGGAGTATTGGGGGCAGTTACAGAGCTGGTTCCGGTAGGTAAAATTGATGATAACTTTACTATACCCGTTTTGAGCGGATTAGGGTTGACAGCAATCTTTTATGTTTTTGGAATATTGTGATTTAGTAATAATAATAGGAGCTAGAGTTAATCCTCTAGATAGCGATGGAAAATAATCAGATTCATGAAGGTGTTGATAGAAAATTTGGAATGTATGTCTATATACTTCCAAACTTAGTAACGACTTGTAACATTTTTTGCGGCTTTTTTGCGATCATTTACTCAATGAAGCAAAATTATTTGTATGCGGCCTACGCGATTGTTGTTGCCGCTCTTTTTGACCAACTAGACGGTAGGCTAGCTAGATTGACTCGCTCTACAAGCAAGTTTGGTGCTGAATATGATTCACTTTGTGATGTTGTGAGTTTTGGAGTAGCTCCAGCAGTTTTAATGTTTCAGTGGGCTCTTCAGCCATTTGGAAGATTAGGATGGATGGCTTGTTTTTTATTTGTGGCTTGTGGTGCAATTCGACTAGCGCGGTTTAATGTTCAGGTGAACATTGTTGAGAAGAGTTATTTTCAAGGGTTACCTATACCAATGGCCGGTGGTATTGTGGCTTCAAGTGTTTTGGCCTTTTCCGAGCTCAAGTGGAATCCATGGGGGAATGAACTTTTATTAGGTATCACTATTTTGTTGGCTTTGGTGATGGTTAGCTCTTTTAGATACCGTAGCTTCAAAGATTTGGATTTGAAAGAGCGTATGCCATTTCATTATTTGATTATTGGTGTTGGAATTTTATTTGTTGTCTTGCTTCATCCCGAAGTAATGCTCTTTGTATTATTTCTTTCTTATGCCACTTTAGGAGCTATTTTTGGCTTTTTTAGATGGGGAAAAAGTGTTAGAAAAATCTCGCCTTCGGTTTATGCCCCTGCCAAAACAGGTGAAAATGATTTGATCCCCGAAGAAGAGGAGGAAAAATGAGAACCTTAAAAATTGGAGTTGTAGGTGCGACAGGCATGGTAGGACAAACCTTCATGCATATTTTAGAAGAAAGAAAGTTTCCTATTCAAGAGCTACGTCCTTTTGCAAGTGATGCTTCCGAAGGAAAGAAAGTTACTTGCCAAAATAAGGAATGGGTTTGCCAAACTCTTAAGAAGGGATGTTTTGATGGGCTTGATCTTGTCTTCTTTTCTTCAGGTGATGATATTTCTAAAGAGTGGGCTCCTGAAGCGGTAAAAGCTGGGGCTTATGCTGTGGATAACTCGGCAGCTTTTCGTATGGATTCAGAAATCGCTTTAGTAGTTCCTGAGGTCAATGGTGATTTAGTGGATAGAATGACATCGCCTCAGATTATTGCTAATCCTAACTGCTCTACGATTCAGTTGGTGGTTGCCTTAAAACCCTTACAAGACTTGTTTGGCATTGAAGAAGTCAGAGTGAGTTCCTATCAAGCTGTGAGTGGGGGTGGCTTGCCAGCCTATGAAGAGCTATTAGAGCAGACAAAAGATCATAAAAATCCAAATCCTCAACCTAAAGTTTTTCCTCACCCAATTCTCTTTAATGCAATTCCTCAGATTGGTTCGTTTAATGATGAAGGTTTTAGTAGTGAAGAAGTTAAGATTCAAAAGGAGACCAAAAAAATCTTAAGACAGTCAGATTTGAAAGTATCTGCATTTACTGTTAGAATTCCTGCATTAAATGCACACAGCGAAACTGTGTGGGTGACTTTGAAAAAAGATGTTAGTAAAGAACAAATAACTTCTGCTTTGAGTCAGTTCCAAGGTCTAGTTGTACAGGATGATCCCAAGAAGTCTGTTTATCCTTTAGCTCGAGACGTGTCAGGTAAAGACCCTGTTTATGTGGGACGAATTCACAGAGATCCTGAAGATTCTAAGCTGTGGTTGATGTGGGTTGTTTCTGATAATATCAGAAAAGGAGCGGCTTTAAATGGTATTCAAATTGCTGAAAGAATAAAATGGTAAAAGCTTTCTTTTGAAAGCTAACCTGGTCTAGACAAGTCCTCGAAATAATGATGCCATTTATTAATGGGTTATCATAAAATAGTATTTTTTTTAGTTATTCTGTTTATTAGTAAGCTTCAGGCGCTTTCGATTTCAGTGACTGGAGCTACAGCTTTTGTACAAGACGCTACGACAACAACAAATCTGACAATCAATGCTGGATTGGCCATGCCAGATAATTGTGAAAGTACTGACAATATCAATACTTGTAACTCTTGCACTGGTAAAACCTTAACCTCCGGCGGAAAAACTTTTCCAGCCCCCTGCAATGAAGCAAGTATTTATTCTAACTTAGTTTTAACTATTTCTGTAGCTTCAGATAAAACTGATATTAATGGCCTTGTTGTTTCTGCCTCGAAAAGTGCGACCTATAGTGATACAAAATTTAGCACTGCGGTTCCAGATACTACAGTGAATGGAAAAAGTTATTCCTTCAGTGCTTCTTGGGGAACGTTGATTTCTGAAATCACAAGTTCAGATAGTGGAAGTGGAACTTTTAATATTACTGATTGTTCTACTAATTGTGGTGGTACCAGAACTTTTTATTTTGGGCCTATTAAAGACTCGGCCTATGTAGAAAAAATTGCTGTCACAATTAATTTAAGTATCATCAATTCATCGACTTCAGCGGAGCTAAACTCTATTACTCGAGCTTTGACTGGTGCATGTCCATTAACTGTAAATGGTGGTTTGACAACAGCCTATTCTTCCTATGGATTGTGTTATTACGAAATTATTCCTGGTGATGAAAAAGTCTATATTGCAGATAATATTCCTGGCTGGGGCAGTTCTCCCAAAGAGCCTGATACTGGGTTGAAATTATCCAGTGTTGTGATGTTCTATGCAGAACAAGATGAAGGAGTTAGCGCTCTTGATACACTTAAAAAAATTCAAAATAACTCACCAAAAGCTTCATTAGAAATTACTGACTCATCAACTGATCCTCTTGGCGAGTATAAAATTAGTGATTTGAGCAATGATAAAAGTTATTGTTTTATGTCTGCTTTAAAAGATATTACCGGAAACATTCAATATTTTATGGATGTTCAACAGATTAATACCCTAAGTCCTGCAGTGAGTGATACTGATCTTGAAAGTTTAACATTTTCTAAGTTTTGCGCTCAGCCTTCTGAAGTTATTGGTGTTTTAGGTGATAAAAACTGTTTTATTGCTACAGCTACATTTGGTTCTTCTCTTCATCCGTATCTAAATGTTTTGCGTAAATTTCGAGATACTTTTTTGATTCAACATTCTTGGGGAAAAAAATTTATAAAATGGTATTATCAAAATGGTCCTATTGGAGCTAAGTGGATTAATGAAAATCCACAGATTAAACCCGTAATGCAAGTTTTATTATTACCACTCATTGCTGGAGCATATGTTTTCAATGAATATTTTACTCTGTTAGTGGTTACATTGTTGGTAACTCTTTTTATTTATTACTTTTATAGGTTAAAGAAAGGTAGTAGGGCTTCTTTTTTTTTCTTTATTTGTATATTAGTTTTAAATTTTCCTGTGACTTCTTCAGCTCAAGATGAAGGTGTTTCTGATGACGAATTTATGGAGGCAACAGAGAAACCCACCGAAACTATTCCAGAAACAGCTGTGGAGAGTGCACCAAATGAGCCACCGTACACAAAGACTGAGGATCAGTTAGCAGCCGAGAAAATGAAAGAGGCCTCTAGATCAAAAGCGATTGAAATTCCTTTGTCAGAAGTTAAAGCAGAAGTAAAAGGACATAATTCAGTTGTTGATAAGAAAAAAGACAATGGAGTGCCAATAGCTATAGATGACAATAAAAATGAAAGTTATCGTATTCATCATCCTGATGCCGCAAAAGGACTTTATTTAATAGATCAAAATACAGGTCGTTATTATTATAAAATTGGAAAAAAATCACAAAAAAATCAAACTACCTCTGTCCGTTTTGGAATGGTTGATCCTCCAAATATTTCTGCTAGTCGTGAAGATGGTAGCAATTTTGTTTTTACTGATATGTATGGTGAGGGTGGCTTACCTTTTTTACAGGTGGATTATGAGTGGCAACCATTTACTACTTTTGGAAAAATGGGGTTTAATTTAGGTATGGGTTTTTTTACCGCCTCTGGCAATGGTAAGTACACTAACAGTACAGTTGATGCCAAGTATGGAAGCGCTAGGGAGCATTTTACGTTTATTGGTGCACCTCTTTCTGCTGGCGTACTTTATAGATTAGAATTGACCAATAGGCAGTGGTTTGTTCCGTTCGTCAACGGAGGATTAAGTTATTATGGATTGGCTGAAATCAGAGATGATGGCAAGAAACCAAAAATTGTCGGTTCACCAGCAGGGTATGCTGGTGGGGGATTGATGCTAAATATAACTGCTTGGGATAGATCTATAGCATTTACTATGGATAATGAGTACGGAATCAATAATATGTGGTTAACAGCAGAGTATAAGTTAATCCAAAGTTTCAATGAAGATTTAGATATTTCTTCAAATGTATTTAATATTGGTATTTCCGTTGATTATTAAAATTTCAGTTTCATACTAAAAGTACGTCTTCAATGCCTGAGTCTGAGAGGTATATAAAGACTTGCATTCAAAAAGTTAATCAAAAGGAAGAAAAAATGAAATCTTGGAAAGATAAAACTATTTTTTTTACTGGTGGCAGTCGAGGGATTGGATTAGCCATAGGCCAAAAGATGGCCCTTGATGGTGCAAATATAGTCATTGCAGCCAAAACAGTTGAAAGACATCCTAAATTAGATGGAACCATATTTACCGCAGCTGAGTCTATACAAAAGCTAGGAGGAAAGGTTTTACCCGTAGAGTGTGATGTGCGAGATGAGTTAGCCATAAAAAATGCAGTTAAAAAAGCGGCTCATCACTTTGGAGGAATCGATGCTGTGGTTTTAAATGCAAGCTCTATATATTTAACTCCAACTGAAAAGACAGAGTTTAAGCGTTGGAATTTAATGCACGAGGTGATTCTTAGAGGCTCATTTTTTACAGTTCAGGAGTGTTTACCCTATTTAAAAAATTCTACCCAGGCTCAGATCTTAGCACTATGTCCGCCTTTAAATATTCAACCAAAATGGTTAGCTCCTTATTTATCATACTCGCTAGCAAAGTTTGGGTTAAGTATGAGTATTATGGGTTGGGCAGAGGAGTTTAAAGGGCAAGTGCAGGTTAATGGCTTGTGGCCTAAAACGTTGATCGCAACAGCGGCTGTACAAAATCTTTTGGGTGGTGATGTAATGATTGATAGAAGTCGAAAGCCTGAAATTGTTGCTGAAGCTGCAAGTTGGATTTTAAAAGGTTCTTCAGAAACAGGAAAAATTTATTTAGATGAAGATATTATTAAAGGCCAATTGGGATTGGATCCTAATAGCTATGCAGTGAATCCAGCTGTAAAACCAGCTCTCGATATTTATGTTGATTGATTTTTAAAACTTAAAGGCATCTGGTGTTTTCCAGATGCCTTTAAGTTAGAACCTCATTCGGTAATTTATTTGCAAAATGTATTCAGAATATTTTTTATTTACTAATAAATGGCCTTAATCTTTGCTCAAAAGCTGGAATATCATCGATACTTTTTATTTCTGAAAGAAATTTCAGATCTTCACCTTCTCCTAAATAATGTTTTAACATAAAGTATTTTTCTGTTTTTGAGAGAGCTCCATACCATTCAAATTGTTTGGGAAAATAAACTCCATCTTTACAATCAAAATAAGCTTTAGCTTTAGTCTGTTTGTTAAAAATACTATTAACCTTAGAGCCATAACATAATCTGAATCCTAAATCTAATCTTGTGTACATCAAAGCTGTTTTTGAATCAGGAATTTTTAACCATCCAAGGAAGTTTAACAAAGACTCTCTAGAATTAAAACGATTGTAAAACTTCAAAGTATTTTCAAACTCATATCCTGCAGGAGCTGGTTTGATGTGTTCTGTAGAAACTTTTGCAAGATCTAACTTTTTCCCAAAGAAGATATTCTCATAAAACTCTTTTTGTGTGGAGGATAAGTTAGCTGATTGTGAACATTTTTGATAGACGGCTAGATGCTTATCAAAACCGGAAAAATCTAAAATATTATCAGGACTTGCTATGTTTTTCTCTAATTGATGGAAATTACCTTTGGCGCTTTCATCAGCAAAACATGAAAGATAGCTTTTAGGCATTCTACAAAATAAATAGTCTTTGTTTGCCATATCTGCATTGTAATCATGGGTTTTGCTAGCTCTAGAGATATAAGTTCCCAGTAAATGATCTTTTGGATTTTTGGAAAATAAAGCTCTTTTTAAAATATCTATTTTTGTACCATCAAGATTTTTTTGGATATCTTCTGATTTAACATCAAGGTCCCAACCCGCCAGACATTGTCTGTAAGTGTCTCTGTCATGGTCTGTTAAATACTCTTCGAATAAATAGTCAGGGTTAGGAATCTCAAGATTTTTCTTTTTTAAACTTTCAGAAATATTTTTAAACGGAGAAGTGGTACTAAATTCTAATTCATAATGTTCAGGAAATGAAAAATAGTATTTATCTCCAAAACCACTTGTAGATCTTAATGACCTGAAGTCAAGTTTTCCAGCCTGACCTTCGACAGGTTTTATTTTTGGAAGCTTTAGCAGCTGTGTAACCATTTCAGGTACATGAATTTCTCCTATGTAATCACCTAAGCATCTATGATGTCCATAACCAAGATGGAAGTAAGAGGTTTTAAATTTATCCCACTTTGACGATCCTTGATGGTATTCACTTTTGTTGAAATGGTCTTGTTTTTCTTCAAAATAATTTCTTAAGTTTTTTAATTTAGCAAGCTCTGCTGATTCTGTTCGTTGTGGGTTAAACACTTCAGCATCTTTAAAGTAATCTTCATCAAACATTGCAGATTGAGTAGAAACTAGCAAAATAGAACCTTTTGGAATTTTTACCCCTTTAAGAGTATAATCTTCTTCAGTATAACGAACCACAATAGGATTTACTGGTTTAAATCTTAGAGCTTCCCAGATTAATGATTCAATAATTTGAATGTCTTTTTTTGCAGCTTCATCATCACCTGACTCTAAAGCAGCCTCATGGTGCTCGGCGACTCTCACGGCGTAGTCAAACCAAGCCTTGCGTTTGTATATTTCATCAAAAGCTTGAACAACAGCAGCTTGTGTTGTTTCAATACCACCAACTAAAGTTCCCATCACGTTGGTGCGGATACGCTCGTTGGTATTAACATCATTAGTAAAATTTTTATCTAAAATTAGGCGGCTAAGAATATCTTGCTCACTTACAAATTGGTTGTATTCTGCGCTACTTTTATCAATACTTAGTCCCTTTGCTGAAAGTTCTTTTTGCAACTGTTGTTTGCGGGTGACGATATAGCTTTTTAAGTATTCATCCATTTGTTTTCCAGCCATTGAAGATAATGAGCGAACCTCTGGATCATTGGGTAAATTGTGAAAAAAGTCATCTTGAGTAGCTCGTGACCAGAAGTACAGATCTTTGATATCATTTCCTTTAATTCCGAAATATTCCTGAGTGAAAATAATGGGTACCCGACGAGCATATTGATTAACAACCTCAAGTCGTCCAAATTCTTTGTTGTCAAGACTTGTGCCTATGTAACGTTGATCTTTAATAGTTTCACTAGATATTTTTCTGACTAAGTTTCTGACTTTGGGAAGATCTGAAGCTGGAAGCATGCTTCTCATCCAAGGTTTTTCTTGGAGGTTGATGTTTTCTTCATCGTAAGAAAGCATAAACGTTCCTACAGAGTCCAGCATTTTATCTCTGTAATTTCTAACAGAGAATTTTTTTGGTTGTTCTAAAATTTCTAATACATCATCCATTTTAGTGATTACAAAAGTATCTCCAACTTTATATTTACCACCAGAAATTTTATCAGTTAAAGAGCTAAATTTGAAAATTCCTTTGGGTAAAGCTGAGTTTTGAGAGTTGTTACGCATTCCCTTAAAAGTAGAAATAGGATTTGATCTCATCCACATTAAAAAATGGAAAAGTTCAGGCTTGAATTCTGCAAACCTTCTCTCTGCGACAATAATTTCTTTAGTCTTCTTTGTGCCAGGTAAAATCATATTTAGAACGATTTCGTCAACTTGGTCGACTCTGTTTTTTAAGTAAGGTGAAAAAAACTTCGGTCCTTTCATGCTCATAATTTCTGTATATTCTTGCCAGTATGTTTTGCCAGAGACCGGATTAGTCAATGGCACTTGGTAATCAACAGCAGCTGGATCTCTTTGAGAAGATGGAATGGGTAGATGTTGGTAGTTAGATAGTTTTTGCTGATGAGAGCAAGACATAAAAAAGCTTGTTGCTAAGAGTAGACAGGTCGTTTTTTTCTTTATATTCATTTATTTCCTCACATTTTTAAACATACTTTTTAATCATAATATTTTTTTACTTTGAGTAATTATAAAACTGACTAGATCTGATTTTTTCTAGACTTATTTCAGGAGTTTTAGAGGTGACTTTGGTGTGGTAACTAGATGTTCGACTTAAAAAGTTGTGATGCTTTCAGAGTATTAAATCACACAGATTAATTATAAGTAAATTGTGCTTAACTCAATAAGAGATTCTTTTTTTAAAAGACCCTAGGAAAGTTTCGATTTAAAGTCTCATTTTTGTAAAAACATAATAAAATCTTGCACTTTGCGCTATGCGTTGTTATGTTATAAGCAAGACTGCGTTCTGAGGTATATAGGGCTTGAAGGTCTAAAGTGTGACTGCTTTAGACCTTCATTTACTTCACTTTTCGCAAATTAAATTAAGTGATTTTTTCAGTTGTGGGCACTGAACGTTTGCCGTAAGGCAAAGGAGGTTCTTTGTGCGTATCACATCTCAGGTGGCCGCTTCGACGGCTCAACGGTATTTATCACAGAATCAAAAAAAATTAGAATTGACCATGCAACAACTGGCCAGTGGTTCAAGATTTGTAAAAAGTTCTGTGGATCCTGCAGGGCAAGCTATTTCAGAAAATCTCAACTCACAAGCGCGCGGATTCGAAGCCGCTACAATGAATGCTGAGAATGCATCAAGCTTAGTTCAACAGGCGGAAGGTGCTTTAAATGAACAGAATAATATTTTGATTCGTTTGAGAGAACTTTCAGTTCAATCAGCAAGCGATACTTTTTCTGAAGTAGAAAGAGGTTTCATTAACAATGAATTTGTACAGTTAACTCAAGAGCTAAATCGTATTGCTAAAACTACTAAGTTTGGATCACAAAACTTATTGGATGGTACTGAAAAAAAATACGAATTTCATGTTGGTATTGGAAGTAAATCAGATAACATTATTACTTACCAACAGGACATTAATACCACAGCTTCAGAATTAGGATTAGATGGCTTGAGTATAGATGATCAAGATGCGGCTAGGGATTCTTTAGATACCATCGATAAAGCTATTGAAGATATCGGATCAGCGCGAGCCAAACTAGGAGCTGTCCAAAGCCGGCTTGATCATGTGATAAGCCATAATGAAGGTCAGCGCGAGAATTTAATTTCTGCTTATTCAAAAATAGCAGATACTGATGTGGCCAAAGTGGTTTCTGATATGAAAAGGTCCCAGGTGATGCAACAATATCAAATTGCCATGTTAGCTGTTGCTAATGAAAATGATTCTCTTGGTCTTAAGTTGATAGCCTAATAGTTTCCTAAAGCAAATCTAGATTCCGTTAAAACTTAGACCTAGACTGGACTTTAGAGGGGTATTTAAAATATTTTTTATTTCATAAAAATAAGCAAATTCAAACACTAGACGCATTGCGTCTTATCATATCCTAGACTAAGGGCTAAAGTTTCCTAGACCAAAGCCGAAGTATTTATTGTACATGTTGGAGCAAACCTTAGCGAGTGGAACCTCGATCGCAGTCGAACGGACCTTCCTTAGGCAGACTAGAAACTTCACAAGGGACAGTCACCCCGAGTGTTGTTTCTGAGTCTAGCTCCTTTAAAAACAAAAAATAAATTGGATTAATGAGTTTGAAACTCAATTGGGTCTTTCCTACTTCACAACCTAGTTGTTTTAAAAACAAAGAATTAAAAATTCACATTAATCAAATATTTGATCGTTGTTCTGAATGAGAATCATTCAAATAGCATGGTTGTTGTTCAGTATAGCTGTCATTTTAAGAAAGTGTTTTAACTAAGTTTAGCTTTGAAACAGAGGTGGTGCGATGTTTTCAAAGGTTAACAACTAAACTTATTAACTACTCTAAGGAGGAACTATGGGCTTAAGAATTCAAACCAATATGGCGTCAATTTCGGCGCAAAAAGTTTTATCAAAGCAGCAGTCGCGAGCAGAGCACGCTTCTCAAGCGTTAGCGGGAGGTTCTCGTATCGTTAAAGCTGGAGATGATGCTGCGGGATTAGCGATTTCTGAATCTATGAGAGCACAGGTTAAAGGGATGCAGATGGCAAGAACCAACTCATTCAATGCCGTGAGTGCTATTCAGGTTTCAGAGGGTGGACTAAATGAAGTAAGTAATATTTTAGTACGCTTAAGAGAGCTTGGTATTCAAGCGGCTTCGGATAATATTGGAGAAAAAGAAAGATCTTTCTTGGATCTAGAAGCAAAAAATATAATTGAGGAAGCTGATCGTATTGCTAAAACCACTGTATTTGGAGATAAGAGATTACTTGATGGTTCCGGTGGAAAACAAACCTACCATGTAGGACCTAACGGTGGAGAAGAGAATACTATTTCATTTGATTTATCTACAAATGCTACAGCTTCGGAGCTTGGTATTGATGGTCTTTCTGTTGGAGATAAAGACTCTGCTAAAGATCTTTTAACTGTCGTGGATACAGCTATGCAAAAAGTAGGAGAGATGAGAGCTAATTTTGGAGCTATTCAAAACAGGCTTGAAACTACAACATCAAATTTAGATACACAAATTGAAAACTTATCGGCTGCAAAATCTAGAATTTCAGATACAGATGTAGCTAAAGAGTCCTCTGAGTTAGCCTCAGCTCAAGTGTTACAACAGGCAGCAGTTTCTGTTTTGGCTCAAGCCAATCAGTTTCCTGGGGTAGCACTTAAGTTAATATCTTAATTTGTTTATAATTAAAAAATAAATTTTAATAACAAACTTTTCATGGTTGAAAAGTCAGTTGAAGAAAAAATAAAAAGAGCAGTCGCCCACACACCTACTGCTTTTCTTAAGCCCACTCCGAGGGAGTTTCTCCCTCGGAGACATTTAGGGTTTATTTTAATAAGCGATGGGCAATTTTAGTAGAGACTGTGCGTGGAACAAAACGATTAGAAAAAGCAACGAGCTGGTTTAGTAATCCAGCAATGACCAATGGTTTTGATTTACACATAGCTTTGTATCCAACAATGGCTACTTCTTTTGGAGTCATCATTATGAAACTTTCAGAAGAAACGAGCTTGTGATGAGTCATTTTGGCAGTTTTAAAAAAA
>JABWCN010000022.1 GCA_013359135.1 Pseudobdellovibrionaceae bacterium | reverse complement strand
CTCAAATTTAAATAAGGTCTTTCATTGGTTGAGGCCCCTCCAAATACCGAGATCTTTTATTGAAAATGTCTTATTTTAAGATTTTATGAAAAATTTGGGCTAAGTTACTAATTGGCTCAAAGTTCTAAGTTAAATTGAAAATATAAAGTTCTAAAAAATAAACAATCAGTTTATAGGGCAATTTCATACTTAAAAAAACATGGACTAAACACTATAATTCATTAAGACTAAAGAAATGAAACACCTACTTTGCACTCTACTTTTTGGGATCTTCTTGCAAGGAAAAGAAATTGCATTATCATTTGATGATGCTCCTATGTCGACCTCTAAACATTTTGAGACTTTAACAAGAACAGATATGCTCCTTAAGGCTCTTAAAGAGCTTCAAGTTCCACCCGTGATGATTTTTGCAAATCCTTGTAAGAGAGAAAATTCTTCATCAGTAATAAGCCAACTTAAAAAATATAAAGATGCAGGTCACTTTATTGGAAATCATACTTGTTCCCATCCTCGACTTGATGATGTAGGTTATACTGAATACATCAAAGACACCAAAAAAGCTGACGATCTTTTATTTCCTCTTTTTGTAGGCCAAAAGTTTTTTAGATTCCCGTTTCTAAATGAAGGAAAAGAAGAGAAAACAAGAGACCAAATGCGCACGTGGCTAAAAGAAAATAACTATAGAAATGGAATGATTTCTATTGATAATGACGATCACATTTTTTCTTTTAAAATAAATCAAGCGAAAGAAAGGGGTAAGAAATTTAACTACTCCAAAGTTAAAAAACTTTTTATTGAACATCTTATCAGTGCGGTTAATTTTTATGACGATTTAGCTTTAAAAACTCTGGGTTATTCACCCAAACACGTGCTCTTGCTCCACGAAATGGATGCGACCGTTATGTTTATTCGTCCTTTGATCAAGGAACTACGTAAACAAGGTTGGAAAATTATCAGTATCCAAGAAGCTTACAAGGATAAAATATATTTTGAACAACCTAAGAACATTTATGCCAATAATGGAATTATAGATCAGATGGCAATGGAAAAAAATGGTTATCAGGTCGACTTCAACCATATAGATACAATTAAATCAGAACTTAATAAAATATTAGGATTAGAGTAACCAACGAGACTTTATTACTCCAGCGTGAACTTCCATATTCAAAGTTAACAATCATAAGACTGATTTTTTTCACACCTAACTTTATTAGGAGTTTTTTTGAATTCTAAATACTCCTTTTTTACTCTTCCTGAAAAATTAGAATTCTTATTTAAAGCTCGATTTGGATTAAATTTTCTAAACCAAGATGGATAATCTGAAAATGGTTTGTCCATCATCGGTGCTCCTAAATCCACGAGCACAGATGGAATTCCTTTTCCTGAGCTCTGAATCAGGGCTTCTACAACTTGATCAGTATTTTGCTTTGTAGGTACTTGAGTTGTTGCTTTCTGCGCACCATACAAAGCACCAGCTCCTGAATAGGCCAGATCTATACGCGTTACATAGCTTGTTGGGCTCATAGAATCTGAATTTATGCTATTGTTTATATTCCCATTTCCAATCTTTCCACGGTTAATTTGATAGAATTTCTGGCTCTGAAAAGCCGACACCATTGCTGTTTCAGGATTTCCATTTTCTAAAGTGGCCTGTCTGGCTAAAAATGCTGTATACCAAAAGTGATAACTTTTTCCTGTGTTACATGATCCTGAGATTTCTTTAGGAAAACTATAAATATGACCACTGCCTGACGTTTTGTGATCTAAAATCGGTAGACTTGCAGCAATTACATAAAACGACAATCTCTTTTGACCTTGATCATAAGAATATGGAACAGAAATGAACCTTTGCCAAAGATTCGCACCGGATGCTGACAAAATAGCTAAAGTATTCCAAGTCATTTCTTCTGAATCATTCTCTGAGGCTCCAGCCTCTATAAAAGATTTTTTTAAATCATCAAACAAGTTTAAATCACTTTCAACTTTTCTTTTTGTATGACTTGCAATTTTTAAAGCCGCCAATCGAATCCCCTCATTATAACGAGCATCTTCCATAACCTGCATCAAGATATCTCTGCCGGTAACATTGCTAACTGGGGTTGCAATCCTAGAAACAGTATCCAAGTCCTTATCACATGAAAAAAATTTAAGTGCACCTAGAATTTCGTAACATGCATAACCTTTTTGTACCTTAGTTGTCTTAAATGGAGGATTTTTTTTTTCATAATTTCTATAGCAATCAGCATGATACACTTCCATGCATGATTCGCGCTTTGAAAGTAGCTGAAGAGCTCGATCCAAATCCATAGTTTCCTGGTCCTTATTATCGGGGTCGTTAAAACTTATTTCTTTAGTAATATCTGTTCGAGAGTCTTCAATTGGTATCAGTGTACGGTTCCAATTATCATATTTTTGTGTCAGAATATTGTTTTCTAAATATGTTTTACGAGTTAAATCTTGGATCTTATTAGCAGAGAGAGCACTATCAACTTGCTCTCTTGAAGGCTTTTTTTCACCATTCGTTGCCGGAGCCCTCAAATATCTAATAGCCATTTGTTGGTCGCAAAAATCTTTTGGATTTTTCTTAAATTGAACTAATTGTGCTGATAACTTGGCATTCTCTGCAAAGTTTTGGAGATCACCAAAATTAAAATAATCACAATTGCCAAGCACCTTTGAGCTCAATAATAGTGAGACAATTAAGAATGAATAAATAACTAGTCCAAATTTCAGAGTCATTAATCCTTTAGTTTATCAATTAACTCCTTAATCGGATTTTCTAGTAAATTATTTAGTCTAGACTACAAAAAAGTCTAGTTTTAATTTATGAAACTACCGTTAATGCTGTTTACTAAAACAACTTTTAAAAAATCAACACCAAATAAAAAATTGACCATGCGAGATATTTTGAGCAAGCTAGATTGTAAACTCTTGGAGATTAAAATGAAATTTAAATACAAAATAGTCATAATATTTTTTTGTTTTTTCAGCACAGTAAAAGCCGAAAAAAAGTTATCCAATTCTAAACTTGATTATAAAAAATTTATTTATGGATATTCTTTTAGTGGCTTTGGTCCTACATGGTCTGAACACCTCTGCAAATCTCTTGATTATAATTCCTTAAAGCCTTTTAAATGTAAAAAAGCTAACGATAATATTGGCAATAAATCTATTCGTTGTAGCTTGGCTGAAAAATCTTTAATACTTGCTGCCTATCTCACTATTGATGATTGTAAGAGAGATTTACAGATGAGCACCGAAGGCGATAATTCTTAAATCTGAAACATTAAAGTTCATAGAGATTTAACCACAGTAAAAGTTTTTTAAATACAAAATACTTTATCAACACCATCATGCTGAAATCTATTTTTATACTCTTGGCTCATGTTTTTAAGAAAAACTTGCTAAAATCCAGCGGCCTTCAAGCGCCGTTGAAAATCAGGGAGAAGTATATCTTCACCGGTTTTTGATTTTTTTCGCGACTTTCCATCCGCACTCATTTGATATAAAAAAGACTCTTCGTAACCTGCCATTTTCACATAAAAATTGCAGACATGCGCTGGGTATCTTCGATTCATCAATTGATCTTCAACATAGGCCCACATTTCTCCTTCACTTATAACATTCAGACCACTAAAAAACCCACCCGGAGATCCTGACGAATAATTATGGCATATTGAAGGATCCTTTTCTGCAAACTCTTTAAAAAGGTCAAGCATAAGCTTAAAAGATCGAAGCTCATCAATAATCCCCTCTTGCAACGACTGTCGAAGCTCACTAGATTTAGCTTTAGCACTTTCAAAGTTTAAGCAGGCTTTTGTTTTTGGATTTGTTCTAAAAAAACATGGGGTATAAAGTCCAAGATAAAAATCTTGTATTTGTTTATTTCGATACTTCGCTTCGATATGACAACCATGCTGCATTTCATGAGCATACACTAAAATAAACTGCAATGGATCTTCCAGTTGTTTTGCATTTAGCTCAATACTCTTAACTAAACCCTCCGGACTTTTTATTGTCGAGTACATTCCCGCTGCTTCTTTAGTATTCATCACCGAATTGAATGAGACACGGTGTGATGAAACGGGCATCATAGGCTCAATAAAGACTTCTTTGGATCCTTCATATTTTGTTGATGAGTCCCGATGCTTAAAGCATTGCAATACCTTTGAACCTACCGAGGTTTCAGAAAGAGTTTTATCCATAGATCGAATAAGTGCATCTTGAACTTTAGGATCCGCCATAATTCTATTCGGACCCATAGCAGCTAATTTGTAGAAATCACCAAGCGCGCCTTGCGGAGTTGTCACAATGACTTGAACTTTCGCTTCTTCATTCAATTTTTTTTCTAATAGATTCAATTGCACTTTTAGTTTTTGAGTTAATTCATTTTCCTGATTTAACGAAGTAGAATCGGCTACTGTGCTTAAAATTGCAAGAATTTCCTCGGCCACTTTTTTAACAGAATCTGCTTGCTTCTGAGCTGATAACTCACAGATTGAATTTTTTAACTGACGAGCATTCTCAACACGAGTCACTTTTCGTTTATTTCGACAAATCTCAGCTACTGTCTTTGCGAAAACAGCAGAGGAAGCTATAAATAAAAGAATAAAAACAAATCTTACCACAATACCAAATCGGCAAAAATCATAAAAAATTGACTTAAAATAAGTCCAGCTAGACTAGTGCTTGTAGACTCGATCAAAAACTCACAACATTTAATAGCTTTGTTATATGTAATTTCTGCTGACTAATTTGAATACATTGTGAATTGCAGCCAGTTATCTTAAGTTATTCCCATGAAAAATTCAAAATTTTTTATTTTTCTCAGTTCGATTTTTTTAATTGGTGGGATATTTTTTAGTCATACTAGTCTGGGCTCAGAGGCAGATTCAGAGGTAAGGCCTAAAATGGCTTTGAGTTTATATCATTGGAATATTCAGTATGTTTCAGGTGATGCTAACACTGAAGATGCCATCGTTCGTGAAGCCTTTATACCAACTATGAAATTATATTCAAATCACCCTAGTTGGCATGGTACTTTTGAGCTACAAGGATACATGATCGAAGTACTTGAAAAAAGATTTCCAGAAGCTCTTGTTATGCTAAAGCAACTAGTTAAAGCCAAACAGATAGAGCTGATTTCAAATCACTACTCAGATCAATTTGTTCTTGCTTATCCAGCCCATGATCAAGTCAAATCACTTGAAATTAACAATAAAATTTTTCGAAAGCATCAACTTGACCTGGCACCAATTGTATTTATGCAAGAAGATCAATTTGGAGTCGGAATTGCTGAATTTATGAAAAAGCAAGGTTATAAACAAGCTGTTATTATGAGCGGTTGGAATCAATTTAGTAATTTGCCTGATGCACCTTATTTTCAATTTCATGGACTAGATATTTTAATTGGATCTAACCCCAAAGGTCCTTATTGGGTCTTTAAAGGAGATGCAGAGCTAGCGGTAACGGGAAAAGCTAACAATCCTTATTTTGCTTACCTCGGAATTAACTCATTATTCAAGACTAGCACCAAATCAATTCAAGAACTATCAAACGAAATGCTCAATTATGAAAAACAAGGTATCAAAATTGTCACCATTTCTGAGTATTTTAGTACAGTAAAAAGACAGAACCTAAAGCCTGCTGTCGCTGCAGATATTTTAGATAAGATGCGAGGGAATTTTACTAATAACGTCTGGCTGTGGATGGGTGATAATAGAAATATTTTTGCTGAAGATGATATTAAAGTTAGGAGTATTAATTACGAATCAAGAAATTGGCTACTAGCTGCGGAAACTGCTTTTAATAAGCTATTAAAAAAAACGTCTAAGTCTTATTCTAAAAAATTACATGAACTATCTAATTTTGAAGAATTATGGAAGCTTCAACTAAAAGCAGAAGTATCCGATGCGACTGGTCTTGGATTGCCGTTTCCCATAGAAGTAAAAACAAGCCTTCAACAAAGCGAAGAAGTAATTCGAATATCAAAAGAAATTCTTACAGAAATCTTACTTAGCGAAGGAAAAAGTTCCATTCAAATCGATACTAAGTCAAAACATATCAGTTTTGACTTAGAGGAAAAATATTTTGAAGGAGGACTAAGAAATCATTTACCATTAGGAAAGAAAAACGAGTTTAAGTACAAACTTGTTCAAGGGCAAAGAGGTATTATTAAACAGTGGCAAAACCAGGATAACGAAGGTCCCCTACCAGTTATATTTACTGGTTCTGGTAATCATTTATCTCAATGGAGTCAACTTGATAATAATTTTTGGAAATTACAAATTTTCTGGTATCCAACTATTCCTCAAAGCCTATCCATTAATTTTCAAAAAAATGGAATTGTTTTTCCATTTTATCACGATATTGTCGAATATTCTCCAGCTTTGCTTGAGGACCAAATTAAAGAGTATCCATTATCAATGTTTACATTTGAAAAAATTTATCTACCGCTATCGAATGGGCTCATTGGGATTGGAAATCAGTTTTATATTATAAAAGAAAATATTTCAAATCATGTAGCTGTTAAACTTGAAAAAAATGTGAAGACTGTGACATTTGAAACTAGAAATCCACCAATGAAAAAAAATATTTGGAGTTTTTATGTTTTCAGAGGTGACAAAGAAGAAGCTCTAAAATGGGCTCAACGGATAAACACACATCCAAGAGTCAAATTTAGCCTACAAGAATAAACACAAAAACATCACTACACTGCTCTTAATAAACTTCAGAGTGTTTCTAGACAAGAGTAGAAGATTTTATTATTTAATTGGAAGTTCTTGAGTTTTTTTTTAGAATACTTACTATGAGTAATTTAAAAAAAGATCATGGATTTGGGATTATTGAAGTCATTGTAGCGTCAGGACTTTTGGCTGTTGTTTCATTAGGAGTAGTCTCATTTATTTATGATTCATTTCGCGCTCAACGTGGCGCCAGAGCCACCGATGTCATGAGAGATTTTACAGTAGAAGTACGTTCTAATTTATCAGATAAAGATGCATGCCTAAATACATTCTCTGGCAGCTCATTAATAAGTGGTTCGATTACGCAAACAACCATAAAAGACAAATCTAACTCTGACCTGTTTGTAAGTGGAACTAAGTACATGGGTGGCTTACTCAGTTTTAACAGGATCGTAATGCAAGATTTTATTGCTGATGCTGGGTATACGAACAAAGGAAAGGTTAAACTTTTTATTTACGCAGATAAAACTGGAAATGTTATTGGTTCCAAAACAACACATCACATTCTTTCAGCACAAATCGAAATGGATGCCACAAAAAATATTATTAAATGCATTGCTGTTGGAGGCTTAAGTGATTCTTTATGGCAAGTTTCAAGTGTTGATTCAAATAATATTTATTACCAAGGTGGCCACATTGGAATTGGACTTGATAATCCCACTGCTGTTGTTACTGCTCAGAGTGATGGTGCAGTACTCCCTATAGCTCCAGGTTTTCAAAGTCGACATTTTGGAACTGGTATTGAGGCTAATGGGTTGTCAGCAACAACAGCACGAGGGACAGTAGCTTCACCCACTGCTATAAGAACTGGCGATCGTTTTTTATCTATCATCGGAGCACCATACAACGGCAGCTTTTATCATAACTCAGCAGCTATACAGTTTTGGGCAACTGAAAATCATTCCTCTGCGGGACAAGGTGCTGCTATATCTTTTGAAACTATTGCAAATGGATCACCAGTCACAGCTGGAGTAACTTCACGCTCTGAACGTATGCGGATTGATCACAATGGCAACGTAGGTATTGGTACAACAACTCCAGTCTCAAAGCTAGATATCAATGCCAACTTAGATAATCCAGTATTAAGCCTAAGAACATTTAATAGTAGTAACACGGCTCAATCGGCTATAAATTTACATTCAAAAGATGATGGTAACAGCCTTGGATCGTCAGCTAATAATTTAGGATGGGCTATCTATTCGCGTGGAAGTACCTATACCTTCGGTGGAGATTCTCCAAATAAATTTGGGATTTCCTATTGGGATGGAACAATCTGGCACACCCCTTACTTTAATATTTTACCAGATGGAAATACTGGTATCAATACGATAAAACCTGGAGTTGTTGATTGGGGAATTGGACTTTCTGTCAAAGGATCAAATAATCGTCAGGGAAAAATTGAAATCATAGACTCTAAAGCTGATAATAACTCCGAAGAAACTGGTCATATCGGCTTTGTTAAAGCTGGTTATAGTTACAACTGGCCCAGTGATCAAAAAGCAGAGTTGGCAGCTATAACAGCAAATACTGATGGTACTACCGCAGGTAATCGCGGAGGCTTACTAGCTTTTTATACAAGAGCAAATGGAACATCTGGAGCTGCTCCTTCTAGAATGGTCATCAATCAAGCTGGTCGAGTTGGAATTGGAACTAACACTCCACTAGATCAATTACATGTAGCTAATGGTATGATTCGAGGACAATTGAACTGTCGAAAAGTAGTTGGTCCCTCGGGAGCTATTTCCACAGCTATGTGTGCCGCTGATGAGTATGTAATTAGTGGCGGAGGAAAGTGTGACGCTAATTATGGTTTTCTTCATCTTAGCGAGCCAACAAACGCATTAGATGGTTGGACTGCAGATTGTTTTAGAAACGATTGGTCAGGTGAAGTACCAGTTATAGCATACGCAGTATGTTGTAAAAAATAATAAGAACCTAACCTTTGGCACTAGCTTTGCAAAAATAATTCTAAATGAAGAAAATAAAGTTATCAGCGGGCGTAATTTTATTATGGCTTTTTATTGGCTTTAAAGCGAGTGCCAATAATCGGTTTGATGTATGCTCTAATTGCAACACAGAGGAAACCATAGACTTCTTAGAAAAGACTAGTACTCCCTATAGTTCTTTTAGCCTTATCAGGAGCTCTGACTCCTTAAGCAAAGGAAAAGTTTTACTTTTACATGGACTAACTGACTCCCCATACTACCTAAAAGACATTGCCAAATCCCTTTATTTTGAAGGTTACGATGTTTACGTACCTTTGCTGTCAGGTCACGGAAAAGATCACCAAACAATGAGTCACATCACATACGAACAATGGATTTCAGAGGCTAACTCTATCATTAAAGACTTAACTAAAGATGGACAACCCTTGATATTAGGGGGATTTTCCAATGGTGGACTACTAAGTACTGTACTTGCAAAAACTCCAGATCTACAAAAAAAGATAAAGATGCTTTTGCTTTTTGCACCAGCTCTAGAAATTTCGACATCCCTCTTTAGTAAGATTGTTCTAAGTACTCTCAGGGGAGTAAAAAAATGGTTATCCATAACTAATCAAGATTTTTTAAAAAAATATTATGACAAACTTCGTGGTCTAGAATTATTTAGTAGCTGGTGCCCTGAGTGTTCTGGTTACGTAAAAAATAAAACCTTGCCTCTAAATGGACCACTTCAAGTATATAGCAATATTCGAGACAACTTAAAAACGGAGTCTAGTATAAAAATACCCACTATTTTAGTGATGACAGGGAATGATACAGTTATTAATACGGAAAAAGTTGTAACCAGTTTTTCAAGAAACTTTAATTCAGAATTCAACCATATATTTTGGCTAAAGGCTGAAACTGACAAAAGTACTCCTCCTACCCTACCTTCAGATAAGTTAACAATTATCAATTCGCCTTTAGTTATAAGTCACTCAGGATTAATGTTTGAAACTAATCTTTATGGAAGACAGTCTGAAATCAATCCACAATTTAATCGTCTCCAAGAAAATATTATATCAACTATGCGCCAGATTTCAAACAGAGTACTCTGCAAGAGCAATTACCAATAAGAGATAGTTATTGTAAAAATAATCTGGATAAAGATTTGTAGTTATACGATTTCCATCGAAAAACTACAAACACTCTTCTTTAAGGATTCCAATTAACCACGTTAGGTGATGTTTTTTCAGTCGTGCTTCCATCACCTAACTGACTCGAAGTGTTTTCACCCCAACATTTTAAAATACCTGCTGCGGTGATCCCACAGGTGTGTGAAGCGCCTCCAGAAATTCTTAAATAGGAAATACCCTCATCAATTATCACTGGTGATAATTGATTGGTTGTCGATGAATTTCCAATCTGACCGTGGTTGTTATACCCCCAACATTTCAAAACACCAGTTGTTGTGATTCCACAGGTATGACCACCATCGCCCGTTGATATTTGCTTGTATTTCATCGTTTCATCAATCGCTTGAGGTGTAAGTTGATTACTAGTTGTCCCATTACCGATATTACCAACACCATTATACCCCCAGCACTTTAAAACACCAGCTGTAGTAATGCCACAGCTATACCCCCTACCCATAGAAACCTGAGAATAAAAAACTCCTGAATCTATCACAGTTGGAGATAAAAGATCTGTAGTTGTTCCATCTCCTAACTGTCCCCACGTATTACGTCCCCAGCATTTCAAAACACCTGCTGTGGTGATCCCACAGGTATGATAAGTTCCACTAGAAACAGATGAATAAATGGTCCCCGAATCTACAATTGTTGGAGACGAACGATCTACCGTTGTCCCATCGCCAATTTGTCCATAAGAATTTCCACCCCAACATTTTAAACTTCCTGTTGTTGTGATCCCGCAAGTGGTTGTAGTTCCTTTATCAACAAAAGAATACTTTTCTGTCTGATCGATGACAGTTGGTGTTGGTTGAGATGTCAAACTGCCATTTCCAACCTGACCATTACTATTGAAACCCCAACATTTCAGAACATCTGTCGTTGTAATTCCACAAGCACTATAATAAGTTATATCAATTTGCCTGTAGTTTGTTCCTATGTCTGCAGCGAGAGGAACATTACTGGTGCTGGTTGTTCCATCGCCAATTTGTCCATAAGAATTTGTCCCCCAACACTTCAACTCACCTGCCGAGGAAATACTACAAGTATTAGAAGTACCTGATGATAGGGATGGCATCATTTTGTCGACAATACCCGTTTTAAGTCGAGAACAAGAAGCTATATTTAAAAACAAAATGAAACAGGCAATTTTTTTTAATTTATTTTTTTTCATTTACTACCTATCTAAAAAAATTTTCCCAAACCAATTTTTAAAAGAGTCATTTCAGTACGAACTGAATCTGAATTTAAAAAGTTTTGTTGTTCTATTGAAATAGGAACAAAAAAGTTTTGACTTATTGAAAAGTCACTACCAAAAACGATAGAATAGGAAGACGTGGTTCCAATATCACCTTCCGCTAAAGCTGTGGCCTTTTTTGAAATTGGATATTTTAAATTAATCCCCAAAGCTACCCAATATTGAAATAAACTTTGATTAAAGTTTATTCTAGAAAAAACGCCTAAAGTGACATAACTCAAATTAACATCACATCGATTTTGAGAAAATTAAGGACAGTATAATGAATTATCTGAACTTGCCCCCTTAAATGAATCATAGTCAACAGTTCCTCGTAACCCGAAGGTCCTGTTTGTCAATAAATCTATTACTCCTGAAAATCCAATCCCCTTCTCAGAAAGAACCACATCATCTCCTGCTGTAGAACCAAACTGATCAATATGCTTAATTTGCATTTTTTCAGAAATACTAGATATCAAAAAACTCCATTTTTTATTTTTTAAATCGTTTTTTTGATTTTCAGAAGATTTAACAGCACTATCAGAAGATTCTAAACTCGGTTTTTCATCTCTGTTAATTAATTCGGTAGAGTTTGCAACGTTAAATAGTGCATTAAATAGAAAATAAATACAAATATATCTCGAGAAAAACCTCACAAAAAACCCTTTCGAAAAATCTTTCCTTAACCTAATCAATAAAATTTAAAACTATTTTTTTTAATCTTCTCACTATTATTGATCAACTTCAAGATTCTTTAAAAAATACAAACAAAATAAATAGCTTATATATATTGAGACTAAAGTACTAATTAGATCTTGGTAAAATCAAAACACCTCTCCGCTTGCAAACTTTCTTCGATTTATTATTTCTTCTTTTAATTTTCTCAAAAACTTTCTACAAAAGGATTGTCATTGCAGCTTCTTTTATGTGACACACTTGGCGTAATTTTATGTATATACCTTATAATAATCACACAACACTTAAGTCGAGTGACATTTACTTTCTCTTTGAGTGAACAGCATAAAAAAAACTGCTGTCGATTTTCTGGGCGGTCATCTAAAAATTACATGTGGCACTCTGGTGCCACACATTGTGGCAATGAAAATTGATAAACGAAATAAAATACCCTAATATCCGCCGTATGCAAACAGGAAAAATATTATTAAATACAATTCAGAGCAATGAAGAACGTTTAAATTTTCGTTTGTGGCTTCAACGTCAATTTACAGAACGATGCAAAAGAAATCCTCGATACTCTTTACGCGCATTTTCAAAGTATTTATGTATTGATCCGTCATCACTATCGCAAATTTTAAGTGGTAAACGCCCACTCTCTAAAAAAAATGTACAAAATATTTGTCAAAAACTATTGGCAACTCCCAAAGATTTGCAGTCATTTGGATTAATGACTCTAGAGCAAGTTACCGATCCAAATTATATACAGCTCACCCAAGATAACTTTGCTGTTATTTCGGAATGGTATCACTATGCCATTTTAGAACTCACATATATCTCCGGGTTTAAAACTGATACAAAATGGATTTCAAAAAAACTTTCTATAACTACAGAAGAGGCCAAATCTGCTGTTGAAAGACTTAAACGACTGGGCCTTGTATTAGAAGAAAATGGAACCTTAGTTAAATCATCCAAATTTCTTACAAATCATTCAAATGCAAATACAAGCACAGCTCACAAAGAATTTCAAAAACAAGTCATTGAAAAAGCTCTTTTAGCTGTTGATGAATGCTCAGCGGAAGATAAAGATATCACTTCTATGACGATGGCAATTGATATCTCAAAACTTGATAAAGCACGGGAGCTAACTCGTAAGTATCGACGTGAAATGTGTGCACTTCTTGAAAATGGCGAACAAACTCAAGTTTATAACTTAGGAATACAACTTTATCCAATTTCAAAAAAACAGGAGAATTTATGAAGATGCTTTTAATAACTGCCTTATTCAGTGGAACTACATTTGTACTTGCTCAAAATTTAGTGACACAAAAAAATAATCCAACACTCATCCAACGAATCAACGAAAGCGTTTTGCTTTCTCATGGTAGTGAAGGTGTTGGTGGTGGGCATATCGTTTCTTGCAAGGGACACTCGTCAGTAACACTTGATTATTATAATGCCTTGGTTAGAGCTCAACATCAGAATTTACTTCTAGACCCTGAAAGTAATGATTTTGAAAAAATTCTAATACAAAGACTCAATGGTTTTCAATTAGATTATGATGACCTAGAACTTTTTGAAAATCTTAAAATAGGAAATTGGCTTGAACAAACACTTCATTCTATTGGCGAAGTATCCAGCTAGACTAGAGTTGACCTAAAAATTATTGAAGATCATAATCTAATTTATAATCTTCCGCCAGCATGCATACTCGAACAAGCAGCTGCACAAGAAAGAAATGGCAATAATATAGAAATGTATCAAAACCTTTCAAATACCAATAAACTCTCATCTGGACAAAAGAAAATTTTGAGAGTCCACGAAGCTTTTTATACTTTAGTTCGTAGGCAACTAGGAGTTAACTCCAAACCGGTTCGAAAATTTTTAGAAAAAATTCTTTTGAAAAAAATTTCAAATGACGAAAGAGACAGGGCAATTAAAAATTTCATTGCAGAGATTAAACTCTCTGCACGTAAATATATTTGTCAAGCCACCGCTTATACGCCCCTTTTTAAGGGTTCCTCTAAATTTTACAAGAAGGATACACAACAACTTATTTTTTATGGACAAACGATTCAGGAAGCTTTCCATAAGCTACTGGACGCTCAAATTACGACTGGCTTCATCCCATGTAATGCAGTTGGTGACAGTGGGAATGCAATAACAGGGATCTGCCTTAAACCTTTAACTTTAGGAGAAAATTGCAAATGATAAACATTTTTTTAAGTACGTTTTTGCTTACAATTTTAACTGGGTTAGTTTGTGTAAATTCAGCTTCAGCAAGTGAAAATAATTTTTTTAAATGCAGTGGACAAATCAAAAAAGTTGTTCTCAATCAACTACATTTAAATGCCAATGGCCACCCACGGGCGGAATATATTTACGAACTTTCAGAACCAGTTACAACCACCAATCTAACATCTAATGATAAACGATTTAGTTATGGAGTTATAAAATTTAATCATGGATATAAAATTGTTTTTACCGTTTTCAATGAAAATGGAGTTATAAAATTAGCAGGTCATTTTCGACGCGAAAGTTCACTAGGTCATATAACTGTTTTGTCAGTTGGTGGAAGTCAAGACATCTACACCTCATTAAATAGCACTAGCTCGACAGTGATTTTCTCAAGCACTGAGGCTATTAACGGTTATATAAATGAAAAAACAAGTCTTTTTGATGCTGTAGAAAATGGAAAACTACCCTCGGGAGTTGCCACTGATGCCTGGCTCAGCTGCATATAATTCTCAGACGACTTTTTATTCTCGAAGCCTCGCCTCTATAAGTTCAATTATGAAAATTAAGTTAGATTGGGGCTGAATAAAAGATCCTATTTGTCTATCCCCGTAGGCCAGAGTTGCCGGCACAAAGATCTTTCTCTTTCCCCCCTCCTTCATACCCAACAAGCCCTGACTCATTCCTTGAATAATTTTTTTCGAACCAACAACCAATTCAAAAGGACGCCCGTGCTTTTCTGTTGAATCGAAAAGAGTTCCATCTTCAAGATAACCTTCATAATTAATAAAACAAAGTGCTCCTTTAAGAACACTAATTCCAGTACCAATAACAAGATCTTCTATCTTTACCTGCTCCAAAGCATCTATCCTTTTTAAAAAATTAACAAGCTGCTTTAAGTTTATAACTTGTTTTAGAACCTTTTCCTAAAATTACAATAAAATTTTCCTCAGATAATTTTTTTATCGTCATCTGAGCCTTTCTTCGAGAACAGTTCAATACTTTAGAAAGTTCTAAAGACGTAAAAGTCCTACTTTTAAGTTGCATTAATCTCTCTTTCAGAGATGGAGCAAAGTGACTCCTATGTCCACGTCTCTCATAAAGAAGATTGATTCCATAATTAACCTCAAAAATAAAGTCCATTTTGTCTTTTTTAATTATGAAATTGATTTCTTTCTTATTTAATTCTTTTTTTAGAGAGTAAATAAGATTTATCACTCGTTTTCTAGAAGTATATGGATTAAATTTTTCATCAGGAAATAATTTTGAAAATAACTGGCCAAAATTTGAAGGCTTGTAAAAATCTGAAGTTAAAACTATGAAAAGTTTAGTAAGTAATGGCTTCCCTTCTAACAAACTAACACACTCTTGAAAACTAATAGTTTTAAATTCATTAACGTTTATAAAGCCTTTACCTTTCAAAAGGTATTTTTTATTAGGAACAAACTCTCTGCCAAATAGCTTCTTCATTTTTTTTAAAAAATGATTATTTTTTGTCCCAAATAATAACTTTTGTAAAAGTTCATCATCATGAGTTGAAAAAGCAACGTACAAATCAATATCCCTAGACGTTTCCCAATGCCGCCATTTAAGTGCTTCCTCTTTAAGTTGTTGGCATTGATAGACGTACTTTGGATCCTGTGGAGATAACAACAAACGACAAATACTCTCCCATTTACGAATAAAAAAATAATAAATCGAATTTGTATCATTCAGAACTTTCTTTGCTTCTTCTAAATATTCAAGCGCTTTTCGATAATTTTTATTTTGAATTTCTAACTGCGCATAAAGTTCTAAACTATTTCCTAGCAGTAATAAATACCCTTTCTCTTTACAAACTTGCAGAACCTCTAACAAGAGTTCTTCAGCCTCTACTAACCTTGCACAAAGAACGTAAGCCGCTATTAAATTAACCTTTCCTACAATTTGACGATAATAACTTACTCTTGGATTGCGACTAAATTTTTTCAACAACGGAATAGTTTTTTCATAATTCCACTCACCAAAATAAGAGAAAGATTCAAACAATAGAGCATCAGGAAACAACTCTTTATCAATTTTCTTTAAATGTTTTCTAGCTTCAGTATTCATGTTTAATGATACTAATGCCATTGCATAAGCTATAATTTCATCCGGCTGAGGTTCTATACTAAGCTTTACCTCAGCATTAATGATTGAGTCTAAAACCCGCAGTGAGTATAAATAAAGACTATTTCTAAAGCAGATTTTTGCAATTGAGGCAGCATAGGCTCTTGGAATCTTTTTTGGACTAAGCGTATCTAAAACCGCTATTACTTTTTTTGTTTCTCCAGCTTTTGTATAAGCTTCAAGTTGATACAGTAGATTTTTATCTAATTCCACGCAAAGTCTCTCTTTGAAACAATTCTAATATTCACCAAGCGATTTAATAAGTTATCGGTTTGATCGTGCAAAACTTTAGAATATTTAATTTTCCGGCATATCTCTATTCTAATATCAAGAGGTTTAGCATGAAAAAAAGAATACTCTTCATATCAGAAACTGTAACTATGGCTCATCTCATTCGTCCTTTAACAATTGCTAAAGGTTTATCTTTAGCAGATTATGATATCCATTTCGCAGCTACAAAAATTCCAGAATTCCTTATAAAAGATTTTTCAAATTTTACCCTTCACCAAGTTCAAAATGGCGTTTCGGAAGCTGATTTTCTAAAAGCTATTGCTAAAGGTCAACACCCTTACTCTAAAGAAATTTTAAAAGAGTATGTAGAAGAAGATTTAAGACTATTATATTCCATAAAACCTGACATTATTGTTGGAGATATGCGCTTATCTTTACATATCTCATCTCAATTAACTCATATCCCCTATATTAATATCTCAAATAGCACTTGGGATCCTAGCATTGAGTTACCCACTTTAATTCCTGATATTCCAGCGGTTAAATACTTCGGAGTAAAATTAACTAAACAAATTTTTTCTTTATTACGTACAAAAATTTTCAATAACTTAGCAACTCCTTTTAATGAAACCGCTAAGTATTACGGAGTATCCTCTTATGGATCTTATTATGATGTACTTACTTCCGGAGACTATACTTTGTACACTGATTTAAAATCTCTTGTTGACTTAAAAAAATCAAACTCCTCGAAATTTTCTATTGGTGCACTTGTTTATGGACTAGATTCTATTAATTTACCTCAGACAAAGTTACCTAAAAAAACAAACAAAAGAGTTATTCTTTCATTAGGCTCTTCTGGTCCTTCAAATAAATTAGAGGAAATGGTAACTGCACTATCAACGTTAAATATAGAGTTAATTGTTGCAACTGGTGGAAAAAAATTATCAATTTCTCCAAGAAGTAATGTGTTTATTTTTGATTATATCCCGATGAATGAAATCCTAAAAACAGCTGATCTACTTATTTTCAATGGTGGCAGTGGATCAGGATATTTAGCTCTAAGCAACGGAGTACCTCTTCTTTGTGTTCCTTCTAACATTGATCAACATCAGTTTTCCTATATAATTGAAAAACTGGGAGCAGCCTCTATTATCAGATCTGATAAGATCTCATCTGAAACCTTAGTAACAACAGTTAAAAAAATGCTATCAAATAATAATTTTAAAACTATCTCACATATTCTAGCCAATGAAATGAAAGCTGAAAATCCTATCTATGAAATTGATCAAGTTCTCAAGCACCTTATCGGGCCGAGTGAGAAAAAATCAGCTCTTAGACTTACAGATTTTAAATTAAATAAAGCTTTATAAAAAATATACAATTTTCAATGAAATCTTATTTTAAGACACAAAAAGGTCTACTTAGCCTTTAAAAAAATAAAATACTTTAAGAAATTTGTGGTAGACTGAGGATATGAGAGTAATGAAGCTTCCTATTGTTTTCTTTA
Organism: Pseudobdellovibrionaceae bacterium; assembly: GCA_013359135.1. GTDB lineage: Bacteria > Bdellovibrionota > Bdellovibrionia > Bdellovibrionales > Bdellovibrionaceae > UBA2316. The sequence continues at coordinate 114,572 of JABWCN010000022.1, read as the reverse complement.
TATTAGCTTTTTTAATATTAGGATTTCAGAACTGTTCTGATATTGGAGAAATAGGTCTAAAATCTGGAAGCAATTCGGAGTCTAGCACTGCTGACAATGGCACTGGATATGGCGGAAAAATTGGTGGCACCTTTTATCACTACATACCAGATTATAAATGTGAAAATCAATATTCTGCTTTTTCAAAAATTGAATATTACCCCAGCTCAAACTCAATTTATTACCAAAGCCAAGAAAACCAATGTTTATCTATAGACCAGCAACTGTCAAACTCAAAACTAGATTTTGGAAATTTGCAAAACAAAGTACTTGGCTATGAAGAAAAAATTTTTGAATCAGGAAATAAAAATATTTCCACTATACCGCAGAAAATAGTAGAAATTTGGTGCGTAGATCAATGGGAAAATCCATCACTCGAAATTCTAAGCTATTATGATTTAAAAAACAAAAAAGCAGAAAGTGAATTTTATTTTCCAAACAGTGTAAAGCAAACAGAGACTAATCCTGCAAGGATAACAAGTGTACAATCAGTAAAATTAACTTCAAATGCTTTTGATTTAATTATTGATAAAAGCAATAAAGGTTTGAAACCTGGTACTTTCATAGGGCAACTAAATCGTCTGAGTTTTTCAAGTAGAGACCAAAAACTACAGTGCCGCTTAGGGGGATATCTTGACGCTCGTTTATGGCCAGCCAAAGTCATTAATTATGAAAACTATGTACAAGCCGAGTGGGATCCATCTGTCAGGAAGTTTTATCTAAGCGAAGGGTTAAGTGGTTTAGCTCCATTGGCAGTAAATCGTCTTGAAAGAATAAGTGCTATTGATGGTACAAAAGAAATTTTAGTTGAAAATGTTACTGAGGCTAATGGTGTAGCAAAATTTCAATTCGACAGTTTAAGGAAAAATATTTTCCTTAAAGCCCAATTGACTGGGGACAAAGCTTATCAACTTTACCATAAAGATCTAAGCAATATGACTTCACCTTTAAGGCTCCTCAACAGCAAGTTGGTCGATTTTGCTCAAAGTATTGATAATTTTTTTAATATAAGCCCTCAAAGTGATAAAATTTATTACCTGGATGGTTCACAAGAAATCGGGAGTGACATTGAGTCATGGCTCAAGATGGTAGACCTAAAAACTGGTAATATTACCCAAATCAATCAAGATATTTTTGCTGCAGATGAAGAAGTTAGGTATTTTGAAGTTTCTTACAAGTATAATAAAGTCATTTATTCCGTTGGTTTTGTAACAATTGATTTATGGGTATCAGATCTACAGGGAAAAGGCAGACACAAGTGGGACCTAAGTGAAGTATTAGGCTCAGAATATAAGCTCAGTTTTGGAATAAAAATGAATAGTCAATGGCAATTCAAAAATGATAAATATTTAGCTTTGGTCGCTACGAACAGTCCACAAATCAGTAAGTTTTTGTTTATAGTTTTGGATTTAGAATCTGAAAAAGTTATTTTCTCAAAAAAATTAAGTGAGCATGCCATATTATTTACTAATAATGACCTGCCAGTCATTGAAGTCTATAGTGGGGTCAGAACTTCTGATCAGATTCCCTCTATTTTATTTTATAATATAGAAAATAACTCTTTAGGCTCAGTTTTAGAGACAATGAATTATTTTAAAAACTCTTTAAACGCGAGTTATATGAACTATGCAAAAAACCAATTATCGAATTTACAAAATTTACTCTGTTCTTACGAAGAAAATCTTCTAATAAGAATACCTTTAAGTAATAAAAAAACCCTAGTCCTTGCCAATTCAACAGTTAATAATTACAATATCTATCTCTATGATTCCTCAGAGAACTCTTGTCAACTCATCAACAAACTTGCTTTATCACAAGAATCAGTAACTTATCTTAAAAAAAATTCAAGTATTAGTTTATCAGTACAACCACAAATAGCATCAATTTCTGAAGATGAAAAAAATATTTTACTCAATATTAATGGAAGAATCTATCTTATTCCCTCGGAGCAGCTTCCTCCTATAGAAGTATATACTGCTCTTAACGACACCCCTACTATAAACGAACTAGGCTTTATAACTAATGAGAAGGTGTTTTTCCGTGGAAGTTTGATCAAAAATTACTGGAATCAAATTTTTATTTGGGATATTCCAAAATTACGACATTAAAAATTTTCTTAGGGCGTGTCCTCATTTGTGCGACCGTCACGAGAAATAAAATATCTAAAACTAGCCAATAGAAGTCACTATTTTATTTCCAGATATTAGGTACAGCTGGCGCCTTTGCATCTTCTTTTCCTAAACTTCCTAAGTTCCAATTCTCCTCTACAAGGCGCAACAAACTATATGTGGAAAGAGGTTGAGGGTAATTACCTTGTCTAATATTTATACCAACAATACTGGTGTAGATTTGATTTGTTGAGCTTGACATACTGCTCTCATCAAAGGTTGTTATTACTATCGTGTTTGTCATAAAGTTTGCGTTACTAAGATATGGCGTAAAACGCTGCTGATACCATCTATTGGCATAGTTAACGCCAGTGTCATGCCCATCATTTTTAAGATTAGGAATATAAAAAACATAGTTAGGCAGTTTACCATTAGCTGCATCTCTATCAAATTGCGTAGCCTCAACAATATTAGCACATCTTGCTGGATTTTTTTGTATATTCAAATAGCTTATAAACGGATTATGCTTTCGCACGTACCCATTACTGTAGTTACCTATGAAGCAATTTCCGGGATAGTTTTCAGCATAGACTTTCCAGGTCAATCCTTTAGATTCAAGTAAATCGACAACGCTGTAGACATTAAGATCAACATTATTGTCATTTTTTACTCCATTTAACGATCCTGAAGTGAGTGCTACATAATTACCCTGAGACGGATGAGTTATGGCCATAAAGTTGGTGAAGTTAGCTCCTGAAACTGCTAATTTAGCAAAGAAATCTTGTTTAATAACATCACTATAGTTTGTATTTTCGAAAACAACAAAAATAACTCGATCAAAATACTTACCAGATCGAGGAATTGCGAATGAACTTAAAGTTAGGAAAAAAAAGAAAATGAAAATGAAAATGGCATAACTTCTCTGAAACATGACTCCCCCATAGCTCTCTCTATTATAAAGCGATAACAGCTAAGCAGGTTGTAATATGTTTTTTTTTGACTGTCACCAAAGGAAAAAATATAAATTTATCTCCCGACAATATACCTTTAAGCTAAACTCGATCTAAAACACAATAATTACAGCAAGGAATTTCCATAGTTTTTCCAATCAGTTACAGGGTTTCTCATGTTCACACTCATAACATAAAAGCTTATTCCTAATGAAAAAAATCTAAACTTATTACATACAAAAAATTCTTCACGTAGTTTTATCATAATTAGGTGATTTTAGCTTAAATTATGTAATGACTGATGGATAAACCCTAACTAAAAGACCAGAAACACCTTAGGTAAGGACAAATAGCTAAACTCAAAAGATATTTTTATTTAATATAGATATTAAGTACAAACGAAATGAAACTCTTAAATAAATTTAAACTTTCTCTTTTTTTAACACTTATTTTCTACTCTCGCTTGTGGGCATCTACACAGACTTCAACTCAAAAAACTTTTGGGTTCATATCCTCTGAAACAAGTATTATCCAGCTTACCGAAAAAGCCAAATCTTCCATGCCTATGTCGCACTGGCTTTTTTTAAAACAAAAAGTTCCAATAACAAAAAATGTTAAATATCTTGCGACAATCACGGGTACGGAAGAACTCACTTTGTCAATTCCACAGCTAACCATTGGCTTTGAAATAAAATCAAACTCTTCTCATAAATTAAATTATTACAGTAACAGAGTTGGAATTAACTATACAGACTCCATTTCTGACACAGAACTTTGGGAAAATATCCAAAAAACTTTACCTAAAAAAAACAAATCGAATTCTTCGAAAACAACCACTTTTTTCTTTTTTCACTACTTGTTACCATTAACTCCAGCAATAGCTGAGATCAACTTTATTGATCAGGCCGCAACTGCCATAGCCAGTATTATTTTTGCTGGCACTTCCTACAGTTCAACATCTGAGCGTTGTATGAACCTAGAACAAATTCATCATTCCTGCTCCCAAGATAAAGCCAATACGTTCAATCAAGCCTTAGCGCAATTAGAGGCATTAGGAAAAAAATTTAAACTAAATTATTTTGATAAATTACACCCAGCGAGAGTTTCTTGTACTCAATTCAAAGCCTCTCAAGACTGTTTAAAAAATAAATTTTTAGCGAACAAGAAACAATTTGGTATTAATGAAAATGACCTGCCTGAAGATTTAAAATTCTATCTGGATATTCCAACTTTAACTGGCAAGAAAATAATGCCATCCACAGAAATGACTAAATAGATCACTCTAACTCACTAAGCTTTTCTCTCTGTCTTTTACCGAAAAAAATATTATAAAATCAGCGCCTGCCAAGTCTAATTCTCTATCTGAAATGGTAAACTGCTGTCTTCAAGTCATTTGAGCACTTAAAAGTAAGTTGAAGAGTTAACTAATCAAGAAGTGTTCAGAAAACTTAACTCAATTATTGCCTTAAAATGATCTACTCTATTCGTAAAACTAAAAATCTTATGTTAAGATGAGTTTGTGCTCTATATAAAAAGACTAACAAAAATTGAAATTATAAAAAGTGTTTCCTATTTTGATATCTAGAGCATAAGCTTTATTTTGAAATTTAAATCAACGTTTAACAAAAGGAGATTGTTATGTCGATTTTCGAGCAACCGAACCAACCTGGTTCCAAAGTCAAAGTCAAACCAAGATATGCTAATTTTATCAATGGCGAATGGGTAGCGCCCTTAAAAGGACAATATTTCAAAAACATTTCCCCTGTTACCGGTGAAGAATTTTGTGAAATTCCTCGTTCCACGGCTGAAGACATTGAACTTGCCTTAGATGCCGCTCACCGAGCTAAGCTTTCTTGGGGAAAGACATCTGCTGGTCAGCGTGCCAATATCTTAAATAAAATTGCTGATCGCATGGAAGCCAACTTAGAAATGCTAGCTATAACTGAAACCTGGGACAATGGTAAACCAATCAGAGAAACCCTAGCTGCGGATATTCCCTTAGCCATTGATCACTTCAGATATTTTGCTGGGTGTATTCGCTCCCAAGAGGGAGGCATCAGCGAGCTTGATGAAAACACTGTTGCTTATCACTTTCACGAACCTCTCGGGGTTGTTGGGCAAATTATTCCTTGGAATTTTCCTATCCTTATGGCGGCCTGGAAAATGGCCCCAGCTCTTGCTGCTGGTAACTGTATAGTGCTAAAACCTGCGGAACAAACTCCCTGGAGTATTTTGGTTCTTATGGAGGTTATACAAGATTTACTTCCTGCTGGAGTTCTTAATGTGGTGAATGGATTCGGAATAGAGGCAGGAAAGCCTTTAGCATCGAACAAAAGAATTTCTAAAATCGCATTCACCGGAGAAACTACGACAGGAAGACTTATCATGCAATATGCTTCAGAGAACTTAATTCCAGTGACTCTGGAATTAGGAGGAAAATCTCCAAATATGTTTTTTGCTGACATTCTGAGTGAAAAAGACAGTTTTGTTGAAAAATGTCTTGAAGGTTTTGCAATGTTTGCTCTAAATCAAGGCGAAGTATGTACTTGTCCATCGAGAGCTTTGATTGAAGAAAAAATCTATGGAGAATTTTTACCACTGGCAGTTGCTAGGTCTAAAGCCACTAAACAAGGAAACCCTCTAGATACTTCAACCATGATTGGAGCTCAAGCATCAAGAGATCAGCTAGAAAAAATCATGTCTTATGTAGATATTGGGAAAAAAGAAGGGGCTAAGATTTTACTTGGCGGAGAGCGAGTTGAACTTTCCGGAAATCTAAAGGGAGGTTATTACTTCCAACCTACTGTTCTTGAGGGGCATAACAAAATGCGAGTGTTTCAAGAAGAGATTTTTGGCCCCGTTGTTTCTGTGACTAAATTTAAAGATGAAGCTCAAGCTATTGAAATAGCCAATGATTCACTATATGGTTTAGGTGCTGGATTATGGACACGTAATACACACACAGCATTTAGAGTAGGGCGAGCTGTTCAAGCTGGAAGAGTTTGGACTAACTGTTACCATCTGTACCCGGCTCATGCAGCTTTCGGTGGTTACAAACAATCTGGAATTGGCAGGGAAAACCATCTGATGATGCTCAATCACTACCAACAAACTAAAAATCTTCTTGTCAGCTATGACAAAAAACCAATGGGATTCTTCTAATATGACTACAAAACTATTAAGGGTTACCTCAACACCTATCGCCATGGAATGGATAGAAAAACTTAAAGTTCAACATGGACCCTTAATGTTTCACCAATCAGGGGGCTGCTGTGATGGCAGCGCCCCTATGTGTTATCCAAGGTATGAATTTAAAATTGGAGATCAAGATGTTTTCCTAGGGCTCCTCGGTGACACTCCTTTTTACATTAGTGGATCCCAATTCGAATACTGGAGACACACACAATTAGTCATCGATGTTGTTCCAGGACGAGGCTCTGGATTTTCAGTAGAGTCTCCAGAAGGTATTCGGTTCATTACTAGATCTCATGTTTTTACTGATGAAGAAATGCATCAGCTCATAAATCAAGGAGAACCCCCAAGGGGTCCTCAATCTTGTTAAGGTTCATAATTAAAACTATTTTTGAGTAGATTTTGAACTTCCCCAAAAAACAGACGCTAAGATAGACGAACTAATTAAAATGGTAATTATAGCTAAAGACCAAGTTATTGGAAATTTACCATCAAAAGCCTCATTCAAGTAAACCATTTTCGCACCTACAAAAATGAGGACAGCCGCCAAACCATACTTAATAAAAATAAATTTATCCATAACTCCTGCAAGCATGAAATACATTGAGCGTAATCCTAAAATTGCAAAGATATTACTTGTAAAAACTATCAATGGTTCTTTAGAGATTGCAAAAATAGCTGGAACAGAATCCACAGCAAAGATGATATCTGTCATTTCCAAAAAAATCAGCGCTAAAAACAATGGAGTCACATAAATAAGTCCTTCTTTCCTGAAAAAGAACTTTTGGCCTTCTATTTTAGGGTGAATTCTAAAGAATTTTTTCAAAAATTTGATAATAATGTTCTTTTCTAGGTCTGGGTTCTCCGTTCCTGCAAAAAACATTTTTAACCCAGTAAATATTAATAAAACCCCAAAGAATATAACAACTGCTTTGTACTCCATAAGTACAGAACCTAGAGCAATAAAAATTCCTCTGAAAAACAAAGCTCCTAAAATTCCCCAAAATAAAACACGATGTTGATAAACTTTTGGAATAGCAAAATAAGAAAACACTACGGCAAAAATAAAAATATTATCAATAGCAAGCGTTTTTTCTACTACAAATCCAGTTAAAAATTCTAAAGCCGACTGTTTAGCATAAAAATCGGGGTCAAAATTAGGAATAGCTAGAAGTCGCTCACTATTGGAAAATGTGAACTGTGCATACTTATAAAACAAGAAATTAAAAATCAACGCTAAAGAAATCCAAACAAGTGTCCAAACTCCAGCCTCTTTAAACCCTACCTCATGAGCCTTTTTATGGAAAACTCCCAAATCTAAAGCCAGAACAAACAAAACAAAGACAACAAAACCTAGATAAAACCACCAATACTCCGCAAATGGAAAAAGAACCATAAACTATACACTCCTTATTGAACACTTAAGTACTTCATTTATAATTACAGAAAACTTTACTTTTATCAAATCGATATATAGTCTCATATCTATCGTTTTTTTAAATACAAAATACTTGTGTTTTCTTATATTAACACTCGAAGAGGATAACGCATGAACAAGTGGCTTAATTATCATCATTTACTTTATTTTCAAACTATTGCTGAAGAGGGCAGCGTTTCTAAAGCGGCTGAGAAATTATGCCTAGGCCAACCCACGTTAAGTGCGCAACTCAAGCAATTTGAGGAACACTTGGAAATTGTTCTTTTTGAACGCAGGCATAAAAGACTAATTCTGACAGAACATGGTAAGATGGCATTAGATTATGCCAGACAAATTTTTAAAATGGGTAATGAAATGTTAGAAGTTCTCCAAGATAACATTCAAACTACCAAAGTGCACCTACAAATCGGTGCTCTAGATAGTATTCCAAAACATATCATTATGGAACTAACAAAGTCAGCCTATAAAATAAATCCATGCACAGTAAGTCTTATTGAAGGTAATTTTGAAGAATTACTCCGTGAACTCGTTGCTCATAAAATCGATTTGTTTGTTACCAATTCTTTACCTACAATATCCGACATGAAAGGCCTAACTTATAGATCTGTGATTAAAACTCCAGTTTACATATATGGCTCAAAAAAATTTAAAAATTTAAGAAAAAACTTTCCGGCGTCAATTAAGAATCAGCCTTTTATTCTTCCAACATTTCACAGTAAACTAAGAAGTGATCTTGAGCACTGGTTTAAAACCAATCAACTCAATGTTAATGTTATAGCAGAAACACAAGATGTGAGTTTAAAAAAAATGATGGCAGAAGAAGGACTAGGTTTAATTCCTGCTGCAAGTCATAATGTCAATCAACATATAAATCATGGTGATCTGATTAAAATTGGCAGAGTGGATTCTATTAACGAAGAGTTATTTTTAATAACGGCATCCAGAAAAATTGCAAACCCTCTAGCCCTTGAGCTAATAAAAAAATTCATTATATAGTTGTAAAAAAAAAGCCAAGAACTTGACAGTTTTAAATTTAATCCCATCTTTTGTATGAAAGGGTAGAAGCCCTAGATTAAAAAAGCTCAAATAAATGAGTATCATAAAGGAAGGAGATTTTATGAGAAGATCATTATTCAGCCCAAGCAATAATTTGCCATACACTTCAACCTGGAACTTAATGAAGGAGTTTGATGAAATCTTCAATGATTTCGCAAATGCTTCTCCTGCTATCACTGGAGAATTCCAAACTCATTATCAACCACATTCCGAAGTGAAGGAAACTGATGCAGGCTACTTGATGAGTTTCGATATTCCAGGAGTAAAAGAAAGTGATATTAAAGTTGAGTTTAATGATCGAGTCCTTAAGGTTCATGGAGAAAGAAAATCTGAAAGTAAAGTAGAAAAAGAAGGTTTCTTCAGAACGGAGAAAACCTACGGTAGATTCGAAAGAGCATTTAGACTTCCGGAAAATGTTGACGAAAATAAAATTGAAGCAAGCTACTCCGATGGGGTCTTACAAGTCTACTTACCTAAGGAAGCATCTAAGGCAACCAAGACTATAAGTGTTGCTACAGGCTCGAAAAACTTGTTTGAAAAACTGCTTGGTAAAAAAGAGGAAAGTCATTGATATCCAACTGCCAATTCCCTCCCTCATCTAAAAAGAGCAAGTGTTTACTTGCTCTTTTTCTTTTTAAAGGACTTTCATTTTGATCACGCTATCTCCTCCTATCTACAGCCTAGGGCCTGATTTTTATGATGAAGTTCTAGCTGGGGATTTTGACTTTAAAGAAATTAGATTTGTTAATAAAAAAATTTTTCAACTTTTAGGAATCGATCCTAACTCTAAAGAAACTATTATTAATCACTTTCTTAAGTTTAAACCATTACCCAATAATGTAGTAAAACCTTTAGCACTGCGCTATCATGGCCATCAATTTCATAATTACAATCCTGAACTTGGCGACGGGCGGGGTTTCCTTTTTGCCCAATTCCGTGATACTAATCAAAATCTCTTTGAAATTGGCACCAAAGGAAGCGGTACAACCCCCTATTCAAGGCGAGGAGATGGAAGATTAACTCTTAAAGGAGCCGTCAGAGAAGCTCTGTGCAGCGCTTATTTAGAGTTTCAGAATGTTCCCACCTCGAAAACCTTTTCAATCATTGAAACAGCGGAGAGTTTAATCCGCTATGATGAACCCTCACCAACTAGATCTTCTGTTCTTACCAGATATAGTCATGGACATATTCGCATTGGAACTTTTCAAAGATTATTTTATTTTCAAAACAAGGAGAATATTGAAACTCTAACAGAATACTCTCTAAAACATTTTTACCCGCATGAGTCTAAAGGTCAGTACCCTTTTCTTGATTTATTTTTTTTCTCCGTCTGGAGGCTTACAGATTTAGTTGCAGCTTATATGGTCTCTGGGTTCGTACATGGAGTGCTTAATACTGACAATATTAATATTTCTGGCGAAAGCTTTGACTACGGCCCTTATCGTTTTTTACCAACATTTGATCCCAACTTTACAGCTGCTTATTTTGATAATCAGGGTTTATATTCTTTTGGCCAACAACCACAAGCCTTCTTATGGAATCTGGAGCAACTTAGAAAATGTTTGTTTTATACATCAACAGAATCTCAAGATTTGTTTCTTAATGATTTTAGAAATAAAAACCAAGAAGATCTAACAATTCTTTTTAACAAGTATTTCTCTCTTCACATGGTAAGACGGCTCCTAAGAAAATTAAATTTACAACCTAAAAACCTATCCCCTGACTCTGCCTTCTATCGCTTTTATCATTTGCCATTGATTCCATCTACGACATCCTCCGCTCAAGAAGCCTTTGGTGATCTTTTACAAACTGAATTATTAAATGAACTCATCAACTCTGACCTTTTTAAAGTGTCTGAAGAGCTGTTAACCCATTTTTTTTCTTGGATTAGTGATATCTCTGAAAAGATAACCACACTCCCTTTTAAAAAAAGCCCTTCCTATGAGGAATTTTACTTTTACTTAAAATCTAGATTATTAAATTCAACGCACTTAAATACTGCATTTAAGCCGTTTGAAGAGCAAACACAGCGATTGATTTCATTTATTGAAACTTTTTTTGAGTTATCAAACTCAGATCAGATAAACTACAGATCCACATCTCAAGAATATCCTGAGACTTTACTTATTGACGAGATTGAGACAATTTGGTCTCTAATTGATTCTGAAGACGACTGGTCTTTATTTAATAAAAAAATCAGGCGCCTTGAAGAGAGCTCACTCCAAAGCGCACCCTAATCCTAAACTAATTTTTTTGCTAATTTTCGCATTCTCTGACTAAAGTTTTCAATGTATCCAAAAGCTGCAGGTACTACGATCAAAGTTAGCAAAGTAGAACTTACAACTCCACCTATAATCGATACCCCCATAGATTGTCGTTGAGCTCCTAATTCTGTCAACCCTATGGCAATAGGCAAGGTCCCGGCAATTAATGCGAAGGAAGTCATTAAAATTGGCCTTAGACGTGTTCTGCAGGCTTTGATTAAAGCAGCATTAATCTCCTGGCCTTCATCGATAAGTTTCTTGGTATAATCAACAAGTAAAATGGAATTTTTAGCAACCACCCCAAGCAACATAACAATCCCAATCAAGGAAAAAATATCAATTGTTTTATTAAAAATAAATAATCCACCCATAGCTCCACTGATCGCCAATGGTAATGCTAATAAAATAGTGATAGGAGTGATAAAACTCTCATACAGAGAAGCTAGAACTAAATAAATAAAAATAATTCCAAGCCCCATAGCTAAAATCATATTGGCCATCAAATCTTTAAAATCTTCTGCCTGTCCAACAAATGCATATTCAACGCCCAACGGAGGCTTAATTTCATTTTTAAGAATAGATTCAATTTCTTGAGTCACACTCCCTAGATTTCCACCGCTTGCAAGATTTGCGGTGATAGCTATAAATCTATTTTTATTTTGTCTGTTAATTTGGGAATATCCTAGACTATCTTCTCCCTTAGCAACTCGGCTCAAAGGAATCATATTAAAGTTAGAGTTAGGAATCTGCGTACTACCAAAGTTAGCCCTCAAATCTCTGTCTTCTTCCTTGAATCGCAATCGTACTTTGTACTCAATACCATTCTCTCTAAAAATAGCTGGTTCTGTTCCCTCTGTTCTAGCCCTTAACTCATTGCCGACAACAACGGTGGACACACCAAGAGCTTCCGAACGTTCACGATCAAACTTAACATGAAACTCAGGTTTACCACTTCTGAAGTTGGTATCCACATCAACGAGTCCTTGAATCTTAGACAACCTTACTTTTAAGTCATTTGCAAATTGAGTCAATGTTTCTAAATTTTCACCCGTAAGATACAAATTCAAAGGTTTTTGACCTCCCCCTGAAATATCAATATCGGTTACCGCAATAGTAGCATCTTTAGCAAATTCATTTAACCTTGTCCTCATAATGTCTTTAATTTCTGTCGTATTGTATTTTCTCTCCTTTGCAGGAACTAACTTGATAAAATAGTTACCTTTATTAGCCTCTCCTTCATTAGTTCCTACAGTTCTTGCGATCAGCTGAATACTTTTTTCTTCTCTTATTTTCTCCTCAAGAGTTTTCATAAAAGATTCAGTCTCATAAATAGAGGTCCCTACTGGTTTTTCGATAATAATCGCAAACTCACCTATATCATTTGGTGGTAAAAAAGTCTTTGGAACATACTTCGCTAGAAACATAGAAAATATAAATACAAAGATAGCAAAAACTAAAACTGATTTTCTAAACTTCAAGGTCATGCGAATAGTCGATTCATAAAGATCTTCTAATTTAGTTTGTAATCGATCAAAAGCTTTCAACAAATAAGCGATAGGACCATTTCCTTTTTCATGCTCATTTTTTGTTGCAAGATAAGCCGACAACATCGGAGCCATAGTAAAGGCATCAAACAAAGAAATTAACATAGTAAATACAATCGTCAAACCAAACTGTCTGAAAAACTGTCCTATAATTCCTTGAACAAAAGCAATAGGTCCAAATACAGCAATAACCACAAGTGTTGTTGCAATAACAGCTTGTGATACTTCTGCAGTTCCTTCAAGTGCCGCTTTAATCGGATCCTTACCCATCTCCATATGTCTAAAAATATTTTCCCGAACAACAATAGCATCATCAATCAAAAGTCCTACCGCTAGCGACAATGCCAATAAAGTCATGATGTTAATTGAAAACCCCATCATCATCATCAAAACAAATCCACCCAAAAGCGAATTCGGCAAAGCCATCCCAGTAATAAATGTGGATCGGAAAGAGCCCAAGAAAAAAAACACGACTACAATACACAACAAAATACCAATAGAAATACTCTCTTTAACATCAGCAATATTTAATCTAATAGGAATAGAAGAATCTCGAATTAAAATCAGTTTTGCATCAATGTTCTTTTGCTGCAAGTATGCGTTTATTTTTTCCATTGTTGATTTTACAGCATCTGTAACTGCTACAGTGTTTGAACCACTCTGTTTAAATACATCTAAAAAAATAGCATTTTGATTATCTATACTAGAAACACGCTTCACATCTTCTAAAGAACGTTCTACTGTTGCAATTTCTTTAAGTTTTACAGATCTATCAGATCCTAAAAAGTTTACCGATATGTTTTCAATCTGAGAAAGACTATTAAATTCTCCTAATGTTCTTAAGACTGTTTCTTTCTTGGTATTTTCTACTTTTCCGATTGGAACATCTTTTGACGTGTCTTCAATTCTTCTAGAAATTTGAGACATAGAAAGATTACGATCTTGCAACTTATCCTTATCTACTAAGATATGAATTTCTTGTTTACGTCCACCAACAATATTAAGCTGACCAACATCTGGAATTCTTTCTACCTGTGGCTTAATTTGTTCATCGACTATGTCATAAAGTTTAGCGGCATCTAACTTTGAAAGAATAGCTAAAGTCATTACGGCCTGATCTGCGGGGTCAAACCTACGAATAATGGGCTCTTTGATGTCATTAGGTAATTTTCTACGAACGTTATTAATTCGATTCCTAACTTGCTGTTCAACCTCTTTAATATCGGTTCCTAGTTTAAACTGAAGAATCACAAAAGCTGCTGAGTCCAAATTGTTTGAAGTCAGGGTTTTTAAACCAGAAAGAGATCCTAACTCATCTTCAATGGGCTTAGCTACTTGCTTTTCAACATCAATCGGAGAGGCTCCAGGGTATGTTATTTGTACAAATATAGTAGGAAATGTAACGTCAGGAAATAAATCCACAGGCATTTTTTTTAAACTGACAAATCCCATTATTAACATCAATATAACTATACACGTTATAAATATGGGACGTTTAATCGACAATGCAGCTAAATTCATAAAGACTCCCTATTTTGGATAAATAACAAACCTTGTCCTTCAAGTTTTCTTTGCTCTGCTTTTAGTTTAAGTAATGTCAATTCAGAATCACTTGCTTCTTGCTCTGAGGTAATCACTTGTGAGGTAATCGATCTTCCTTTTGCTAACTTATCTTGTTCTGCTTTTGCTCGCTCTCTTTGAAACTCAGTCACTTTTGTCATTGCTGATATTTTACTTGTAAGTTCATTATACCTGCGAGATAGCTCCTCCCAATACGAGACGCTTTCAATTTTTTTTCGTTGTAACTTCAACTGACTTAACTGTAATTCTTTTTCATTTTGCAATGTCAGAGCTTTTTTCTCTTCAGAATCTAAAACATACGTCCAAGTAAGTGCAATTTGGGCGGTTGGAGTATCTGTCTTAGACAAATCTCCAACCAGTGCTGTTGCTGATTTTGTCGCATCATAGGCATTAGTATTATAACTGGCACTTAGCTGTAAATCTGACTTTTGATTAGCTATCACCTCTTTTAAAACCGTCTTCTTTAAAGCTTGTTCTAAAATGGAAGCTTGCACATCTATTTTTGTAAAATCGTTTGTTTTTGGGAGATAAAAACTCAATGATCTCATTTCATTCAAATCACCCTTAAATCGTGGAATAGAATTTTTTTCTGCAGACTCAATAAAATCTCTTACCTTGCGTTGTAGACTTTTTTGATCATCAAGACTTGCTATTAACTGTAACTCCCGAGTTGCTTTTAAGGCTTTAGCATTCATGAAGTCAGCCTTATCAGCAATCCCATCACTATAACGTTTTTGAATCCAGTTTTCAATTTTAGTTGCTCTTTGTAATGAGGCTTCTCTTTGCTTAACTTCAGCATCCGTATAGATCGTATCCCAAAAAAGAAATTCAGCTTCTAAATACAATTGCCTTTCTTGGATGTCGGTAGATAACTCTTCAAGTTTTTTTTGTACATCTTCTCGTTCTCTTCTTACCGAGGTCAACTCACCAAAACTATCTTTTAATAAGGATTGAGATAAACTCAGCCCTAGAGAACCAACAGAGTACTTTTCATAACTAGAAAATAATGGACTTTGAATACCATTGTTTTTTGCTTCGCTCAAGTCACCTGAAATTTTAATGTTAGTGCCAGACGAAAACTTTTTTGAAAATCCCAAGGAATACTTCTGAGCTGATGATTCATTAGCCGTGAGTTGATTTGGCTGCTTTTTATCAGATAAATATCCAGCACTCATAAAAAAAATTGGGGTTAAAACAAGATCACCAGTCTTCAATTTTAATTCTGAAATCTCTCTAGATTTATCGTAGGTTTTAAAAAGGGTATTCTTAGAGCGAATTTCATTGCGAAATTGCTCTAACGTCCATTCTCCATTCTGGGCATAAACTCTTATAGAAGTTAAAGTCATCACATAAGCAAAAAATATATTTTTTGTTTTCATTTTAAAATCCCTTTAAAAAAAATATTATAAACATTTTCAATAAATAAATCGCGATCTTTTGGGAAGTTACAAGTCTTTGCCATCAAATCCCATTTACACTCTTTTTTTGCCATAAAGCCCCAGATAGATTCAGTTAATAAAATAAAAAAAACTCTCACTGGAACATCTTTTTTTACAATATTCATTTTTTGAGATTTTTCCATAATAGACTCTATTAAACCAACTAAAGGCTTAATAGTTTCATTGTGGATATCTTTTACAAAAGGCATTCCATCTAACGTTTCTCGTTGCATGATTCTTGATATATGGGGATTTTGTAGTCTCATATCGACAAAGATCGCAATAAACTTTTTCATTTCTGCTTCAAAATGAGAGGGAGTTAACTTCTCATCTTTCAAATTAAGTATCACATCATGAATTTTTTGCGAGATGACCTGAGAATGATCTTTAATAATAGTTCGATACAAACCTTCTTTACTTTCAAAATAATAACTTATTTGACTAATATTTTGCCCTGTCTCTTTAGCAATCTCCCTGACGCTAACTCCGTCAATTCCTTTTTCTGCAAAAAGTTTTAGAGCTTTGGCTTTAATTAGTTCTCGAGTGCTTAGTTCTTCTTTAGGTGTCATGATATGACCATGCTAAATCAAACGTTTGTTTGAAGTCAATTTTATTCAAACAAACGTTTGATTTAGAGACATCCCTATCAGTACTTTTGTCTGTCATCTAAATTCTTACAATAAACTAGCACAGACCTAAGATAGGAAGAGGGTTTAGACTATCACCCAAAACGAATGGCAAGAACTTCGCATTACTGTTTATTGAGGAGATACTATGCACTCTAAAAAAGCTAAAATAATTTTTTTTAACATTTCAATATTCCTGGGTTTACTGGCAAACGTCCCACTTGATGCTTCTGTCAAAAATAAAAACAGTTGTCATGCTTTTTACAGTATTTCCCAATCCCTCCTCCAAGTTAAAAACCCACATGACTTAACTATCAAAGTCGACGGAAATAAATCTGTCTTACTTCCTTCAGAAAATCCATATTATGACAGAAATCTTACGCTAAAGCCTATAGCTGAAGCCTTATCAGAAATACTCACAACAAGAACAGCTGACGAGCAAATTAGAATAGATAATGAACTTACAAGACTAGTAGGTTCTGAGTTGGGAATGGGTTTTAAAACAAAAGATGGAAATCCTTTTCACGTCAGAGTTAATGGACTTCCAGCTCTAATAAAAGAAAGCGATTTCAATTCTACAATCAAAGGAATTCAACCAGTACTCAAACGAATGCGACATATTTTACAGGTTTTTACATCAAATCCCAAAGCAAAACCCGCAGACTATAACCTTAAATATCTATCCCAAGAAGAAATTTATACCATTATAGAAGCTATCAAAACATCACCCTACCTTGATGAAGCTATAAATAATCCAAAAATGAAAAACTACCCTTTTGGAAGTGTCTTTGGTATCGACGCTACATTCGGTAATTTAGAACATCACCTTAGCCATATATTTGAAATCAACGCAGGAACTCCAAGTGGTCTATCAAACACAACTATGATTATTGAAGCCATTAGAAGAATGGATCCAAAACTTTATTCTGCGATAGTAAAAATGTCATCCACAGACAATCAGGCTTTCAGTCTTCTTAAAAAAGTTATGGACGATATTGGAAGAAGCTTTATCCCTGATGGTATTTCTGTAGAGCTAGGAGTAGGAATCTATTCCGGAGCCCATCCCGATATGGCTATGATTTCCCATTTCAGTGGAATGCCTTTAACTCTCAGAAAAGATCTATTTATTGATAAAGACTATCATGTTCGATTAGCAAAAAAACTACCTATTAAAAATGGAAAATACCATATTAACGGCAAAGAAGTTCAACATGTAGGTGATAAAGCTTATGAAGGTTATCTACAAGTATGGTCAATCTATTCTCGCGCCGAGGAGGGGTTTGCTCTACAAACGCCAGCACAAAAAGACAAAGATGGCATTGGCTACAAAACTCCAGAAACGCACAAAATCAATGCAGATCTCAACACTCGCTTTGGTCTTAACTTAAAATCAGGTACTGCTTATAAATACATCTACGCTATGGACGGAATCACAGTCACTGGCGTTGAAAAAGACGCCCAAGGTAGACCAAAACTTGACGACTCTTTTGATCAATTCAGTCCAGATCCAATCGATCAAGTGTCTGATAGATCGCTGATTGAAAGTATTCACCATGGCAAAGTCTATCTCTCTAACCTTGGAACTCGGTTGATTGACCACAAAGGGATTCTTTCACTGGTCACCAAAGATGCTCAACTTGAGGCTATACACAAGCAGCAAAACCCAGACAAAACTATCGTCTCCCCTCCACAGGAGCTTCGAACTAATGAAGAGAGAACTTCATTTTTTAAAAATCCAAGAAATTATATCGTAAAAGTTCCTGATGAATCTGGCGGCGTTGGAGTCTACATTTTACCAACAGCCTCATCTAAAACAGTTAAAGAAGTTACTGAAAACGTAAGAAACAATCCAAATCAATTTGTCATCCAAAGTCTTGCTGACTTTATGTCAATCATTGCAGCTAGTAAGGTTGATAATCAGACACAATGGGCTACACGTGCAAATGATGGTAGAATTTTCGTTTATCTTGACCTCGATGGCAATACTATTTCACATCCAAGAGCTAAACTTGTCAGAGTTGCTGATGCAGGAAAACTCTCCACCAACACCTCGCAAGGTGCGCAATATGGTTTAATTTCAACCCTTCAGGACATCAATCCAAAGCTAAAATCAAGGCCTGTTGATATCACAAAAAGTTCTCTGCCAAAATCTCAGGTTGATTTTATAACTTCAGACCAAAGTTTTCACCTTAAGGATTATTTAATCTCTATCAATATGATTAAAAATCAAAGTTATTTATCTGGAGACAAACACCTATTTTTACAAAATTTCTGGAACTCAGCAAGAACACTTATGAGCGTACTCGGCCCTGATTTTTCTTTTATGATTGATGTCATAGAGTTAGCACAAAAAAATGAAATTTCAGACAACGACTTAAAAACAAAGGTAATCTCTTTAGAAAGGAAACTACGAACGGGAACCTTTAATCCAAATATCAAAACAGAGATTAATCAGCTAATAACTGAAACTTTAGACGAAAACAAATGATAAAAATAAGGGCTTTTTTATTCTTATAAAAGCCCTTAAACTTATTTGTAAAAACTTAAATTAAGGCTTCTTTGCAGGCTCAGTAGTAGGTTTTGCTTCTTGACTCTTAGGTCCTTTGCAATCTTCACAACCACCTTTTCCATCAGCTTTTCCTGCTTCCACTTTGCATGCTCCATCTTTACAACCATGATTACAGTGACATCTATGGTGAGCACAGGCTGACATCATCAAACTTAAAGCCATTAATCCTGACATAATTAAACTTTTCATATTTTTCCTTTTGTTGTAGTTACAATACTATTTTAACTCTAGGCTTATATTAGCGTCATGGCAAACTGATTTATAAAAACTCCTCTTAGGCACGTACTAACAACTCAACCTACTAAGAGATCTGAGAGTTGAATTAACTTAATTCCTTCTGTCTGTAAAATGAACCATCGCTCTTTGACCTTGTCTTTTGGAATTCTATAAGAAGGACATAAATCTTGTATTACTTCTACAGAATATCCTAACTCCTTGGCATCAAGAGCTGTCTGAGTTATCCCCAAGTCCAATGCTAAACCAGCTATCATAATTTCATTTATTTTTTTAAATTGAAGATAGTCATGAAGTTGTGTTTTCTCTCCCCGACTTTTATCGAAAAACGCTGAGGCTGAATCATACATCGGATTCAGCCCTTTTTTAACTACGAAATTTACATATTGAATGTCCAATGCGGGATGAAAACCTGCACCGGGAGTATTTTGTACACAGTGGTCTGGCCAAAGAAACTGCCTGTGATTGTGTAAATCAATTTTTTCATCTAATTTTTTTCCCGGATTATTAGAAGCAAAAGCATGATGTTGCGGCGTATGGTAATCCTGAGACAATACAAGCACATCAAACTTCTTACTTATAAGCCGTATTAATTGATTTATTTTATTCATATAATCAGGCTCTTTAGGAACATTCATAGAGCCGAATTGAAAAAAATCATTTTGAATGTCATGCAATAATAAACATTTCACAAAGATAATTATGCACGGCTTTTTAGAGACTCACAAAAAAAATCAAATACCAAATTCAGTTTCTAGACTTTGAATTTCTTTTTCAAACCCGGCGGATAGGATAGGATAACGGCACCAAGTCTTTGGATCTAAAGACTCATCATCTAAATGAAATGCTGGAGCATATCGTTCTCTCTTCCATTGATTTCTAGACCATAGTCTTAAAAACTTAACTACAAATTGTACCAACTCTTTTTTTGAATACTTTTTTTGATAAACAGGCAATAGACTCAAAAAAATTTCCCTTGGGGATTTTCTTTTGATGATAAACTCTCTCTCTATGTCATCTAAAATTTCATAAGGCATAAGATCCTTCTCGTCCTGCTGAGCTCGATCCAAAGGCCTTAACTCTGCTGTTGGAGGATTTTTAAAAACGGCAGACAAAGACTTTAAAGGCCCTATATTTATTGGACCGACGTGGGCCATCCAACGAATCCAGTGATTTAAAAAGGCCTTATCTACACCGGCAATTGGACTCAAACCACCGGATGTATCGCCATCCATTGTCGCATACCCAACCGCTGCCTCTGATCGATTACTAGTTGACAACAAAAGAGCATTTTTTACATTAGCTAGCAACCAAATCCCTGGTGATCTGATTCTTGCTTGAATATTTTGAAGTGATAAATCAAATTGTTCCCATGTCAATTTTAAAGCTAAAGCTTTCTCAATGGTCTCAAGATATTTCTTGTGAACCATATCTAAATCCCAATTATAAAATGTGACACCAAGTTCTTCTGCTAATCCCTTGGCCGCTAAATAAGTGTCCTGAGATGAGTTCTGAGTGCTCTGATAAGCACAGGTCACTAAACTCTTAATCCAATCTTGAGAATTGAAAAGTCGATCAGCCCTTTTTAAGTAACTCAACTGCTTTTTAAACTCACTAGGGCCCAACTGATGTATGGCTTGCTTCAAAGAGTAGGCTGCTAATAAGCTAACCACAGAAGAATCAACTCCTCCACTCAAGGAAATGACAAAACCATGAGATCTACTTTTACGAAGATAATCAAAAAGACTCAGGCACATTGCGCGAAAAAACTCTTCTTCCTTATGGTGCTTCGATTGCTCCCAGCTCTTTAAGGAATCGAATTCTTCTGAATTGAGTTTATCTTCATCACCGACTGGTGGCAAATAGTTCCATGAAAAACTCACATCCACTTTTTCACCCTTAGGCTCACTTAAATCTGGCGAGAAACTGGCATTCTGAACTTTTTTAACTCGATTCTCATCAAGATCCACGACTGAAGAAATCACATCCCTTTCTAAAAAAGAAAAGCGTTCTCCTTGATGAATTAAATTACCACCTGTGGCAATAAGCGATCCTCCATCAAAAATAATTCGACCTGCCTCATTTCCCAAAAGATTGGTAAACAAATAAGCTACATTAAAAGCTCTTGATCCTTCCACAACAAACCGTTTTCTAATTTCTTGTTTACCAAAAGAAAAATGCGAAGCACTTGGATTAAGAACGATATCAACACTTTTTTTTGCCAAACCAATTCCAACTCTTTGCGCTACCCAAGCTTCTTCACAGATTTCAAGTCCTATTTTAACTCCTTGAACATCAAAATAAAGATCCCCAATAGGAATTTTTAAACATTCTTCAGTTAAAGGATCAATGACATCGACTTCATCAACAATATTCTCTTTCCATGCTTTAAACCAACGTTGTTCATAATGAACTCCATCGCCAGCTAAAAACTTTTTAGGAACCAGGCCCTCAATTTTTCCATTTACGATAAAGGCCACGACATTAAACAAGGATCCTTTGAAAAAGAATGGTAACCCCACAGCTACCACCATGTTTTTCGTCATTGGTAAAATTTCAAACAAAGACTTTAAACTATTTTCAATCACAAAAGGTGAATAAAAAGCATCCTCACAACCATATCCAGAAATCGCAAGTTCAGGCATACAAAGTAGTTGAATTGACTTTTTTTCGGCTAGTTGTAAACAAGAAATAATTCTAGTTTTATTACCATCCCAATCCAAAGGAATTTGATTTACGACTGCACATCCTACTTTTATATTCTTCATGCATTTTCTTTTCTGTTTTCTGTTTAAAATAAGAGTCTTTTATTAACTTCCTATCAGAATAAATATCCCACTTTTATTTGTGGATAAGTTTGAGAGATTGCTTTTTTATCTTCAGAAATAATGAAACCATTATCATATTTTTTTAGCTCTATCACTCTATACACCCACTGAAAGCCCCAAAATAACCCCTGACTTTGAATGCTATAATAGACTAAATTAACTTGATAACCACTACCCTCTTTCCATTTACCAAGTTGAGTGGAGTCTGGCTGGTATTCCACTTGTGACAACATAAAAGCCTCTAATCCCCAAGTTCCTATCAGAAAGCCCAATTGAGGAGCTACGCCCGTTGTTTTTTCGATCTTACTTCCTGTATCCAAAGAGTCACTAAACCCCATCACTCCGAAAATGATTTTACTGTTTGTCAGATAGCTTAAACTCAAACTTAACAAAGACTGCCTTGTTTCGGTTTTACTTTTATCCTGATTCTCAACACTTTGCCCATAATAAAAGCCATCTAGACTTGTTAAAAAAGCCCCAGAATTCGCTTTTAAACTCATTAGAGTGATTAAAATTAAGGCTTTTTTCATAAATCTCCCTGGCGGAATGTCACTTGATCAAATTAAAACAAAATATATTTACAGCGTCATTATTTTTTTTTTGACTGCAAAGAGTACTTTATGATTCATGGTGCCTATGAAGTATTTATTCTTTTTTTCAATGTTAGCTTTAAGCATTGGAGCACACGCTTTTGAATCTTACTCTGGATATATTCAAAATCAGGGTGGTTTAAAAATACTAAAGAAGGATAATTTAAAGTTCACACTCACTGCGGAAAGTGCAGAGATCAAGACCCAAATTGACAAGCTGAAAACTAACGATTTTATTTCAGGTATTGGCATCGCCAATACCAATCAAGTTCTAAATGTTCAAAGTATCGATTTTATTGGTTTAGGTCAGTTTGTAGGGCTTTGGCTTTCTCCCATGGGGTTGTTCAACGTTGCTAACTTTACTGATCTTCAAATTTATGTTCCACAAAAGGATATGTCTTTAAAAAATCCCAAAGCAAATATGAACTATTCAATCACTCCAGGATCAGGCAATAGCTGGGTCTTATTTCTTTCGGACGAAAAGCAAATTTATTATTCAAATCTTTACATGAATGAACGTAAAGCAGTGATCCGTTTTTATAGTACTGAAACAGGAGCTTTCCTTAGTGAAATTTCCATGAATAAATTAAACCAATGATGCTTTCAAAAGAGTTATCACTTAAATCTAATCAACTTCTTCCACTGATAAAACCAATTTCCAAGGACCTACTCTTCTCTAAGAATGACACTTTAGATCCTAGGCTTGGCGATATCTTCAAAACAGTTTCTGATTGGATCGCTCTTAAAAGTAATTCCTTTACCCTTATAGGTTACCAAGATGATCGCGGCATTAAAAATAATGGCGGCAGATTAGGTGCTGCTGTTGCCCCACAAGGGATAAGAAACTACTTCTATAGGTTAACATATCCTTATGCTCCACAAGACTCGGAGTCATATTTTCAAGATCTAGGTAATTTTTCACAAGAAAGCTTACCTGACCTGCTTTCAACACAGGAAAATTTAAAAGAACTTATCCAATATCTTCACGATAAAAAAAGTTTTGTTGCTTCCTTGGGTGGTGGCCATGATTACGGCTATCCTGACGCCTGGGGTTTTATAACTTCAGAGCTTTTAAAACACCCTCACCAAAAACCACTTATCCTCAATTTTGATGCACATTTGGATGTAAGAGACGATAGTAGCAATATTAATTCAGGAACTCCTTTTTATAAAATTCTCAAGGAGTTTCATGGAAAAATTGACTTCTATGAAATTGGCATTCAAACTCACTGCAATTCTGTCTACCATGCTCACTTTGTTGAAAATCATAAAGGTAAAATTATTTCCTTAAATGATATTAGAAAACATTCTCTAAATTACCATTTATCAGAAATTTTCAAACATCATCAGGATCAGTCGGTATTTGTTAGTCTAGATATAGATGTTATGTCTGCGGCTGAAGCACCGGGCTGCTCACAATCTTGGCCAAGTGGTTTAAGTTTTCAAGAGCTCAATTCTGGATTTGATATATTAAGTCAGTTTCGATTCTGGAAACATCTTGGAATTTATGAAGTTTCACCACCTTTAGATGTTAATGGTAACACCCAAAGAGCAGCCGCCTTGTTCCTGAACCGTTATCTACATTACTATCTAGAACACGCTGGAATCAAAGGACACAACTAATGCTCTCTCCCAAAGGCTTTGGCAGCGACAATCACGCTCACGTTCATCCTAAGATTTTTGCAGCACTTCTGGAAGCTAATCATGGACATGCTCATAGTTATGGACTTGATCCTTGGACTGATAATGTAGAAAAAACAGTAAAGCAACTTTTTGGCAATGAAGCTGTCTGTTTTTTCGTTTATAATGGAACGGCAGCTAACATCTTAGCGTTGAAAAGCTGTAACCAAAGCTTTAACTCTGTCATATGTACTGATGTAGCCCATATTCACGTGGACGAATGTGGTGGCCCCGAAGTCCATGGTGGTTACAAACTTATCCCAACGCTTAGCGAACAAGGTAAACTCCAAATTGAAGAAATCAAAAAACACCTAATTCGTAGAGGTGATCAACACTATTCTCAAGTCAAAACCATAAGCATTACCCAACCAACAGAACTTGGAACTTGCTACAGCATAGATGAGATAAAAAAAATCACAGACTTTGCTAAAGAAAATCAATTATATGTACACATGGATGGAGCCAGATTCGTTAATGCCTGTGTTTATCTAGATGTGAGTTTTGCTGAAATGACCACGAAACTTGGAATTGATGTTCTTAGTTTTGGTGGCACTAAAAATGGCTTAATGATGGGCGAAATGGTTATATTTTTAAATCCTCAGTTAGCAAAAAATTTTAAATTTCAAAGAAAACAATTCGGCCAACTTCCTTCAAAGTCAAGATATTTAGCCGCTCAGTTCCAAGCCTATCTTGATAATGATCTTTGCAAAGAAATTGCCAAACACTCTTTAAGAATAACAAATTATCTTCACGAAAAACTGAAGAAATTTAATGATATTAAAGTTCTTTTTCCTGTGCAGTCAAACGCCATATTTGTGATTTTCCCAAGAGAGCACATCAAAGAACTAAGAAAATGCAAATTTTTTTATATCTGGGATGAAAATGACTTCTCTGCCAGATTGATGCTTTCGTGGGACTCTGAGGAAAAAGATGTCGATGCATTTATTGAAAAAATAACCCTCTTAGGAATAAAGTGATTTTATGAAATACGATCCAATTCACTATCATGATTATTTAAAACTCGACCAGCTTCTTAAAACTCAATCAAGGCGTTCAGAGCAATTAAATCCTAGTGCTCCAGCCCATGATGAATGGCTATTCATCACTGTTCATCAAGTTTATGAAATTTGGTTTTTTCAAATCATCAAAGAACTCAAGTCATTGTCAGATATTTTTAAATCTACCTACATACAAGAGCGAGACATGGGTACTGTAAGACACCGTCTAGCAAGAGTCTTATTGATTATGAAAAATTTAACTTCCCCTTTAGATATTCTTGAAACCATGACTCCTCTAGATTTTTTGGATTTTAGAGATTATCTTTATCCAGCAAGTGGTTTTCAAAGTGCTCAATTTCGTATTATTGAAACTATGCTCGGGTTGAAAGAAAATCAAAGACATCAATTTCAAAGTGCCCCTTTTTATGATCATCTCAAAGAGCCACAGAGATCTGAGGTCATAGAACTTTTAAAAGGACCCTCCTTCTATGAAAGTTTGGAATCTTGGCTAGAAAGAACTCCTTTTTTAAAGACAGAGTCTTTTGATTTCTGGAGTGAATACAAAAAATGTCTGGTAGATCTCTACAATGATGATCTTGAAGTAATAAAAACAAATCCTCGCCTATCTGAAGCTGAAAAAATAAAAAGTACAGACATGATTCAAAACTTTTTAGCGCAAGTTGACCTTGTCTTTGATGAAAAGTCATATGACGAACTGCTAAAGCAAGGCAGCTTTAAGTTGAGCTACAAAGCCTTTCATGCCGCCCTATTTATTTCTCTTTACAGAGATGAACCCGTACTTCAAATTCCATTTAAAATTTTGTCGATTCTCATGGATATTGATGAAGCTCTAACAACATGGAGATATCGCCATTCTTTGATGGCCCACAGAATGCTTGGACGAAAGATTGGGACTGGTGGCTCTAGTGGTACTGATTATTTAAAAAATACAGCTGATAAGCATAAAGTTTTTGTTGATTTGTTCAACTTAAGCTCTTACCTAATTCCTAGACACAAACTACCAAAGGTTGAAATCAGTTATCCCCTTCGTTAAAAAAATAGATATTAGCTATATTCTGAAATTGATGAAAATTATGATGTATCTGTCATGAATATTGTCAATCAGCATTAGGCCTCCTCTAAAGAGGCCTTAATTTTACTGTAGATTAAACACTAACAAGACCTTTGTCATATTTATTAAATTTCATCACTCACGATAAGTCGTTGTGGCTCGTTTTAAAAAGGTTTTTTTTATCATATCACTTTGCTGGTCAACGATTTCGGGATATTTTTCTTATAAGTATCTGATAAATCTTGAGTCGAATCTTATTACAAAAGCCAAGCAAATAGCTCAAGAGAAATTCCAAGCTCAATTGTCAATCAAAAGCTTAAAGTTGATTAGTATTAATCCACTTGGAATAGCTATTGAAGATCTTGTTATTGACAAGAAAAATGAATACAAAATTTTCTTACCTTGGACAGAAATTAAAATTCTTAATACTATTAATATTCTACAATTCAAAACTCAAGTTCTTCAACTACAGATTGAAAGCTTAAATTATAATACTGATGTAATGCTTAATGAAACTTCAAAAGAGATTGCAAAGAATAAACGCGATGAACACACAAAAGAAACAGATTCGAATGCAATAAAAAACACAAAAGATTTTTTACCTAAGAATCCATTTGTTAAAAATATAGCTCTTCTATTAAACCTAAGAAACGGGAATGTAAATGTGTCTAAAGATAAATCAACCTTGTTCAAAGCAAGTAATGAAAAAATATCTGTTTCTATCCCATCTCTTGAAGCTCCAATTAATATTGAATTATTAAGTTCTATTAACATTCCAAACTCTTATTTTAGTTTTGATATTCCTATACGTTTAAATTCAGAGTTAACATTCAGTAATGAGTGGTTAAGCTCAACGAAGACACAACTACAAGTTTTTGCTTTAGATACGAAAAATGAATTTAAGTTTCACTTAGGTAAAAAATTTTTAAACTTTAGCTCCAAAGCTAAAATAAATAACTTAGCACTCATTCCTTTTTCTGAATTCAAAAACTCGCCCATCAAAAAACTTGAAGGAGAGCTAATATCTTCATTTGAAACTAGTGGCTACCTAAATGAACTACCTTATTTAAAAGGTAGTTTAGAATTTAAAAAACTTAAAGCCGACATGACAATGAAAAGCCCAGAATTATCTATTCAAGGAGAGTTCTCTGGTAATTTAAAAGCCGATTTTACTTACCAACAAAAACTTTTTTTCAATAATTTTAATTGGGATCTTGATTTAACTCCATTGTACATTCAGAAAAAAGACATTTTCAAAAAGCCTAGCTCCATCGTCCTTACTTCTCAGGCTAAAGGTAGATACCAAGATGGAGTTTATTTTGATTTTTTTAAATTAAAATTAGATTCTTTTTTTATTCAATCGCAGGGATATCTGAGCTTTGATAATCCATCCCGATTTCAATTTGAAATCCCTAAATTTTCTTTTTCTCACTTTGAAAAATTTTTTCCAAGCCTTCCTCAATACCCATTAAACGGCGAGTTACAAACCAATGGAGAAGTTAAAGGTTTAATTAAAGACCCGAAAAATTTAGAAATAAAACTCGATCCAATAAAAATTGACCAATTTAAATACACAGTACGTAATACCATTAACGACGTCACCCTTGAAGGACCTATCACAGGAAAACTTTTTGGTAGCATTCATATCAAAAATCAGCTTGCCCAAAAAGGGGAAGTTGTTGGAAGTATTAATGCGATGAATATAAATATAAGCAAAGAGGGAAACTCATTAAAAGTTGAAGATGAGCCACTAAAGCTAGACTTTAAAACTTCAGTTCTGAATAACAAAATAAATATTGATTCTTTTAAGATAAACTCTTTTATTGCAGATTTAAATATTAAAGGAACACCTCCACTTTCCTTAGATGACCAGTTCTCATTTAAAATCGATATTAGTCATTTAAATTGGAACAGGATAAAGCATTTTCTACCAAAAAATGAACTCATCTCTTCGATTAAAAATTTAACAGGAGAAGTTCAAAGTACCCTTTATGGAAAGCTAAATAAAAGTAACCTAAGTGCTTCAGGTCTATCCATAAATGCTGAAAGTAAATTATCAATAGAGGAACTAACTCTACCTTGGGATTTGAGCTTTAAAAATCCAGATGCCACTCCGAAATCTGAAACACTTGCTTCTAATAATGCGAAAGCTTTTTTGCCTCGATTTTCTATTTTTGAAAAAAGCAAGATAACCAACCAATTAAGAATTTCAAAGCTAATATTTTACAACAAAGATTTTTTTTCAAACCTCGAGTTCAATTCCTTGTTACAAAAAAACCAACTGCAACTTACTGGAAAAATTGAAAAAATTTTTAATGGCGGTTTAAATATAAATCGACTGATAATACCATTAACTGTTGACGACCCTGAAATTAGTTTTAGAATTAATAGTCAAAAAATAGAAGCCCTACCTTTAATGAGTCTTTTCTTGCCTGACATAAAAAACCTTATCAAAGGACAGGCTCAACTCAATATCGAAGGAACAACTAAACTACCAAGTTCACCAAAATTTAAAGACAGTTTTCAGGCTAAAGGACAATTTCAATATAACCAAGGACGATTAGAAACGCTTCAAATAATGAACCTAGTAAAAGAAAAGCTTTTATCTTTACCACAAGTCAGTTTACCAAAAAAATTTGATAAATCTCCTATTGAAGGTCAGATTGATATTGATTTTGAAATAACTCACCAGCTGTTAAATCTTATTCAGTTTCAAGCCACCACCACTAGAAAGGAACAAATCACTTTAAGTGGACACATAGATTCTTCATTAATGTCTGAGCTTTCAGGAACTCTTAAACTCTCTGATGTTCCTCTTAAAGGGGATTTCATCAAGGCTAATCAAGATGAACTAGGAAGATTAAATTTCCCTTTAAGTTTAAAGGGAAATTTAAGAAATTTAAGTTGGGACTTCACTGGAAACATTCTTCAAAAAATGACTCAAAAATACATTGATGCAGAAAAAAATAATCTTACCCTTATCGCTAAAAAAGAATTTGAACAAAAAAAACAAGAAGCGCAAAGGATGATTCAAAACGAAGCTCAAAAACAAACTCATAAACTGAAAGAAAATGCTAAAAAAGAAATACAAAACTGGTTTAAATAATTTTAAATCTTTTAATAAAGTGACCACGATGGCTTTTCAAATTTAACCCTGTGAAACGTCAAAGGTCCTTTTTTTAAAACTTCTGACTGATCTAATAACTGTTGAATAGCATCTACGCCTGACAAAGCTGGATTTTTAATTAAAACTTTTGCAATCTGCCTTGCTACAATTGGTGAAGACATACTTGTTCCCGTCGATTTATAAAAACCAATTTTCCCTTTGCAATCAGTTAATATTTTTCCAGCAACCTCAATAAACTTAGACTTATTTTCAAGATCTAAGTTAAGTCCAGCTATATGACTTGAATCACACATTTTAACCGGATACAGAGAGTTAACTTTCACTCCAGAAGTCATCACAAAAGCACTTTCACTTAAAACTATATTTGAAAAAGCTGCCAAAGAATTATCCTCATTTAAAGCACCAACACAAACTAAGTTTTTGGCGCTAATACCACATGGCAATTGAAGATTTGATACATCATCTACCCATCTCCCTTCATTTCCAGCTGCAGCCACAAAAACAACATAGGGATTCATCTCCATGTACTTTTTTACTCTTTGAATCCACTCTTTGTATTGATTTTGATTAGACTCTGAACCACCAAACAAAACATTGTCGTTAGGTTTCAACACTAAAGACATATTAATAACTCTAGCTCCCTGACTAATAGCTAAACTCATAGCTTTTAGTATATTATTAAAAATTGCTTCTGTTGGACTACCTTTAACTACTCTTCTTCCTGCTTCATACTTAATATTAACTGGAAGTACTCGATAAGCCAAAACTCCTATTTCTGGTTGATCGTATGATATGAGACCAGCAACATGAGTTCCGTGATAAGCACCTGAATCTATTTCTTGTTCTACATTTCTTGACGGATCAAGATAAGGGGCTAACTGTGGTTGTATTTTAATCAGCTGCCATGCTTTATTTCGTGTCAATCGACTTTCATTACTATCTTCTTTATTAGCTTGTGGATTAAAATCCAAGGTTCTAGCAACATACGGAGATGCCCAATTATCTTCGCCAACAAAGTCGTAACCAAAAGACTTAGGAGAACCATTAGTATCCAAGTCAAAGTGAATATTATTAACAAGATTAGGTTGGTTATAATCAACACCACTATCTATCACTGCAACTAAAATTTTATGTTGTTGATTAATTCTTTTAAAATCTCTTGTTGTGGGCAATGGATTTGCAGCTTGCCATTCTTTATTTGTTGCAATAGTCTGATCATCAACTTCTTCACAACTTAAAATAAAAAATAAAAATAAACCAAAAATTAATCCTTTTAGTAGCATTTTAAATTTCTTACTTAACACCATAGACACTCCTATGAACTATTCGATTCTTTTTCTTATAAATAAGACCTAGAAACTTATAACACTCAAAGAACAGCGATTTAATTCTATTCTAGGTGATAGAAATAAATTCAAAATCAGGAGAAGTAAAATCAACCTCTTTGTCCCAAAGACTTAAAACATATCCGCCGCCACCGCTTCCTGTTGGTTTACAAGCTTTGGCTCCTAATTTTTTTAGTTGCTCCATATGCTGATCTAAAGCCCCTTGAGTCAAGCCCCAATCTCTAAAAACCTCACTGGCTTTATTTATTGCATGAGCTACCGCCTCCCAACGCTTTTCATCGCTGAAGAATTCATCTTGCAATAAATAAAATTTTTTAAAATCTTCTGTAGCCTTCAACATTTTCAAATCTAAAGTTTCAGCTTTTATTTTATCTGTCAAAAAAATCTTTTTCACTTTCTCTACGCAGTCCTTAGTCACTCCACGCTGACCTGAATATGTCAAATAAAGATGCGTTTTAAAATAATTCTTAACAATCTGTATTTGATTAGGTCTTTTAAAAATTAATGGTTTTTCATTTAAAACAACTGCTATATCAACGCCACTACTTTCACCATGAAAAAGATTTTCTAGCTGCCTTGAAAACTCATACACTTGTGAATTTTCAATAAGCCCCATAAACTCAAACCACCGTCCAAAAGCTACGCACAAACTGGAACTAGCTCCTAGACCAGAGCCTAATGGGATTTCATTAAAAATCTCTATAGTTCCATAAAAAGCTGGTACTTCCTGGCTAATATGAGTCAAAGCCTTAGACAAAAGAGCTCTAACAATAGATTCAATATCTTCAGCATTACATCCTTGTGTTTTTATTTGCAAATCTCTTTTGGTACTAACACCACTTAAAGAATCAAAGTTGGGTGTATAGTTAAACTGCAATTTTTTTGAAAAAAGTGGTAAAACTATCGCCTCTTGCCCCCGAAGTACACTATGTTCTCCAGAAAGGATCCATTTTCCATATGTGACTGTTGAAAAAGGCTTTAAAGCACTCATAATTCACACCACGAAGCAATACTTTGAAATGAAGAATACTTATTCTTCATTTTCTTAGCTAAAGTAAAATCCTCATCTCTGAATAACAAATGCACGTTACTTCCAGCATCCATAGTCACCAGAATATCTTTTTCTAAAGCTAACTCTTTGGTTAGATCAACAGTTTCTTTGTTTCTATAGCTAAAAGCTGGAACTGAAGTTTCAAAAAGCGCATGCATCTCTTCGAACTCAAGTCTTACAATCTCCACTGCCTGCTGCCACTTTTTATTTTCAAATAGAGAAACTAGTTCTTCAAAACGTGATTCTATTAGCTCCATTCTTCTTCGAAAAATAGGACTAGTCACTACCCTCAAATGGGCATCACTAGAAGAAACTTCTTTTTTATGGGTGTCTAGTAACAAAACTAAATGATGTAATTTTTTATAAGGCAATGACAGCTCTTCACCATATTCTTTTTTCCACTGGCACCACGGAGAAAAAAAACTACGACAAGACGACCCTGAACCTTTACGCGACAATGCAGATAGCTCGGTTAGAGAAATTTTCTTTTGATTTTTTGCATATTTTTCCAATTCGAAAACAGCTGCCTTAGTCAAAGCAGCAAAACTTGAACTAGAACTAGCTATACCACAATCTGATGGAAAGTTATTAGCTGAACGAATCAAAAAGTAAGCCTTTGGGTCAACATCCATAAACTCTTTGATCATTTTAAAATGATTTAAAAATTTATTTTTACCTTTTTCGGAAAGCTCTATTGGACAAAGTTTAACATCTGCCACATTAAGTTGATTTTGTTGAAGTGGCTCCCACAAGTCTTGAGTAACACCTTGTATTGATTCAATGGTCACAAACGTCCTTAAATGCTCTAACGTATAAGAAAATGAAGCATTCGAGGGTAAATTGCTCTGACCATTAATTTTACCCATATATTTAATTAGTGCAATATTAGAGGGGGCAGAGTGAATCTTCAGTATACTCATTAATAATCTTCCTTCATTGTGGTAAATTCATTTTTTTTACTTCAACAGGGCATTGCCAAACATCACCATGATCAAAAACAGGCCCCAATCCAAGTTCCATTATCACTTTTTTTATCTTGCTTGTTCCTGTGGCACTTCCCAAAACAAACAAAACATCACTACCCAACGCACCACAGCCCTTGGCAAATAAAATTTCAGCATGACTTTCTAACTTTTTCACAAGCTCTATTGTTGCAGAACATACAAAGTTTTTTTCATTCAATAACTCACGCCATTTTTTTAAATTTACAATAAACTCAGTTTCAAGTTTATTCTTAAAACTAAATTGAATTTTCTCCTGAACAGCTAACAATTCATCAAAATTAAAATTTTGTAGCTGCTCTAGATGGATATGTGTTGGTATTTTATTACCTGTAAAAACCAAAAATAAATTTATCCCTGAAAAAGGCCAAGGCAATAAACCAATATCTATTTCAAAATCGGAAATTGATGAGTCAACAAATTTTTCTTTCTTATTTTGATTTTCAAACGTCCAATTTTTTTTAATAAAATGAAAGCCTGGAAAACACTGTGCTAACAGATCGTGCCCACTAGGAAATTTATATACTTGATTTAGATTGTCAGGAAATTTTTTTTTGGAAGCTTGGTTTTTCCAGTAGACTCTAATTAGCTCTTTTAACTCTAAAGAACCAGCTGTTTTTCCTTGTAACCATTGGTGAAACAAAAACAAACCTAAAAATTGAGCCGTACTTGCTCCAAAACCACCTTTTCTTTGATAACCATCATAAAACAGTATCTCCCACTCGCTCAAATTTTTTTCAATTTGGGCGTAAAATAATCCAGCTGGTGACTGACTAATATGAAGAAAGTCTTTATCCAAGTGAGGTCCCCACTGTGAATACAAATACGAGTATAAAATCGTATTTTCTGGAGATTCATTTCTTTTCTTTCGAACAAAAAACATCTTAAACCCTGGTCCCGTTGAGACCGTGAGACTAGGCCCCCCATAAAGAGCTAAATACTCTCCAGAGAGAAAGGTTTTCCCAGGAATTTCGATATAAAAAAAATCGGCTTCTGGATCAATAGTTTTCACATTCTTTGACTGGTTCTAATTTCCTGAAGCATTTCTATTGCATGTGAAAGAGTAATTCTCTTTTTCACATTTAAAAATTGCTCGAGTTTTGTTTCTAAAAGAGGAATTTCAGCCTCTGTCGCTCCAGCTCCTAATGTCAGATTTTTAATATGAAGTTTCATATGTCCTTCAATAATACCCACAGTTGTTAAGGCTTTTAAAGCCCCAAGATTTTGTACCAAACCTACAGCTGCAGCAACTCTAGAAAGATCACTTGCTGACTGAACCCTCATCATTCTTAACGACATTTTTGCCATAGGATGAAGCTGAGTCACCCCACCCACAGTACCAACAATCAGTGGCGCACGAAATACACCTTCTAAAGTACCATCCTGATAGCGCCATCTCGTAATGGAAGAATATCGGCCCTCACGACAGGCGTAGGCATGTATTCCTGCTTCTACAGCTCTCCAATCATTTCCTGTAGCAATCATGATAGGATCTATACCGTTCAAAACTCCCTTATTATTTGTCGCAGCTCTATATGGATCTAGTTCAGCGAATAAACTAGCTTCTTGAATTTTTAAACCTAATTCTTCATCTACTTTGATTTGCACTTTAGCTTGAGTGATTTTAGTGTCCACAAGATTTGAAAGAATGCACATGGTAATCATCTCACCACTTTGCTCTTGAAGAGGATTCTTTAGATACTCACAAACTTGATTAATTAGGTTCGCCCCCATCGCGTCACATGGATTCATCATCACGTGAATTACAACCATCTGAAAACCGTCACCACGATCTATCACCCGCCAGGTGATATCACTCACACCACCACCTCGTAGGACTAGATTAGGAACAACTTCTTTGTTTACAAGTTGTATATATTCTTTTTTTCTTGCTTGTAACAGCGTCGTTAATTTTTCCAGATTCTTAACTTTTGCAATCTGTATTTGACCAATGATCTCGGTTCCAAATACTTCAGTGGTAATACTACCAGACTCCTTAATCCATTTAGCTGTTTTACTAGCTGCGGCTATAATTGAAGTTTCTTCAACTGCCATAGGAATAAAAAATTCTTTATCATCAATACAAAACTGTGTGGCGACCCCTATGGGAAGTTGAAAATAACCAATTGTATTTTCAATAAACTTTTCTCCTAGTTGTACACTCTTCAAACCACCAGACTTTAAAAATTCATAATCCTCTTGAGTAATACTTTCAGACTCTAACAACTTATTAAGTCTTTGCATAAAACTAAGTTTTGAAAAGCCTTTGAATTCTATACCATTGAACGTCTCAGACATAAGGACCTTCCCACTTTATTTTTCCCTTTTTTAGCTGCGCTAAATTAGCTGATCCCGTACAAAACATGGCAGTCTTAAGTTCTTTCTCTAAACCTTCGTAAAACTCTCTTAAAGATTTCCGGCTAGTTTCTAAATCCAAACGAGTCTTCAATTTCATTTCGTGAGGACTGTGAGAAAAAATAGACTTTAGCCACGGCTGAGCTAGTCCCACCAACTCACAACCTAACGCTACCACTTTAGCGACATCTAATCCGTTTCTTATACCACCACTACCCCACACTTGATAAGGAACTTTTTCTTGTAACATTTCAAATAACATATCCACTAAAGAATATCCCCAGTCCGTAAAGAGTAAACCTGAATTTCTTTCATAAGACAGAGGATCAAATCGCAAGGCTTCTACTCGAGACCAATCAGTTCCACCTTTTCCAGCCAAATCTAGAGCATAAATTCCAGTTCCGGCCAACTGTTCTCGGTCCTCTCTAGAGAATCCGTTTCCTACCTCTTTAACAATCACAGGAATAGGAGACTGTTTTACAAGTTGCTTAAGAGCAGATAAACCGCCACTAAAGTAAGGAGTTCCTTCTTTCTGAATACACTCCTGTAAAGGATTCACATGTATAATCAACGCCAAAGACTCTAGGCTTTCACAAAGCTCAAAGATCTTAATGACAGGCGTCTTAATCAACTGACTCAAACCAATGTTAGAAAGTAACAAAGCCTTGGGACATTGTTTTCTCAGTTCTTTCCACTCTTTCCTTGCTTCGTTATCAAACAATTCTCTTCTTTGGGATCCAACTCCCATAAGAATTCTCTTCTCTTGACTTAACTCTGCCAAAAGCAAATTAATTGCTCTTCCATGCACACTTCCTGCTGTCATCGAACTAACAAAAAATGGTGCTGATAACTCCGTCTTTAAGAACTTCGCTTTGATAGAAATATCTTGCCAATTTAGCTCCGGAAAGGCGCGATGGTTAAGTCTAACCTGGTCAAGAGAATGACCTCTGGGATTTTGCGAACTCTCTGAAAGGGTTATTAAAAGATGGTCTTTTTTACGAGAACTAAACTCTTTGATTTCTTTTTTTACAGCGACGTGAGTTGGAGTCTTTGGGTCCACAAAAGACAAAGGCTTTCTTTTGGAAAGCCTTTGTAATTTTAAACTTGAAGTTTTTTTTGAATTCACTTTATTTCACAAAATTTATTTTAATGCGTGAGCACATAGTTGAGTGAATGCCGCTGGATCGTGAATAGCTAACTCAGAAAGATTTTTTCTGTTAACTTCGACTCCTGCTTTAATCAAACCACCAATCAAACGTGAATAAGTAGTCCCATTAGCACGAGCCGCTGCATTGATCCTTTGATTCCAAAGAGTACGGAACTGTCTCTTACGCATCTTACGGCCTTTAAACATGTAGGCCATAGCTCTATCCACTTTTTCTGTCGCATGGATAAATGCTCTAGAATTTGCTGAATAGAAACCTTTTGCTCTTTTTAAGACTTTTTTATGACGGGCACGATTTGTTTTACCAGATTTTACGCGAGGCATTTTTTACTCCTTAGAATACAAGCGTTCTGCTTGTTTGATACATGTTAGCGTCGTTAACATAAGTAACCTGACCTAAATGTCTTTTAGTTTTTGATTTCATGTGAGAGTTCAAGTGACGCATTTTTGTTTGTTTGCGTTTCACTTTACCACTTGGCAATAAACGCATACGTTTTTTTGCACCAGAATGGGTTTTTTGTTTCATAATACATGCCTTTCTCATACGAGGCGGTTTATAGGTATCTATAAAGCTCTTTTTAGCCTGAATGGTTCTGCCAGATTTAAACAAAAATATTTATAATGGCAAGCATTATTTAATGCTTATATTTTGACATTCAGGCCCCCTAAATGGCTGATTCCATGGATAACACTGCTTTTGAAGCCCCATCCGCTTTAAAGTAAGGCAATCCATTCTCACATGCCAGTGATCTCCGTGATTACTATCTATCACAATCAATCGAGTTAAGACCTGCGCCGCCTCAGACTTAGAATCTGTGTTAGACTTCAAGTCTCCTGCAAGTAAAGCCTGACGGCACATTTCATTTTTAATCTTTCTGTTGACATAAATAACCTCAATCGGAGCCATATCAAAAGCTTCTTTGAAAAGTTTCCACTGTTTTGCCCCATCAAAATCAGGG
Source organism: Pseudobdellovibrionaceae bacterium (assembly GCA_013359135.1). Lineage (GTDB taxonomy): Bacteria > Bdellovibrionota > Bdellovibrionia > Bdellovibrionales > Bdellovibrionaceae > UBA2316. Next base: position 77,360 of record JABWCN010000022.1, on the reverse strand, counting down.
TGAGTAAACTGCCCCCTAACTCTATCAAGATCCATAAAAGCCATTTTTTGAGTCTTGGTAATGTAAGAAATATCTGCATCCATCCCAGTGCGATGGCTTGAGTGGCCTATATAGCCTCCCTTTTTAGCTGAAATATCACTGACTTTCAGGATAAATCCATCAGTGTTTTCTTTGACCCATTCTCCAACGTTCACAATAAGATCAACAATATCATAGGTCCCATAGTGGCGAAGCTTTCCAGGATTCAACAAAGAAACATTAATACTCGGACCTATTTTTTGTATAGCCTCAAGTAAGCTTGTAGCATTCACTAAATAACCATTATGCGTCCATTTAATAGCTTGATTTATTGGACGATTTTTATTTTCTATTACACCCCTATCCTCTTTGACTAAGATCTTCTCTGGAGCTTGCTTTTTAGGAGGCTCTGCCTTAGGAACAACCACAGGCTCGGGTTTCACAATAACAGGTACTTTAGGTGGTGTTTGATTTTTCTTATCTGTAACTACAACAGGTTCAGTTGTTTTTGCTACATCCTTACTTGGCGTTACGGTTGCCTTTGGCTCTTCTTTAGCCACAGTGTCACCTTTAACTTTATGACTTTTCCCATCATCTAGTGGTGGCGGTGGACCAATTTTAACTTCAGTGTCCGGAATCACTTCCTCGCCTTTAAGCTCAGGCAATGTCACTTTCTTTTTATTAACCTTCTTAGCTATCTCGGCTTCTTTTTTACTTTGAATCACCGGCTTATATTCAGGAAATAATATAGCCACGTCATCCATCGTTGGCACAACATAATAAGAGGGTAAGTCTTTAACAGTCTCTACTTCTTCTAAAGTTAGAGTTTTCTGATAAAGTTTTCCTTTTTTTAATTTTTTCTCATAGTCAGTCAAATCCTCGTCAGGAGTTTTTTGATAAAAAATATCAGGAGTCGTAAACTCTTCGTAAGGATTTTGAATTTCAGAAGCTAGTGAACTCTTTGAAATCAGCTGATCTGTATAAAAATTAGTCCCCTCTTTACTTTTGACTTCATAATAAAAATCTATGGTTAAACTCATGCAAGCGTCTGCCGAAGTTTCTGTGCATGTCGCTTTGGCTTTTAGTAAATGAAATAAAGGCGATTTTATATCTTCAACAGTTAAAGCCATTTCACTTTCTTTGTAAGCTCCCTTAAGAACAAATGGCATAGGCTTAAGTTGACTATTTTCTTTATCTTTGAAGACCATTTGACCTTCAATTTCCACAATTGTTTTATCTGAACTCAATTTGTGCTTTATATTTTCAAACTTTAGTTTCCCCCGAATTAAATTTAGCGTCTTTTGAGTACTTGTGGCTGTGACTTTAGGACTACTTGTCGTCACCACAGGGTAACTAACGGAATCGATCACTTGATTTTCACTGATACCAGGAATAGATTTAACTCGATAAAACTCTCCTACATCGTCATATTTTTCAGGGATATCCTGTAACCATTTTTCTTTTTGTTTTTCTCTAACTTCTTTGATTTTTTCTTCAAACTGTTGATCGGAAAGCTTTGCATAGGGACTTTCATCATAAAAACTATCTGGAAGCCCTGATGAAATAGGCCCAGGATTCTTGTCAGGAGCTGGCACAGAGTCTTGCTTCTTTGTTGAAAATCCCTTTCCACAACCAAACAGAACCGCTGTTAAGATAAAAATCAGAGCCAATTTCATTAAAAAATCCACCCTTATACGGATTGTACGAGCCTCTAGGGAAAAACCACTTTTCCTTCAAACTTTGAAGATGCATAAAGCGTACCTGAATAATTGACCTTAAAATAAATCCATTGAATTTAGTAACCTCCTCAACACAAAATGTGTCATTTTTTTTGACAGTAATGAAGGCTCTACAAAGTTAAGATTAACTACCTCTTTGGTCTTTAACTACAAGCCTTTTAATTTTATTCTTTCATTCTTTTGTTTGCGATTTTATAAAAATTTAGTAGAACCTTGATAAATCATAACCTTTGCTTGCTGAGCAATTTAACCATGTGAGTTCAAAAAATGAGTGATAATCCTTCCATCTCTGAACCTTTGTCTTCCCAAAAACCACAATCACCTGATTTTGAGTTGCTTCTTCCTGTTGGCCAAAAGGAAATGGCACTAGCTGCTATCCACAATGGGGCTGATGCAATTTATGTTGGTTTTCCAGGTTTTAACGCCCGTGGTAGAAGCTACGACTTTGAAATTGAAGAACTCAAAGAAATTATACAACTTTGTCATCTCTATGGCGTCAAAGTCAATCTCGCTTTTAATATCGTCATTTTTGAGGAAGAATTATCACGAGCCTTAGAAGCTCTAAAAAAAATTCTGCCGCTAAATCCTGATGCTTTGATTGTTCAAGATCTTGGTTTAGTGAATCTCATAAGACAACTAGCACCGCTACAACCTATTCATGCTTCTACTCAAATGACCATAAGCAATGACCTAGCTATCAAATTTTTATCTGACCTTAATATCAAACGTTTTGTTCTTGCCAGAGAAAACTCTTTGAATGAAATTAAACTTATTAAAGAACAAACAGACAAAGAACTCGAGGTTTTTGTCCATGGAGCACTTTGTGTTTCATACTCAGGTCAATGTTTTACCTCTGAAAATCTAGGGGGAAGATCTGCTAACAGAGGTCAGTGTGCTCAAAGCTGCCGTTTTAGTTATGACCTTTTCGTTGATGGACAAAAACACAATCAAATCGATAAAAACTATCTAGTTTCCCCCCAAGATCTTTGTGGTATAAAAGAACTCCCTGAACTTATGGATATAGGTGTGACCAGCTTTAAAATTGAAGGTCGCTTAAAAACTCCGGAGTATGTGGCCGCTACTACCAGTGAATACCGCCATGTCATGAATGCTTATATTCAAAATCATAAAAAAAATTGGGATGATAAAGAAATTCAGTTGGCTAAAAATAGAATGGCTATGACTTATTCTCGTGGTTATTTTTCAGGATGGCTTCATGGTGTTAATCATCAAAAACTAGTTGAAGGTACTTATAAATCCCACCGAGGAATAGAGATTGGTAAAATTATTTCTATTAAAAATGAACATATTTTAGTTGAGCTCAGCGATAGTATGTCAATCTCTCTGACACCAGGTGATGGACTTCTTTGGTCTCAAGGAGAAAAAGAATGGGGAAGTTTTATTTTCTCTATTGCTCCCATTAGGAAAAATGTATTTCTAATTGGCGTAGCCAACGATCTTGATGTAGGCGCTAATTTTATTGGGTCTCGAGTCTTTAAAAATCATGATAAAAATCTAAAACGTGATCTTAATAAATCATTCACAGATAAGAATTTATTTAAAAAGATTCCAGTGTTTGTAAGGATCACTCTAGAGTTGAATCAAAAACTAATCGCTTTCATTAGCGATGGCCAGAGGAGTTTTACCTTAAACACGGAATCACCATTAGTAAAGGCAGCAAAACATCCTCTCTCTGATGAAGATCTGCGTCTTGAGTTTTCAAGTCTTGGCGGAACCGTTTTCAAATTAGATCAGTTTATAATTGATAGAATCGACTCAGAATCTCTTTTTATATCAGCCAAAGAAGTAAAAATCCTGCGCCAGAAGTTAGTACATGCTCTATCAACGGCAAGGGAATTAGAAAGAGTAAGTGGACTCAAAGTAGATCTACTCTCTGACTTACAACTCAAATCAACCAAAGAGCAAAAACAAGAACAAAAACCAATAACTGAATCTTTACAAACAGCTGAGCCAGTTTTGACCGTTCTACTTAGAAACAAAGAACAAGTTAATGATTTCTGTGAAGCACTCATTAGACAAGAGTTAGATAGAAATTTATTTTCGACAGTAATTCTAGATTTTGAGTTTGGTAGAGACCTAAGACCATCGATTGAAAATCTTAGAAAACTGAAGATTATTGTAGGGATTGCCACTACTCGCGTTCTTAAACCGCAAGAATATACCAACCTTAAAAACATCTCGCTAATGAATCCAGATATTATCTTAGCACGTAATTTGGGAGCTATTTACTACCTTCAAAATATCAATCAATTTGGTGGTAAAATTTGGGGAGATTTTAGTCTGAATGGAATCAAGAACAAACTTTATCTATACTACAACAAACTAACGCTTCAAAGTTGGAGATTACGCTTCATCAATTTATGCCTAGTTTCCATATGGAGCATTGTGTTTTTGCTGCTTTTCTGAGTCAAGGATCTAGCTACAAAGATTGTGGCAAACCTTGTGAAAAACATCGAGTGCAATTAAAAGATCAGTTTGGCAATCTCCATGAAATCAAACCAGATCCTGAGTGTCGCAATACTATGTTCAACTCTAAAGCCCAAACGGCACTTAACTTTATCCAGCCGTGGCTTGATCAAGGACTTCGTTCATTTCGGTACGAAGCGCTTAATGAAATTGGAGAAGAACTCATTTCTAAGTTGAAACATTATGAAAACTTTTTTCAAGGAAAACAAGGCTTACAAGAAACACTTACTCACCTCAAAACCCAAGAAAAATATGGCTTAACAGAAGGACACTTTTCTCATGAACATAAGTTTCAATCTAGAAAAAAGAGTTTTTCTTTTTTGAAAGAAGATAAAAATTCTCTTTAAAAGAAGACAACTACCACTAGATTTTTATAAAATTATATTTAAACTTGGAATCTTTTAAGTCAAAATGTACTAAATTGGGACTGGACCCGTTGTGTTCTTCTTTTTTGTAAGAACAAAAAACTCAGCTCTTGAAAGAAGTCAAAAATGCCATTTCAGAAGTACTACTTAGTATGCTAGAATTAAGGTAACAGTTAACATCAGCATCAGAGATGAGGATGACAGTAACCATGAAAAAAATTTTAATCTTTTTAAGTTTAGGCTTTACTATCTGGCTTTTGTCATGCTCTGAAAAAAAATCATCTTCAGAAGTGAGCTATGATTGTACAACTGTTGATAGCTCTCTCAGGCAACCCCAAACCATTGCCGAGGCCTTAAATCTCATCAATGCTCTTCCAAAACCGCTAGGCCTTGATTGTTTTCTTCTTGCACTAAAACCTCCATTAAAAGTGTTTGCAACTAATAGCACTTTCAGCGCACAACCAGCTCAAGGAAATTCAAGTCCAAGAATTTTTATCATACAAAACACTTTAGTTCTTAGTGTAGTACCAAGTGGATCAGGAAGAACTTTTCTTGAGTTTGGAGAACTTAAATCAGGACAGAGTTTCAAAGCTGAAATCCAATTTCCAATTGATAACAGTGTGACCTACGAGCAAATCAACAATCACCTTTCCTCTGGAGGCACAAACTCTAGCTGTGTCAGTTGTCATTTTGCAGAGGCTAAATCGCCATACACTACCGGAAAAAGTTTATTTATTTCTAATATCCTGAGACCTGATGAATCGCAGCGTGTTGGTCAAACCTTTATGAAAATTCAAGCCGAAACCTGTAATTCCGAAACAAACAAATACCGCTGCGATATTTTAAAAGCCATTTATATGAACGGCGCAGCCTACGATGCCTCATTTCCCTATTAATCAACATGCAAAAATTGCTTTATGAATTAATCGCTATTTAAGCTAATTTAAACCAAACTATAACTTATTGTTGCGCTACAAATTAGCTTTACGTGCCAACTTTAGCCAACTTTTAAAAGTTTTTCTTAACAAAAAAATTGTACTTTTAGGCGCCTTATATAGAAAGTCCAACTCAAAAACAATCCACTCATTATTTAGATTTTTTATACGGTGAGCTTTTCTTTTACCAGAAGCCACCGCTATTTTTATAGCCTGTGGATTTAACTTCAAAAACTTCTGTCTTTTTTTTGGATCAATCGCCACCAAAAGTTGATAGTCACCATGCTCTTCTGTCTTTTTTTTGGATCAATCGCCACCAAAAGTTGATAGTCACCATGCTCAGCAAAAAACAAAGCCGTTTGAGGAATTCTTGCTTGATGACAAAATTGCACCGATTCCGGCGTAAAAAAGTTTTCTGGTATATCAATATCAAAACTCACTTGATTGATCTCACTAAAAATACACAAACTACTGGCAAGGCCATCACTTACGTCAATGCTTGCTTTGATATGCTTTGTGTTTTTTAAAAATTTAACAATCGGTAAAAATAGCTTTTCTGGAAAAAATTTTTCTTTAACTCCCAAAAGAACTCTTAAACTTAAAGCTGGACCATTTCCGAAACTTCCCAAAGCATAGATCTCATCGCCAACATTAATTTTAGTTCTCTTCAGAGGTGATACTTTTTTCATACCTACACCTAAAACTGTGGAGGAAATAACTGTCTCTTTACCGCTAGAAGTATCTCCTCCCAAAAGAAAAGTTCTATGGACCTTTAATGCCTCTTTGACTCCACGATAAAATTCTTTTTTTTGCTTAAAGTTAAATTCCTTACCCCAATGTGTTCCCATTACAAAACCTAATGGAGAAGTCGCTGATGCCGCCAGATCAGAAAGGCTAACAACCACACTCATCCAACCGATTAGGAATGGACTTTTATAAAGTCCCCAATGAATTTCATCTGAAACAATATCCGTAGTTATAGCTAGATTCTTAGATAAGGAAGACTTTTTAAGTTTTAAAATTTCTACATCTGACTCATTTAGAAAGTTTTTTTGCCATGGAGACCTTAAAGGAGTTCCAATTAAACTTGTAAGAGTTTCAATTTCTTTATTTTTGATCATACTAAAAACTAACTCGCAAGTAGGATAACTATCAACTATTAAACAGTAATATTATCATCCTTCATATGATTTTTTTTGAATTTTTTACTTAAACACTACTATAGATACATGACATAGCCACCTGCCACTGTGATTCTATTGTTACTTTTGAAAGTATTATCTTAACGAATTTTAAGGTTTCCATTTTTTCCAATTAAGAACTATGTTCCCTCTATTCATTATTCCTTAGGAGTTTTCAAATGTTTAAATTATTATTTTTAGTATGTTTTATTTCTCTATCTAGCTTTTCTCAATCACACAAGTTTTCTACTTATCTTCAGTCAGTAACGCTGAAACCTCTTACTGAGTGTAGCTTTTTAAATGGAAAATACTCTAAAGACAAATATGCATCAAATGTTGACTTTGATATTTATTGTCAAAAAAATTCAGCTTATTGCCAAATTCTATTTAGTAATGGAAGAAAAGTTTCCACTTTAACTTCTAAAGATCAAAATGGAGTTTCTTTAAATATTTCTTGTATTAAAGATAATTCTATCTACACAAAACTTTTGTTCACAGAGACTTCACCTTTTAACACCTACATTCAAAGTCTACACATAGAATCAAACACCTCAACTAACGACGTGATGTTGGTATTACAAGATCTACAACAGCAAAAATCTTTTCTGTTTTTTAAAGTTTCTAAATAAACTTATTTACTGAAATAATGACACAGAAATTTAACTATATTTTTTACTAGTAGTTCTTAAGACAGGAATAAATTGTAGTAATCAATGAAGATTTTAGTATATTATCGACATACCATGAATCTTTATTTGGATAATTTTTTTTCCAAAAGACTAAATCTTCTTTAACGCTTTTTGTTAAGCCTATTTTTGGAAACAATTTCATGAACATAGTTATATCTGTCCCTTTATATTCAGGATTAGATAAAGCAACAAAGGCAAAATAAGAAGCCTCAAGTATTTCTGGAGGTATATTATTCTGATTTAAAATATTTGTAACTCTGTAAAGTAACCTTTTCTTCTCTGCTGATTCAACAAATTTTTCTGAGGAATGGAATTTTTTTATTATTTGTCGTAAGAAAGCTAATTTATCACTAAAACTTCCTTTTAATAAACTCTTCATTAGCTCATCTCGCTGATGCTCGCTATTTGCAGCAAGATAGACCTCAAGGTAGCTCTCTTGGGAAACAGCCTCTGCTGCAATCATTATTGTAATAATTTTGCTAACTTCAATTTGACTAAATCCAATTTTTTTTTGATCAACCCATAACTGCTTTATAAAAGCTAGTTCAGCAGCTTCTATTTTTTCCGATGAGAGTCTTTTTCTAATAATTTTTAGCAAATTTGAATTTATCTCATCCTGCCCCTTAACTATTTCAAATTTTCTAGGTTTTTCTTCGACTCTTGCTTTTACGCCCTCGGCTAATTTAGTTTTAATCCCGGTTAAAATATTATTCCATATTTGAGAATTTCTTTGAAAAAATGTTATGGCATAATCGGATTCCACATTATAAAAATTATGGCTCACAATTTTTCTAATATCTTCAGATGAGACTCCAGAATAAAATGAAAGTGTATTAATAAATGAGTTTGACGTTGCTAATTCTATTTCTCTTTTTTGCTCATAAGTTAAAATTCTTTCGTCTTCAGATCCTTTTAAAAAGCTATGTCTAAATGCAAAAAAATCAGTTCCTCCATCAAGCTGATTGCGAAGAGCTTCTCTTGCATCCTCGAAGTTTTCAAACAATGACGCCATCGCTGGATCTAATAAACGGCTATCATAAGTAGGTATTAAATCAGGAAGATCTCTTATAGAAAGAACTCCATTTAAACGAAAATTATTATCAGCTTTAAGTACAAAATTCTGCGAATGAGGTGACGAATGGACAAATCCTGTTCTAACAAAAAACTCTGCCAAGGCTCGCCCTCTAATTTTTGCTTCCAAATGATAAAGATAATCATACGCAGAATCATAGCCATTAGCATAAGCTAAAAGCTCCGATCCTAGAAAAGTTTGTTGCACAAAACTTGGAATACCTACAACACTTTCAGTACTTATTGTTGATATATCTCGAAAAGTTAGTCCTAGATTTAGCTCATTATAAGGAGAGTTTATCTTGATAACCATACGTTCTGGTTGAATTTCAAAAAAGTCTCCCTTTGTTGAACCATTTAATTTCTTTTGAATTATTCTTGAAGCTTCGATTGAAAATTCAGCCTGCTCTGAAGAAATCATTTTATTATATTCCATTCCAAAGAAATTTCCAAACATGTCCACATCCTCTTCATTTCCCTTCCATTTACCAAAACCACTAGACATCGATAGCCTTGGAGACACTGGTATTTTAAAGTCTTTAACTGTTGTTGGATATAAGCTCCTAGATTCTGTTAAGTAAAAAGGAATTTCAAATTGACTTGGTTTATACTTAATATTCGCTTTTTTTAAAGCAACTTTAACTTTATTCAAAGTAATCTCATCGAAAGGATGTATCAAAACTCTTACCAAATTAGGATTTTTAGAATCATTAAGAAATCTATCCCAATCGGTTCCAACAACTTCATCTTTAATTACACTCACCCAAGATCTTGGAACAAATATCTGAGTCAGGTATTTAGGATCATTTTGAAAACTCTGAGGAATCTGATTATTGAAATTTACTGCCATGGATTGGGTTATAAGATGATTGCTTTTTGCAACTCCTAGCGAGCACTGACAAATAAACAAAAAACAACCAATTAATTTTCTCATATTGATATAGTTTACAATTTTAATGCCAATGACATTAAAATGAGATTAAATCTTCAGCGCTGACTTGGAAAAACTATTCAACCTTTATTAAGATTCTATAGCCATTTTTATTAATTTAAAAGTGTCAAAATATAAAGCAATTGACTGCCTGAATTCGGAGTCAGCCTCTAAATCTACCGAGATCGTTTTTTGGAAAACCCTTCTCCCCAATGTTCAACACCGGGAAGACAACGATACAAGACTGGGTGTAAAAGTCTTCTTGGCATCAAACGACGTAAGTAATAGAAAAACTCAGCACCAAAGCCAGCTGGAACCCAAAGAGGTGGACGCTCGGTCTGAACTACTAGTAGAATTAACTCTGCTATTTTACTGGCTGGAGTCCTTGACATTCCCATTAATCGAGAAACAAAAGGTTTCATATTTCTATAAAAAGCAGAATATTCATCTTCATTGTTCTCTGATTTTTCTCCACGTTCTGTATAACGAACATTTTTAAAAGAATCTGAATGGATAAATCCTGGTTGTATTAAAGAAACATCTATTCCAAAAGGACGCATCTCATACCAAAGAGCCTCACTAGCTCCCTCTAAAGCCGCTTTTGAAGCGGAATATGATGACATTGTAGGCATCGCAAGCATTCCACTAACAGAACTAACATTGATGATCTTTCCTCGTCCTTTTCGGCGCATATTAGGTAGCACATTTCTAATCAAAGCCATGGGGCCTAAATAGTTAGTAGTCATTTGAGCGAGTTCATCCTTGTCAGTCATATGCTCGATAACGGAACGATAACTAATTCCCGCGTTGTTAATAAGAATATCAACACCTTCCCATTCTTTCCTAATTTTTTCAACAAGCTGATTTCTTGAAATTTCACTGGTGATGTCTAGCTCCCAAACTCTGATATTATCTGCAGAGGGAAACAATGAGTGAAGTTTTTCTACCGAAGGAGCTCTTGCCGTAATCACAGTTCTATAATTGGGAATATTTGAGAAAGTTTTTGCAAGCTCAAAACCAATCCCTGAGGAACAACCCGTGATTAAAATAACAGGTTTATAGGAGCTCGGCTTTGTTCTTTTAAACCAATAAACATATTTATAAAGCGACAATTTAACTCCTCCATTGACTCATACTAAGCTAAATATTTTTTACATTCAATTCATTCTCTTATGATTTGTTTGGTGAATTTTTTTTAACTAATTAAATAGCATATTACTCAAAAAAATTAAAAATTCAAATAACTCACACTTAAGGCATATCAACAATTTCTGCATAACCCGGAAAGCCATCTTTAGTAATCGTCTCTGGTTTAGTTTAATGTCTATCCATAGGTCTTTCTTAAATTATGACCCCAATCTTTTGTTGCTTGTGGGTTGCCAGAGTTTTTTGTTTTGTAAACCTAACAAAATAGCTCAAAGATGATCATTTCTATTTTTTGTTCATAAACAATTATCTAAAATCCCACCAGCATTCTTGCACCTAAAACAGTTTGTCTATCTGTCTTTTTTCGTAAATGCATTTGAACATAGTCGACAGTTAGCCCTAGGGTTGATCTTAGAGAAAGTTCATTAAAAACTCCTAAACCATAACCTGAGGCGTAGTACCTTTCATTTAAACTCAAATCTGCCATTCCATTTTTTGAAACCGAAGCGCTAACTGCATAATCCATCCACTGATAGGAAATTGTAAGCAGATTCTTTTCAGAAAATTTATATCCAATTAATCCACCTATTTTCTTCTCGGATCCTGATTGCGAAGTTTTGATCTCATTTTCTTTTAACTGATCTGTAGCTCTGTCTGTTGAAAAGCAAATAAAGTTGCAACTGCTTGAGGAAGTACTAACATAAGCACTTGTTTTATAGACCCCCACGTTAAAATTAACAAACCAAGGACCCGTTAGACCTATTATGGAACTTGGATTTATCTGAAGCTCCAGAAAATCTAATCCAAGATTACCTTTAAAATAAATTGGCTCATAGGCTTTCCTATAATTTAAAGATAAATCAAATCCATTGACAGAGCCCTCCGAGGAAAAATAGCTTGTTTCATTATTTAAATTATAATTAGTTACTAAATCGTTCGTCGGTTGAAACGTATAACGAGAACTTTCAGCATCCATCTCGAATCCAAAAAGACTTTCCTTGTCAAAACTAATTAAAGGTGATTCTTGTGTTGGTAGACGGGATCTAAAATGAATATCTTTACCTGCCGAACTGCACCCTTGAATCACAGCTATTATGAATAGAAGTAATAAAAATCCAACAATTTTGTCTTTTTTAATATTATTTTGCCTTAAATAAATGCACATGATTCCTCCAAAGTATAAATCCATGCATGCTCAAAAGTCATATCACACAGTAACTGTTTTATAGCAGAGACAGACTGACCCATTGAACTTTAAATTTCCTTATGCTACTTTGTTTACATGGATGCTCATTATTATAAAGTTATGGACGCTAGAAATGCAATCACTGATCAAGGAACCAGATGGTACTTTGCCTATTCTGGAGTTTTAGACCGTGAGGCTTTTGAACAATGGAAAGAGGAACATAGCTATCACTTCTTCCAATTACCTCAAGGACAGGTCGCCGAAGCTAGGAACGTAGATCTTGTCTTTGACTTTCCTTCTCGTTGGTGGGGAGGTCGAGTTGCAGGACTAGTTGATCAAGAAGGAAGTTCTGTCTTTGGACTTCTTTTTGAGATTCCCTCTAAGGATTGGCCTGTAGTTCAACACAAAGAAGGAGTGGTTACAGGAATGTCGATCGAAAGGGCAATCAAAGTTCAAGTTAATCAAAATGAAATTGAAGCTACGGCTTTCGTAACATCACCTACAAGATCAAGCACGGCTGGGCCTGTCAGTGATGTTTTTATAAAAGCCTTGATCAGTGGAGCTAAACAAGCCGGGCTGCCAGAAACTTATATTTCTAGTTTAACTATTAAAGCTCAGAAGTCTTAGTTTTTTATTTTTTGTGACCTACAACTTCAATTCACATACACATAACAAAGGAGACACATGGCAAATATCACTCTCAAAGGAAATCCTGTTCACACTTCAGGAACTCTTCCTGAAAAAGCTACTATCGCTAAAGACTTTAAACTAGTAAAATCAGATCTTTCCGAGGTGAGCTTACAAAATTATTTTGGAAAAAAAAAGGTACTTAATGTTTTCCCAAGTATCGATACTGGAACCTGTGCTGCCTCGGTAAGAAGATTTAATCAAGAAGCGGCTCAACTGCACAACACAGTGGTTTTAAATATATCTGCTGACTTACCATTTGCTCAAACACGATTTTGTGGTGCAGAAGGAATTAAAAACTGTGAAACTCTTTCAGCTTTTCGCAGTCGATTTGGACAAGATTATGGAATTGTTATACTGGACTCCCCTCTAGCAGGCCTTCTTTCTCGTTGTGTAATTGTTCTTTCCGAGGACAATCAGGTACTTTACACAGAGCAAGTTTCTGACATTGTAAACGAACCAAACTACACAGCAGCACTCTTAGCCTTAAAATAATTTAAGGCCTAATACGCTCTTTCATATTGTTTGGGGAATATTTTTTCATTCCCCAACTGCTGAGCTGCATTTATGGCCCAATAAGGGTCTCTTAATAATACTCGTCCAAGCAAAATAGCATCTGCTTTTCCTTCTACTAAGATTTTCTCGGCCTGTATCGATTCGGTAATAAGCCCAACAGCTCCAGTTAAAATTTCAGCTTTCTTTCTAATCTCCTCTGCAAAAAAAACCTGATAATTTGGCCCTATTGGAATTTTAACATCAGCAACATTTCCTCCACTAGAAACATCAATAAAATCAACGCCAATATTTTTTAGTTCTTTAACAAACAATACCACCTCTTCAAGATCCCACCCTTCTTTACCAATCCAATCCGTCGCTGATAACCTGACAAACACAGGTAAATTTTGAGGCCAAAAATCCCGGATTACTTTAGCAACCATTAAGGGCAATCTCATTCTGTTTATTAAGGAACTTCCGAAATCATCGGTTCTTTTATTTGAGTAAGGCGAAAGAAACTGATGTAATAAATACCCATGGGCCATATGGATTTCTACCACATCAAATCCTGCATTTAATGCTCGCTTTGCCGCTTTGAAATAGGACTCAACCACCTCTTCAATCTCTTTTTTACTCAGGGTTTTTGGCATTTTATAACTTGAGTCAAAAGGAATAGAACTTGGTGCGACAACATCAAAACTACCAACACCTTTTCTTCCTGAATGAGCTAACTGAACAGCAATTTTAGCACCATTTCTCTTAACTATCTCAACGATGGGTTTAAATGCCTCTTCTTGTTGCTGGTTATAAAGCCCTAGACAATGATCACTAATTCTTCCCTCTGGAGAAACACCTGTGGCTTCAACAATGACTAGCCCAACTCCACCCACAGCACGACTTGCAAGATGGACTTGATGCCAACTATTTGGAACTCCTTCGATAGCTGAATACTGACACATAGGTGCCATAAAAACTCTATTTCTTATTTCTAAATCACGGATCCTCAAGGGGGTAAATAATTTCGCCATTATATTCTATCCTTTTTAGTTCATTTTGAAGTTACTATCTAAAGAAAATTCTGTCTCAATTAATGACACCAAATATGACCTTTTGACAGCAAAGTTCAAAAAACATCTTCGCTCTTCAAATTAAAAACATAAATCATTACTTTTTCAAGTACTTAGATCTGAGAAAAAAGGCTTAGTCACTGCGTTTTTTTATGTATTTGGCCCATAAAATGCAAAAACCTATTAGTATGAATAGAAAAGCATACCTCCTGTTAAGACATAAATATGATGAAATAAAACTGATGAATCCTCAATTTTCTCTGCGCTCTTTTGCTATCAAGTGTGGAATCAGCTCTGGAGCTTTATCTGAAATTTTTAATGGAAAAAGAACTCTAACAAAAAAGCAATGTATAAAAATATCAAAAAACTTAAAACTAAATCCAACAGAAAGAAATGCCCTACTGAATGAAACCGAAGATGATAACAAAATAAAAATTCGTAAAGTCAGCTTTTTATCTTCAAAAAATTTTGATTTTTTATCTGAAGCTATTTATTTTGATTTATTAGCATTGATACAGACTAAATACTTCCGTAATGATATTTCATGGATCGCAGGGAAACTTGGAGTGACAGAGGAAAAAATAAAACTGGTCATCACAAGACTTAAAACTCTTGAACTTATACAAGAAAAAGATGGAAAACTTATAAAGATAAAAGACTTTATTTGTACAACTGATGATAAGACCGATTTGTCAATCCAAAGAGCTCATTGTGAATCATTAAAACAAGCTAGAAATTCTCTTTTATCAGACCCTGTTCTTGAGAGAGATTTTACCTCAATATGTATTCCCTTTGACATGAATCAAATGGAACTGATTAAAGAAAAAATTCGCAATTTTCATTTAGAAATTCGTGAGCTTGTAGAAAATGCTGAAACTTCAGAGGTCTATGAACTTGCTATTCAGTTATACCCTAGAACAAAAAAACGAAGGGCTTATGAAAAAATATCATGAGAATTTTATACACAAAGCATTAATATTTTCTCTTCTAGGATTTTGTATATCTATTAAATCGTTTTCTCAAGGACGACTTAATGGCGGTGATTTTTGTGAAGATAAAATTACAAGTATTCTGACTAGTTTGTCTCTTCATTCATCGCCCTCTCGTGGGATCTATTTCGATCAAAAAGAGGAATTTGATCATCAGACAAATGAGCTCTATAAATTGTTGTTAGCCAGTGATAAAAAGAAATGTGAACAAATTCCGCTACTAACTATCAAAATATTTAGTTCATCTAATCACATCAAATCTTCATATACTATGTGCATACATCCTGAAGTTTGCAAAAAAAGCGACATGGAAACAATCTTAATCATCAATGAGGCAATTAGAGAGTTACGTCATTAAAAATGAAAAAATATATTATCATTCTTCATTTTTTAATCTTTTACACTTTGAGTGCTGATGCTCAAATAAACAATAATTGTTCTTCCAAAACACCTATCACCGAATTTTACTTAAAAATGGTGTCAGCCTATTCCTCTTTTTTAGCAAATCAAAAAATTAAAGCAAATCTACCTTATACTCCTTTAGAACTACTAAAGCTTTATCAATCTACTTGCATTACAGTAACTAATACTCCGATAATTATCAATGGTGAAAAAAAAGATGCAGCTAACGCTTACCCTGATAAAAAATGGCTTCAGTTGTATAAACCCACTTGGGAGGCATTCAAGAATAAATATGATTCTAATTTTTTTTCTTCAAAAGATATGATGGCTATCTTCAAAATTATACACCACGAAGCGATTCCTTATTACATAAAAAAAAGTGATCCTCTATTTGAAAATTCATATGGTCTTTACGAGTGGCTAAACCTTATTGAACTGCCTAAAAAAGATTTAAATTCAGGAGCTTTTGTTTATTTACAAAAGCAAGCCACTGCTGATCTAGGTTTTTACTTAGGAAATTCTTGTGCCATAACTCTTTCTTTATCTAACAGTTTAGACTTCTTAAGCAGCCTCAAAATGGAAATTATGCTAGGTTTTCAAAATCCACAATCATCTATGGAGTGCATGGGGAAAACTGATATAAATAATTTATCTAATTTTTTTAACGATTCTCACCTTAAAACAATTCCAGATCTTTTTATAATCCATTGCGAACCCTTAAATTTTATATCAGATGGTGTGAATTTCAAAATTCTCCAGCACTCCTTATATAGAAATTGTAAGTCCGACTTTTATTTGGATGAAAACTTCAAAGCCTATGTCTCTAGTGAAATATTTTTTATGGATAATGATGAAATCAAAATTACATTTAACTTTTTCCGTAATGATCGTCTAAAACCTGATTTTTCCTTCTCTAATACTTATATTAAATATAAAAAGGTTCCTAGTGATATAAATCCCTTGCTTTTGAAAGTTTCAGGACAAAAGGATATTATCGATCAAGAAGAAAAAATTGTCAGCTACCCTATCAATAAATGGGTTTACGTCAATTTAGATTCTAACAAAGAAGTAAACTGCCAACTTGCTGAAACCTACATAGAAAATGAGGTTAATCGGGAATGTGATTTTATGGAATACATCCTTAATCAAAAAAATAGAGATAGAAGACAAGAGTATATATTCCTTAGAAATAGTCAAAGTCCTGTTCGTTGCTCTAAAAACTTTAAAACAAAAAAAATTTTCATCGAAATAGATAACGCCTGTATTGTAACAGGAGAAAAAATAATATCTTTATAGTCATTTTTTGAATCATAGCAATTGCATTTTTAAAGCATTCTCATCTCTATAATAATAATTTACACAAGCGTTTTCCAATCACTCAACCAAAAAACTCAATAATACCCATTAAGGAATATCACTCACTATCCGAAATCCTTTGTGATTACTTTTATTCAGAGGGTATTCTACGTATTTACCTGATGGTAAGTACTCTTTTGGATAACGGGCTGAACCTCCACGATATATATAGTGAGGCTCTGGTTTTGTTTCATTTGTATTCTGAACTACTTCAAAAACATTTCCAAATATATCATAAATTGGATTTCCCTTTATTAAAATTGGTTTCTTCAACCCTACAGATTGAGTTGAATACCCTGAGTTTTTATTATACCAGGCATAGTGATCAACATGCTTAAATGAATGAGTATAACGACCTACTGAAACACCTCTTACTCTTGCTACATATTCCCATTCATCAGAAGTAGGAAGCCTATATTGTTGTCCCAAAGAATGCCCTGGAAACAATATTTTAAGTTTATTTTGTACTGTTTCAATATTTAATTTAGAGAGCTCATTTAAAACTTTAATCCAATCTATAATTTCTGAATCTTTAATTTTTACAACCGGGTGCTGTTCATCTTCTTTTATTTTAGATGGATATGGATCTAGCTCCATAACACTTTTGTTAGATTTTTTTAACTTTTCCTGTGCAAGTAAAACAACTTCTTTCCACATTCTTTTTGTCGTTGGTACTGACATTATTTTAAAAGGTTTTTTAAGGGTTACCGTATTTCGACTACTTTCTTCTCGTTCGTCTCCCTTTCTATATGTTCCAGGATCAATTTTAACAAAGGCAATAATAGGAGAACCATCTTCATTTCTCTCTTTTAAGCTGAATTTTCTTGATGGTGTTAATGTTATATCTTTTCGTTGAGACCTAATATGGTTTTCAATCAAGTCAACCAAATCTCCTTTGCCCATTAATCTTGCTTTCTCTAGATCTGTGTATCCTTCAGTATCTCTACTTGTAAGGTCTAAATTTGGTTGCCGTAAAATCCAGCCAAGTAAACTGCCTTCAATATTATTTATAATTTTAAAATCATTTATAGCTTTATGTGTTTCATTTGATTGTATCTTTAACTTTGATTTTAATGTTTCTACAAGCGACAACTTAGGTGGTTCAACTAACTCTATTCGATGCTCCCAGATGGTCGTCAATAGAGTTGAATTGCCACTAAAACACTTTGAATTAACATTAAAAAAACCAAGAGATATAAACTTAATTATCAACTTAATATCCCCTGCAGCAATTCCTAAACTCCACTCCTCAGATAATATATCAGCTATAGTTCTTTTATCAGTTCCAAGTGGAAAAGCTGACCATCTTTGTATTTCATCAGCAATTTTAAATGCTAACTAGCGGATAAAAATAAATCACTTTTGCAAGCTCTATAACGCGATTCCTGATTTTTATTTCATCATCTGTTATTATTATTTTATAGCGCTGTGTTGATCTGGATTGGTTTATAGCCCTACAAGCTCTGCGTTCGCTAATCCTTAATTTCATAACCACAAATTCTATGGCTTCGCGACGTTTTGCAGGGCTTAATAGTTTTTTGCGCTGATTTCTTTCAAGATTAAATTATCTATTGATAAATCACTCACTAACTTACGAAGACGTTGATTTTCTAACTCGATTTCTTTTAATCGCTTTACTTGATCTAACTGCATCCCACCGTATTCTTTTTTCCAGCGATAATAACTTTGATGAGGAACACCAATCTTGCGACAGGCATCCTCTACTGATAAACCCCGTGCTGTTTCTATTTCTACGGTGCGTAGATGTTTTATAATATCATCTACTTGATATGTCCTTCATGCCATTTTAGGCCCCTTTCTGTTGTCTAAATACTCTCATATGTTTTGGATCTGTTCTAGGGGGCCAGATCATCGGGATGTCATTTTTCTGTATTGGCAAGTTTTCTTAATTTTATCACGATGAAATCGTTTGCGATTCATTGTAAAAACTTCATTTGGAAGTCTGAACTATAAATTGACAATCATAACAATTAAAGTTATCCATAATCCTGATGAAAATCCTTCATTTAATACTAGCTACCTGCTTCCTTTTTTCCTTCATCCTCTGCCAAGAAGTTTCTAGCTGCAATGAAGGCACAAAAAGCAACCTCCTGGCTAAAGGTTTTCACATTTCAAAAACATCATCTCATGATCGTAATTCTGAAGGAAATACTGACCTTCCCCATCATGATGAGCATTGTCTACATAGCAAAGTCATATCCCAATCAAAGGCCCTAGTTGAGTTTTTAGAAAGCTCTTCTATTGAGTATGATTTATATACTTTCAGCTACTCTCCCCCTTCCATTACAAATCTCAAAAGACCTCCTTCTTTCAAATCATAGAATTTCTAGAAGCTATTTTTATTTTTATTCTATGGTTTTCATTATTCAAAAACTTACTGGAGGAAATTTTGGTTCTATTTCTATCACTGCTCTTAGCAGTTAATATAAACACCCATGCTGCAACTCAATGTGAAAAAGTGAACTCTTTTAAAGAATTCTATTTTTGCACACTTCAAAAACATCCTAAATTCGAAATTTCAAATTTAAAACTTAACGAGGCTGATGCCATTGTGGAAAAAGCTTCCCAATTTGAAAATCCTGATATCAGTATTAAATCTATATCTGGAAGCTATGCTGGGGAAAACATTGGGTCTACCGAGTTATCATTGAACATTTCTGCTTCGCAAATTTGGAAACGCGGTCCTATCATCGAAATGGCTGAAGCTGAAAAAAAGATCACTAAAATTGAGTCTAACCAAACTCTTTTAGAGGTTAAGAAGACGCTCATAAAAGACTTATACAGATTACGTCAAATAAATGATGAGCTAGAATTAATTACCGAGACTCTCACCACCTTTGAAGCGATTCAAAAACAGTTCAAATCCCGATTAGCCAAGGGGCCTGAACAGGAAATCACACAAAGCTTAGTGGAACTAGCTACAGGTGATTATAACTTGAAGAAGAATTCTTTGCTCACAGAAAGATCTGTAATTGTTTCCCAATTAAAAGCGCTATGGGGACAATCCTTTGAGATAACTAATAATCAACTTCCACCAAAAAGAAAGTCTTGGCCACTTATCAATTTACAGAGCAACGATAAAAACTCTGTCAATGCTAGTCTTGAAGTTCAAAAGATGCTTGCTGAAACAGAAAAAGCCGAGGCTGGACTTAAGCTCGCAAGAAGTGAGTCTTGGCCCAATGTGAATATCGGACCTACTATTGAAAGAACAACTGATGGACCAAAACAGTACTATTCTTATGGAGTTAATGCCAACATCAGCCTTCCCATACTAACTATCAACGGGGGGAGTCGCCGACTTGCAAATTCTAAAGTGCAGCAGTCAAAACTGATCTCAGACTACGCCATAAAAAGATCCACAACGGAAAAAGAAATTCTAGTGAACAAATATAATTCCTCTATAGAATCTTTAAAAAGAGCCACTTCTCAGGATGAAATAAAGAAAAAGCATACTCGCGTTGATAGTTTATTTAAACAAGGTCTTGCGTCAGGAACCCTTATCATTGAAGTCCATAGACAAATAAATGAATTTATCAGTTCGCAGCATAAAAATGAAAATACAGCCATTGATTCTTTTCTAGAAATAAAAACCCTCAGCGGTGGTGATATCGATGAATTATTTTAAAAATAATAAAACTCATCTCAAAAATTTAACAACCTTAAATATAAGAAACAATATGAAATATATTTTATATACATTTATTCTATTTTTATTTTCCCTGCAATCGGCTTGCGATAAAACAAGCTCTCCTGAAAAGGCTAAAGCCAGAGCTGCTGCTGAAGGCGAAGCTCAAAAAGAAGTTGAAAATAAAAACTTGTCGCAAAAATCACAAGCTATGGAAAGTGAATTGGCATCTAGAAATAAATTTTATAGCGCCCTCGAAGGAGAGTATGAAGGTACTATTAAGATTTCCAATCAATCCTATAAAATCAAGTTGATCTTTGCCAGAAGTATTCCTGCCTACAATGGAGAGAGAACAAGACAACTCAGTGAAATAGAAACTGAACTGAATAGTTTGTATTTCAATACCAAAATTGTTCAATGGCACCCTGCTGATTTATCTAGTGCCGTTGGCTGTCAAATTACGGGCTCACGTCCTAATATGGAAACAGGTATCATGACCTTATCCTCCACGGAGTGCTCTAACTTTTATCAAATATATTTTTCAGAAAACCAACCTGACGATAAAGCACTTTCTCAACAACAAACTATGGATCAAGCAAAAATCATAAGCTACAAGGTTAAGAATGGTTCTTTAGACAGTATTCCTTTTATCATGGGTCAAATTCAACCTGCTAACAATGCCATAAAATATACTTTTTATGCAAAAAGAATTAAGTGAGGACAAAATGAAAATATCTATAATATATCTAAGTTCTTTCATTATTTTTTCCCAAATAGCACTTTCAGCAGTCAATAAAAATATTAAACTTAATGATGTTGTGAAAATCGTTAGCGAGCAAAATTACAACCTAAAAGAAAATGCTTACAAAGTCTACCAAGCCAAAGAAAACATTGAAAAAGCTCGTGCCGATCTGTTACCGCGACTTAATCTATGGAATATTGTGGGTGTTATTTTAGATCCAACTTCTTTAGTTGATAAAATATCTGATGCGGCTCCCTTTTTAATCCCGGCTAACTGGTTTCGTCTTGAAGAGATTAAAATCTTGTCTCTGGCTGAAAAAGAAGGCTACAGAGCCTTATGGGGAAATGAAGTTTTTGCTGCCAAAGCTCTTTATCGTCACACGCTTTATGATCAACAATTGCTTCTTCATATCCAGCAGAGCATCAAAGATTTAGAGAAAATTCTACTTGTTGTGAAAACAAAAGAACTTTTTGGTGGAGCAAAACCAGGAACAGCAAGAAATGTTGAAGTTCGTATCTTAGGGTTAAAAGAAGATGAAGTGAATTTAAAAGTATTGATAAGCCTTGAAAAAGATGAACTATCCTATGCCTTGGGGTATCCAGCAGAAACTAACTTGAGACTCTCATCAATTGATATCCCTAAGATTGAAACTTTAAAAGAACTCGACAAAAGAACTTTTGAGTTTAAAATGCTTTCAACTAGTCCAGAGCGAAGACAGTTTGATCACTTTCTTTCTGTAATTAAGCAAATTAAGAAAGAACAGCAGTATAATTTTTGGGGAGTCAGCTCTATAAGCCGAGGCGTTGCTGGAGGCATTTTTGATTCCTTGCCCATTAGTAATGGAGTTGGGAATTCAGCTGAGGCTTCAGAGAAAATTATTGATGCTCAAAAAGAAATACTTAAAGTTCAAAAGCGTGGTATCGAGGAAACTCTAAAGCGTCAACTAAAAGCCACTGTTACAGTCTATAATTCTGATATTAAAAATTATAAAAACTATCAACGCCGTCAGGTACTGGCAAAAGAAAGCAAAGAATCCATTTATCGCAGACTCCAACTTGGTGAAAATTTAGATGTTTTAGAGCTTGTAGAAGCATCAAAAAACGAAATTCAGGCACAAACAGCTATCTTCACTGTCTGGTACCGAGTTATTAACTCTCAAGATAAACTTAATCGCTTAACCTTTGACAGAGACTACTCTAAACTTCCTCCTGTCATGAGTTCATTAAAAGGAGAGTAAAATGAAAAAAATTTTATTAATCGCGTTTGTTTTAAATTTTACTTTGGGCTGTCTAGATGAAAATGAAACTAAAACTCAAGTAGCTTATGAGCTAACAGGTCTTGCAGAGAAAAAAACTATAGCTGAAGATCTAATCAATAAAAAAGACTTCAGTCTCGAGGCACTACTAAGTATGCAAGAATACTTTTTCGATATTACAGAAAAAATCTATCTCTTAAAAATGACTCCTGAAGCTGAAAAAAACCTTCTTGCTTTGGTTCAAAAAGAAGGCTTTAAGTCTTTTTGCAGTTCTTACATTTTGCCAACCGCTCATTGGCAAAACTTGAATCGCATCTGCACAACAGGAAATTACTACCTATGCTCTCCTGAAATGCAAAACTATCTATCAACTATGTCCGTCCTTAATACAATGCTAGGTTCGGACCTACTGACTAGAGAATGTGGTATCAATTTTCAACAGCCGTAACGAATTAGTAATCACTAGCAAAGTGGCTCCCATATCGGCAGCCACGGCTAACCACAGACTTGAATATCCAAAAATCCCCAGAACAATAAATATCGCCTTTGTCAGTAAAGCAAAGGCGATATTAAAGTGAATAATTCGCAAAGTCTTTCGTCCATGATCAACAGCTTGAGATACTCGACTCAAATCATCCGTCATCAAAGCGACATCGGCAGTTTCAATAGCAGCATCAGTTCCTACAGCTCCCATGGCGATTCCAATAGTAGCTTGAGCCAATGCCGGAGCGTCATTGATTCCATCACCAATCATCCCTACAAACTGATGACGTTCTAATAGTTTTTGTAGCTCTTTGACTTTATCTTCGGGTAAGAGATCTCCTAAAGCTTTATCAATTCCAACGCGTTTAGCAATAGCATCAACTGTCCTTTGATTATCACCACTAAGAATAGTGATTTCTCTAATTCCCACATCGTGCAACCATTGAATCGATGTCTTAATATGAGCTCTAGGCTCATCAGCCAAACCTAAAATAGCTATGACTTCACCAGAACAACCTTCGTGGGGTTGATGACCAACAATCAAAACAGAATAAGCCTGGGCTTCTAGTTGACTTAAATAAGCTTCAATTTCCGGAGTGCACACACCCAACTCGTGAGCAAGTTTATGATTTCCGGCAAAATAAGAGTGATTATTTATGCGGCCTTGAACCCCTTTACCTTGAAGCACTTTAAAATCTAAAACTTTAGACACAGAAATATTTTTTTCTTCACAATACTTAATAACGGCTTTAGCTAAGGGATGCGTTGATTCTTTTTCTAGAGAATAAGCAATTTCTAAGATTTGCTGTTCACTTTCTTGATTGAAGTTTTTAAAAGACACCACTTTAGGAGAACCTTCGGTAATAGTCCCAGTCTTATCAACGGCAAGAGAACGAAGCTTTCCTAAAGATTCTAAAAATACACCCCCTTTAACCAGAACTCCTATTTTTGCAAGAGCGGTCAACGAAGAGACGATAGAAACAGGGGTCGCAATAACAAGTGCACAAGGACATGCTATCACTAAGAACACCAAGGATCTATAAAACCAAAGACTTGCATCTCCATCAAATAAAAATGGGGGAATTATGGCAACTAAGATAGCCACCACGGTCACAACAGGAGTGTATATTTTAGAAAACTGATCCACAAATAATTGTGCTGGGGCTTTCTTACTTTGGGCCTCTTCAATAAGTCGGATCACATTAGAAATTTTGGAATCTTTGAATCTATGAGTGACTTTGATCTTTAAAGTTCCAGACTCATTAATAGTTCCTGCCAGAACAACATCACCCTCCTGTTTGCCTACAGGCTGAGACTCCCCAGTCAAAGGAGCTTGGTTCACAGAAGAGTTTCCTTGTAAAACAATACCATCAAGAGGAATACGATCCCCTGCAAGAACGACAATGCTTTGTCCGATTTGAATCTCCTCAACAAAAACGACTTTCGTTTCTTGGCCTATCTCTAGCATGGCTACTTGAGGAGTAATGGACAAAACTTCGCGGATCGCTTTTCTTGCCCTTGCCACACTAAAAGCTTCTAACATTTCTGCCAAAGAAAAAAGGAAAACAACAACAGAGCCTTCAGAATATTCTTTAATAGCAAAAGCCCCTAGGACAGCAAAAGTCATCAAGACATTCATATCCAGATATTTCTGTTTTAAGGCCCTGAGCGCTTTAGGAAAAACTAAAGTACCACCTGCCAAAGTGGCTATTGAAAAAATAAATAAAAGTAACTTTTCATGAATTGGAAAAAACCACTGAATAATTAAGCCCCATAACAAGAAAAATCCTGATAAGCCTACCAAGAAAACTCTTGATTTATTATCAACAAGAAAGGAAGCCAGTTCGTGAGATTTTTTTACTTTTACACCCGCACTGTTAATTAAGAACTCAATCTCATTTTTTGTTAAGGACGGATCATGCTCCACCACCACTTGCGACGACATTAGATTTGCTGAAATTTTACCTATGCGTGGGCTAGATAGAGCTTTTTTAATGGCTTCAATTTCATCGGCACAGTCCATTCCACTTACTAAAAAAGTAGAGGTTTCACTTTGCGAAAGTTCATGAAGCAAAATAGTTTGTTCTTTTTCGCTATCTTTATCACAGCAATGGTCGTGTTTTATTTCTGTCATAATTTTTTAATTCTCCTTGGGGTTATATTCCCCAAGAAGCCTTTGCTATTAGAGCTTGATATAATCTCCAACTGAAATTTTTGAATTGCCAATGTTTTTAAATTTAACCGAATGTGAATCACTATTAAAAATAACAACTCCCTCTCCAGTTTTTTGATCTAAACACTCAACAGCTGAAACATTATTCCATCTTTTCTGTTGCAATTTTCTTTGACAATTGCTTCTAAAGAACTCAGCCGTCTCACCAACTTTATAGTTCTTTCCTTCCAAACAAACAACAATCTCGTTGTCCGAAGTCACAGAGCTTACATCACCTACACGATGAGAGTGCCTAGGCAAGTTCTGACAGCCCAGTTGTAAAAAAATAATTGAGAATATAAAAATGTAATTTTTCATAATTACATCTTATTTTTTATCTTCTTTATGCTCATGACCATCTTTATCATTATGTTCGTCTTTATGATCACACTTACAATTTTTTTCATCTTTTTTACATTTTTCACATTTATTATCTTTATGCTCATGTGAACCTTGCTTATCTTTTTCCTTATGAGAATGCTTGTCTCCAGCAAAAGAATTTCCAGCAGTTAAAATAGAAAGCATTGCTATTGTTAAAATCATTTGTTTCATTAGTACTCCTTGTTTATAGGCAAAATGCCTGGTTATTAATTATTTATTTTCTCGACATACATTTCAGTATCCATTGCTATGCCCGCATCGGGACTTACAATGGCTGTATCTTTGGTAAGAATTTTTAACACTTTAGCTTTTCCCACATTAACCGTATTACAAACTTCAGCACAGCTCTCACCCTGACCTTTATTTTGCTGTTTAGTGCATTTTTTCTTATATATTTGAACATTTTCTCCTTCTGCGACTTCAGAAGAACCGATTTTTACTCGGACTCCCTCTGGAATCACCGACGATTCTTGTCTTCCTTCAACTTGATGAAAGTGGGAACATCCCAATCCTAAAAATAGAGAACTTATTGATATTAAAATAATTTTTTTCATAAACTTAACCTTTCGTATAATTATAATATTAATGGGCCACTTTCCCATTCATTTTAGATTCAAAGACAGAAAACAATAAAGGAAGAACAATCAGAGTTAATAATGTCGACGAGATAATTCCACCGATAACCACAGAGGCCAGTGGTCTTTGAACTTCCGCGCCCACTCCTGTAGACATCATCATCGGAATAAAACCAAACACGGCTACCAAAGCTGTCATCAGAACAGGACGAAGTCTGATCAAAGTCCCAGACAATACTAATTCCTTTCCTCTTTTCCCCTCGGCTTTTAGTTTGTTAAAAAAGCTCACTAAGACAACCCCATTCAGTACGGCGATTCCAGAAAGGGCAATAAACCCGACTCCGGCAGAAATACTGAAAGGCAAGTCATTTAGAATTAAGCCCAAAACACCTCCAACTAAGGCCATGGGAATACAACCAAAAATAAGTAGAGTCTCCCCGATACTTCCAAAGGCTGCATACACCATCATTAAAACAATCACCAAAGCTATCGGTGCTAAAATAAGTAAGCGCGTTCGTGCTTGTTCCAAATTTTTAAAATTACCACCCCATTCAAAATAATATCCCTCGGGTAACTTCAGTTGCTCTTGAACTTTCTTTTGTGCTTCTAAAACAAAAGATTCCGTATCTCTTCCTCTAAGATTCACCAGAACCGCTGTTCGACGATTTGAATTTTCTCTATTAATAGAGCCATATGTTTCCTTAAAAGAAACCGAAGCTAGATTTTGCAAAGGCACTGTGACATTCGCCCCGATCCCTACAGGTAAATTTTTAATTGCCGACAAGTCAGCTCGTTGCTCATCTTCAAGCCTGACGACAATAGGAAATCTTTTCTCACCCTCAAAAATCATCCCCGCCTCTTCACCGCCAAGGGCAATAGAAACAGTATCTAGAACGTCTTTTAAAGAAGCATTATAACCTAATAGCTTTTCTTCTTTGGGTTCAATTCTTAAAACTGGAGAAGTTCCCGCCAAATCAATTTCCACGTCTCCCGCCCCTGGCACTTTAGAAACAAGGGCTTGAGTGCTTTTAGCAATTTCTACCAATTTCTCTAGATCAGGTCCGAATATTTTGATGGAAACATCGGCTCTTGTGCCTTCAAGCAATTCATTAAAACGCATCTGAATAGGTTGCGAAGCTAGATAAGTTTGCCCTGGAACTTCACTTTCAAGTTTAGCAACGATTTCAGAAGTGAGTTCTTGGTAGGTTCTTTTTTTCCCATTAACAGGCGTCCACTCATCTCTAGATTTCAACATGATATAAGTATCTGAAACGTTAACCCCCATAGGATCTGTAGCGACTTCACTCGTACCAATTCTAGAGAAAACATGATCTACCTCGGTAAAACTTTCTACAACTTTATCCGCTTTTTTCTGAAACTCGATAGACTGAGAAAGAGAGGCATTCACAGGTCTGATCATATGAAAGGCAAAAGAACCCTCACTTAATTGTGGCAGAAACTCGGCCCCTCGAGATTTAAATAGGAAAACTCCTAACACAACAGAAAAAAGCGAAATTAAAATCGTCGTCTTTTTAAAACGGTAAGCTATCTCAAAGAAGGGAACATACAATCCTCTAAAGAAAAGCATCAATTTTGGTTCTTTGTCTTGAGCTTTACCTGATAAAAACAAACTTGCTAAAGCTGGTGCCGTAGTAAACGAAAACACCAAAGCAGCAAACACAGCTAAAATAAAAGTCGCCGCCATGGGAGTAAACATCTTCCCCTCCACTCCTGTTAAGGCAAATACCGGTAGGAAAACCATGATAACAATCAATTCTCCAAATCCTGCGGCTGTTCTTATTTCCACAGTGGCTTCGTAAACAGCTTGTTTTAACTCTTCAGCGCTTAATCGTCGTCCTAATTTTTGATACTTCAGTTGGATATAACGAACACAGTTATCCAGCACAATCACTGTTCCATCCACTATAATTCCAAAATCCAAAGCGCCCAAACTCATCAAGTTTCCTGACAAGCCCAAGGGCTTCATCAATAAAAAAGTTGCTAGTAATGACAAAGGAATTGTGATTGCCGTAATAACAGCCGCCCGAATATTCCCAAGGAAAATCAAAAGAATTACTGTCACCAAGAGCGCCCCCATAATGAGGTTGTGCTCAACAGTCCCTAAGGTTTGGTTTACTAAATCTGAACGGTTGTAGACTGTCGTAAGCTCCACATGACTAGGCAAAGTTTTTTTAATCTCCTCCATTTTTTCATGAACCCGTGTAGAAACCGATCGTGAATTTTCTCCAAGAAGCATCATAACGGTTCCTAAAACCACTTCATAACCATCATAAGTAGCAGCACCTGTTCGAAGTTCCTTACCCAGTGCTACTTTTGCGACATCTTTGATTTTGATAGTCTTAAAAGACTCGAGTCTTTTCACGGGAACATTTTCAATTTCTTTGGCGGTTTTAAGAAGACCCACGCCTTGAATCAAAAACTGTTCTGCCGTCTGCTCAACATAGCCACCACCCACGTTTTTATTGACATTCTCAAGCGCTTCTTTGATCTCATCAAAATGAATTCCATAGGCTACCATTTTTTTAGGATCTGGCTGAACATGGTATTGTTTCTCAAAACCTCCAGAAGTATTGATCTCTGCCACACCTTCAACGGTTAAAAGCCGTGGTTTGATGAACCAATCTTGAAGGGCTTTGATTTCCATCAATTGCTCAGTTCGAGCGTCACCCTTTTTTTTCTCTTTAAAGTCCAAAACATACTGATAGATCTCTCCCAACCCCGTCGAAATAGGTCCCAACTGTGGCTTGGCTCCTTTAGGTAAATCTGCGGCAACATTTTGTAATCTTTCAGTCACTAGTTGTCGCGCTCTGTAGATATCAACGCCATCTTTAAAAACCACTGTGACTTGGGAAAGACCAAAGCGAGTAATGGATCTGACTTGCTCGACTCCTGCAATACCTCGCATGGACGACTCTACAGGAAAGGTCACTGTCCGCTCGATCTCTTCAGGTGCAAGTCCTTCGATAACGGTATTAATTTGCACCTGATTGTTGGTAATATCAGGAACAGCATCAATAGGAAGATGCTGAAAACTATAAATTCCCGCAACAACAAGCATAAGGGTTAAAAAAAGTATTAGCCCTCGATTATAAACTGAAAAGTGAATAATTCTATTTATCATTTATGACTCCAATATATGAATTAATGTGAATGACCTTCAGGGGCACCACCAAAAGCGGCAATTTCAGCAATACGTAAAAATCCGGTGCCTTGAGTGACGACGTCATCCCCCGCGCTTAAATCCACTGAACTGATGGTGATATTGTTTTTTTCTTTTTTGATTTCCTTAAAATCTATACGCTTATAAAATCCCTCTCTAAATCTGTAAACGTTGACCTCCATACCTGAAGTCACAATCGCTGACTTGGGTACTTCCAAAGGAGCCTTCCCATTCCATTTGATTTTTTTGATCTCAAAATTAATTTCGACCTGTGGAGCCAAACGAATCCCCTGATTCTCATTGGCTTCCAAAATTCCTTTTCCAGGACCTACTTGAGAATTTTCTTCTTCATGATCTGAATCTTCATGCTTATGATCGTGAGTTTTCTCTTGGGCTTCATCTTGTTTATGCTTGCCTTCTTTTTTATCATAATCAGTATGCTCCGAATGATCGCTGTCATTCTCGTTCTCATGATGATGCTCATCTCCCTCTTTATGAGTTTTTTCGGCAAACGTGCTATTCAAAAAGAAGAGAGAAATTGACACAAGTAAAAGTAAAAATATTTTCATAACAACCTTTATAGTTATTGTTTTATTAGAAGTAGTGAATCTGTGGTATTTAGCCCGTCCTAAGGACTTCTCCAGAGAAGACAGACTACTTTACTTGCCTTCCAACTAAGGATAGCAATAAAGTACACACAAATTTTGAAGCAACATTTGATAGAGTTTAAGACTGATATATCGGTGGCCTAAAAAGCTGCGAATGGTAATCAAATAAAAATAATTTTTCTTTAAATGAAATAAGATTTAGCTCTCTATTTTTAAAATCAAAAAAGACAAAAGATCCAAAAGGAAAAGGGCAATGACCCAAACAGCAATTATGACAAAAGAGACCAGAGTGGTAATGAATATCTGTATTAGTGTTATCAGAACTCGATTCCTTCATAAGCATCTCAGTCATTTTTTCTGATTTCAACTCTATAACATTCGCATTCGCCTCAGTCTGCTTTAATACAGCAGCATAAGAAGTCTCGTGGACTTCTACTGAGCAAATTAACGTAATAAAAACAATAACAAATTTACAAATAGATCTCAAAAACACCTACTCTTACTAGTAAAATTTTACATTCTTTTAACTTAAGGGTCAATAGTGCAAATAAAAACCTCATAATAGTTACAACTGCCTAAAATTATTAGCTTTATCCAAGTTAATTTTTTAAATTGAACTGCATCTATGCTAACTAGCGGATAAAAATAAGTGAGATTTATTGTTTCTAGCTGTTGGTCTGAGTATGAACTGATTATATAAAGAATAACGCTTCATTTAAAAAGTGAATGTTATTTTTTAAATAATTCTTCTAATTTTCAATTTTATTTTTTTGATTTATAACCTGCTTTATGAGTAGCAATAAAATCCCACGCCAAATGAGACGCTCCACAGAGCGAAAGCTCAGGAAAATTAAAATTATTCCTAGTGATACCAAGCTTACTGCTCAAACAGGGCTTGGTATTTTCCTAGAGATTTTTGATCAGAGTCCATTAGCTAAAGAGTTTTCCCAGTGCCTTCCAGAACGTAAGTCCCATAGATCCGTAGGGTCGTATATGTTAGGATTATTAATGCTTGCAGGTCATATCCGTGGTGTAGAAAATATCTCCTCCATGAACCGAGTTCGTAATGATGGCTATCTAGAAGAACTCTTCTATGACGAAGTCGCAGCCATTAGAACCTTAGGTGATTTTTTGCATGATTTTAAATTAGAACATGTAGAAAAGTTAAATCTATTTCTAAACAATATGGCCAAAGCCATCTTTGAACAGCTGCATAAGCAATTACCCAAAAACAAAGCTCCCGAGGATTTTATTATCGACATGGACTCTACTTTTCATACTAGCTACGGCGAAGCTGTTGAGGGCGTGGCTTACAATTACAAAAACCAGTGGTGTTTACAAAGCCAAATAGCTTTTGATCAACTGGGGCTTTGTCATGGTATAGAGCTCATGTCAGGAAGCTGTAAACCAGGAACTGGGGCTATAGAGTTTATAGATAAAATCTTTAAAGATCACAGGAATCAAAGACTCAGAAAACTAGAAGGAAAAGATTTTCTAAGAGCTGATAGTGCTTATTGCAATCAATCTGTTATAAAAAAATGCTTAGAGCTAGGTATACAGTTTACCCTGACAGCTCATAAAGCCACCACCCAGTGGGATCGTAATATTTCCAAAGTAGGACTAGATTGGAAGGACTGGGAGTATTCAAAATCGGATTTAGAAAAATCAAAAAAATCAGGACAAGTTTTACCGGCATCACAGATAGCCAGGTTTCACTGGGAACCCAGTTGGAGTGAGGGAACTCTAAAACTACCGGTGATTGTGAGAAGAACCTGGATGAGTTATTCCAAGCTCAAAGATAAAGAAAAAAAATATGGACAAAAAAACTTCTTTGAACTTGATACTGTGAAAGAGGAAGGCGACTGGGAATACTACGCTATAGTGACCAATATAGATTTGTCTAGAACTAGTTTACAGGAAGTGTTTGAACACCATAAAAAGCGCGGTAACTGTGAGAATTTTATCAGAGAAGGAAAATATAATTTTAATTTAAAAGGATTTCCTTGTCATAAATTAGTTCACAATCAAGCTTGGGCTTGCTTTGCGCAAATTGCTCATAATTTAATTCGTTGGATGGCGATCCTTGATAATCCTGATCGTCCGAGTTTTGCAAAAAAAATCAGAGATGATTTTTTATTTATACCAGGAAAATTAGCTCACGGAGGAAGAACAATAATTCTTCGAGTGAATCAATCAGTAAAGGAGGTGTTAAGAAAGATAGAGGGTTGGAAGTTCCCCGGATTTAGTTCTTCTCGAATCTTTTCCACAGCGTAACTGTGGATAACAATCGAGTTCACTGAAATTTTAATAGTAGAAGCTACTAGATGTAGTGAAAACTAGAGGAAATTGCAGTGGATTTGAACCACAAGCCAGATACAACAACACCATCTCAATAGGAGTTCAGTGGACTCTATTATCGCAACACCACTCGCGCGGACCTGACGGTGGGCACTCCGCTCGTAAGTTCACTCATCACACGAGGTTACCAGTCAAAAATTTTGGGCATGACTAGGCCTCCGACTGCAAAAGTGCAGCTTCGGATAAAAATCTTTTTTGAAATTATTTTGAAATCGAAAACTCACTCAATTGATGCAGCTTATCCGCGAATTTGGGTAGAAACTGTCACTTTTTTTGGAGGCATTAAACCCATTTTTCGTTAGAAAAATGGCGGGGTGGAAGGGACTCGAACCCTCGGCCTTCCGCGTGACAGGCGGACGTTATAACCAACTTAACTACCACCCCGTTATCATACAAAGTACTTAAACAAGTTATAATGAGTCTGAGACTAGTTTTCAACAAAAAAATAAAATATTTTTTATAAATTTCAATTTAGCCTTTTTTAAAGGCAATTCAAAAAATATCACCAAATATCAGGTTCAATCTCAAGGCTAACTCCAAAATCGTTTAACACCTTGAATCTCACCTTTTCCGCCAAGGCTATTGCCCCCTCAAAACTTCCCCCACCCTGATTAACCATCACCAGAGCTTGACGAGAGTACATCATAAAGTTCCCATGAAGCAGTCCTTTAAACCCAGCTAATTCTATTAACTGCCCCGCGGATAGTTTGATTTTTTCTCCATGAGGGTAGGAAACTAAGTGAGGAGTTCTTTTTTTCAAAACATTCAACTGTTCTTGAGTAATTAGGGGATTTTTAAAAAAACTACCCACATTAGGATATAACTCAAGACTTGGCAGTTTTTCCCGCCTGATCTCAATCACTTTATTAGCTATCGCCCTGGGTGAAATTTCATGACTTTTAAAAAAATCCTTCAACTCACCATAAGAACATTCAGGTTGATAAAATAAAGGAAATTTAAAAATGACTTCGGTGATAAAAAAATTTTTATATCCTGATTTTTTAAAAATCGAATCTCGATAAGAAAACTGACACTCGTCAGAACTAAGAACCCTCATTTTCGAGGTTGAAAGATCGACTCCTTTAACCGAATGGATGAATTTTTTAACTTCCACACCATAGGCTCCAATATTTTGAATTGGTGCAGCACCAACGGTTCCAGGGATTAAAGCCAAGTTTTCCAAACCAAAATACCCATGATCTAGCCCCCACAATACAAAATCATGCCATACCTCGCCACTAGCCACCTGCACGTAGGTATTAACAGAATCACGAGCAATTTCCTTAATAGACTTAAGATTGTTTTTTACCACAAATCCATGAATATGTTCTCTAAAAATCAAATTAGAACCACCACCTAAAATAAAAAAAACTTTTTGATTAGCACTAAGCAAAGATACCAACTGAGGCTTTTGAGATACAATACCACTAAGTTCTTTGACTTCATCAATCTGATTGATCTCGCTGTAAAAATCGCAACTACTTTCAAGCTTAAAGGTGTTCAGATGTTTCAAGTTAAAATTTGTTTTTAATATCATTTTTTCTTCTCTTCTTAGGTCTTTTCTGACATCAATCTATTTTTTATACTGCCGAGTCATTCCTTCTTCAAAGTCACTGAAATTCTATAGAACAACAAAATAATGGACAAAGTTCCATATGGAAAGCTAGGATCATATTTCTGGATAACTTAAAGCAAAAGGCTGATGGCTGCAATGAAAAGCCTTATTTTCAGAAAAAAATTCTACGGAGTGCTCATGATTAATAATTTATTTGCTTACTTGGCTCGCTTCCTATTTATGCTTTCTTTTTCTTTACTACTTAGTTCTTGCCAAACTTCTAAAGTTAGCCAAAACGACAGCTTACAGTTTATTTCTGCTCAAGAGTTATTCCTTCAAAAAGTTTATACTCCTGGTTATCTCTCCGTAGTTCAAGGACCAACCACTGACAAAAGCACTTCTATTGCTCTTTTTGTTCCTAGGCTAAAAAATTATGAATTCAAAGTAACCAATCAAAAAAATGAACAAATCTCCTTCCAAAAAGAAAAAACCCTTGAAAAAGAATCACTCTTTTGGAAGGTAGAAAAGATCTACCTCTCTGATTTATCGCCTTCAGATAATTACAAATTAGAAGTCATCGATAATTTCAGAGGTTATCGAATTACAGTTGATACTAGAGAATTCAAAACTCTGAATATCACCTCCTCTAAAGCTAAATTTGCACTTTTATCGTGTATGTCGGATGACTATCGCTATCGTCCATATATTGGTAAAATGTGGGAACAACTAGCTTCAAAAAATGTGGATTTTATTATCTTAAATGGTGATGTTGTCTATGTTGATGGATTTGATTTTGTTGCCAGACAATCAGCAACAGGAAAAGATATTTGGCAGCGCTATATTGATTCGATGGAGCGAATTCCACTGTATCACTGGTATCATTTAAAACCCATTTTTGCCACTTGGGATGATCACGATTTTGGGACAAATGATGGCGACGAAACTTTTTCTGCAAAAAAAGATTCTCAAGCCCTATTCAGAGCTCTTTTCTGGGGAAAAGAGGTTCCTAACACTTATGAAATGGCACCCATGGGCGTTTCTTCTCATGCAAAGATCTTTGGGCAAAACTTTTACTTTATGGATGATCGTTTCGAACGCAGACCCAATAAAGGTTTTGACCAAGACCCTTATGGCCACTGGGGGAAAACCCAACACCAATGGCTTCTTCAGAAAGCTCAGAAAAACCCAGAACCATCGTGGATCATTAATGGTGATCAGTTTTTTAGCTTTAAAAAACTAGATTATAAAGAAGCTATGCAAATGAATCACCCTGCCGAGTTCGAGACTCTTTT
This sequence comes from Pseudobdellovibrionaceae bacterium, assembly GCA_013359135.1. Taxonomy (GTDB): domain Bacteria; phylum Bdellovibrionota; class Bdellovibrionia; order Bdellovibrionales; family Bdellovibrionaceae; genus UBA2316. The sequence continues at coordinate 42,328 of JABWCN010000022.1, read as the reverse complement.
AAATGAGTTGAAAACCTTTTCTCAGCCTTTTGTTTTGTTATCTGGCGATGTTCACTTTACTGAAATAACTCAGATTCCCTTCCAATCACTGAATTACAACACCTATGAGATTACATCGAGCTCCATGCATTCACACCATCGCCAAGGATGGGATAATCCGCACCGACTTGAAGGGACCTTTGTTAATGAATTTAATTTTGTCCTCCTCGAGGTAACAAAATCTGAAGCTCCACAACAACTGGAAGTCAATGCTAGTTCCTGGGGGTTAAAGAACGAGGCTTACTTCCAAAAACAATTGAAGATTAAAAAGTAGTCTAATTCTTTTATCTAAAGATTTCTGCAGTCTAAGTTTTTAAACTCTTGATCAAATTCATGCGTTATCTTTGTTTCATTTTGAAATAAATTCTTATTCCTACTTTGTTTTTCATTTAAGCTGTCTTTAGATATATCCACAGCAGCCTGATTTTGTTCTTCAATAATACCATGCTGATCCCTTCTTTTAGAAACAAACATAGAAAAAAGCCTAAAACAAGTTTGGAATTTATTCATAACTACCTTCTTGACCCCGAAGTTCCTCTCTTCTTTCTGGATCGATGAAATTCTAAAAGATTTTAAAAACCAATCTATGATCACTATCATGAAATCAGGCGTTAAAATGGATTGCATTTTAATAGTTACCAAAGTTGACTAAAACTTAAGTTAATGATGTCCTTAAACGGTGTTTAAAAATATTCAACTTTTCACGATCCAAAGTCTCATTATTACTTTTATCACATCATTGATTTCCGCACTCTCCGTCAGTGTTTTTCTTTTTTCATTAGATCAGGTCACACTCTTGAGATATAAATATCCCTGGTGGATGTTTTTAATACCAGCAGTTGGATTTCTAATCGCAAAGATTTATAAAAAAAAACAGCTCTCCGATATTAAAGAAACAAAGTTGATTTTAAGTAGTATTCACTGGAGTGAAAAGAAAATTCCAGGGTCTTTAGGCTTTTTGGTTTTTTTGGGCACTCTTCTGACTCATCTCACAGGGGGCTCCTCAGGTAGAGAAGGAGCTGCAGTTCAAATTGGTTCCTGTTTGGTGGCTAATTTTTATGAAAAGTTTAAAGTTTTTTTTTCTAAAACTAATATCTCCTTGTCTACTCTATTGATCCCATCTATGGGGGCTAGTTTTGCGTCTGCACTTGGTGTGCCTTTTGCTGGAATTTGCTTTACTTTAGAGCTTAATAGTAAGTTCAATAAGTTAAATTTACAAAACTATCTTACCGTTTTTTTAAGTTGCACTCTTGCTTTTATAATGACTCGACTACTACCTCCGCATAGAACTTTTTTTTCAAACACACCTATTCCCGAACTCTCTATCGAGACTATTCTTAAAGTTATTTTTTGTGGAATTCTATTTGGTTTGACAGCAAGAAGTTTTATTTTTTTTCAAAATAAAATGTCCGAGTTTTTTAGAAGAGCTTTACCCTCTCCAGAACTAGTGGCCTTTTTAGGAGGGCTGCTAATTTTAACATTAACCTATTGGGAGGGTTCGTTTCGTTTTAATGGTTTGGGATTACCTTTAATTCAAGATAGTTTTTCAAAAGTTAATTCTTGGGATTTACCCCTGTTAAAATTTATTTTTACACTTCTCACTTTATCAACAGGATTTAAAGGTGGAGAATTTGTACCCCTTGTTTTTATTGGCAGTACCCTTGGAAATAGTTTGGCTCCCTATATGGATTTTACAACTTCTTTTTTAGCCTCTCTAGGTTTTGTGTCTTTATTTGCTGGCGCTGCACGACTGCCAATAACTTGCTCTGTACTTGCTTTCGAGTATTTCGGAAAAGATATTTTACCTTATGCCTTAATTTGTTGCCTGCTTAGCTCAGCATTCTCTGGAAAGAAAGGGATCTATTCAACTCCCTAGCTGATATAACAAATTAATTGTTGGCACAATATAGAATCTCTAAAGCAATATTGTGAATATCTGCAGGAGATGCTACTTTTCTGACTGAAGAAAGCAAAGCCTGTAGACTTTGAGTTACTACCGCATAAGAATTATTTTTATCCATTTCTGTACTTTTTTTATTTTGATACTGTAGTTTAGCAGTAACTATCCTATTCATATGAAGTTCAACAAAAGAATCAAGCGGATTAAACTGAATTTTATATGCAGTATTCATTGCAATTAAAATTTGTAACTTCACTTGGTCCGAAAGCGTACTTGAGACTAAACTAGACAGACGTTTCTTAGCTTGTTCGCAAGAAGAATCTAAATAAATAGCCTCAGATTTTTCCATATAAAGTGATGATAACAAAAGACTCAGTGATAATATAATTTTTTTCATGGATTTATATTAACCTTTTTAAACGAGTTGGACTATGTTGGAAAAGATATAAATAATTTTTTCATACTGTTTTCTGTTTAGACATTATTTTCTATAAGTTACTGAAAAATATTATAAATTTATCACCACAGGAAGACCTTTAAAACTACAAAAATTGTCATCTTTTTTTTATATTAATGACCTCTAAAACTATTGAATGTAATCACTCCACAAGTTAGCGCTGACTTGATTTATTCTCTGGATTGGATCCTCTTGTCTCCTTATTAGTTTTTTCTTTATTCAATCCCAAACATTGCTCTTTAGTCACTATATTATAAACTCCAGAACGAAAATAATAGTCAGGATCTATTGCATAACTCACTAACTGAGCTTTATTTGTTATGTGGAACCGTTTAATTGGCTGACTCTTACCATTTAAACACGATATCGTCTTCACTTCTAATTCATAAGGTGATTTGACTTCGTTCACTCCATGAATGTCTTGATACCAGTTATAATCATCTAAATTTTCTTCTTTATTTTCAAAAACCACTTTTTCTACTTTTTTCTTTGAAATATCTTGAGATGGGGTAAAAAGAAACACCCCACCATTACTGAATAAATTTATTTTTTTGCTTTGTGCCTGTTCTGAAATCATCATATCTTTAATTCGTACCTCATAAGGTTTGAAACTGACTGACTTGCGATTAATGATTTCAATTCCACGTGGAGTCATTTGGATTGCCAATTGATATTTAAGATTTAATCTTGGGTAACACTCACTCTTATCTGCATTCCATACATAATCATATCTTAAATTATTCTCACAATACTCTTTTGAAAAAACGATAATACTACAAAAAAATAAAAAAAAAGTGATTTTCTTCATCGGTTTCCCTTACTCTATCGGCTATAAGATAAAAAAAAAATAGACTTTCTATTTTTTTCTCATTTTAAAACAAAATTTCTCTCGAAACTGTGTTTGTATCTCAATTGCCGTCATCTCCATACTGTCATCGAAATCTGAAACATCAATTTTTTGGTATTTAACTTGGATATAATGAACTAGTTCATGGGCCAAAGAATCATCAATGCAACGACCTGCCTTTTCATAATAAGCTTTTTCATCGATAAGATAAATTTTATTTTTTTTGACCACATAAACGTTTGTTAGTACCTTTGGATCAAAACCCCATTGCTCTGTTAACTCTGATGAGTACAATGCTAAATCAGCATTTTTTTGAAGTATTACCTCAGGTAGAGGATAAATATCTTTTAGACTAACTCTCATCATTTGTGCTACTTGTTGAAGAATAAAATCTGCTTTATACTGTAATGAGACCCTTGGAATAGAATCCTTGATTTGTAACATTTTTATTTCTTTTTCAGCCTTTGATAAAAAAGTGTAAAATAAAGTATAGAATAAAATAATAAGTATTTTCATATCCATAGGCTAAAATAAAAAAATACAAACAACAACTATAAAACTTCTATGAAGCTATTGAATCATCCTTATGAGTTTGACCATCAACATAACCATCTAATTCCTGAATTAGTTTTTTTAGTTCATCAGCTTGGGTTTTTAAAAACTCAGCTTCACTAGTTAATTGAGCAGTTTGAGATCTATTCACTTGCCCTGAAGAATCTAATTCACCCATAGCTTTATTAATTTCCGAAATACCTCGACTTTGTTCCTCACTCGCAATAGATATCTCATTTACTTTTTCTGTAACTTCAGAAACTTGATCAACAATAATTGTTAGAATAGTTCCACAAGCATTGGCTGTTTTAGTGCCCTCTTGAATCCGCGCCTTCCCTTCCATAATGTGACGCTCAACTCTTTGCTTTGTATTATTAACGATCTCGTTCACTCTATTAATACTAGATTCTAACAACTGAGTTATCTCTTTAGCCGAATTTCCACTCATATGTGCTAAATTACCAACCTCTTCAGCAACCACAGAAAAGCCCTTACCATGTTCTCCAGCTCTTGCAGCTTCTACAGAGGCATTAAAACTTAAAAGCTTTGTCTGAAAAACAATATCATTGATTACCTTAGTTTTATTTCCTATCTCTGAAATCAAGGTAACAATCTCGCCTATCTCTTTATTGCTTTCTTGAATTTGATTTACAATCTTTTCATTACCGTTGGCAATTTGCTCTATTGAAGTGATAACCTCAACTACGGCTTTAGTTCCTTTTTCAACCGTACTTTTACTTTCAATAGATATTTCTCTAGACCGTTTAGCATTCTCTGAGTTTTTATTCACCATAGCATTTGTTTGTTCAACAGCAGAACTAGTTTGCTGTAAAGCAGAGGCTTGCTTAGAAGTGATATCATTTAGTTTTATACCAGCATCAGAAACAGCATTAGCCACTCGAGTCACTTCCACAGCACGTTCTGAAATTGTTCTAGAAATCACATTGAATGTATTACAAATTTTATGAGAAATGGAATAACCAAAAGTCAATGAGAAAAGAGTTGCTATTATAATTCCCACCAACAACATCATTGTTGGAGTGAAAAACTGACCTTCCGTTTGGGCTTTTGAAACAACACTGATATTAGAGATTATTCCAAAAACACCATGAAGCTTTCCATCTTTCCAATTTTCCATTTTAAAACCGAGAATATCTTTGCCATTTTTCCATGGACTTTTTTCAGGACTACCATGACAAATCAGGCAACCTTCTTTTTCTTTTAAATATACTGGTTTAAAAACACTTAAAACTTTACCATCATTAGTTACTATCTCTTTTAAGTTAGGATCCATTTCAAACTGTCTAAAAATTTTCATTTCTTCTGTATTAGCCTGGTTCTCTTTTCGTCTTGGTTCATCAGAGAAAATTCTAAATTGATAAAATTCCTTATCTGCTTCATCAGATCCTATTTTCATTGATGCAACAATAGGAACTTGTTTCATGATATCACTTTTATCTTGTTCTGTTAATTGGGAGTCTGAATTGTATTTACTAACAATCAACTCCATAGTTTGCTTCAATCCTCCTTGGGTTGCCACAAAACTTCGTGCCTTATCTAAACGAGATAAAATAGTTCTTGATTTACCTATAATACCATCTTGAAGCTGTAACTGATTGGCAAAATAGGAAATTGTCAGTGCTGATAAGGAACACAGCAAACAAGACATAAGAACAGTTAAAGTCATTTTAGTTTTAAGACTCACTCGACTAAACATAACGCTCTCCTTCATTACAAAGTCCATATCGTAAGAATTTATTAGCTAAAATTTATTTCGGTAAAAAAATTAAAACATGAATCTAAAGTATTTAAAAAACTAGTTTATTAAGATTTTTTATATATTGATGCGGTTTTAAACGGCGAATTATTGATAAAATCGAGCCTTACTTAAAAGTAAGACTCAATAGTAAAATTTCTTTTACTTCAGACGATCAATGCTGAAAACCATTTTCTTGCCTGATCCTGAGAAAAATTTCTTATCTCAGTTTGATATTCTATCTGATCCTGCGAAATCTTACCAATATGAAAGTATTTGGCTTCTGGATGGAAAAAATAAAATCCACTCACAGAGCTAGCCGGCGTCATAGCAGCAGATTCTGTTAAGTGAACACCGATAAGTTCATCTACACCTAGCATCTTCCAAAGCTCCAGTTTTGACGAATGGTCAGGACACGCAGGATAACCTGGAGCTGGCCTAATTCCTCGATAGTTTTCTTTGATTAAATCCTGAGTAGTTAATTTTTCATTCACTCCAAAGTAAAATTCACGTCTAATTTCCTTATGAGCCCACTCAGCTAAGGCTTCGGCAATCCTATCACCTAGGGATTTTACCAATATAGAATGATAATCATCACTTTTAATCTCGTAATCTTTAGCGATTTTTTCAATTTGCTCTCCTGCCGTCACCACAAAGGCACCAAAATAGTCTTCAAATAACTCGTCTTCTCTTGCTGATGGAGAATAAGATTTCAAGGCTTGCATTACTGTTTTAAAATCAATACTCTTGTCTTCAAATTTAGTATCTAATTTTTTGATCTCTAAAGGTTTAATAAAGTCACTTAAGCAATAGTGAGTCTCTTTAGTTATCTCCTTAAGTCGTTGTTGCCTTAAAAAAGGATAATGCCAAATTTCTCCCTGATGACTTAAAAATAAAGACTCATGAAAACTACAAGCTTTAAATAAACCTTGCATAACCCTTAAGGAAAGAACTTTATTCTCTGCCCATGACTTCAAAATTTGCATTCCATGGTCATAAAGTTTCTTAGCCTCCTCTCCAACTCCCTCTTTATCAAAAATTTGAGGAAAAACTCCTTTTAAATTCCAAGACCAGAAAAAAGGTGACCAATCAATATAGGGTATGATTTCTTCAAGACTTGGAGTTAAGACTCTTACTCCAAGAAAGTTAGGTTTTTCAAGTATTGCACTTTCTTGCTTCCATTGATATTTCAAAGCACGTGATGACTCTAAGTTTAAAAACTCATTCTGACTCTGATTTGCCAAATAAGCTTCTCTGATCTGCCGGTACTCATCTTTTATTTTTTTACGATGAAGTTCTTTCTGCGATCCCAATAATAAGGAACAAGCTTCTATAACTAATGAAGCATCACTGACATGAACTACAGCTCCTAAATAATGAGGATCTATTTTCACCGCAGTATGAACTTTCGATGTTGTAGCACCACCAATGAGTAAAGGAACATCAAAAAAATTGTCTTTAAGTTGATCTGCATTAAAAATCATTTCCTCTAATGAGGGGGTAATTAATCCTGAAAGACCAATAATATCGGCTTGATGTTTTTTTGCTTCTTCCATAATTTTTTGTATGGAAACCATAACACCCAAATCAATTACTTTATAACCATTACAAGCTAGTACAACCCCAACGATATTTTTTCCGATATCATGAACATCTCCCTTAACTGTAGCAATCACAAATACCGGAGCCTTATTTTGAGCCCCTTGCTTTTTGTCTGTTTCTAAACTCTTTTCCATAAAGGGTTGCAGAAATGCCACGGCTTTTTTCATCACCCTAGCGCTTTTAACAACTTGGGGTAAGAACATTTTACCTTGGCCGAATAACTCACCAACGACCTTCATTCCATCCATCAAAGGACCTTCAATAACTTTTAACGGAGTCACTAATTTTTGGCGTAAATCCTCAGTATCCTTTTCTATATGAGAATCAATACCTTTCACCAAAGAATAAGTCAGTCTTTCCTCTAAAGGCAAACTCCTCCAATCCTCCTCTTTCTTTTCTTTAATCTGCTGGGGTAAATTCAAACTTTTTAATTTTTCAGCAAATTGAATTAATTTTTCAGAGGCCTCTGGATCTGTATTTAGAATCACAGCCTCACATAGAGATTTTAATTCAGGCTCAATATTTTCATAAACCTCAAGCATTCCTGCATTCACAATCCCCATATCTAAACCTGCTTTAATAGCATGATACAAAAACACGCTATGCAGAGCCTCACGAATCAGATTATTTCCTCTAAAAGCAAATGAAAGATTTGAAATTCCTCCTGAAATCAAACATCCAGGACATTGCAATTTAATTTCACGGACAGCTTCAATAAAATTATAGGCATAGCTATTATGCTCTTCCATACCTGTTGCAACAGTTAAAACATTCGGATCAAAAATAATATCTTCAGGTAAAAAATCTAGTTTATTCACAAGAAGATCATAGGCACGCCTACAAATAGCCACTTTTTCTTCAACAGTCACGGCCTGACCTTTTTCATCAAATGCCATGACAACAACACTTGCTCCATATTTCTTAATTAACGTGGCCTGCTCTAGGAATTTAACTTCTCCCTCTTTTAGTGAAATAGAATTTACAACGCTTTTACCCTGTAAACATTTAAGCCCCTCTTCCAAAACTTCCCATTTGGAAGAGTCTATCATAATAGGAATTTTAGCAATCTCTGGTTCAGACATCAATAAATTCAAAAAGTTCTTCATGAACGCCTTTGAGTCTAACAATCCTTCATCAAAGTTCACATCCAGAATGTTAGCCCCACTTTCCACTTGCTGCCTTGCAACTTCAATAGCCTCACTTAATCGAGCTTCCTTAATCAACTTGGAAAATTTTGGAGATCCAGTTACATTTGTTCTTTCTCCTACCATTAAAAAAGATCTAACCCCGTCAACTGGAGACTCCAAAGCTTCTATACCCGAAAGTTTTAAACTGGGCTTGACCACCTTAGGAACATGGCCAAGATCTGCTTTAATTTTTTTGGCAATAGCAGCAATATGCTTTGGTGTAGTACCACAACAACCACCAACTATATTTACCAAACGAGCCTTTGACATATGACTCAACTCTAAAGCTATGGACTCTGGAGTTTCATCATAACCTGTCGGAGATAATGGATTTGGTAAACCTGCATTCGGATAGCAGCTGATAAAAACATCAGCCATTTGACTCAACTCTTGAATATAGGGTTTCATCTCTCTAGCGCCTAAAGCACAATTAATTCCAACGCTCAAAGGACGTGCATGCCTAACACTATACCAAAAAGCCTTAATTGTTTGACCAGAAAGAGTTCTTCCCGACAAATCAGTAATCGTTACAGAAATCATTAGAGGCCATTTTTTATGTTGTTCTCTCTCTAGTTTATCAATAGCAAATAAACATGCTTTCAAATTTAAAGTATCAAATGTTGTCTCTGGCAAAAGGATATCAACTCCGGCATCCATCAGAGATCTAGCTTGCTCCTCATAACATTCCACTAATTCATCAAAAGTGACGGCACGAAATTCTGGTTTCTGAACATCAGGAGATAACGATGCCGTCTTACTAGTTGGCCCTAAGGCCCCAGCTATATAAGTTTTCTTTCCTGTCTCTTTAAAAAATTTATCACGTGCTGATTTAGCAACAGCTACTGCAGCTTGGTTAATCTTGATAACTTCCTTTTCAAGTCCATAATCAGATTGCGAAAGACTATTAGCATTAAAAGTATTGGTTTCTATAATATCAGCACCAGCTCGCAAATACTCTAGGTGAATTTCTTCTATTACATCCGGACGAGTCAAACTCAATAAGTCATTATTACCTTTTAAGTCCCTTGAAATAGACTCAAAATGATTTCTCTTAAAATCAGACTCTTGTAGTTTGTATTGCTGAATCATTGTGCCCATAGCACCATCTAAAATTAAAATTTCTTTTTTAAGTCTCTCTTGAAGTTCTAGTAACTGTGCCGTTTTTATCATGACCCTGTGTCCTTTTATCGTCTAACTATAAGGCTTTAAACTTTTTAACCAAATCAACCACTAAATTAGCATCATTCATGATGTAAAAATGAATATTCTTCTCACCATGACTAACTAGTTCTTCCACTTGTTTGTACGCCCACTTTGAACCAATCTCTTCAACGTGTTCTGGATTTTCAATAATTTCATCTACTAAAACTTCAGGTAAGTCTACACTGAAGGTTTTAGGTATCGTCTTTAACTGCGTAGTATTTTTAATCACCTTAAGCCCAGGAACTATAGGTATAGTAATTCCAGCTTCCAGACATGATTTTTTAAATTGAAAGTATTTTTCATTATCAAAAAACATTTGCGTGACAATATAATCAGCTCCCGCATCGACTTTCTTTTTTAAGAATTGGATATCCGTTTTAAAATTGGCAGCTTCAAAATGTTTTTCAGGATACCCAGCAACTCCAATGCCAAAATCAAGGGGAGCTGAATTTGAAATATCTTCAATAAACCTTCCTTGATTTAAGTCTTTTATTTGCTCTACCAAATCAGAGGCAAATAAATTTACCGATCGATTCTTTGATACTTCTTTATGGTAATTTAAAGTATCCCCTCGCAAAGCCAGGACATTATGAATTCCTAAGAAATTAAGTTCAATGAGCGCATCTTCAGTCTCTTCTTTAGTAAATCCCTGACACAGAATATGTGCCACCGTATCAATACGAAACCGATTTTGAATAATACCACAAATACCCAATGTCCCAGGTCGTTTTCTATAAGTCTTTTTATGAATCGTTCCATCAGGATTTTCGTGGTAATAGGCACTTGATGCATGACTTGTGACATCTATCCATTGGGGAGATAGACCTGATAATTTTTCTGTAATATCGATAATATCTTTTACTGATCGACCTCTTGGCGGTGGCACAATTTCATAACTAAATTCTGGTCCTGTATTTTTAGCATTCGTTTTTAAAATATGCTCAATAACTTTCATTATGTTTTCCTCAATTTCATAACAATGAATTTTCTAACTTACTTTGTTTACATTATAATTTATTTAAATCTCATTGAATAAATAAAATCTATTAAAAGATCTTAACGACCCTTTCCAAAAATAACTACTCTAATAGTTTTAAGTACAATGATAAAATCGAGCAAAAAACTAAAATTTTTGATATAATACATATCAAATTGCAACTTTTGCTTAGAGTCTTCAACACTAGCTCCGTAAGGATACATAACCTGGGCCCAACCTGTAATACCAGGACGAACCATATGTCTTAAACGATAAAATGGAATTTTCTTTTCCAGATCCACATTAAACTCTGGCCGCTCAGGACGAGGCCCTATAAAACTCATATCTCCACGAATGACATTCCATAGTTGAGGTAGTTCATCAATTCGTGTAAGCCTAATCCATTTTCCTACCAGGGTCACACGAGTATCACCTTGAGATGCCCACTGGGCACCATTCATTTCTGCATTTTTTTTCATTGACCGTAATTTAAAAATTGTAAAATCCTGATCATTAAGACCTGTTCTGACTTGACGATAAAATACTTCACCAGGGCTTTCTAATTTTATCAATATAGCTGCGACTAAAATCAACGGCCAAGTAAGACTTAATAAAATCAAAGCTAGCATTAAATCAGCCAACCTCTTTACTCTCAGACCAATGGGATTATTAATGAGAGTAAAACCTTTTTCAAAAATAAACCACTCTTGATTCAAAAAATCGACGGGAATTTTTTGCAGTTGATTTTCTAAAAAATCACTTACAGAAATAATCTGAGTACCTTGAAACCTCACTTGCATCAATAGATCTGAAAACTCATCACTCCAATATTTTTGAGGCACAGCAAGAATGACAGCGGTCCAAGCACATTTTAATTTGTCTCGCAAGAGACTTTCAAGTACCACGACGTCTTTATTTATCTTAGGTAAAAAGACCTCTGATCGGGATTGTGTCTTTGTTAAGAACTCACTCTTAAGCATAGCTAAATTATTATCATGACAAAGAAACAAGTAATTTAACTGAGTTAATACCTTTTGAAAATGCAACCAGATCATATAGCGATAGGACGAACTCATTAGCCAAAAAAAACTAAAGGCCCCGACTAAGACACCTCGTCCAAAAATCCCGGCTCTTTCTTTACCAAAAAGATAGTTCACAACTAAAACACTAGCCAAAGCCCCCAATACTGAAAGAAAATTTCGTATAAAAACTTCCTTTTTCTTTGTAGCCTCCATGTCATACACACCTAAAATGTAGGAAGTAACCAGCAGCACCGCTGCCATAAACCAAAAACCAAATGCGTTAACAAAGTTAAGAGAAAAATCAGAAAATCGAATCACAATGACCGCAAAAAAACTACAGATAAAAAGCAACAAATCAAATCCCATCATCAAAAGTTTATGACGGGGCGTTATGGTAGATTTAATCATGCCAAACCATAACCTTTTTTTAAAACAAAGAGTAGCAAAAATTTGATTTTAGAGATACTTTGATAAAATGAGTTTTTTGTTTTTTTTATTTCTAAGTAGTACACTTATTTCGCAGTCTTTCATGGATGCCATCTCAGTAATTGTTTTGATTGTGAGTCTTTTTAGTTTTTTTAAAAAACAAATTCGTAGAGACTTGCCATTTTTAAAAACGACTTCTCTCAGTTTACAATCTTCACAAAAAAACTTATGGCTTGTTTTTTTTCTATCCTGGATAGGAGTGATAGCTCTAGGTTTGCTTGGAAAAGAAACTTTTTTCCAAGCTTTTTTCGAGTGGAAATGGGTTCTCAATCTTTATTCTCTATATTGGTTTTTGCAACAAATTGATTTTTTAAAACAAAGCACTCTTATATTTCCATTAACTTCTCGTTTTGCAGATCTCAAGAAAGAAAATAAAAATAACTTCTCTAGAAATGGCTACAGTCTTTTGATCTATCGTTTTTACCCTCTATTTATTGTTCTTTTAATCTGTTTTTCATATGGCTCCCTAAGTCTTTTCTTAAATATAGATCTCTTTAAACAAGCCCCACTAACCCACGGAGCCCGTTTTGCGGGCCCATTTGATGACCCTATGAATTTTGCCCACATCTATGGAATGTATTTCGTTTTTTTGCTCATTTTACTTGTTTATCCTTGGCTTCAACCTTCCATGCTACAAAAATCGGCAATAGCTATTGGAGATTTCAAAATTAAATTATCCTCCAAGTTGTTAAAAATAGATTTTTTCTTTTGGTTAGTGATTCTACTGACAGGACTTTCTATTCTGTTATCGTTGACTCGCGGTGCTTGGATGGGCGTAGCCGTTAGTCTTTTAGTTGTAGTTTTCGTCGCCAACCTAAGAATGGGATTCTTTTTTTTAGTAGGTCTAACCAGTATTTTTGCACTGCTATTTCAATTTTGGCATAGTTTTCACGAGCGAATTCTTCAAAGTCTAAATCCAGGACAGAGCTATGATAGCGAACGTCTTGTTTTATGGAAGAGTAACTGGCAAATGTTTTTAGACCATCCCTTTCTAGGGGTAGGTCATGGGCAATATAAACAATACTTACCTTACTACTTTGAGAAACTTAATATTCCTGCTGACCATTTTCAAAGCCATGCCCACAATCAATACTTACAGGCACTTTCCAATACAGGCTTGATAGGTTTTTTATTTTACATGTGTTTTATTTTTTTGATGATTTACTTCTCATATAGGGCTTTTAGAAAAACAAAGAATGCATTTTTTCTTGCTTCTTTAGCCGCTCAAATCAGTTTTCATGTTGGCGCCATCACCGAATGTAATTTCGAGCGCTCCAAAGTCCGCCTTGTTTATTTATTTTTTTGTGCCCTCACCTTGGCTTTGATACAAAAGTATCAAACCAAAGATTTACAACTCAATGTTAATACAAAGGGAGAGAACTCATGATTCCTGTTATACTTTCTGGAGGCAGTGGAACACGCCTATGGCCTGTTTCTAGAGTTAAAATGCCGAAACAATTTTGTGATTTATTCGATAACTCACTTCAAAATTTAAGTCTTGAACGCGCTGAAAAGTTAGGCACTCCTTTAATTTTAACAAATCAAGAATTAAAATCTTTGACGGAACAAAATATAAAAAAAATGAATTCAAAAGCTCAAGCTTTGTATGAGCCTATGGCGCAAAACACAGCTCCAGCTATTGCCTATCTTTGTCGCTATTTAGAGCTTAATGGAAAAAATCAAGAAGTGATTTCTATTTTTCCTTCAGACCATTTAATAGAAAATGAAACTACCTTTCTTAGTGTGATCGAGCAAGCCACAGAAGAGGCAAAAAAAGGCTTTGTTGTTACCCTAGGAATTAAACCAACGTTTCCTTCTACTGGTTACGGCTATATACAACTTGAATCTCAAAAGCTCAATGCGCCCCACAAAGTATTGCGCTTCCTAGAAAAACCCGCATTGAGTGCGGCTACTCACTTTGTAAAATCTGGAACCTATTTTTGGAATGCTGGAATTTTTGTATTCAAAGTAGCTACAATGATTGAGCTATTTAAAAATCTAGCTCCCAATATTTGGAAAACAGCCGAGACTATTGTTAATTCAGATTTTTTAGTTTCACAACCTTACACCACAGAAACCAATACCAAAAAAATAGATAATAAAAATCTGAAAAATATATATAATCAGTTTCCTAATATCTCTATTGACTACGCAATTATGGAAAAATTAAGTCCTGATAAGCTAAAGTGTATCCCTTGTGATATTGGCTGGAGTGACGTTGGTTCTTGGGACGCTGTCAGTTCTCTTTTTAAAAGTCCACACACCGATTTTTTACCAGTTGAAGTTATGTCTTCTAATAACTACATTCATGGACTTAAACAAAAAATCTATGCCACTATTGGAATCCATAATTTGATTATTGTTGATACAGCAGATGCTCTTTTAATATCACAAAAAGGCCTGACTCAAGAAGTAAAAACAGCTGTGGATTTGTTAAAAAAAGAAAATCACAAGGCCGTCAGGGAACACATTTTTGAGGATCGACCTTGGGGACGTTATGAAGTTTTGCGTGAAGAAAATTCATTTAAATCTAAAGTGATTCATGTTCTTTCTCAACAACAACTCTCCTACCAATCTCATAATCATCGGGAAGAACATTGGATTATCACTCAAGGATCTGGAGAAATCACTCTCAATGAAGAAATAATTCCTATTAACCGAGGTAGCTATATCAAAATTCCTCAACAAGCAAAACACAGAATCAAAAACACTGGGACCGGAATCCTTGAGTTTGTTGAAGTTCAACTAGGGGACTATCTTGGTGAGGATGACATCATCAGATACCAAGATGAATACCAACGAGAATAATTCCATTAAATTTTCTTATCTGAAAATTTAATGATCCCTTTTTCCGCAAGACCTTTTTCTATTAAAAAACAAAGAGTGTGATAAATAATAATATGGCACTCTTGGATTCTATTAGTCACATCCCCTGGAGCTAAAATACAAATGTCGGCAAGATCTTTACACTTACCTCCATCTTTACCAGAAAGAAGAATAGATTTTCCACCAATGTTTTTAACTGCTTTTAAAGCTTGAATAATATTAGGTGAATTACCTGAAGTTGTAATTCCCAAAAACACATCTTGCGCTCGCATATGAGCAAAAATCTGACGACTAAAAATATAATCATAGCCATAATCATTTCCAACAGCGGTGAGAATAGAAGTGTCAGTTGACAGGGCTATGCCTCTGATAGGGCTTCTATCAGGACCTAACTTAACAACTAGCTCAGCAATCAAATGCTGAGCATCAGAGGCAGACCCTCCATTACCAGCCGCCAATAACTGTCCCCCATTTTGATAACTTACAATGATTGACTCGGTAGCCCTCACAAGACTTTGCTTTAGCTCTTCTGACTGAGTTAACAAGTGAATATTGTCATAAGATTTTTGAAAAGCCTGATCGATAAATGATTTCATAAACACCTCTTACTTTACACTTTGAACTATACACCTTTTTTATTAAGTTTCCAAGCTTTGGAATTATCCGTCCCTTTAGGAACTCAATCTCTCTTTAAAACCCATTCTCGCTGCTTCGTCATTTGCAATCAGTTTTAGTTCTTAATTTTTAATACTAAAAAGGAGCTTTTACTTGAAAAATTTAACCATCATCCTAGCTGCAGTCTTTCTACTAACTTCAGGCTGCTTAAAAATTCAAAAAAAGAAAACTAACCAAAACCTTACCCAAGAAACCATTTCCCAAACCTCAGGAACCTTACAATCTATAGCTTTAAAACCAGTACCTTTAAAACTTTGTCATCGCCCGACCCATTATCAAGGACTTAAAAGATGTGTCCGTAATGGAAAGTGGGTAAAAATGAATCTCTGGGCTAAAGACGTTGATAATGACAGAACTGACGTCTTCACAGAGCCTGGAATGTCATTGTTAAAACAAAATTTTTACAATGATACTTTTCAAGTTCTTCAAAATAGTCATATTCTTATTGACTATCCTGATCAATACCGAATTTCCGCTGGCTATGGAGAAGAAGTAAGTTTTCGTTTTGCAGTTCCCTACAGAGAAGCCCTTCCTCTTAGTTTTAATTACTGGGGACGTGACGAACATTTTTCCTCGCAATTACTACCCTGGCAAATTCCTGTTGATAATGAAAGAAAAGTTAAGATCCAACACTGGAATGATGGATCTAGTTTTAAAAAACATGCCCGCCTTAAACTGTCCCTAGAAGGTGATTACAAAGAAATCAACTATCGCTTAAAATGTGAGCCTTTTGAACAAGAAGATGGTTATGACTATACTCAAGTAAAAACTAAAGAGGGCATCCCTAATTTCTTAATTCCTGAAACGCTCATCTGGAGAAAACTGACTGAAAATTGTGAATCACTTTCTGCTCAAATAAAGGAAGAAAAAAATTTATTTTTACCTTTTATAGAAATTAAAAAAAGTGATTTTTTTACAGAACATGGCTTCAAAAATCATAATAAAGACAGTAAAAAAATTTACATTCAGGGGAAATCTCAGTTTGAATTTTATTCTGGAAATTTAGATTTACTCAACCCAATTTCTTTTTGTCGTCTAAAGATGAGTCCAAAAAATCTGACATGCACTAACGAAAGAAATGAAGTTATTCAGAAAATGGAAGCTATCTATGAAAAAGACTTAGAGGACAAATCTTTTTTCCCCGAAAACTAATCACAAATTTTAGGACTACCACCAAAATCCGACTAAACCTGTCTGGTGGTAGTAACCATAAACAACAATTAATTATCTAGCTAAAAAGATCTGCTAAATCATCAACACTTAATTCCTTCAAAATACTGGCATCAGAACTAATAATTTGGTTAGCCAGATTCTTTTTACGTTCTTGAAGTTTAAGAATTTTTTCTTCTACTGTGTTTTTAGCAATCAATTTATAAGCAAAAACTTTTTTGGTTTGACCAATACGATAACAACGATCAATAGCCTGAGATTCTGCGGCAGGATTCCACCATGGATCGATAATAAAAACATAGTCAGCAGCGGTTAAATTCAATCCCACTCCTCCAGCCTTTAAACTCAAAAGAAACAAAGGAACATCTGCATTAGTCTGAAAATTATTAACACGCTCCTCTCTGTCTTTTGTTTGCCCATCAAGGTATTCAAAAGAAATTCCTTTTTGATGTAACTGCTGAGTTAACAATTTTAACAAAGAAGTGAAGCTAGAAAATACAAGTGCTTTATGACCTTCTTTTATAATAGTTTGAAGCTGTTCTATCAATAAATCTAACTTAGCAGAAGACGCTACGTCTTTATTTTTTTCTACGAGTCCTACATGACAACAAATTTGTCTTAAACGTAGTAAAGCACCAAGAATTTCAATCTTAGAATGATTGACCCCACCGTCTTTAATCCGGGGATTGAGTTTCTGCCAATAGAAATTTCTAACTTCATCATACTTTACTCTTTCCTCATCACTCAACTCACAGTACAAAATTTGTTCTGTTTTCTGAGGTAAATCTTTAAGAACTTGATCCTTAGTTCTCCTTAAGATAAATGGAGCTAGAGCTTTAGACACTCTTCTCAAGTCTTCATTTTCACTTAATCTCATAAACTTTTGGCCCAAACTTTCCGTAATAAGCCCAGGTGTCACAACTGATAAAATCGAAATTAAATCTCCAATAGAGTTTTCAATAGGTGTTCCCGTAAGAGCAAAGCGTTTTGTTGCCTGAACTAACTTAGTACTTACTGTAACTTGTGATTTCGGATTTTTTATATTTTGAGCTTCATCAAGGATAAAATGATAAAAGTTTAAATCTTTCAGAACATCAATATCATTTCTCAGTGTATGATAGGTCGTTAACATCACATCATACTTTTTTATATTTTTAAGTTCGTCTTTACGATCTGGTCCAAAATAAGTAAATACCTTCAAATTAGGAGCAAACTTTTCGATCTCATTTTTCCAGTTAAACACCAAACTTTTAGGAGCTACAACTAAATTCAAAACTTTAGTCTTCTCCACTTTTTGTTCAATTTCTACATCATCCTCTTTAACAACTATCTTTTTGTCAGAGATCTTTTTTTCCAAAGACGCCACTTTTTTAAACGGTTGCGAAAGAACAGCTAACATTTGAATAGTTTTTCCTAGACCCATATCATCAGCAAGGATACCACCCAAGGAGTTTTCACTCAGTGTTGTTAACCAAGAGACTCCCTTTTTTTGATAATCTCTAAGCTCACCCTTGAATTGATTGCTTAATTTAACCGGTTTTAGTTCTGACAAATCTTTTAAAATTTGCTCCAATTTATTATCAGATGGAATCACAAAATCTTGTTCAATATAAGATTTTAAAAATAAAGTCTGGATTCTATTTAATCGAATCCCATCACCTTGAAGTGCACCCACCTCAAAATAGGGCTTAATTTTGTTAATAATTTCCTGCGTCAGATAGCCTTTAGTTCCATCACTTAATTGCACTAAATTGGAGTTATTCTTTAATGCTGTCAAAATCTGCGTCCACTCAACAGAAGTTTCTCCAATTTTTAAATCTACTTTTAAATCTAACCAGTCCACTTGATGGCTGACTTTGATTTGCAAATCTTTGGCTTTTTTCAATTGACTCTTATTCAAGAAAATTTCCCAATCATGGGCATTAATTTTTTCTATTACCTCGGTGAGTTGAGAATTAAAAAAGCGAAATTCTGATCTAAAACCAGATTTTTTATTTGGGCTGATATTAAAGAATTCATTTAAAAAATGAATCTCTTTGTCATGATGACGTTTAATACGGATTTTTTTATTTAAATCCAAAATGTACTCTTGATAGTTACCATCAACTTGATAGTTCTCATAAAGAAATTGAACTTCGGCAATTTGTGACGTGGACTCTTCCGTGACATGCAAAATGACCTTACATTTTGGAAAAATATGACTGATCTCTTCAAATTTTAACTCCGGCGGCAAATAAATATTCGGAGTGTTTGTATAATTTAACCAATAAGTATTTAAAAAATCATAAGCTTCGTCTTTAGAGATTATCATCGGCTTTAAATTCAAAGCCTCATACCACATCCCATATTTTTGGGAGTCAAAATAGGCCATGCTATCTTCAAAAAAGATATACTTATCAAGATAACCAATGACCTCTTTGATATCTTTGATCTCATTTCGATCGTTCTTTAAACTAGCTGTTAATTTGTAATCTTCCTTATCGAATTCAAATAAATGTAAATCTAGGTACCAAGTTTCATTGATCAATGGATAAGTGGCAACATCCCCTTGTTGAAAGTCAATATACATACCAGTTTTACTTTTTTTCAAACGATAGAGTTGGTTGATCTCTGCAATTCTACCAATAATACTCTCACTTTGGTCAGGATTAATCAAAAACTCATTGAAAGACGCTGATTGAGACTTGGAAAAATAATTTTTCTCTACCCTGCCGATCAAATCCCATAAAATTTCTTGTTCATCGTGACTTTCGAAAAATGGAATTTTTTCCTGATTAAGATCTGACTTCTTGAGTAAGCCAAACTCACCATTGTATTTACGTTCTTGAATGCGAAAGTGCAGGACCAATTGCCGATAACTAAGACTAGAGGGAATATCTAAAATATAAAAACCCTTCTTTAAAAACTCATTCTGAGGGGCTCTAAACTCAGAAATCACCTTTTTGCTCTGAAACGTATCCTTAGCTTTATCCAAAGAACGTTTCCAATAGGGTTCTTGTGAATTCTTTATATCTTTAGCTTGAATAGCTGCAGATTCTTTAATTTGCGATTCCTCTTTCATTTTCTCATCGTAGAAAAAAAAGGCTTTAGATGAAAAATCCTCTGCTTTAGCATTTTTTTCAACGGCTAAAAGGCTGGCCCAAATGTGAGGACAGTTGAAACCCTGCTTAAAATGATTGCAGGTGCACTCAAACTTAATTACCTTTTGGGTAGAATCAAGCTTCAGGTTTACATTGTACTTATGAACACCGTAGACTTCAGAAGTTACATCATTCGCATTAATCTCAGTTAACTTAAACTGCTTACGGATATAAAAACTGTAACCTTTAGATCTAACATTAGGATCAAACTCTTTAACAACCAATTCTGAAATCTTCATCCTTATTGAATTATATAAAAACCCCCTAAAAATCAAAGCCTAAATAGAAATTGGACTTTTTCTAGCTTCAAAAAATTTAAGTTGAGCTTAACATGAACATGCGTTAGAATCCGGCACCTCTCTTTTAAAAAAAGTATAGCTCATTGGAGAATATGGTGCTATTTTCTTGAAATATAACTGCTAGTATAACGGCTAAAACGATAGCTAAATTTTAAGGGTGTTGCTTGTATAGTTTTGCACAAACGGTGAAAAAAGAGTTCTTAGTTCTTTATAAATTTCGCTGGGTGACCTACAGTTTTGTAAGTTCTAACCTGAAAATGCGATATAAACGATCAGTCATTGGCATTTTTTGGTCCATGTTAGGCCCAGCTTTAAACTACTTAATTATGGGTCTTGTTTTTTCTCTTTTAGCAAAAAACAGTATGCCTAATTATTTTGCTTATTTATTCTCTGGAGCTGCTTTTTACAATCTTATGGCTGCCGTGATCAATAACGGTCCCTATGTTTTTATTCATAACGAAGGATATATTAAAAAAATATACCTTCCCAAATCACTCTTTGTTGTAAACCTCGTGCTCATGGAAACCATTAACTTTATGTTCAGCGTTGGCACCTTACTCTTGTTGGGATTGATCTTCAACCAATATGAACTTAGCCTTTCTTGGCTGATACTGCCCTTTGTTGTCCTGTTTGCTATTCTTTTTGTATTTGGTCTAGCTTGCATCCTTGGCGTTACCTGCGTCTACTTTAGAGATATTAATCACATTCTACCTCTAGTCATGCAGGCAAGTTTTTTTGCAACACCTATCCTTTATGCAGTGGAAGCGCTTCCTGAAAACTATCAGAAGTTAGTCAGACTAAATCCTTTTTATTACTTTGTTGAAACTTTTCGTTCACCCATATTTTTAGGTCAACTGCCACCTTTATCAGATCTTGGAATTGTTATTGGACTTTCTTTACTTTCCTTCGTCATTGGACTAATTGTTCTTAAACTTTTCGATAATAAAATAATTTTTAAACTATGATAAATATCAATAACGTCTCTTTAGCATATACTATCCATCATGAAAGATCTCACTCCCTTAAGGAAAAGATGATTAATCTTTTTCATAAAAGAAAATACGTTGAACAAAGTGAAGAAACTTTTTGGGCTTTAAAAAATTTGAATTTCTCCGTTCATGAAGGGGAACAATTTGCCATTATCGGTAAAAATGGGGCAGGGAAAAGTACTTTATTGAAAGTAATTTCTGGAATTCTAAAACCAACCAAGGGTTCTGTAGAAGTTAATGGTAGTATCCAACCTCTTATCGAAATTGCAGCTGGCTTCAATCCTGAATTTTCTGGAAGGGAAAATATCTACCTCAATGGCTACATGCTAGGCTTCTCTCGTGAACAGTTAAAGGCCAAAGAAAAAGAGATTATCGATTTTTCAGAACTTGAAAATTTTATAGATGTTCCTGTTAAATACTATTCCTCTGGAATGTCTGTTCGTCTGGCTTTTACTATTGCGACCTCTGTAGAACCAGAAATTCTCCTTTTAGATGAAATGATTTCAGCTGGAGATGCTGGATTTATAAAAAAAGCAAGATCACGCATGGAATCCTTAGTTAAACGAGCTAAAGGCGTGGTTATAGTTAGCCATGATCTTCAACTTGTCAGAGAGTTTGCAACTAGAGCTGTAGTTATTGACAAGGGAGAGTTAGTTTTTGACGGTGATCCTAATCAGGCCGTAGATAAATATTTAAATCTATGAACGATACTCAGACTAGATATCCCCTCTAGCAAAGATTAAACTCACAAGTTAAGCTAGGAAACATAGATAGAGGTAGCAAGTAGGCCTTAGAAAGAATAAAAATGGTTTTTTTTATTTCACTTTTTAAAAAGTTTTTTAACTCTGTTCTAGGAGTCATATACCACCATCTTCCCGTCTCACAAGAGCTGAAAAACAAAACAAAGAAAAAATTATTTGAGACAATACCATTTCTTTTTAAATCAACAAGAGCTTTTAAAAGTTGGGAAAAAAATAATAAAATCACTATGACTGTAGACGAACTCCCACTTTATCTGCCAAGTAAAACCACTAGAGCGGATAGAGTTTCTGCAGAAAAGATTCAAGTTGATATTATTATCCCTATTTATAGAGGATTACAGCAAACTAAAAATTGTATTGAAAGCGTCCTCAACTCCCATTTTAAAACTTTATACCGTTTAATTTTAATTAATGATTGTAGTCCTGAAATAGAATTGACCAACTACTTACGTGAACTCACTGTAAAACACTCAGAAATTTTATTACTAGAAAATTCAACCAATCTTGGCTTTACAGCAACGGTTAATAAAGGCATGAGCTTATCTGACTCTAATGATGTGGTTTTACTTAATAGTGACACCCAAGTTGCAGGAGAATGGCTAGATAAATTAAAAACTCACTGCTATTCTCAAAAAAGAATCGGCACGGTAACCCCTTTTTCTAATAATGCAACTATTTGTAGTTTTCCTGATTTTTCAGGCTGTAAACAAATTCCTTTTAACTTAAGTGTTTCTTCCATAGATCAGTATTTTACACAGGCAAATTATGGACGTTCCGTTACCATACCATCAGGAGTTGGTTTTTGTTTATACATTCAACGTGGTTGTCTTGATGATGTTGGGTTATTTGATGTGGAAACTTTTGGAAAAGGCTATGGTGAAGAGAATGATTTTTGCCAGCGGGCTTACCTCAAAAAATGGCGTAATTTGCTTGCTTGTGACACTTTTGTCTTTCATGAGGGAGAAGTTAGTTTTCAAGAAACTAGCAATCCACGTAAACAAAAAGCGCTAGAAATCATTGCCAAACGCTATCCTGAATATCAAAATGAAGTAAAAGATTTTTCAATTCAAGACCCTGCGGCTCCTTTTCGAATAGCAGCAATACTTAATATTTTAAAGAATGACCGACGCCCTAAAATCATTTCTATTTTGCATTCTCTGGGTGGAGGTACCGAGCAACACGTTTCAAATTTAGTTCAAAATCTAAAATCACAAGCTCTCAGCCTTTTGATTTCAACAGAAATCACAGACTATGGCGTACAAGTATCTCGAGTTAAATTTATTGATGAAGTACTGGGTTTTGATCTTAAATTCCCAACCACCGATATAGACTTCATCACTAGTTTGCTAAGCTCAATTAGCCCCTCAGGTATTCACATTCACCATCAATTGGGACTTCAATTTAATGCTAAACAACTAATTCAGAAATTAAATCTTCCATTTGTAATGACTACACACGATTATTTTTACATTTGTCCTTACTTTACCCTTACTCAAGGTGATAACTATTGCGAAGAACCTAACCCTTCTTCATGTAATCAATGTATAGCTAAGTCATACCCCCACGGAGCCAAAGACATCTCATTATGGAGAGACTCTTACTCTTGGTTTTTCCAAAATGCTCAAACTATTTTTTGCCCATCAGTTGACACCCTAGCAAGATATCAAAAATACTTTCCAAAAGCTAACTTCACAATGGTTTACCACGATAATTCTTTAACCAATTTAAATATTAACTCGCCAGAAGTAAAAATCAACACTCCCTCAACTAAAGAAGACTATTTCAGAATCGCAATACTAGGCTCCCTCATTCAGCATAAGGGGTTAAATATCCTCAAAGACCTATTGACCATATTAAAACACAAAAAATCCCCACTACATTTTCATTTAATTGGGGATATTCATGGCCCTTGGAAATCCTTTTCATCTAAAATTTTCACAACAAGTGGTAAATATAAAAACCAAGAACTTCCTCAACTTATAAAATCTTATGACCCTCATTTAATTTTATTTCTATCTCGTTGCCCAGAAACTTATAGCTTTACTCTTTCTTCTGCTCTTGCGGAAGGACGCCCCATCGCAGCTCCTGAACTCGGAGCTTTCCCAGAACGCTTACAAGGTCGTTCATGGACATGGCTTTTTCCTGCAAATATTAGCGCTGAAGATCTCCTTAATTTTATAGAGAAAATCTATCATGATAATTTTTTAACAAGAAAGCTACCTCAATTACCTTCATATACTTCATCAATTCAAGAAATTAAAATTCACCACTTTGATTTTTATTTTGAAAATTACCTTTCTTATTTCAGGAATAAAAATGAAAAATAATTTTAAGTACTTATATTTAATAGGTCTTTTAATTCCATTAACAGTATGCTACCTAGGTCTTTTTCTAAAAAACAGTCAATCCCCTTTATTGAATACTTATCCTTTTATTTCAGACGATGGTTATGATTGGATCACAGAAGGTATTTATCTGAAAAGCAAGTTTCTGGGCCTACTGACAGATGAACAAAATCTTGCTGTAGTTAGACCACCGGTTTATGTTTTTATCACTGCTGTTGATAGTTTTTTTAAAATGAATGGACTTTTTGTCGCCATAGTAAATGTCTTAGCAACACTTGGAACTGGTATAATTTCTTTTTTACTTTTAAAAAAGAAATCATTAAATTTTCTTGAAGTCTTGCTTTTAGTAGTCGCTCTCTTTTATACACCCATCAACTATGTTCGTTTTTGGCTACTCTCAGATTGCCTAGCTGTTTTCCTCGGATTAGTTGCCTTCTATGGAGTTAACAATTTCATTGTGACAAAAAATCAACAACCGTCTTTACTTATTTCAACTTTAATTGCTTTATCTATAGTTTTAGCTGGCCTCTGCCAAACCTATGCAATGATTCCAGCACTATTATCAATTGGTTTTTTATTTTTAAAAATAATGCTTACTAAAGAATCTTCCTGGAGCCTGGGTTCTTGGCTTCAAAAAAAACGGCCATTGATGGAACTACTGAAACTAGTAGTTACTACTGGCGTAATCTTCGTTCTAGCTCTTTGGTCCTGGCAGCAATCGATCCCACATCAACGAACACCGATGAATTTCTCATTGATAAAAATTAACTTTAACATGTTTACATTTTACAAGGACACTTGGAGTTACTATTTTTTCCCATTTTTAAGTATTTTTTATCTGCTTTTTAAATGCAGAAAAGAAATCTTCATTAGACTTTCAGATCAAAACAAAATTTTATTTCTTATCATCGGAGCGCATCTTCTTCTTGTGTTTTTTTATCAATGGCCAGAGAGTCGGTTTAGTTTTTTATTTTGGCCCTATTTTATTATTCTTCTGTTCAATTTCATTTTTGAAAATAATTTTCTAAAAAATAAATTTTCTACTGTTTTTTTTATTTTCTTTTTATTTCTTCAATGTTTTTTATCTTACCCTGACAATGAGTGGCAACCAAGTCTAAGTTCACTGACATGGGGTAAAGGCTTTTCAATAGATTACTCACAAAGACATCCAGTAACAAGATTCCCACAGCACTGTTTTGATAATCAAGGAGCTCTTTGTTCCTCAAAAGACTTAAACAACGAGCTCTCTCCATATATAAGAGAAACCATGGGGAATTACTTTCAACTTCAAACCAAGATGAAATCTTACCACTGAAAAATGGATCTATATTAATAACATACTAAAAACTAAATTTCAGCGCTTATACACATTTTCATAGCCTGCTCTTTACCAGCATTTGCAAAAATTTCGTAAGCCTTAATCATTTCACTCATTTTAAATCTGTGAGTCACTAGCTTATCGGCCTCTACCTTGCCTGATTTTAAAGTTTCTAGCAACATTGGTGTACTGTAAGTTGAAACTAAGCCTGTAGTGATAGTGATATTCTTAATCCACAAATCCTCAAGATGAAACTCAACACTTTTCCCATGAACACCCACATTAGCAATGTGTCCACCAGGTGCTATAATTTTCTGACAAATATCAAAAGTAGCTGGGACCCCTACCGCTTCTATGGCAACATCAACACCTAGTCCATTAGTCATTTTTTTGATAGCTTCAACAGCATTTACTTTACTTGAATCTACAAGATCTGTAGCTCCCAATTTCTGCCCAGCAAGTAATCTTGAAGGATCAATATCGACTAAAATTATTTTAGCTGGAGAATAAAACTGAGCTGTCAATAAAGTTGCCATTCCCACAGGACCAGCTCCAATGATAGCTACTGAATCACCTGGTTTAACCTGGCCTGAGAGTACACCAATTTCAAATCCAGTAGGTAAAATATCACTTAACATTAGTAGAGCTTCATCTTTCACTCCAGGTGGAATCTTATGCAAACTATTATCAGCATGAGGAATACGTACATACTCAGCTTGAGTACCATCAATTTTATGACCTAAAATCCATCCACCATCGGTACAATGAGCATAGAGTTGTTTTTTACAATAAGTACACTTACCGCAAGAAGTAATACAAGAAATTAAAACAGAATCTCCTTTTTTAAAATTAAAAACTCCTTCACCAACGTCTTCAACTATCCCCAATCCCTCGTGCCCCAATATTCTTCCAGGAGTTACAGCGGGTACATCTCCTTTTAGAATATGTAAATCTGTTCCACAAATTGTCGTTTTAGTTATTCTAATAATCGCATCCGTAGGTTTCAAAACTTTTGGTTTCTCAACTTCAGTCCATTCTTTTTTTCCAGGTCCACGATAAACTAGTGCTTTCATAAAAACCTCCAATCAAGACCTTGTTTCTAATCTTGAATTTTTATTAATAAAAACAAACTAAAATCTGAGTGTCTAGAAAAGAATTACCCGGTTGTCTGAACTTAAATACTGAAAGCTAGAGCTCAGAAAATTAAGCTTATAAAATCTTTTGTACCAAACATCATTGCACAACCGACAATTGAGTCAACAAGAAAATATAATGCCTTCTTTATATTACTACATCATTGGAATCATTTTTTGATAATTTTTCATATCCACAGATATCTCTATTGTATCAGCATATAAATTTGAAATTAAAGATGACATTTCAGAAGCGAGTTTGTATTTTGAAGCCAAATTCAGGAGGGGCTATGAGATTCTTCAATACAATTCTCGTAATAGTTCTGTTTTCATCTTTTTCTTGGTCTCAATATCTTGATATGAATGATATCACTGTTTTACTTCCGCTGCCAAAAACTGGAGAAGAGAATCTTTTGATTAAGCCCTCAGATCTAACGCGCTATGGAGAGCTTTTATTTCCGTCTCAAAAATTATTTGTCGGTTTTGAGCTAGATGTTCAAGCGCGCAGAACAAGGTCAACTCAAACCGAAGACTTTCGTGTTATTGGCATTCGCGTCGATAATTTCCTTAGACAATTGTATATTAACCTTGTTTGGCAAAAACTTGAAGGTGGCAAAATTAATAAGCTTACCGCAATTCACTCGACACATACCATTTTCGAGTTACCCATTTTTTTAAGTAAGCTAGAAGAGCTGAATCGTAAAAATCGTCGCCGCTTTTCACAAGATAGACTACCTTTACAAGTAAATCCAACGATAAAAGCCGAAGGTTTAAAGGGTCCTTACTATCAAGAACTAAAAAAAATAGTCATGGCTCATATTAGTCCTGCGTTTAAAGTCACATTTAGAACTTCCCGTCATAACGATGGTATGAGTGGTTTTGCTGGTTGGGAATTACCAATCAATTTAAATCAACCTTCAATCAATCAGTTCTCGTTAATACCAGAGTATCAACGTGGAGAAGAGCCATTCAATAACTGGCAAACTTACTTACCGTTCACTTATCTACAAGTTATAAATAAACTTTATTCTAACATTAAAACTGTAGGAGGCTTTCCTCCCTACGCAACCAAGAACTTTCAGCCCTTAATTGAAAATGTGGATGTTGCCAGCACACTTTCAGAACGCGAACTTTTAGAAATGATGGGTCGTGTATACATGGTAGAGAACCCTAGAGTTATTCCAGGAGTTGTTCAAACTGAATGCTTAAGTTGTCACTTCGCTCAACAAGTCAGAATGGTGACATTTAAAATACGCCCCAATATACCCTTCGTAAAATTTGCCGACCGTATGGTATTCACATCTAAGCAATACAATTTGCAAAACTTGAATCCCGTTCAAAGTAGCAATTTCACAATAGCATTTGGTTACGGATTAAACACACCTATGTGGAGCCAAAGAGTCATTAATGAAACAGCAGACACCCTTGAGACCATTTATGGAAGCCGAATCCCTCTGAGTTCTATAAAAATACGCGGTGCTCACTAACTTTAAAATAGCCAAAGTTTATTACATATATGAAATTTAATCTTTTTATAGTTCTATTTTTATTTCTTTCAAATTGTGCCCACTACTCACAACAAACGACTAATAGCTACCTTCAGAAACCTTTATGGATTCAACAATCTGATAAGCTTGCTGAAGAGTTTACAAAATCTTTATCCGCTCTACAACCTGAATTGGGAAGTGAAATGGGGTACACCGAGTTTGATCGCTTTGGACTTCTTTTGAGTTACCAAACTGAAGAACTAAATCGAAAACTTTTTATCCAATGGATTGAAAGACTGAATAAAGAAATAACTCAGACTTTTGACGAAGATCTTAAAACCGATTTAAGCGTCTTAAAAAACTGGCTTCAAAATCAAATCAACAATATTGATAATTCCAAATCTGCTCAAGAAGTTGAATTTGTTCCAGCTGTCAAATTCATCTACCAAAGTCTTCAGACTCTTATCAACCCACAAACTTCAATTGAACGAAAACAAGCGAGCGTTGATCGATTCAAAATTTATGTTCAAGGAGATAATCAACATCTACCTCTTCTAGAAGCCATAAGAAAAAACTTTCAAGCTCGTTTAAAGAAATACAAAGGACTGAATCCACTTCTCCCATACATAGGAGAAGTGCAGCAATATTTGAAAGATACAGACACTTACGTTGCTGGGATTGAAAAACTTCTGAAATCGTCAGGAAGATCAGACTGGAATACTGACCTAAAAAAATTTAAAAAACAAAGTTTTGCCTATAATAAGTTTATAAAAAAAGAAATTCTAAGTCACTCAAGGAAAGACCCACGAGTACCTATTAATATTTATACTCAGATACTGAAAAGACGCGGAATCGTAAGAAGTCCAGAAGAGTTGATTTCGACTGGCCTTAATGATTACCAAAAACTCTATCAAAAGTTTTATGAACAAGCTAGAATGGTTGCAAATAAGAATGGATTTAAAAAAACTACACCGGCTGAAGTTATTAAAATTCTAAAGTCACAGCCTGTAAAATCAGTTAATGAAGTCGAAGTACTTTACAGAAATGCTGACAAACGACTTGAGAAAATCATGATAGAAAATGACTTAATTTCCGTACCCACTTCTGCCCTAAGAATAAGAATTGCTAGTGAGGCAGAGTCAAAAGCTGTTCCAGTTCCCCATCTGATCCCTCCCCCTTTGATTAATAACCATGGCACTAGACCTGAGTTTGTAGTACCAAACTCTTCTGTTGGAATTCCTTTTGATGACTTTTCTTCATCTTATGCAGCTATAGTGTTAACAGCTCATGAAGGTCGTCCAGGTCATGATATGCAATTTAGTCATATACTTGACAAAGGTGTCTCTGCTATTCGTAGTCGCTACGCTGCCAATAATGTAAATATTGAAGGATGGGCACTCTATGCTGAAGACTTAGTCTATCCTTATTTAACAAGTGAAGAGCAACTATTCGCCATTCAAACAAGACTTTGGCGCATAGCACGTATGTTTTTAGATCCTCAGCTTCAATTAGGCCAAATCTCTGATCAACGAGTTATTGATGTTTTTACTAAAGAGCTTGGTGTATCAACAACCATGGCGAATCTAGAGCTGAGAAGATATAAATACGATGATATAGGTCAAGCTCCTTCCTATTATGAAGGATATCTTCTAGTAAAAGAAATACATGATGATGCTAAAAAACGCTTAGGAGAACAATTTCGTCTTAAATGTTTCAACGATCGATTGTTATCTTTTGGGTTATTACCTTTAACAATATCTAAGGAACGAATGAGTTATGGAAATCTCTGTCACTAGTAGTAAGATAAAAATATTTCGATGATATTAAAAATTTTGTATTAAAGAATGCTGATAAAATGAATGAACTAATCAATAGGACACTCGGTTACTTTGAATTGATTAAAGTTTTTACCTGCAAAAAAAAGAGTGTAAGGCATTTTGCAAATCATATATTCTTTATCTACAGAATTCTTACTTGCTTCTAACCAAAAATCCTCAGCCTCTTTTGGTGCATACATTTCTATTGGCTGTCTAACAAGTTTAGGAAAAAGTTCATAGAATACGTAGGAAAAATTAACTATAACTACGAGTAAAAATAAAGCTAATGACGATTTTATTTTTTCATTACCCATGAAACCAATTCCAATAAATAGCGAAGCAATCAAAGGGAGATAAAGCCAATATCGCAATTCATGTGACTGAGGAAAAAAACTAGTTAATAAGATAAGAATAAAAAAATAATTCATCTTTTCTTTAATATTCGAATAAACTATAATCACCAATAGAACTAAAAGTATCATGGTATAGATTGACCATCCCCCCATTCGATGATGAGGACTATCAACACCCTTGGGATGTCCTTGGTCAATGGACCACGAAAAAGGTTCTGCAGTCAAAAAACGGCTAATTTCAAAAGCAGAAGCTAAAAATTTAAATACTCCAGGATAGGGCTTAATATAAGCAGGAACATGGAGATGACTTTTTGGATCCATCCGCACGTTATTAAAATAACTCTTAAAAACTGGAGACTGTAGAGGATATACAGGATTATTAAATTTATAAATATTACGTAAAGGCCAAAAACAAAAAATGCTTGCAAGCAACAACAACAATAAAAAGAATTTCTTTGGAGCTTTCAACAAAGCGTCTTTTCTTTTAAACAGAAAAAAGGCACAAACAATCAGTGCTGCTGGCCACATCTGGTAACGAGAAAAAATAGCTAATGCAAACAAAAATACAAATACACTCACACTTCTCAAAGAGAGACTCTGATTTTTTTCCTCAGTCAGTACAGCTTCAGCAAATAGTAATGTTAAAAGCGTATTTGCCCAGAGATCCACGTAAGAATGAGTCATTTGAATAAAAACCATAGGTACGCTTAAAACTAAAAAACTAGAAATCAAAAAGGGAAAACCCTTTACTCCTTGGCGAAAGCGTAAATAACTCAATAACCCAATGATGGATAAATAATTAATGAGATTAGTCGCACTGAACTTGCCAGTAAGCTTTAATAACAATGCTTGTAGATAATGAGTTAGTGGAGGGAAACCTTTATTCACCTCAACTAGCTTCGCTGCCTCGGTAAATGTAGTTTTACCTAAAATATGTAAAATATGAGGCAAATGATAAGAAAGATAATCCCATGATAAATCAAAATTATATAAAGAGCATAGGCCTAAATAACCAAGCACTACCACTAAAACCAGGGTCGCTAGCAAACCAAATATCTTTTTTACTTTTTCCATTTTATCCTTGCCAATGAGTTACCTGATTCAAAGCATTTTCTCTGGTGAGTAAAGTCAACTGCTGCATCATAAGATAATGGCGTTGTCTTGATAAGAAAAACTCTCTGAATAGGATAACGGTTGAAAAGTATAAAATAATATCTACTGGTCGGCCAACTCCTAAAAATTTAGCCAAAGAATCAAAGGGCTCTTGAAAGACTACAAAAATAAGTAAAAATAAATAAAAGCCAGTCATCCACTTTAGTGCTTTTCTAGCTCGCTTTGGAACAAATAAACTATCTAATAGGACCAACAAAAAAATGAAAACAACAGAAACCAAACTAAATAATTTCATTCTCCCCCCTTAATTATCGATCAAATAAATAGCTGTTTAATAAATCTTTTAAAATTAATAAGGCACCCAAATTGGACTGCCCTTTTTGCAAACTCTCTTGCGAATAAGTAATGCTATTTTCAAGTTCTGCATAGTTTAACTTTTTACTGGCTACTATTTGTTTAATTTCTGTCGCATGAGCCATACGATTCTGAGTCAACTTTAACTGTTCTAAACACTTATAGTTAAAGACTCGAAATCCGTTATGTGCATCACTTAAATTAAGACCCGTAATGAACAACTCAAACCGTGAAGCCATTTTTAAAATAACTTTCCTCATCCAAGGAATATGTGGGCTTTTCTTAAAACGTGTAGCAAAAAGAATATCTAAATTCTCCTTTTCTAGATGTCTTAGAAAACGAATAATATCTTTAGCATTGTGCTGACCATCGGCATCCACAGTCGCCACATAGTCAGGTTTTAAATTTTTACGACAAAAAGCAAACCCCGTTTCTAAAGCAGCCCCTTGTCCAAGATTGATCGTGTGCCTAAGTATATAGATAGGAAAACCTATTCCCTGTTGAGTTACATTCACTGGCTCGCTAGAGCAATCATCTACAACCACTAGCTCAAATCTAAATTCTTGGCTGACTTCTTGTAATACCTGTGACAGATCCAAAATAGTCTTTGTAACTCTAAGACCTTCATTGAAAGAAGGTATGACGATGGCGCATTTCTTCATGGATTTTCCTCGGTCAATTTTTCTAACTTTGCTGAGCCTTCTAATTTGGTTAAACTTAAAAAAGGCATAAAACTTATAAAAAACACACTCACATCAGCAAGCACATTCACCAAACGTATCGTTAATAAAAAAACAACCAAGATCGGAGCGCTCACTCCAAATGGAAGTAGTAGCTTTAGTAAAATAGCTTCCCTAACACCCATCCCGCCAGGTGCTCCTGGAACTATAGAACCCAATACCCAAGCAATAGCAAAACTTCCTGTCAAATAGCCATAACTGATTTCAGAATTAACACCAGGAAAGTAATTTAGAACCAAATAAAAGATATAACCCATTAATAAATAATCAACGAATAATACAAAAAGAGAAAAAATAATATCTCTAATGGAAAAAGCCTTTAGTTCTTGAAGAAAACTAAAAATCTTTTCTTTTAAATGACTTAATGATTTCTTAAAGAAAAGAAATAAAAAACCGTAACTTGCAACTAGCAAAGCAAGTAAAACCAAAATCATATAACCTTTTGCTTTAAAGCTAAATTCAAATTCAGACCATAATTTTTGTAATTCCAAAACCTTAGCAAGTTCTTCAAAACGAAAAAACAACGTAAACAATCCGAAAATAAAACCCATAATTAAAGTAAGGATTATTTGCAAAGTAGACACAAATAAAACTCGCTTTAAATTAAGCCCCTTCTCGGTGGCACCCTGAACAAGCTTTATCACATGAAAAACGTTTCCAGGTAAATACTTTGCAATTTGTGACCTGAAATGAATTTCAGAACTCATTAGGAAGGAAAGTCCTTGGCTTTTCTTGTTGGGCTGAAGTAGCCACCAAGAAGCCACATTCATCGCATGAGAAAGAATAAACAAAAGCAAAGACAAAAAAAGAATTCCCAAAAAAAATACACTCACCTTCAACTCTTTAAGTTGATCAAAGTGAGTGATCAGATGTTCTAATAAATACCAAAATGATAAAATAACAAAAAGTAAACCAAGACTTTTCTTCAGAGTTTTTCCTGAAGCCATCTTTACCTTTTCGCTGATTGACATTGAGATAGCCACTCTACAGTTTTACCTATTTGAGATTTCAAATCACCTTGAGGCGTAAAACCCAACTTAGCTAACTTACTTGCATCCACTTCATAGGAAAGCTGATTCATGATTTTAGAATCCACATAATTAATAGAAACTTGTGGCACGAAATACTTAATTGTATCTACTATATTTCTCACTGAGGCATTCATAGTTACCACGTTGTATATTTCGTTAGTGAAAGTTTTATTTTTAATCGCAAATTCAAAAAACCTAACGGCATCATTCAAATCCAGGTAAGGACGTACTTGATCTAGTGCAGTCTTCCAAACTGTGATCGGTTGTCCCATAACAGCCTGCCAGCAAAATTTATTAACGGCTGTATGAAATCTCATTCCTGCTGAGGTTCCAAAAATGGTTCCAAATCTACAAGCAATATACTTAAGACCTTGGTTTTTACCCATTTCAGATAATAACTTTTCTTCCCTTAATTTGGTTTCGGCATAGGGGCTTTGAGGTTGTAATTCTTGTTCTGTACAATTTTCATCGACTCTCTGACTTTGAGTTCCATAAACGGAGGTAGTTGAAATAAAAATCATTGGAACATTTAATTTCACACAATGATCAGCAATATTTTTTGTCGCAGAAAAATTATGTTTTTCTAAATGATCTTTGATATCAAAACTTTCAGCTGCATTAGTGATAGCAGCTAAGTGAATCGCCACATCAGCATTTTTAATTTCTTCAGTTAAATCAGTTTTAGTCACATCTTTCTCAACAAAATGATACTTACCATTTTTCGGTAAATTAAAAAGAGAAGGATACCGCTGCACTAAAAAATTATCAACCATAACAATTTCAGCATTGGGAAATGCCTCTGGTAAAGAACGAATCAACTGAGATCCAATGTGACCTAAAGCTCCTAATACACAAATTTTCATATTTTATCCTTTTCTGAACTCTTTGTAATCTTCAAACTTCCGAATATAATCTTTTTCATCAAAATGATTGTCTGTTAATACTAACAAAATACTTTCAGTTGTCATATATTTCTGAGAGGCCCAGATAGAATTTGGGATCAATAAAGCTTGATCTGGAGAATTCAAAACAAATTTTCGCTCCTGAGCTCCATCTGTACATTTAACTTCAATTTCACCCCGAACACAGATTAAAATCTGTGAACAATAACGGTGAGCGTGATCTCCACGAATTTCTCCAGGCTCTAAATCGAGTACAAAAAAAATTCTAGGACAAGAATAAGGAATATTTTTACCTTCTTCAGCAACGATCAATGTTCCCTGAGATGTACCAACAGCCAATGAGGTGTGTTTGGCAAGTTTCAATATTTTAACATCCTCTAACGAATGAAGTTTCTGATCCATGATCCTACTCTTTACTTGATTAGTTGTTGTGTAAACATCCGATGACTGAGTTTTAATAATTTCGTTCTTACTTATTTGATTTTGGTTCATGACTTCACTCATCACACCACCGCTGGGGGTCCCCAGTAATAATTAATATCTGGAGAATTAGGATCTACCCTGAACTGATCCTTTGGATCATAAATTCTATTTGTTAAATAACCTATAACTGCCGGGCCATGAATGACTCTGTAACCATGAGCAATCCCCGGCTCAAAGGTAAACAACATAGGATTGGCTCTAGAGTCGACAACAAAATCAATAACTTTATTATACGTCGAAGATTCTTTACGACGATCACAAAAAGCAAACTTAACAATACCAATAAAACAGGTCATTGATTCGGTTTGATCCCAATGTAGATGCCATGCTTTAGCAATCCCCTCGTACACTACTGAAGTACTTAACTGGCTAAAGCCTTGAAAACCAGGATCCGTAGTTCTGACAATTTCGCGAAAATCACCACGCTCGTCCACAAATCGCTTCAAAGTTTTAACTCTTAGACCTTTGATTTCTGTTTCCAGAATATCTTTTCCTAATTCCATTTTAATAATCCATTTTTTTATATTGCTCTTTAATTACCCTATATTAAAACTTAAAAGACTTAATCAAATCTACCACTTTTAAAACTTCTTCATTCGTAAGTTCAGGATACATAGGTAAAGACAATATCTCCTGAGAAAGAGCACTCGTTTCCTTGAGTTCTCCAGCAGTTCTAACTTTATTTAAATAGTTGGGTTGTTCATGTATTGGCACCGGATAATGAATCAAGCAATGAACTTGATTATCTGCCAAATAGGTTTTTAGTTGATCCCTGACAGCTTTATTTTTCAATCTGATAACAAAAAGATGGTATACGTGTTCGCAACCTACTTTCAGTTGCGGTAAAGTAATTGGTAAGCCACTAAGTTCTTTGAGGTAAATACTTGCAATTTCCTGGCGGCGTTGATTCATTTTGTTCAAATGAGGTAATTTTGCTTTTAAAATAGCAGCCTGAACTTCATCTAACCTGGAGTTAACTCCCTGACGAATAGAAATATACTTGTCCTTCCAGCCATACTCTCTGATCTGCATTAGTTTCTCAAAAATAGCAGCATCATTTGTAGCTACTGCACCACCATCGCCAATAGCTCCCAAGTTTTTTGTGGGATAAAAACTAAAACAAGAAATATCACCCAATGAACCAATATTTTTCCCTTGATATTTAGCACCATGAGCTTGAGCGCAGTCTTCAATAAACTTCAAAGATTCTGCTTACAAAAAGATTTTACGGCTTCTACGTCAACTGGATGACCATACAAATGTACCGCCACAACCGCTTTAGTTTTAGATGTTAATGCCTTTGCTAAAGATTTCACATCCAAAGTATATGTTACTGGATCCACATCCAAAAGCACAGGAGTTGCCCCGGCTCTTTCAATAGCAGAGACCGTCGCACTTGCGGTATGCGCTACTGTCAAAACTTCGTCACCACTTCCTATTTCCATGGCTCTTAATGCCAACTCAATAGCATCTGTTCCATTCGCAACACCCACACAATGAGCCACCCCTATGTACTTTGCAAAATCCTCCTCGAAAGCTTTCACCTGTGGACCATTGATATAATAACCACTTTCAAAAACCGATTGAACAGCCTTATTGATTTCTTGACTGTAGGCTAAATATTGCACTTTGGGGTTGGCACATAAAATCATTT
Source organism: Pseudobdellovibrionaceae bacterium (assembly GCA_013359135.1). Lineage (GTDB taxonomy): Bacteria > Bdellovibrionota > Bdellovibrionia > Bdellovibrionales > Bdellovibrionaceae > UBA2316. The sequence goes on along the minus strand of JABWCN010000022.1, from coordinate 5,711 downwards.
ATACCTCGCTCATTATTATAATTTTTAAAAATTAGATGATCTCAACTTTAGGAACATAGGTGATCCACTTGCCACCACCTTGAGTAAATTTTTTCTCTTTTTCCATGATTTCTGCCTTATGATTCCAACCAAATAAAAGAGCATAGTCCGGAGGATTTGAAGAAAACTTCTCGCTGGAAAGAACAGGAATATGTTTTCCAGGACTGTATTTCCCTTGCTTAATAGGAGTCGTGTCACTGATAAACTCCACAAGATCTGGAGTAATACCACAATAATTAATCACTGTAGTACTCTTAGAAGTAGCAGCATAACCTACAACCCTCTTCTTCTGTTCTTTTAATGATTTTAGCAAATTCATTAAATCTGTTTTTGATTTTTCACAATCATGATAAAATTTTTCAAAAGTTTCAGCCTTCAGGAGACCCTTTTCTCTTTCCATAGTTAAATAATGTGTGACATTCTTAGATACTTTATGCTGACCTTTATGACCTATATAATAACGCATAGATCCACCGTGAGTCACTTGTGGCTCCAAGTCGATCAACTCCATGCCGTACTGATTAAACAAGTACTGGATTGAGGTCGCTGAAAACAAGCACATATGCTCATCATAAACCTGATCATAGGAAACTTTTTCCAATACATCCACCAAATAAGGATCTTCAAAAGCCACCACACCTGTGGGTTTAAGTAAAATCTTAATTCCTTCAGCAATACTGTGTAAATCAGGAAGATGGCACATCACATTGGCTGCTTGAAAACCATCGGCTTGACCATATTCTTTAACAATTTCTTTTGCCGTTTCTGCATTAAAAAACCTTACCCAGGTATTAATGCCTTCTTTTTTAGCCACCGCTGCAACATTAGCCGAAGGCTCAATACCAAGATGTTTAATACCGGCATTTTTAAAATGTCTTAACATGATTCCATCGTTACTACCAATTTCAACAACAAAAGCGTTAGGGCCTTTAACATAACGATCCATCATAGTGTGAGCAAATTTTTCGAAATGAACTGCCATGTATTTAGAGGTGCCAGAAAAAAATGCATAATTTTCATTGAACATCATTTCCGGTTTAGGTTGCTCTAGAAGTTGAACCATAGCACATTTTGGACACCAGCCAATTTTTAATTCAAAAAAATATTCTTCTTTGAATTTTTCAGGAGTCAAAAAACCGTTAGCAATAGGTTGCTGACCAAACGAAATCACCGGCTTTATTTCTGACTTACAAACAAGACATGACATAGGCTATTCCTCTCATAAATATTAACTTTAATTAAAACATTCTCGTCGACTATACTTATCCAAATATTCTTTGGCAACCCCTAGAAATGGGTTTTTTACAACGCCGCGACAAATATCTTTTTGAGTGATTGTTAAGTTATTTTTTTTTGCGTAGAACTAAAATTCTAACGCTAATTTTTGACTGCAAAATGAAGGACGTAATGAAATGACTGAGACCTCTCTTTCGAAGAAAAAAATAATTTGCCTGCTGACTCCAGAGTTTTTTCCGATTCTCTGCGGAGGCACTATTTTCACTGATAAAATGGCTCTAGAGTTAACCCATCTGGGTTACGAAGTGCACGTCTGCACCTCTGGCATTGGTAAAAACTTTATCAAAGAGGAAACTCGAGAAAACTACAAAGTTTTTCGCTTCTTCACGCGCCGTCAAACAACTAAAGGTGCTTCCTATTTTGAGCACATATTATTTCTAATTTTAGGTTTTCCTCAGTTAATAAAATATGCCCTAAAATACAAACCCCAACTGATTCTATCTGTTTTTGTCATCCCCACTGGTTTTTTAGGTTTGATCGTAGGAAAAATTTTAAACATTCAGACCTGTGTTTTTGTTGATGCTGCCGACACTCCAGGTGTTGATTCTTCTATGAAAGGCCTAGTTAAGTACTTGGTCTTTTTGTTTCAGTGGGTCACTAAAAAATCAGATTCCGTTGTGATTCTTGATGGACTGCAAGACTTAGCAGCTCCCTTTGTTGACAATAAAATTGTAAAAGTAATTCCCAACGGCACTGTGATTCCGCCTCAAAAAGCCACTCCTGGAAAAGGACGAAATCAAAAGCCCCAGCGAAAAATAGAACTTTTGTCGATTGGTCGCATGGTTTTAAGAAAAGGTTTTCAAGATATTTTACGCGCTTTAAAATCTTTAAAGGAAGTCACCTCTGACTTTCACCTCACCATCATTGGGTACGGCAAAGAAGACGCAGAAATTATGAAAGTTCTCCAGGAAACAGGACTTGAAGAGCATGTAACCTTTACTGGACGTGTGGAATATGAAGATCTTAAAAACTATTATTTAAAATCTGATGCTTACATTTTTTATGGCAAACGGGAAGGCTCTTCACTAGCAATGATTGAAGCTGTTGCTTACGGACTTCCCGTATTTGCAACAAACCACCCAGGAAATACCACCTTTGTAAAGGACCGCGTGAATGGCTATTTGATCGATGAGGCTAAAGTAGAGGACTTGAAGCAAGCCCTTCTTCACTTCCTATCACTTCCTGAAGAGCAGATCGAAAAAATGGGCCAAGAAAGTCAAAAAATTGCTGATTCCTATAGCTGGGCCAAAATTGCTGAAAGCTACACTGAAGTGTTCACCGAGCAAGGTCTACAACCATGAGTCCCAGAATACTTCTTACGGGAGCTAGCTCCTTCTCTGGTTTCTGGTTTGCCAAAGTCTTAGCAGAACAAGGCTTTCAAGTGACCGCCCTATTACAAAAAAAACAACTTGCTGACTACTCTGGAGTCCGCAAGCAAAGAATTGAAAACCTAAGCGATAAAAATTTAGGAATTGAACTTGTTTTTGACTGTCCTTTGGGAAGCTCAAAAACCATAGCCCTTTTAAAAGAAAAAAAACATTGGGATTTTTTGGGACTTCACGGGGCTTTTGTCACCAATTATAAAAGCCAGGATTTTGACTTTCTAAGCGCCCTAAAAAACAACATAGAAAATCTAGAGGAAGTGATTAAGACCTTTACTCAAAATCAGGGACAACACCTGATACACACCGGAACTGTTTTTGAAAGCAATGAAGGTGTTGGCAATGCTCCGTTAAAGGCCGCTTCTCCTTATGGGTTATCAAAAAACCTAACAAATGAAGTCATCAAGTTCTATTGCGAACGCCATAGAATTAAAATGGGTAAATTTGTTTTAGCAAATCCCTTTGGAACCTTTGAAGAGGAAAAACTAACTACTTACCTTATGCGCTCGTGGATCCAAGATCAGACGCCAACGATGAGTTTTCCAGATTATATTCGGGACAACATTCATGTTGAGCTTCTAGCAAAAGTCTATGCTCATTTTTGCCTTCAACTCAAGTCAAGTGAGAGTTCTTATCTTAAAATAAATCCTAGTGGATACGTTGAATCCCAGGGAAGTTTCACCCTGCGCTTTGCTAATGAAATGACTTCGCGTTTGCAAAAAAAATGCTCCGTCACAATAGCTAAGCAAAGTCAGTTCACTGAACCTTACATGAGAATTAACACAGATCCTGCTACTCATCTGATCACTGATTGGGATGAAAAAAAAGCCTGGGATCAAATTGCTTCAGATTATCAAGAGAAATACCGTCACACTTCTTAACACTTAAATACAAGAAAGATTATTATGTCTAAATCTGAATCTCTACAAAAAAACAATGTTGATTTTTTAATTATCGGCTCCGGAATTATTGGTACCGCCCTGAGTATTGAAATAAAAAAGAAATACCCGCAAAGGAGTGTTCTTTTAATTGATAAAGAAAAACAAACTGCCTATCATTCTAGCGGCAGAAACAGTGGTGTTTTACATGCTGGATTTTATTACACAGCAGATAGCTTAAAGGCCCTTCTTTGCAGACAGGGGAATGAAATTTTAACCGATTACTGCCTAACAATGAAGTTACGAATTAATCAATGTGGCAAGCTTGTGGTAGCTAAAAATGAGTCTGAACTGGAAGGCCTAAACACTCTATCCAAGCGAGCTCAAGTCAATGGAGTGACATTACATGAAATCACCGAAAAAGAAGCTTTGGAGCTAGAACCTAGAGTAAAGACCCACCAAAGAGCCCTGTACTCACCAAAAACATCAGTGATCGATCCAAAAGAAGTCTTAAATCATTTACTTGAGCAAGCCCAAAAAATGGGAGTCCTTTTTCAAGCAGATACAGCCTTCATTAAAAATTTAGGCCAACAAAAGGTTCTCACCAGCAAACAAGAAATCACTGCAGGCTATATCATTAACTGTGCTGGCCTCTACGCAGACCAAATTGCTAAACAGTATGGTTTCTGCAAAGATATGACAATCATTCCATTTAAAGGTATTTATCTTTATTCAGATCAAAACCCCACAGTTTCTCCTCTAAAGAGGCATATCTATCCTGTCCCCAACTTAAACAATCCTTTTTTAGGTGTTCATCACACTATCACAGTCGACGGAAAATCTAAAATTGGACCTACTGCAATCCCTGCTTTTTGGCGAGAGCAGTACTCAGGCTTGTCTCGTTTCAATGCCAAAGAATTAGTTGAAATTTCCACTCAAGAACTAAAACTATTTTTAAATTCTAACTTTAATTTTCGTGAACTTGCACTGACAGAGTTTAAAAAATATTACAAACCTAACCTCGTTCATGAAGCCCAAAGCATGGCCAAAGAGGTTCATCTTAATGATTACAAACACTGGGGAAAACCAGGAATCAGAGCTCAACTTTTTGATTTAAAAAAACAAGCTCTTGTTATGGACTTCTGCTATCAGGGTGATAGTCATTCATTCCATGTATTGAATGCTGTTTCACCGGCATTCACATGCTCTATTCCTTTCGCCCGATTGATGCTAGAGAAAATAGAGCAACATCTTTCCTCACCTATGAATTCATCGCCAACGGCGGATACAGAAACCAAAGCTGGAGATTTAATCCATGGTATTTAGCTCTAGTCTTTTTATTTTTCTGTTTCTACCGCTGACCTGCTTTCTCTACTTTCTAACACCTTCATCAAGAATTCGTAATGGAGTGCTCTTGGTTAGTAGTTTGTTTTTTTATGCTTGGGGAGAGCACGAATACGTCAAGGTTATGATAGGCTCTATTTTCCTTGGATGGATTTTTGGAATTTTGCTAGAGAAATATCGTCAACATAACAAGACAATTTTATTTTTAGGTGTCAGCGTTTCTCTTGGAGTTTTACTTTACTATAAATATTTTAATTTCCTCTTAGAAAACTGGAATCAGGTTTTAATTGCCACAAATTGGGCTGAACCAATCAAGAAATCTCCTGTCCATCTACCTATTGGTGTTTCTTTCTTCATTTTTCAAATCATTTCTTATTTGATTGATATCTATCGTGGGCAAATCTCAGCGCAAAAAAATATTTTTAAAATGGGGCTTTATAAAAGCTTCTTTCCTCAATTGATTGCAGGTCCCATTGTCAGATATAAAGATATAGCCACACAAATGACAGTTCGAGCGATTTCTCATCACGATATTTCCTATGGACTTCGCCGTTTTGTCTGGGGCTTGACATTTAAAATATTAATTTCAAATCCTTTTGGTCACATAGCAGACAAGGTTTATGCTCTTAGCCCAGACCAGCTGACGACTCCCTTAGCGTGGGTCGGAGCCATAGTGTCCCGCTTTTTTGTTAATCAGACTTTTGACGCAATAATTTAAGAGATGTTTTAATACTGAAACTCTTCTTAAAATAGGCGAAGAAAGAGGTCATTA
>JABWCN010000021.1 GCA_013359135.1 Pseudobdellovibrionaceae bacterium | reverse complement strand
GCTTGGAATGTTTTTTGTGATCAAGATGGGGCTATTAAAAATTTATGCTCAAGAAGTTGGGCTCAAATTTAGGGAATTATTTTTTGGAATTGGTATAATTAAAGTGACTGATGAATTGGGGTCAACGGATACCTACAATCTTGAGATCATATCCGATGTTTTACCAATTGCTTGGTTTAAAGCTGACTCTCTTGCGACTACCTATAATGATGGTGACAAAGTTGTACATTGGGTAAATGAAGTAGGAGCTGGATTTGATTTGCGTCAGGTGAGTTCGTTGGCTCCAGTATTTAAGACCAATATTTTAAATTCAAAACCTGTGGTTAGATTTCCAAACGGGGAACTGCTTGTCTCAGCTTTAAATCCTCCGGCTGGAAATAATGTTAGGACTATTTTAGCAGTGGTGGTGAATAGTGATACTTGGACTCTTGCAGGTTTTAATCAGTATATTTTAGGTTATGGAAATAATAACTTTACAAATAATTTATATGGTCTTTGCTCTAGGACTGAGAACGACGAGTTTTGGTCGGCATTTTTTCAAACCTCAATTCAAGTAAGTTCAGTTATGTCTTCCACCCAGGCTACAATAATGACGTCTAAATATGATGGAACAAATAATAAAATTTATATTAATGGAACATTATCTGGCACGTCAGCTGTTACTTTAAATACAATAACTGATAGTTATTCTCATGGATTGACTGTAGGTGCAGGTTACATAGGCGATATTGCCGAGATTTTGGTTTATGACAAAGAACTTAGTGATACCGAGAGGGGCTTAGTAGAAGCTTACCTAAAAGCCAAGTATAACATACCTTAAACTAAATTTTGTTAATTAGTTTCAAATTATTTTGGAACTAATTCCTGAACGAATAATAAGAAAATTATTTTTTTCCCATACCCATTCCGTTTTCAGTTCATTCATCTCTGATGTGATGGGTGTGCCGTTTGTAAAGTTGGCGGGTGAATAGTTCATGTTTTTTGGGTTGGGAATTAACTCTATTACCATGTGAGTTCTTTCGCTCAAATTCTTATCTTTAGTGAGTATTTTAGCGATTATTTCAGGGAACAAAATAAATTTCAAATTTTGAGATGATTTTAGAACTAGTTTCCAGGCATTACTTGGTGGTTGTTGTGAAAGGGCATTGACATCAGACGAGTTAAACTCTTCGCAACTTACAACTTCAATTCCAAAGTTTGAAAATTCATTCATTCCTGGAAAATCATGTCCATCAGAATTGTTTTTTAAATAATAGCCACGATCTTGTTGATAGTTATTCATGAAATAGAAAGATCTACCATTATTGATTTTCATATTGAGAAAATCAGTGGATTCTTTCTGAAATTGCATAATTGGTTGAAAGTAGTTATGAGGAGCCGTCTGATTTTTGCCATAAATATTCCATAAACAGGAGTGTAAGGCTGTTTTTAGTATGGGAACACCATAATTTTCTGCTAAAACTAAGGGACTTAATTGTTTTGCAGCTACTAAAGAATGTTGAGGCTTAATAATTTTAAACAAAGAAAAAGTGGCAGAATTCATTTTGTGAGAAAACTGATAGCAATGACTCAGAAAGTGAAAACAAACGCCATCCGTGAAGAGATCTGAAAAACCAATTTTTTGAGGGGCAGAAGTACCTTGAAAATCAATTTTGACTCCGGACTCATCGGTTGCTAATTTAACCCTAAAAGTCTCTTTCGTTGTCAATTCACACTCATAACCTGATTGGGAAAGAACTTTTTGTCTGATCTTGAAGCGAGCTTCGTCAAGACAATAATCAAGGTATTTTTGAGTGAACTCATCTGTGAAAAATTGAGGGTATTTTGTAGTTAAATGTGAAAAATTTTGTTTAAATAACTGAATTTTTTTTAAAGTGGATTTAAGCTGTTCTGAAAAATCGGATTTTAGATTTGGATTTGCCTTGAAGCTTTCAAAAATAAAATCGTTTATCTTGCCCTTTTCGATTAAAGGGAATGGTGGAATTTTTAGGGGATCAGTTGGTTTACCTTTACTTTCTGTATTCCATAAAAAATCAAATTTTTCCTGTACGCAAAATAAGAAACCAGATTGAAGAAAAATAAACTGAATGCCTCCGTAAGTCAGACATCCAAAAGAAGGCTCATTGTGAAAGTAAATGGTGTCTTCATCTAATGGAAAGAAGTTTTTTATGAGCATTGGAGATTGCATCAAACCCAAAGTCGTCTGAGATAAAGAGGTTTTAACATGTAAGCACTTGCCGTCAGGTTTAAGAAATGAAAAACCACAAGAGTTAAATGGCTCACTTAAGCATTCAATGAGGTGGTGAAAGTCACTCCAGCGAGTCTGTGTATTTAATTTCATTTGTGCTCCTGGTTCATTTTATCCCAGCCAATTTTGGCAATCATCAAAGATTTAGAAACCTCAGACTCTTTAATGAGGAGTAGATTCTTACCCGAAAGTTGTTTCTTTAAGTAGAGATAATTTTTTTCAGCCCATTTACCGTACAGTACTAAAGTTTCTTTGTTAGACAGAAATTGAATTTCACAAATCAATCGATCCAGTATTAATGTTCTGAATTCATCGAATGTTTGTAGTTCTGAATGTTTTGTTTGAGATGATCTAACCAAAGCCCAGAACGAATCTTTAAGTTTTTTATGTAGGTCTTTATTTAAATTCTCGCTATTAAGTATGTCATAAATACAAGGAATTCGTCCACGTTCCAAGCTCATTGGACCAGGTTCAAAAGTTTCTTCACTTTTAGTGATTTCTATTTCTTCAAAAGAATTTAAATAGAAAGAGTTCGTAGGTTGAATTTTAAGATCATGTCTTTTGAATGACTTAGCAGATGTTATTCCCCAAGGGCTTTGCCATGAAATGGCTTCTGGTGAAAGTAAGGAAAAATTTTCGTTACCAAGATGAAAAATATCACTATGTTCGGGAATAAGTCGGTTTTTAACTAAATATGTAAATATAATTTTTTCGAAAGCGAAATGATTAGAAAGTTTTGGTCCACTAAAATTTAAATCACAATCAAAATAATTTAGATTTTCTTCAGAACATAAATCTTTGAATGCTTCTTTAATAATTTCATGCAGTTCTTTAAATGTTCCCTGAGTTGAGGCTTCAATCAGATTGGTCCGCCAGAGAGGATAATCATTAAGTTTATTCTCAAAATTTTGAGCTAATGGATTAAAAACTTCAAATCCTTGAGCTGTAAGAACGTTACAAATAACTTTTAGATGCGAATTATTTTTATCTGCATTAATCAGGTGCACGCAGATTCGCTTGGCTTGCTTTTGTTTCAATTGCTCAACCAAAGACTCGAGTTCATTTGCATTTAGAGGTTCAAGAACTTTGCCTTCAGAAGAAATCTTTTCATTGATACCAAAAATCATTTCATCAGAGGAAAGATCGGGAGCCACTTCAATTTTAAAGTCAGATTCAAATTTAGTTTTTTGATGAAGAGTCAGCCATTTCTCGAAGCCTTTAGTCACAATTTGAGCTACAGAGCCCCCCAGTTTATAGGAAAATATTTTTTCTACAAAACGAGAAGCAATAAACACTTTTCCTATAGAAATTTCAGGGTTTTTTTGAATGAAACTTTGCAGAGCATTTTTTAAAGGAAATCTGGGAGCATACCCTCTTTCAGTGTAAAGGGTTTGGCTTGGATCCGCTTCAGACAAGAGGGTGATATCATAAAAAGATTCACCGTAGAAAATTCCGACAATCACATTTTTTTTCATAATATTAAAGACTATTGGACATAACTGAAGAATTCCCTTATGTCTATAGCGAAGTTGTGAGGTGCTTTTGAAAATTCCAAACTATATAAAAAATTTAAGTTTGTATAAACCCGGAAAACCTATCGAGGAAACCAAAAGAGAGTTTGGATTGAATGAGGTTATTAAATTAGCCAGTAATGAAAATCCATTAGGTCCAAGCCCCAAAGTAATGGCAACCATAAAAGCCCATCTACAGGTTCAGCATCTTTATCCAGATCCAAGTCAATTTGAACTGCTCCAGGCGGCTGAAAAATTTTTTGCTATTAGTAAAGCTCATATTTCATTTGGTAATGGCACCGACGAAATTATTGATTTTTTAGTTCGTATTTTCTGTGAAAAAGGTGATGCATTATTAACTACGCAGTATGCTTTTCAAGCTTATGAAGTTTCGGCAATGGCTAATCAAGTAGAATGTTTAAAAGCTCCAGTAAGAGAAAATTTTGAAATTGATTTTTCTGAACTTATTTCTACATATGAGGCTAACAAAAGCCGAATCAAAATCATATTTTTAGCCAATCCTAACAATCCGACGGGAACAATAGTAAATAAAACTGAATTTGCTAAATTCGTCGAGTATTTTTCTAAAAATGAAGACGTCTTGTTGGTTTCAGATGAAGCCTATGTAGAATTTGTTCGAGACCCCCAGTATGAGTCTTTGTTACCTTTAGTCACTTCTCATCAAAACCTAGTTGTATTGAGAACTTTTTCTAAAATTTTTGGAATGGCTGGTTTAAGGCTGGGGTGTATGATAGCTCCTGCGGAAGTTGTCGATGCCTATAATCGGTTAAGAAAGCCTTTCAATGTGAGCGCAGTTGCTCAATTAGCTGGCATAGCTGCCATGGAAGATGCGGAATTTATTAGCGCTACTCAGTGTGTAACATGGAGCGGAATTGATTTTTTCTACAAAGAGCTTGCAGCGATGGGAGTTCCTTTTGTACCTTCACAGGGAAATTTTGTTTTGTTTAAAACTCCAGTGTCTGGTCAAAAAGTTTTTTCTGAAATGTTAAAGAAGGGAATAATTCTTAGACCCGTTGATAACTACGGTTTGCCTCAGTATTTACGTATGAGTGTAGGACTTGAAAGAGAAAATTTGAAAGCCATTCAATGCTTAAAAGAAGTTTTATTTCATCTCAATATTGAAATAAATAGGGAAAAAAAACTGGCTCAGCCAGAGATCTAAACTATGAGTAATGAAAAAACATTGAATAAAACTTTTGTTGTGACCATTGATGGACCTGCTGCCAGTGGAAAGTCCTCAGTGAGCAGAGAACTTGCCAAGCGTTTACAATTTGCTTGGGTCTCGACAGGAGCTTTTTATCGTGGTTTAGCCTTGGTGGCTTTAAAGAAAGAAATTGATTTTGATAATGTTCAAGGACTGGAGGCTCTTTGTCACGATCCCGATTGGCATATTGAGCTCAAGACTGAACGTACGTGCGTCTATTTTCAGAATCAAGATGTAACTGATCAGATCAATCATGAGGACGTAGGTAGCTTTGCCAGTCGTATCAGTCATCACCAAAATGTCAGAGCGGCTCTTTTACAAAAGCAAAGAGATTGCGCTTTGGGTAACAAGGGGCTTGTTGCCGAAGGCAGGGACTGTGGCACGGTAGTTTTTCCAGAGGCTCAAGTTAAAGTTTACTTAACAGCAGATAGTGAGTTCAGAGCTCAACGTCGGGCTCTTGAGCAAGGAGCTGATGTAAGAGATGTTGAAATGGCTCAAAAAATTAGGGACTTACAAGATTCTTCCAGAAAAGCGGCACCGTTACAAGTGCCACCAAATTCTTTGGTCATTGATACAACTCACATCACTTTGAATCAGGTGGTAGATCAAGTTCAAGCCCATGTTTCAAATTTATTAAAAACCCTTTGACTTTAAATCCTTAAGCCATTTAAAACCAGAGTTCATAAATAAATCTTAAAGGTCCATAAAAGCTTATTGAAAGCCTTTTTAAAGAGGTCTTAAGATCTGGGAGGAACAATCAATTTATATGAGTAAACAATTAAACAAAGCCGAACAAGAAAGACAAAAAGTCTTGGCACTATTAGATGCCGAAGATGCATCAGTTCTTAGCTCTACAAAAACTAAAGCCACAGAGTTTGATAATTTATTTCAAGCTTCTATGAAAGAGCAAGACTTCAAAGTGGGCGACACAGTTACTGGTGTTGTAGTTGAAGTGCAATCTGACTATGTTCTTGTAGATATTAACTACAAATCAGAAGGTCTTATCGATATCAACGAATTTAGAGTTGTTGATGGCGTGAGAGAAGTAAAACCTGGAGATAAAATCGAGGTTTTGATTGATCGTATTGAAAACGAAAATGGTATGATCGTTCTTTCTAAAGACAAAGCTGATATGTTAAGAGCTTGGTCTGATATTACTAAAGCGGCTGAAAATGAAGAAGTGATCGAAGGTACTGTGATCGCTAAAGTTAAGGGTGGTTTACAAGTTGATATTGGTGTGAAAGCCTTCTTACCTGGATCTCAAATTGATTTAAGACCTGTAAGAAATATGGACGTTTTCTTAGGTAAAAAATACAAATTCAAAGTTATCAAATTCAATAAGAAACGTGGAAACATAGTTCTTTCAAGAAGAGCGCTTCTTGAAGAAGAGAGAGAAAATCTTAAAACTCAAACTATTGACTCTATGAAAGAGGGTTCAATTGTTGCTGGTTTAGTTAAAAATATCACTGATTACGGTGCTTTCATTGATCTTGGTGGTATGGACGGATTGTTACACATTACCGATATGAGCTGGGGACGTATTAAACATCCTTCAGAAGTTATTAATGTGGGCGATGAAATCCAAGTTAAGGTATTAAAATATGACCAAGAAAAGCAAAGAGTTTCTTTGGGCTTAAAACAGCTTCAAGAGGATCCTTGGTTATCTGTAGCTTCTGAATATCCAATTGGTAAAAAAGTTAAAGGGAAAGTGGTATCTGTGACTGAATACGGTGCTTTCATCGAATTAGGTGAAGGAATTGAAGGTCTTATCCACGTTTCTGAAATGAGTTGGACTAAACGTGTAAAACACGCCAACCAAATCTTGCAACCAACTCAAGAAGTTGAAGTTCAAGTTCTTGAAGTGGACAATGAAAACAGAAGAATTTCATTAGGTATGAAACAACTTATGCCAAATCCTTGGGTTGAACTAAAAGACACTTACCATCCAGGAACTATCATTGAAGGTGAAGTGAAATCAGTTACTGATTTCGGCGTATTCATTGGTATCGAAGAAGGTATTGATGGTCTTGTTCATATTTCTGATTTCTCTTGGACTAAAAGAGTTAATCATCCTTCAGAAATGTTCCAAAAAGGCCAAAAAGTCAGAGCTGTTGTTCTTGGTGTTGACATCGAGAATGAAAGATTCAGCTTAGGTCTTAAACAGCTTGAGTCAGATCCTTGGGCAAATATTGAAACTAAATATGCTATTGGAACTCAACATGAAGTGAAAGTAACTAAAGTTGCAGACTTCGGAGCGTTTGTTGAGCTTGAAAGTGATATTGAAGGTTTGATTCACGTTTCTGAGTTAACAAGTGATAAGGTTTCTAAACCAGAAGATGTTGTTAAACCTGGTCAGGTTTTAAAAGCCGAAGTTATCAGTATTGATAAGGATGCGAGAAAAATTGGTTTATCTTCTAAATTAGTTAAACTAAGAGAACAAAAAGCTGATGTTGATGATTATGTGAAAAAAGCCACTGCGACTTCTAAAGCTAGTCTTGGTGACTTGTTTGCTGATCAATTCAAAAACATGAAAACAGATAAAAATTAATTTTTTATTTCTATCTAAATTGAAAATTAAAAGCCCTGAAGATAAAACTTCAGGGCTTTTTTTTTGAGGAGGGGGGGCTATTGCTACGTGTTTGTATGGATGTTGGGTGAGTTTATTATGGGTTTTATTGGCTGGTTAATAGTTCATTAATGATTTCATAAGGATTTAAAACATTCAAATATTGGCAAGTTCCATTATAGAAGTAATTAGCCTCTAAACTTTCATATCCAATGGTTTTATTTCTTAAATCTCTGAATCTAGCGACTCTTGTTTTCGGATCTAGTTGAAAACTAAATTCATAACTTTGAGTCGCATCCATTTTGACGAAATTTACAAATTTTCCTTGCTCGATGTATTTACGATTCCAATTTAGAAAAAAACTTTGTTCACCTATGACTTGAATTTGTGGGTTTCGATAGTCGCTGTATAAGTAAATATAAGTGCTACGCCCATAATGATTTTTTAAATCACAGCTTAAGTAGGGATGAGGACCAGCGAAAAGTGGTTCAATAAAGAGTAATGCCGTTAGACTAAAAATTATTTGTTTAAAAGAAATCATATTTTCTCCAATCTTGTTTGTTTGTTAATTTTAAATGATAGTAAAGATGATTTCTACAATTTGAGATACAAAGTGTTCCAAAGTTTGGAGCACCCAAGAGAGTTATGGAAATAGACAAATCATTTTAATTAGGAGGATTTAGCTGTATTTTGTAATTGGGATATGGGTTCTGTCATTATCTCTGTGTAAAAAATTCCTTCGGAAGTTTCAAATGGGATAACAACACAAGCGCCTCCACCATAATGTTTGATTTTATGGTCTTTGCCCCAAATGCATGAGGGAATAGCCATTTGCATAGCATAACCAACCTTTCTTAATTCTAGCTTAGCTTGTCCCAAAATCATATTTGCAAGTTCTCCAACGAGATCAATATTTCCTTCATTAATACTTGTTATGGACTCTCCCAGCATATTAGATCCAATTTTACAAAATATCTTTTCTGTTAGGCTAATAGCTAAAGTTCCATTAAATGACTCAGAAGAGATAGAAATAATGCCACTGATATCGCCAAAAAGAAGTGGATCAGAGCTTTTTTTCAAAAAAGGTTTTTGTGATGTAGTTTCTAGAAAACATTGAATTTTAAAAACTTTTTGAGTTGCCATTAAAAATGGATTTATAAAGTTAACATCAATTTGTTTTTCTTTGGCTAATCCAAACTCTACAAGTGCACCACGTAAGCTCATTTTATTAACCAAAATTTGATCTAAACCTTGAGCTTTTATTAAAGCTAAAACTTTTTCTGTCGATCCGACAAGTCTTAAACCACCGTTAGTAGTTTTTAGAGCTTTGTAAATCTGAGAAATTTCTCTCATAAACCCTACAGACATATGAGAACATTGTGCAGATTGAAAAATAATATACTTAATTTGCTTCTCTGAATTTTTCTTTTGAAATGTTTCAGTCAACGAGGGAACCTCATCACCTGAACACTCTGCTGTTAAATTAATTATTAAATAATCATTTTGAGGTAGAAATTCAAATGGCATGTCCAACTCCATTTAATTGATGAATTACTTTTTTTAGAGCCTCATGTATCTGTTCCTCAGTAAAAGGTTTTGTTAGATATGAAGAAACACCGTATTTCAGACATGCTTCAATTTGCTGTGGATAGGTCTCAGCACTTAGCATAATGATGGGTGGATAGGTTTTAAACTTATCCACACTTCTGATATCTGATAAAAAACTCAATCCGTTCATTTCTGGCATGTGCCAATCAAGGAATATTAAATCAATAGGTTTTGAGAATAATTCATTTTCTTGTAGTACTTGTTTTGCTTTGTTACCATTTTCTGCGTGAAAAAAATCGAAACTCATACTATTAAGGGTAGAAATATATCTTTGAATAACTAAACGTATTTGTGCTGAATCGTCTACAATTAAAACGCGCATTACAATCCCTGTTTTAAAGTTTATAATATCTGGGAACTAAGATTTCGAAACAAGTTCCCCATGGGCCTGTTTCGACAGATACTGTACCTTGAAGGTTCTCAACTTCTTTTTTTATGAACGACATACCGACGCCTCTTCCCGATACTATTGAGACTTCTTCCTTTGTGCTTATTGAATCTAAGAAAATCATCATAATGACGCTTTTATCGGGTAAATCTTTAAGTTGTTCTTCTGACATTAGTCCAAGTTTTTTGACTTTATTTTTAATTTTTTCTATATCAATACCAGAGCCATCATCTTTTAATTTAAATTGAAGCATATCATCAGTTTGTATCATCTGCTTTTTTAAGGAAACGTCTAAAGAAATTGTTCCATTGCGAACTTTTCCTTTTTCGCTTCTTACAGAATCAGTTTCAATACCATGATCAAGAGAATTCCTTATTAGGTGTCCAAGAATAGCTTCCATTTTAGACAAAACAATAGTGTCAATTGGTATATTTTCATCAGCAGAAATGATGGTTTCAACTGTTTTTCCAAGTAGTTCGGCGGTTTTTTTTGTTGTTGCTTTGAAGGTTTCAAGTAGATATCGAAGTTCCTTAGTCCTCATCAATAAGAAGAACTCAGTCAAAGACTGTGATTCGCGAGCAAGTTCTTGGTTCATTTGTGCTAGTTCTTCAATAAATGGTTCGTCACTCATTTCATTTTTTAGTCTGCTTATAAATATATTCATACGTGTTTTAATTTGAGAAATTTTTTTTACTTGGCTATAGAGTTCATCCAGCTTATTTCTTTGCATTCTAATGAAGTCACTATTTTCTAAAATAGATTTAACTTTTTGATTAGAATCAATTTCAGTATTTTCCTTATTAGATGTAGATTCATGGGATGAGGAAATAGTTTTTTTTAACGATAAGTTATTTATCCAACCTTTTTCAACATTTTTTTTAATTTGTATAAATTCGTTGTAAAAATCATTTTGTGGTAAACGGTGAGATTTTTTTATTTTTAAGTCAAGCAACATACGGTGAACAGTAACTATACCATCAATTGTGACATCAAAAAGTTGTTTGTTGTTGATACTTTGATTTTTTAAACAAAACTTCCATACGTCTTCGAAATCATGAATAAAGTATGCAATAATAGGCCATTGACTAGATAGAGCGTCACCCTTTAATTGATGCAATTTTTGTAAAACAACTTCTGCTAAGTGGTCATTTTTATTTTCAAAAATATCTAATATTTCTTCAATTAGTATTAGAGAGTTTTGTATAAAAGAATTGTCTATTTCTTTTAATTGTTTTTTATTAATCTCAGCAAAGTGCCTTTGAATAGCTGTTATTAAGTCTTGAGCTAGATAGGGCTTTATAAGAACTTGGGAAGCCCCTCTTTTTTTTGCTAAATTTTGTTTTTCAGTGCTACTTTCAGCAGTTAATACAATAGTTGGTATAAAATGATAGTCAGGATTGGTTTTAATCCACTCTAGAATTTCGTAACCGGAGTTATTAGGCATATTTAGATCTGTAATAATCAGATCTATAGTTTCTTCAATACTAAGAATTTCTTGTAATTGAAAGAAAGAATCACAAGAGATAAGTTCAACATAATCAAGAGACGAAAGTTGATTTTTAACGGTTTTCCTTACGATCATTGAGTCGTCTATATGAATGATTTTTCTTTTTATCATTAGTATCTTTATCGACAGTTTAATTTTTAATTAAACTGTCTCTTTTTGGCATGCTGTAGTTTTTCTGTAGCGATTACAGAGGGTTATAAATTTAGAAACTATTATTAATGTTTCTTAATTTTTATTTTCAGTAAATAGAGATCTTTTCAGAAGCTTGTGATTAATAATTACCCGATAAAAAATTTTATTAATTTAGCAAATGACACTAAAACTATTTTTACTTATTATTTTTTTAGAGGTGAAATAATGATGTTCTTTGAAACGCAATTAAAAATGCCTTTTATGGTTTTGCCGGTAAGATCAATTTTGCTTGAAGTTATGTCAAAAAAAATCCTTATTTCTCCGGGATCACAACTAACTGCAGAAAATTATCAAAAAATGGGTGAAGTTACTGACTTAGTTGCTCCTAATTTATTTCACTGCGGTGGAATTGCAAAAGCGAAGAGATTTTTTCCAAATGCTAGAGTTTGGGGTATA
The DNA here is from genome assembly GCA_013359135.1 of Pseudobdellovibrionaceae bacterium. Taxonomy (GTDB): domain Bacteria; phylum Bdellovibrionota; class Bdellovibrionia; order Bdellovibrionales; family Bdellovibrionaceae; genus UBA2316. The sequence continues at coordinate 60,064 of JABWCN010000021.1, read as the reverse complement.
AAAGGAGTCAAAGAGGTTAAGCCAGATATATTTTGGGACAAAATCTTAGGAGAAGATCCCTGGGAGTTTAATGAACAACTTCCTATTTTGTTAATCGAAGGTATGCCCAAAGTGAATGAAGTAGTCTTTTATGATAAATCAAGTCGATCTTTGATAGTTACAGATTTATGTTTTAATATTAAAAATCCAAAAGGAATAGGAAGTTGGTTAATTTTAAAAATTTTTGGGACATACAATAAGTTTGCTATCAGCCGCTTTTATGTTAAATTTATTAGTGATAGATTAGCTTTTAATCAATCCATTAAAAAAATATTTTTATGGAATTTTGAAAAAATTATTGTAAGTCATGGTGATAATGTTCTTGAAAATGGACCAGAGTTTTTAAATAAAGCCCTGTTGGAAAGGAAGTTATAGGCTATTAAAACAACATTGTTGATGCTGTTTTAATAGCTAATAACTTGGTGATAATTAACTTTTGTTCGTTGTATTCATATATTAATTTTGAAAAATAAGAAATATTTAAGTGTCTATCAATTTAATTTTAAAATGTTTTGAAGTGTCTATCAGCTCATATCCTATATTTTGATATATTTTATTTGATGTTTTGTTTTCTATATCTGTGTAAAGAACGCAAAATTTTTTCCCTTGGTCTAGCATGTATTGGCTAGTCAGGCTGACAAGGTGAGATGCAAATCCTTTTTTTCTCCATTTTTTTGGCGTGTAAACACCACTCACGCTAATCCCATTTTTTGTTGCTCTTCCAACATAATTCATTGAAACAGGAGAATCATTTTCATCTGTTAAGATAAAAATTTCTTTTTTTTCTATTTTTTTTGTAACTACTTTTTGAATATCTTCTATACGATTATCTTCTGTTGGTAAAGATTCTTTGCAAAAATTGTATAGAAACTCACTAACTATTTGTTGATTTTTAGACTCAGCAATTTTAAAAGTGAAATTTTTTTCTAATTTTAAAGAAGGTTTTTTCACTGTTGTTAACTTGTAGATTTTTTGTCCCATAAGTAAGTTAAACTGATAATCTGGGTTTAGTTCACACCAAACTCTTGAAAAAGCTTCTGCCGTGAAACTGGGGCCTACAACATCTAACTTTAGTTTATCAGAGTTATTAAATAATTTAATTTTTTCTATAACTTTTGTTGTCAAGGATTTCAAATAAGTTGCTGGAATTGATGTTAAGAGCAGGCTTTTCTCTGTCATCACTGCAGCTCCAACAACTACTGAATTCAGGTAAATAATCCAATATTGATAAGTATCTTTTGCTTGATTTAACTTTATTTCAGTAAGTCCAATAAGTAAACTATTTGTCGCTTCTTCTGTATATAAATAAGAAGATGCTAAGTAAAGAAAGGTCTTTGCTTCATCTACGGATTCAATTACAAGATTTGGATCATTAGGAATGGCTGATTGCTTTCCAAGAGGAAAAGCAATTGAGTTAGGTTTCCAAAATAAGCCACTTTCTTGGCATTGTTCATTTCGACTGTCATTTATTGGATAGAATACTTTATCATCGGTAGCGTTAATTTCTCCAACTCCGATGAATTCTATTTCTTCTTGAGAATCATTAATAAGAGTATGAGCTATTCCTGTGCCAGCTTTAAAAACTATTCCATCTCCTGGTTGGAGCGATATCAAATATCCATTTATCCAGGCTTTGGGATATCCTTTCAGAATAATAGCAGCTTCTTCTTCTTTCAAATGAGCATGGGGCCAAGATGTTCTTTTTCCTGGCATTAATTTCTCATGCCAAATCCCTAATGTTTTTAAAGATATTAGGTTAGATAGACGAAGTCCTTCGGTGAATTTTTCTTTATCTCCAGGGTATGTATAACTGGCTTTTCTTTTTATTTGATAAACATTTAATAGAAAAGGACATTCAGAGCGATCTTTTTGGTGTGAAATATTTCCTATTTCTGCGTTGTGAGGTCCAAAGTTTTGAACTGGAAAATCACCCCACCAAATCTTTTCATATTTTGACTTTAATTCAGGATTAATAGGGAATGAGCATTTGTTTTCTTTTTTTGAGAGTTCTCCTAAGACTATCAATTCGATTTCTTCGTGGCTGTTGTTTATCAAGCAATGAGCAATACCTGTTCCTGCAGGAAATCCGAGAGCGTCACCAGGCTGTAAAGAATATAAGAATCCATTTATCCAGGCGTGTGGATAGCCCTTGTGAACATAAACAAATTCTTCCTCATGACTTTCAGCATGAGGGTAAGATGTTTTTGAATGAGGCTTCAGGGTGATCCAATGCAAAGCAAGTCTTGAGGAAGTTAAGAAACGAGAGAAATCAGCGTCTATATAAGCTGAAGTATCTTTAGAAATTTGATTTTTATTTTTTTTTATGGAAGATAAAAAATCACTAATGTTAGTTTTATTCATTCTCTTTTTTTACCTTTTAAGTAGTCTATTAGCAATTGTTACGAAAATCTTAATTATTTAACAAGCTAAAAAAAACTGGAAAAATAACTCTAAATCCAGGTTCAAGAATTTGACCTTTCGGGTTTTTTGAGATATCCGAAGTAAATACTTCCTTTCTTTTAACAAGAAGATTTCTAAATAAATTGTCAGCTGTATTTATTTGATTTGAGTTTTTTTGCAGACTTTGTATATAAGATTGAATATTTATGAAGGTTAATGAATTTGGTTCATTTGAAACGCTTAACTTGCTCATTAGTTCTAGGGAGGTTTCTGTCTTAGATCGTTGTAGTTCATTAATAAATTCATCTTTCCATGTTTCAAACAAGCCAGCTGGTTTTGAAGGAATTAATTTAAGAAGTGAACATCTTTTCTCTGAAAATAATGGAGTTTTAAAATCAATACTGAGCACAGAGACTGCAAAATATTGATTAATAACTCCCTGTTGAATTAGGTTTTTGATAGCGATAAGTTCTCTTCTCGATTTAACTGGGGTCAACCAAGGATGATCTGCATCTCTATCATTACTTTCTGGAAATCTGATATGATATTGGTTCAGTAAGTTTAGGTAGTTTTGCTTTGTTAAAGTAAAATCAATTTTTCCTAATAAAGGGTTTAGCATTGAAGTAGTAGGTACTTTAATCTTGTTGGAGACATCTAGAGGCATAGAGGCTGACTCAAGATTTATTTCTGACTCGCAAAATAAAGGTTTTAGTAAAAGTTTAAGATTCTTTCTTAGTGTATTTTGAATGGTTGGACTTTGTTCTAAAGTTTCTATTCCTATATTGACCTTAGCACTGAGCTCTTCTGCACTTTTTAAATTAACTAATTGACTCTGAACCTCAGGTGATAATTTAAATTGATTTAGTGATAGATTTCTTTTGATTGTCCACCAATCGTTATGAGGTGCTTGTAGCTCTTTCATAATGGGGCCTCCAGAACTGTGGCATCCAGAACATCTTAATCTTTGTCCAAATTGAGGAGGCATTCCTTGAGGTTGTAGATGTAACATTTGATTGTCATAAATAATATCAGAGGAGTCTCCTCTGTAGAACCATTGTGCCGTCGTTCCTTGGCCAATCAATTCATAAAAATTATAAACTCTTTTGGTTAAGTCCCAAGCGATGGCTTCTATCATCAGCCCTTGATCTGCTGGATTTTGTGAGAGTTCTAATGTTTGTCCATGAAGTGAAGTAAAATGTCCGATGTAGGCTTGTTGAGTCTGGGAATTAGGACCTTCAATGGTTTCAAAAAAACTAAAACTACCTAGTTTTGAATTGTTTCTACCTCTATTTGCTACCATATAGACGTCAGTTTTTAATCCTAAAAGTAAAATTCTTTTTTTTAAGTCAATCACATTCAGTGGACAATTTGTAGAAGAAGAAATCAAGACTTTGTAAATAAGGTCGTTTTGACTCGAGACTTTTCTATTTTGAGAATTAACTATTAAGCAAGCAGCTTTAGCTTTTATAGTAAAAAGCGACAACATAGTTATTAGCACTAATTGACATAAAGTTTGGTTAATTTTTTTCATGAACATCTCATTTCTTTAATCTTGGTTTATACGAAATACGCTAAATGCCAACTCTTGTAAAATGAGTAAAAAAAATAGTTCTATCGAAAAAATTAATGATTGAATAGCTGTCACTCTAAATGATATCTAATGCTAGTTACGATAACTCTTTTTTTATTTCTAAGGAAAGCCATTAGCCACAGGGCTGTTTGATTGTGCAGAAAATTGTGGTACCATTTTGATGTAATAAATTCAGGAATAATCACTGTGATAAGACGATGAGGGGATTCATTCCTCAATTTATCTATGTATTCAATCATAGGAGAGATAATTGAACGGTAGGGAGATGGTAAGATCTCGAGCTTTATAGAGGGAACAACATTTTTACATTTTAGAATCATTTCTTCGGTGGCTGTTTTGTTTACATCAACGTAACACAAGGTAATATTTGTTGAGATGGTTTTTGCATAAGCAATTGCATCCATTGCTCCTGGGTGAAGTCCTGAGATAGGAATTACTGTGATGTGGTCAATTTCACCTGGAACGAAAGTACTACTTTGTTTTCCTAATTGTTTTGCCGTAATATTGTAATGACTTCTTATGCGACTAAACGCAAATGCCATATAGGGAATTAACAAGATAGCCATCCATGCTCCACTTGTAAACTTTGTCGAAGCTATAATAACTAAGACCACGCCAGTTACTATGGCACCAATGGCATTAATAGTTCCAGACTGAATCCATCCAGGTTCTTTAATTTTAAAATGGTGAATCACCATGCCTAGTTGCGAAAGTGTAAATGAAAGGAAAACTCCTACTGCGTAGAGAGGGATTAAGTGGTGAGTTTCTCCTCCAAATAAAAAAATTAATAACGAAGCACAGAGGCCCAGTCCTAGAATTCCATTAGAAAAAACCAATCTGTCTCCTAAGGATGCCAGTTGTCTTGGAAGGTAACCGTCTTTGGCCATCAAGGAGCTTAATCTGGGGAAATCGGCATAGCTAGTGTTGGCGGCGAGAATTAAAATGAGTGCAGTTGAAGATTGAACTAAAAAATAAAAAACAGTTGATTTGCCAAATACCGAGCTAGCTATGGTTGAAACAACAGTTTCATCTTCTTTGGGAGTGATTTGATAGTAGTGTGCTAAAACAGATAGTCCTAAAAACAAAAACCCCAAAATGGCAGACATCCAAAGCATGGTCTTTTTTGCATTTTTTGCATGGGGTTTTTTGAAGAGCTGAACTCCATTAGAGATAGCTTCGATCCCGGTTAAGGCCGAGCAACCTGAGGCAAAAGCTTTCATTAAAAGAAAGTAGGGAATCACAGGATAGGCCTCATGAATAATAAGATCTGGAGGAGTCGGAGATTCTCCTAGAGCCACTTTATAAAGCCCAAAAGCTATCATTAGAATGAATGAAAATATAAAAAAATAAGTTGGAAATGCAAAGATGGTAGAAGAATCTTTTATTCCACGTAGATTAACAATAGTAAGAATAAAAATTATCAAAATACAAAATATTTCTCTATGAGCATAAATAAAAGGAAATGCTGAACCAATATTTTCAATTCCGGCGGCGACTGACACAGCTACTGTAAGGACGTAATCGATTAGAAGAGCTGCTCCAGCAACTAGGCCTGCTTTTGTGCCTAAATTTTCTTTTGCGACCGTGTATGCTCCTCCTCCATTGGGATAGGCTGAAATTGTTTGCCGGTAAGATAAAGTGATCATGATAATTAACAAGACAATAGCTAAAGCAATAGGAAGCGACCAACTTATGGCTGCCACAGAAAAAGCCATCAATGGAATAAGAATTTCCTCTGTGGCGTAGGCGACAGAAGAAAGAGCATCCGAGGATAGAACTGCAAGAGCCTTTGCTTTACCAATTTTTTGATGTTCCAAATGCTCTTCACTTAGCGGAGTTCCGATGAGAATTTTTTTGAGATTCATAGACATGAACTAAGACTCCTAAAGCAACAATGTGAAGGTGTTTAATCAAAATAAAATCACAGGTCAACTTAATGTTAAGGACCTGAAAAATCAGAAGCTATGACTAAAGAAAGTACATGAATAAATTTGATAGAATAAATTAATGCAATCCGTTGAAAAGAGCTCTACTCAATGTCTTACTTTCTGTATAGAATTTGAACTTAGAAGTTTACTTCAGGAGATAAAGTTTATGCAGAAGAAAAGTTATACTTTTAAAATTATTTTGGTGTTGGTGATTTTTGTAGGATTATTTTTGTTGCTAAAAAAAGGCGGATCCTTTTTTAGTTCTTCTAATGATGAAGAAGCTTCAATTAAAGTTGAGAAAAACTCAATCCTTCATATGGAACTTTCTGGTGTGATTATGAATGGCAAAAAGTTTATTAAGAATCTAAAAAAATATAAAAAAGATTCTCATGTCAAAGCGATAGTTATTAATGTGAATTCTCCGGGAGGAGCTGTTGGACCATCTCAGGAAGTTTATGCTGAAATTAAACGCGCTCGAGAGGAAACAAAGAAACCAATTATTTGTGTGACAACTGGAATTATGGCAAGCGGAGCCTATTATTCAGCTGTGGCCTGCGATAAAATTGTTGTGGCTCCAGGGGCCTTGGTAGGCTCTATAGGAGTTATTATGGAATTTGCTAATTTAAGTAAACTTTACGACTGGGCTAAAGTTTCAAGATTTACGATAACGTCAGGAAAATACAAAGATTCTGGAAACGAATTTAGAGAAATGCGAGAAGATGAAAAATCACTGTTCCAAGACATGATTAAAGAGGTTTATCAACAGTTTAGATCCACAGTTAAGGAGTCGCGTAAACTTAAAGATGAAGTTCTGGATCAGTATGCTGATGGAAGAGTTTTTACAGGAACTACTGCTGTAAAAATGGGGTTTGCTGACCAAGAGGGAACCTTTGAGGATGCAGTACAGTTGGCAGCAAAAGAAGCTAATTTAGGAAGTGATTTCGAGGTGATCGAGCTGCCAAAGAAGAAAAGAAGTATCTTTGATTTTGGTGAAGCAAATGAAGATGATCCTGTAAATTCTTTAGGCAAAAACTTAGCAGGATTGGCCTCATTACAAGGGGAAGCTCTTAAATCGGCTATGAATGTTATACTAAAAACAGAATATATCAATCAGCCAATGCTGATTATGCCTGGTTTCTGGAAGGCAGATGAAAACTAAAAAAAACAAAAAGGTTCTAGGAAAAAAGAAAACTCAAAGGACCTTAAAAAAACAAGAAGCTATAGTCGATTGGCCTATTAAACGTCGTGTTTTGTATAGGCCTGAAAGGTATCAATATATCAAAAAAATTGATCAACCTAAAACTTGTGTGTTCTGTGATGCAGCTTCTATGGGTGTCGGTAAAGCTTCATTATGTGTCTATCGCTCCGAGTATTCCATGATTCTTTTGAATAAGTTTCCATATAATAATGGACATATTTTAATTTTACCATTGAACCACATAGGAAACTTATTGGAGCTAAGTCCAGTCCAGTATGAAGATTTAATGGCAACAGTCAGAAAAGCGATGATGGCAATTGAAAATATTTATCATCCAGCGGCGATGAATTTAGGTATGAATCATGGTGCCGCTGCGGGAGCAGGAATTCCAGATCATTTACATTTTCATATTGTGCCGAGATGGTCTGGAGACTTGAATTTTTTTCCCTTAATTGCTGAGACTAAAGTCGTTATTGAAACTCTAGAGCAGACATTTGATAACTTTATGAGGTATTTTAGTAAGTGATCTCATTATAGGAGTTTTCATTTTATGAATTACCGACCGCCACAAGTGCAAATGGCTATGCCTCCATTTCCTCCCGTTGTGAAATGGTTAATGATCGTTAGTGTTTCAGTTTGGTTTATTGGCCAAGTTTTATTGGAAGGTTTCTTTGGCTTTCCTTTATCAGAGTATTTTAGTCTGCAGCCAGGAAGAGTGATTTTTGATTTTCAAATTTGGCAACCATTAACCTATATTTTTCTTCATTCCCAATCACAAATCACCCATATTTTGTTTAATATGCTGATGCTTTGGTTTATGGGAGGCGAGTTGGAACAGCGTTGGGGAGGTAAAAAGTTTTTACTATTTTACATAGTCAATGGCATAGGGGCAGCTATAGTTTATTGCCTTGGAGTTGGGCTTTATGCCTATTTTACTGGTTCTCAAAAGGGTTTGTTAGTACCTGTTGTTGGGGCCAGTGGGTCTTTGTTTGCCCTAATGCTTGCCTATGGTTGGTTATTTGGAGATCGCGTTATCTATTTTTTCATGATGTTTCCCATGAAGGCGCGTTACTTTGTGATGATTTTGGCATTTATTCAGTTTGCTTCACTCATGAGTTCTGGCGTTGTTGGAGGCGAGGTGGCTTACTTGGCCCACCTGGGTGGATTAATTTCTGGGGTTATTTATATGTTAGTATGGTCTTTTTTGGTGAAACTAGAGCTTGATAAGAGAGCAAAAAAGAAGTCTAGAAATCTACGCTTAGTAGTTGATAATGAAAAAGAGGAGCCAGCTTCAAAAAAAGATCCAAGGTATTGGAACTAATAGATTTTTTTGGGTGGTGGTTTAGCTGATTGTTCTGAAATAAAATTATGGACAACCAGGTCGAAGTTAAGTTATGTAGATTATAAATAATTATACACCAAGGGTGAATTGTCGGGAGATACGATGGCTTTAAATGAGGCTTTAAAAAAACTTAAGTTTGATTCAAGATTAACTGAATGGTACTTAAAAAATAATCTTTTAACTCAAGAAGAGCTTCAAAAACACCTTTCAGAACTTCCTGATGTTGCAAACAATGTTGATATTTCTTCTGATGACGATGAAGAAATGGTAGAAGAGATCGGTGACGAAGCTCACTAGTGTGAGCTAGTCCCAGTACATAATAAAAATATTTTTTAGTCCCATCGAATTAACATTTTCTTCTTCAGCTGAATTAAGAACGTTTAATAACTTCTGCCATTTAGCCTGTCCTAACCTTTGATAAATAGAATTGCCATGATGGATTGTAATATGAGTTTCTTTACTGGTATATTTGGAATTTGATAATTGTTCTTTTAGACTTTCTAAGCTCTTATCTGCGGTATTTTCAAAGTGTAAAGATTTTGAAATACAATCGAAAATCTGTTCAGTGTTACTGACCTTATTGCCCTCAATAGAGATATAAATTCGATCATTTAATTCATCTACCTCAGCAATTTGATCTTCTGTTGGCTTTAGATATTGTGCTTTAGCTGTATATAAATTCAAGCACAGCAAATTGATTAAGATTAAAAAAAATTTCATCTGTAATACCTCCTTGAATTGTCTTTAAAAGTCTATACGCCTGTATAATAAATAAAAACATATGAAAAAAGATGGAGGTAAATCTTTCATTGGATTCTTACTGTTTTATAATCTGTGAACTTTGAGTTTGTTGCGTAGCTAGCTCAAATCCTTTTGGATCAGCTTCTTTCCAATCTTCAGAGATGATTTTATACTGGCCGTTTACTTTCAAAGCATGAATCATCTTGATACCAAAGTCTTTATGCTTATCACTTTCGTATTTTTGTAAAGTTTTTACAATAAGTTGATTGTTATGAATGAGAATAAAAGGCTGGTCGAAATCTACTTTGATATATCCGTATTTATCTACCAGTCCTTGCTTATATCTTTTCCATCTTTTGAAGTTAAAACCCATGGATTTGAACTCACTATCATAAAAACTTAAGTATTTATCTATGTCTTTGCTTTGCCAAGCATCTTTCCAGGAATTTAAAAAACTTGAAATTTCATCTCTTTTCTTGGTGTGTTCAGAAGGAGGAACAAAGTTAACTTTATCAAAAATCAGAATGGGAGTTTCTTTAAGCTGAATAAAACTGAATAATTTTTCAATCACTTCATTTCTAACAACAACGCAACCTCTAGACCCTCTAGTTAGAGGAACAGAGTCCGGAACAGAATGAAGCCAAATACCGTTGCCTGTCTTTTTTTCTCTTTCATCAAAAATATTAGGGTAATCAAGAGTGAAAGCCATTTTGCCATATTGGTCGAATGGAATTTCTGGAGGTTTTAAATTTTTTTGAAAAAAATAAATTCCTTCTGGGGTCTTCTTATCATTAGCTTTGGTTTTATTTCCACCATTCTTTCCTATATCTGCGGGAACAGCTTCAACAAGTTTAATTGAAGTTCCAGATCTTTCATAGAGGAAAAGGCGCCGTTGAAATTTATCAGCAATAAATACATATTTTGCAAAGGCTTGGGTATCTGCGATTTGTAGCAATTGTTCAGGTAATATTTCAGAATTTAATATCTTTGAGTCAATCAAATTATTTTTTTTGTCTTCCTCTAGAGAGGCTGGAGCTTTTTCATTTTTGTTCGATGATTCTGATTTTACGGAGATAGAAAAACCAATTGTAAACAGAGTTATAAAAAAAATTAATAAATTCTTATAATTATTTTTCAGTCTATTAAGTTTTGAATAAGAGCTTTGCATATAATCTAATTGAACTATTTTTTTCATGATTAATCAATAGGTTACCATCTCAAAATGAATCATCTTTATGAGGACAAAAGTCTAGATTATTATTGTATATAAGTTCTTTTTTCCTAGTTATCTAAGGTCTCAGGACTAAAGAACCGAAGAGTTTTATGAGAGGAACTAATGGCTGAAGAAAAAAAAGCAGAACAACAGACAAAAAAAATCGATTTAAAGAAAATAATGGGTCTGGTTTTATTAGTTGTGAATATAGCCGTAGGTGGTGGTGGCTTGTTTTTGACATATAAAGGGACTATTGGTTATGAAAATCCAAAAATCACCGAAGGTGATTTAGAGAGGCAAATAGCTTCTGAAGTGCCTACAGATTTAGTGGGGCCATTTATCTATACTATGGATAAATTTACCGTGAATTTAGGCGGAGAACCAAAAAGAACGATTCGACTTGAAGTAAATCTAGAAATGCTTGATCAGGAAGGGTTTGAAGATGTTATTAATACAGAAAATAGAGCCAGAACTAGAGACAAAATAGTTGAAATTTTAAATGAAAAAACATTTTCAGATCTGGAGACTATGCAAGGAAAACTCTTTTTAAAAGAAAAAATAGCTCTTGAAATTAATAAAATCATCCCTAGGGGCGTCGTTAAAGATATCTACTTTAGCGACTTTGTAGTTCAGTAAAACCAGACCTTAGTTTTCAAAAAATTCAATATGTTGACGCTAGTTGGTTATGAAAATAACCTGAGCCAATGAAGAGTCTTTTTTTTAAAAAAACACAACAATTTGTTTCTTTTATTTTTATTCTAATTATTTTTTTCTCGAGACTGAGTTTTACTCAAACCAAAGAGAATATTAAAATTAATTTTCCTGTACAAAAATACTCTCTGAAAAATGGCTTAACAGTATTACTTCATCAAGATAATACTACGCCTCTTATTAGCTACCATACATGGTACAAAGTAGGATCAAGAGATGAGTACCAAGGTGTTACTGGGGCTGCTCATATGTTAGAACATATGATGTTCAAGGGTTCAAAGAAATATTCTGGCAATGAGTTTGACCGAATTCTTCACGAAAATGGTATTATTAACAATGCTTTTACAACTTATGATTATACAGGATTTTATCAAAATTTGCCGAGCTCAAAACTAGAACTTATGATGCAGTTAGAGGTTGATAGAATGAGTCAGTTGTTATTAAGAGAAGAGGACTTAACATCTGAACGTGAAGTCGTTAAAGAAGAGCGCCGATGGCGGGTGGATAATAATCCTATCATGTCTTTGTTAGAGCTGACCATGGCTACTGTCTTCAAAGTTCATACCTATAAAAATCCTGTGATAGGTACCATGAAAGATATTTCAAATTATAACGTCGAAACTCTTCGCAGTTTTTATCAGACTTACTATGTGCCTAATAACGCCGTTGTCGTTTTAGCCGGCGATATCAAAATAAATGAAACCAAAAGATTAATAGAAAAATATTATGGAAGTTTACCCTTCAAAGATTTACCAGTAAGAAAGGTAATTAAGGAGCCAACACAGACTGTTCAATATAATGCTAAACTAAAAAAAACTGTACAAAACTCAAGTTTCAATTTGTCTTTTCAAAGTGTTCCTCAGAATCATCCTGATATGTACGCTATGGATTTGATATGTCAAATTTTAGGAGGCGGAAATTCTAGTCGGTTACATAAGAGATTAGTAGATAAGAAGCAGATTGCAACTAGTACTAATTGCAGTCACTTTAATATGCAGGATCATGGAATGCTTAATGTCTATGTTTCGATGAAGCCTAGTTTGCCTATTGATGAAGCTTTAAATCTTGTTTATAACGATATTTATATTTTAAGAAATAATCCAGTTAGTGAAAAAGAATTAGAACGAGCAAAAATTTTGTCAATTAAGGCTATAGTTGATTCTTTAAAAACAATTGATGGGAAAGCAAGAGCCTTGGCAACGTCAGAGATTACTACAGGAAATTATGAAAATATATTGAATGATTTTAATAAATATTTAGCTGTAACACCGGAAGAGTTAAAAAGTGTGGCTTCTAAATATTTAAATCAAAATCAACGCTCAGTGGTAGTTTTGGAGCCAAAACAATGAGAATAAATAACAATAAAAAAATAATCAAAATATTAAAGTCTAGCCTTGTTGCTGGTGCTATTTTTTTTACCTCCGCTTGTGTTAACTCTAACGTTAGTAATCAGAAAAAGAACTCCAAAGGAATTTCACAAGCAGTTTTAAAGCAAGTAAATACGCCTAGTATTCGACTTAAACCATACAAAGAAATGACTTTAGAAAATGGTCTCAAAATTATTTTTGTGGAAGATTTTTCGCTCCCTACTATGGAATTATCTTTGTTAGTGAAAGTGGGACAAAGAAATGAGACGAAAAGTAATTTAGGCATTAATTATTTTGCTGCCAATCTTTTAGAGCAAGGAACAAGTGCTTTAGATGCTAATCAGTTAGCTGATGAGCTAGCAAGCCTGGGAACAGAGCTTGATATTTCGACAGGCATAGATTTTACTACAATTTCGATTGATGGTTTAACTCTTTCAGCTGAGAAAATTATTGATCTTTATACCGAGATTTTATTTAAACCAGCATTTAAAGAAGCTGAACTGCAGAAAAAAAAGAACCAAGTATTAGCTCAACTAAAAAAAATTCAAGATTCTCCATCTGGAGTTGCTAATATGAAAATGAATCAAATTTATTTTCAGGATTCTGTTTTTGCTTTTCCTGTTTTTGGAAATGAAAAATCAATTAAAAGTATTAAAAGATCTGAATTGATAAAACACTTTTTGAAGTTTTATAGACCAAACAATTCAACTCTTGCAGTGACAGGAGCAATTAGTGAAGAGCTAGAGTCAAAAATAGTTGAAGTTTTTAAGGTATGGCCATCAAGACAAGTAGAAGCATCTACTGAAAACATTACTTTTCAACCACCGCTAAAAAAGTACTTTGTGAGCTACAAAAAAGGATTGGTTCAATCCGAGATTAGAATGACTCAACCATTATTTCCAAGAAATCATCCAGACTTTCTAAAAATGAGGATTGCCAATGAAGTTCTTGGTGGTAGTTTTGTTTCTAGATTGAATTCTAAGATTAGAGATCAATTGGGGTTGACATACTCTATCAGTTCTCAGGTTGATCATCGTAAAGATCTGGGAACTTTAGATATTTCAACTTTTACAAAAGTAGATTCAACAAGGAAAGTAATTGATCAAATTGAAGGCGAGTTAAGTGCATTTATAACTAGCGGCATAAGTGCAAAAGAGATGGCTTCTGTAAAAAATCTTTTGATGGCTCAGTTTCCAAGAGTTTTAGAGACAGTAAATGCATTTGCCTTTAATCTAATGTATCTTGATTTTAATGAAATCAGTTACTCATACTTAAGTGATTATTATAAGAACATTGAAAAAATTACTTTGGAAGAAGTTAACTTAGCGATTAAAAATAACTTATCTTTAGATAAGGTTAAGTTTTTTATATACACTGATCCAAAGGCGAAAACGCAATTTGGAGATAAAGAGTTAGTCAATCAACTCTAAACTTACCAACAAGATTTAACACACTCTTGTCCTACAATAGGAATAGTGTTAGCTAGACATTCTTGAGTTTTTTTGTGTCTAATAAATCCCCATTCTGTATTAATAGGGGTAATCTTTTGATTTTTAAATTTTGCAATGCAAGAGTAGTAACCCATTTGTAAAAAAGCAGTTCTCATTTTTACTGATTCAGTAAGATAGTCGTTTACTTTATATTTATTAATTCCAATACCATTTTTTGAAGGGCTACTTTGAGCTATGGTGATATCAAATTTCTTAAAGTTTAATTGAGAACAGTCGCTGATAGTTGTTACTTCACTTAATCCAAAAGGATCTTTACCTACTTTATCAATTGTTAATGTATGACCCTTAACAGCAACAATATCACCAACATTGATAGAGTTTTCCGGCCAGACGCTGATGTTTTCAAAGCAATCAAAACCAGAGGTTTGTGCGTTGATGAATTTTGATGAGTTTTGTCTGACAAAAATGGCTTTGTTTGGGACTTTGGCTTTGTATTTAATTCCACCGGCTAATATTCCGGCCATAACATATGCCGAGCAATCTATACCTAATACTTTAGTTCCAGAACCTGCATTTAGAAACAAATTAAGAGCTCCTTGAGTGATAGCTGGTTCTCCACCATAATCATAAATAAGAGGATTGTTTTTTATAGAAAGACAATGGTTATCAGTAAATTTAGAGTCTTTCAGATAATAGTGAGTTTTGATAACTGCGGGAAGACTAGAAATGACTCTTTTACGGCCGATATTATCCGAATGCATTTCAGAGAGAATAGTAATTCCTTGAACTGCAGGTGTTTTACTGTCTAAATCAGGTAGATTTAAAACATCACAACTTTGATAAGCAGTTGCAAAAATACGGTTCATCCCGTGGAATAGCCCATTTGCTGGTTGACTGTTAACTTCAATGGGTTGTTCGTTGGGAATGGGAGTCAGAGAGGGAGTTGTGGTGGTTGTTCTTCCACAAGAAATATTAAGATCAGAACTCAGTTGAGTGATTTCAGCTGTTAATTTATTTATTTTTTTATGAGTTTCAATGATATTTTCCGAAGACATATCCTGCATTTCATATTCGATTAAGCTTTGGATTTGTGCTTTCCAATTTAATTCAGGATGAAGTTCCATTTGCTGAAGTAGGGTTTTAATAAGCTCTTTCATTTTCAGATTTAAACTATAACTAAGATTTACTTGTCGTGAGTTAAAGTTTTTTTCAGCTAATAATTTAGAAATATTTTTGTCTATTTTGTTTTCAATTTCCTGGAACTTTAGAGGTTTTCGGTCTTGATCAATTACTTCGTAGATAGCATCAAAAACTTGGCTTTGAAAGTCATCGCAACCAAGAGCTTCAGATATATGCTGACTTGCTTGTTCTGTTGAAAATCTGTGGGGAGAACAGGAGGTTAGGAAAATGGAGCCCAGGAGAAATGACACCTTTAAAACTACTGATACTTTCTGATTCATTGTAAAAGTATCGGTAGAACAAAGCTTTATTTAACATTAACTGATATAAACTTAATTTTTTAGCCTAAAGACTTACTGGACAGTGTTTTAAAAATTTAGGAATATTTTATTTCTTTTTCTTTTTTAAAAGAAGAACTAATCCTAGACCAGCTAAGGCTATGGCAATAACTAAAAAGATTAATTTATTTTTCTTGCTAGTATCTTTGTTAGGATTAATTGGTTCAAACTCTGCATAAGCACCACCACCACCTTGTCCAGTGCTGATAGGGCCAAGTGAGCCTCCTGGTCCTTGCATACTGGGGTCAGATAGAGAATTTTTTGTAGCAATCACGTTAAGAGAGTTTATAGCACGGAAAAGATCTGTGGCATATTTTGAGTAAAAATCTTTATGAGCACTAAATGTAACAAGAACTGCGATTCTTTCCTTAATAGTTGCCAAATAACGAGTGTAATAGTTTTGAATTTCACTGCTTAAATGAAATCCATCTATCCAGGTAAGGTTATTGATTTGCTTTTGCTGTGGGCTTGTTACCACCTGGCTTTGAATGGTGCCACCTGTTTTAATGGTGGCCTGAATCGGGTTCTTTAGGTGGTTTTCATAGATAGCCAAGCTATCTGAAGGGCCTACTTCTTTAGCAGTGAGTATGATAATAGCTTCTTTGGACTCGTTAGTATCTTGGCTGCGGCAAATCCACTCTGTAGCTTCTAGTTGACAGTCCCATCGTTCCGGAATTTCGAAAGAGATATAAGCATTTTTAAATTGCTTGGCATTACTTTGCGAGATTGTCATTAGCAGAATGAAGAATAGAAAAAAAATGTTGCCTCTCATTATATCCCCTTATTTTATTGTTCTCTTTTTTCAAAATAGGTATGTTAGATTATTATAATTACTTTTTTCTTCCCAGCTCAAGGAGGAATCTCAAAATGATGAATTTATACCAACTTACAACCTTTGTAACTGTCATTAGTGAAGGCAGTATGACGGCAGCAGCTGACAAATTATTTCTCACCCAACCAGCAGTTAGTCAGCAGATAAGAAATTTGGAGGAGGAACTGGGGGTCGAGTTGCTTGTGCGAGGTGTTAGGCAAATTAAGGCTACGCCTCAGGGGGAAATCCTATATGAACATGCAAGAAAAATATTAAACCATGTTCAGCAGGCAGAGATAGCCATTAAATCAATGGGTGCAGAGCTAAAAGGAAACGTAGTCATAGGCACTTTAAACTCTTTGGGATTACATATGATGAGTCCTATTATTGGACGACTGTTGAGGCACAATCCTGACCTGATGGTGAAAGTCGAGTATAACAAGGGTGAAGAGCTGTTGACCCAATTTAATAATGGTCTAGTGGATGTGGTGATTCTTCCTGAAGTTACAAAAGAATTTAAAATTACAATGGGTGACGGCGTAGAATCCAAATTTTTGAATAAAGAAGAGATGTGGTTAGTTAGTTCTGGTAAGGACTCCAATATCCCTCAACAAATATCTATCTCGGAACTTTGTGAATATCCGATCGTTCACTTTACTGGTGAGTATCCTGCATTTGATAATATTCTTAATCAAAAGATAAAATCCTCTGGAAAAAAACTTAATGTTATTTTTGAATCCTCTAATGTTGGAACTTTGAAGCGAGTGGTTGAAACTGGTATTGGTCTTGGCTTTTTACCGGCTCACAGTGTGAAAAAACAGGTCAGATCAGGGCGAATGAATAGAATACACGTTAAGGATTTGAGCTATGAAATGGACCTAGTTTACTATTATAAACGTAATTCTCAATCGAAAGTTTTAGTTGAGACTTTTTATCAAGCTCTTTCGCAGCAAGAAAAGGGATAGTTTTCAACAATCCCTTTTTTTTAATGACTTATGATGCTTTGTTTTGAACCAGTGCGTGTCCACATTCGGCGCAAAATTTTTGTTGTAGGGTTACTGGAGCTGCACATTGAGGGCATTGATTTTCTGATTTTTTGGCCTTTTTTTCTTCTTTTTCATTGATATCGACACTGCCTCGTTCGTTCCATTTTTCAATTTCTTTGAGAACTTTCCAAGTGAATAAGATGTTTTTTAGTTCTTTGATCTCGAATTCCAACTTAACGACATCAGCAATTGTCCTTCGTTTAGTCATGCAGCCTTTTTGCTCTAAACGAGAAAAATGATCATTATTAAGTTGAATGCCAACTTCATTTTTTACGAAATCAAGTAATTCTGTGAAATCAAGACTTACAATTCCGAATCGATCTATTTCTTTGCCCGCGGCAAATTTAAGAAGTGCGTCCACAATTGAAATTGTAAAATCATCGGGTTTTAAAATCTCATTCTT
Source organism: Pseudobdellovibrionaceae bacterium (assembly GCA_013359135.1). Taxonomy (GTDB): domain Bacteria; phylum Bdellovibrionota; class Bdellovibrionia; order Bdellovibrionales; family Bdellovibrionaceae; genus UBA2316. The sequence goes on along the minus strand of JABWCN010000021.1, from coordinate 42,306 downwards.
GCCATACTTAAAATAGTAATATTGATAGAACTCAAAAAAGCTCTCAATAGGTAGTAAGTCATAAACAATGAATTTCTGAATTTCATCGGGGCCATCGGGATTGTCAGGAGCCTTTCCAACTTCATAGTTAGCAAGTTTAAGTTTAACTAAAATATTGCAGGCCTGTTCTAGACGCTTAAAGGATTCGGAAAATATTCTTTGGCTGTATTGTCTAAGCATCAGCCAATCAATTTCCATATAACCGTCTTTTCTTTTAGAGCCTTTGTGTTTTATGGTATGAAAGATAGATCCAAAAACCTTTGCTACTAGATCTTCAGGGCAGGGAGAAGAGTCTTTTTCTAGGCGGGAAGATTTCATTTCCATTAGAGATATTTTGAGTCTATCGGTTAAGCTTTTGATAGCCATTTTGAATAATTGAGGCCCGGCTTCGAATTGGGCTTTTAGAGCTTCAAGGGGGACTTCCAAAGTTTTTGTTTCTGTGGTAGCGATTGCCGTGTAGGGATGGGTCGCTTGTCCATTAAAAAAAGACTCGCCAAGAATTGATTGTGTACTAACTTGGTAGAGATCTAAATTCTTTTTACCTCGTTGCAAACAAACGTTCACGCCCCCAGATTGAACAAAAATAACGTGGGTTATTTTATCAGACTCTTTGAAAAGAATATCACCTTTTTTATATACTTTTTGATTCATATATTCCTCAGGTTGTAGTTCGGAAATCTGAGGCCGAGGCTAAAGGATTTACGCTATTTTTTCTTAATTTTAGTGTCAATTAAATAGACATTTACCAGTGGGCATAACCCCCCCCCCCATAGAAGTAAACATTGGAAAGGCTTTCTTTTTGTTAGAAAAAAAGGTATTATCATGCCGTGGATTTTTTTATAAAAGCATCAGAGGAACATCAACGTAAAGAAAAGGCCAAGGCTTACGATCTGAGGAAATCTCAGTGGTGGAGGCAACAGGTGGGTCCAGGTGTTTGTTACCATTGTGGGCAAAAGTTTCCGAAAGAAGCAATGACGATGGATCATTTAATCCCTATTTCAAGGGGGGGATTTTCTAACAAAAAAAACTGTGTACCCAGTTGTAAGGAATGTAATACAAAAAAAAGTTATAAAACCACGTTTGAAGTTGCTCTTGAGGGGCTAGAAAAAACTTAATTAAATTTATTGATTTTTGTTGTTTGGAGCTCGTGATCGGCCCTGTTTCAAATTGAGAAAAATGAGCTTTTGTCGTGTGAAGAAAAATTATCCCTTAATATCTTACTTTTTCTGTAGTTTTTACGATAGGTGAACTAGACGAGGTCGAATATGTTTAGTCGTTTATTTGTATTTAGCTCCCTAAGAAAAAAGATTTTTCTATTGATGTTTTTGTTTTTTTTACCCTTAATTTTGCTATTACAGTTGTATTTTTTGCCATTAATTGAAAATAAAATTGAAACCAGTCGGAAGGACTCTCTTATTTTAGCTGTAGAGATCGTTGAAGGTATTTTTAAAAATTTTAAAGCCTTGGTTGATGACAAAAAAATAGATGACATAACTGCAAGAACTCAAGCATTAGCGGCAGTAGAAAAACTTAGATATAGCCAGAAAGAATATTTTTGGATACATGGTCTTGATTTTAAAATGATTTTACATCCTATAAAGCCAGAACTTAACGGAACAGATTTATCACAGCTAAAAGATCCTCATGGAACACTTATATTTCAGGAAATGAATAAGGTGATCTCAGCTCAAGAAAAAGGCTTCGTATACTATATGTGGCCCAGAGCTGGTGAAGAAAAACCTATTGAAAAATTGTCCTATGTTTATTTATATAAACCTTGGGGTTTGGTGATTGGTACAGGTGTCTATATAGATGATATTCGTAACGAGATTTTTCAGTTACGCTTGAAAATTTGGGGATCTTTTGGACTTCTTTTGTTAGTTGTTTTAATAGCTTCCTTTATGTTTGCTGATAAAACTAGTAAAACGATTTCGACTATTTCTGAAAATCTTAATCAAACGGGAAAAAACATCCATTCCTCTGTGGATAACTTAAAAAATGTTGGTGGTAATCTTTCGGACTCATCAAGTAGAAATGCGGCTTTTCTAGAGGAAACTGTTGCTTCATTGGACGAAATAACTTCAATGGTAAAATCTAATTCAGAGAACGCCTCAAAAGCAGCGGAGCTTTCTTCGAGTGCTTTGAAACATGCGCAGGATGGAGAAAAGCAGATGCGACAACTACTAACTTCTATGTCAGAAATCCAAGCGTATTCAAAAAAAATTGCCGATATATCTGGAGTTATTGATGATATTGCTTTTCAGACTAACTTGTTATCACTAAATGCAGCCGTGGAAGCTGCTCGAGCTGGAGAGCAGGGAAGAGGATTTGCTGTAGTTGCAGATGCCGTTCGTGGCTTAGCTCAAAGAACTTCAGTATCTGCAAAGGACATTACTTCACTGATTAGAGATTCTGTTTTAGCTATTGAAAAAAGTTTTAAAATTGCTGAAGAAAGTAATGTCATGCTGACTCAAATAGCTCAGTCTGTAAACAATGTTTCAACTTTGAATAGTGAGATTTCCATGGCCAGTAGCGAGCAATCCATGGGGATCGAGCAAATTGCAAAGGCTATGAATGAATTAGATCAATCGACTCAAAGTAATGCTAGTGGAGCTTTGAGTGTGAATGAAAGTACGCATGACATTTCTATATTGGTTGAAAAAACCTATGAACTTACAGAGTCCCTGAATATAGTAATTAATGGTGAAAAAAAAGCTAGCTAGTATGGAAATATTCCCTAACATAGTGCGTATTTTTACTGTTTGAGTCAGCTAATTATCTGAGCAAGTCCCTTATGTTTGTTGAATTATTAAGCCATTTTTATAACTTCAAAATACTAAAAACATAAATTTAAACTTGCTTTCCTATCAAATTTCCTTGTTTATTATAGGGTGTCTATAAATTAGAAAAGGATTTTGATAGTGAGTAAAATTACTAAAAGTAGTACTGCCGAATATTTTGCTAAAAACTTACAACAAGTTGGTTTTTCATCTCCATTAAAAGCCGTGTTGACGACCCTTAAAGAGGCGGTCGATAACTCTCTTGATGCCTGTGAAAACGAGGGTATTTTACCTGAAGTCTCCATTGAAATTGCTAAAGTGGGAACCGGTTCTACAAAAAATACAGATTTAATTAAAATTGTAGTTGAAGATAACGGACCAGGTATCGAGTCGGATGATTTAGCAAAAGTTTTTGGAGAGTACTTAGCTTCTTCTAAATTTGGTAAAGGACAATGTTCTCGTGGTCAGCAAGGGATCGGTATTTCTGCTGCAACCACATGGGCTCAAATGACCAATGCTCGTGGAGTTATTGTCACTTCAAAAACTAAAAATATGCGTAAGGCTGTTAAAGCCCAAGTTGATGTGGATATTAAAACAAATTCTGGTTTAATTAAAAATAAAGAAACTTTTGAGTGGACTAAAACTAATGGAACCAAAGTGGAATTCGTCATGGATGGACGGGTACAGTTGAATGGTGATGGTGGGTTACTTACCTACATCGAAGGAACAGTGCTTGTTAATCCGCATTTAACGTTGAAACATAAGTTGTTAGATGGTGATTGGATCACAGTAGAGCGTGTCTCGTCTGAGGTGCCTCAAGTCCCAGAGGCCACCTTACCTCATCCTCATACTTTTAAACTGGGAGAATTTATAACCCATTCGACTCTGTTCGGGAAAATGACTTTGTCTAAATTTTTAAAGACAGCATTTTCTAGAATTTCAGATCAGAGTATTAATGACTTTATAGCCAAAGGCTTACCAAAGAATTTGCTAGAAAAGGCAGTGTCTTCATTATCTGAAGAAGATTTTAAAAAGGTTTTTTCATCTATTCAAAATACAGAATTGATGGCTCCTTCTACAAAATCAGTTCTAACTGTAGGTGAAGATGCTTTATCTAAGAGTATTTTAAGACTTGGAAAAGTTGATTTTTTTTCTGTTGTGACAAGAAAACCTCAAATTTGTGATTTTAAACCAGTTGTTGTTGAGGTAGCTCTCGCAAGATTTGAAGATCGTGGCGGAGAGTCGGACACTCCAGTTCAGTTACTACGCTTTGCCAACAGAGTCCCTTTACAGTTTGATAAATCTGGTTGTGCTATTACTGGAGCCATTGAGTCTGTTAACTGGAAGTCATATGGCTTGCATCAGCCAAAGGATTCACTTCCTTTGGGCCCTTACGTTTTCGCAGTAAGTGTGGTGTCACCATTTATTAAATTCAAAAACGCATCTAAAGAGACAATTGATGCCTCGGAAGAGCTAGTTGATGAAATCAGAAAAGCGGCTCAGCAAGCAGGGCAAAAATTATCTAGACATATTAAGAAAGAATTCAAAGAAGCAGATCTTGAAAGAAAATTGGCTCACATTGAGCAGTTCGGTCCTATTCTGGTAGAGAAACTAGCTCAAATTACAGGAGCTCCTGAATCAAGGAGAAAAAAAGCAGAAGAGGGATTAAGAAAAATTCTTGGACGAGATTCCCAGGATGCCATGGCTGAGCTTGAAGTCGCGGAAACCAAACTAAACGCTCAAAAACAAAAAGAAGCAAAGCGCTCTGGTATTGCTCTTGATGGTGAAACAGAAGGTTTGCAGTTTTCTGAAGAAGATTTTGCAAGTGAATCAGAAACCACATCTACTCAGGCAACAACGACAACAGCTACCAAAGTAGTTGCCGAGGATAAGTCGACCACAAAAGCAACTACGACTGGAATTTCCACAACTACAGGAACAACAGCTACTACAGTAGCAACAACGACAACCAAAACGACAGCTAAGGGTTAAGGATAAGAAGATATGATGGCAACTGGCGGTTTAATAAAAGTTAGAGAATTAAAAATTGATATTCCTAAGGAAGCGAAAAATCTTGCTGATAAAATGTTAAGAGACCTTGAGAATTCTAAACGACCCTATTTAGAAGCAGTTAAAACTTCATTAGATAACTCTTTTTATAACTCAAAGGTTGGTTATTTAACAGCTGGCGATAAAAGAGTGCGAACGGAATTAAACGTTTCTTCAGTGCAAAAATTGGCTCGTGTTGTTTTTATGTTAGAAATTCTGCTACGCAATTTAGATATTGGAGCTGTGAATACGAAAAGGGAACTTTATTATATCTGTAAAGGTTTAATTAAAGGTGAGAAAAAATACAAACCATTAGATTTTGAAGATCAAAATGAATCAGATTCTATTATCGATTTTATTGGTGATATGATGCAGATTTACCGTGAAGAGCTAAATTGTTTTGCCAATGATCGTGGAGGTCAAACTTATTCAAATCAATTGATTGTTGATGAAACTCTTCCAGATGGCACAAAAGCAACAATTGATCTTTCCTCGTTGGGGACATCTCCATTTATGCCTAAAAATAAGCCTCAATCTTTAAAGTTAAGAGCTAGAAAGAAAATTGATTTTGCACTGATTGTTGAATCTGAAGGTACTGCCAATACCTTACACACCATGGGTTTTACCAAGAGAAATAATTGTATTTTAATAGGTGCTCAAGGGGTTCCTTCTAATGGAGTTAGAGGTTGGTGTAAGTTGATTCAAGATGAATTAGAAGTACCAATGTACTTTTTCGGTGATTTGGATGCCTACACATTACAAAATATTTTTAGAACTTTGAAAGCAGGATCTGCGGCTTCATTGATTAGAAATGCTGACTTTTCAGCTCCGGAAGTGAAGTTTTTGGGAGTGTTGCCAGAAGATGTTAAAAAATATGATTTGTTCTGTTACAACGTTAAAGAGTCTGATCCTGCAGAGGCAAGGGCTTTGAAAAAAGCTAAAGATGCTTTGGATAATGATCCTTTTTTCACAGATAGAAAGAATAAAGGTTTATCAGACATCCTCCGTTGGTTGATGAAAGAGAAAATTCGTTGTGAACAGCAAAGTTTTTTCTCTGTGGATCCTAAAGATCCTATTAAAACAGAGAAAATCATTCTAGAAAAAATTAAAAATCGTTCTTACGTATAAAAATAAAAAGGAGAAAATTATGAAAAAATGGTTATTAGCGTCTGTGTTTATAGGTTCAGTAGTTTTTGCTGAGCAGATTGTTGTTAATGTTCCAACTGAAGATTTTGGGCCAATGAAATCAGCTCAATGGCAATTATCAGTGAGTCAGTCGAGTATTGCTGTTGACCAATCAAACCTTTCAATGAGTGCTACGGGATTAAGTTTAGCTGCACAAAGAAAAGTTTGGGATAATCTATCTTTGGGGGCGCAATTTGGTGTTCTGAAATCTAATACAACAGAATATTATTACCAGGGTGAGGTTCAAACTAATTATAGAGAAGCTATCGTTTCTTCTATGGCTTATGCTAAATATGCATTCATCAACTATCCATTAAACAGATGGAATCAAATTCAAGTAAGTGCTCTTGGTGGTGTGTCACACATTCAAAAAATGCAAGAGGGTTTTGATGCCATTTATGGAGCTTCTATTTCTTATAATTATGATAATTTGATAGGTTTTGAAGTGGATTCAAAAATTAACACAAAGGCCGAGGCATTAACTTCTGCTGGGTTTGTTGGTTATTTTTAGTTTCACGCAGAATTCTTGGGGCTCTGTTTAATCGCCTTGAGGAGAAATTAATTTTTTAAAATCTTCCGGTAAAGGAGCCCTGATTATTAAGGGCTCTTTTTTTTTGGGGTGTTCAAATTCCAATTCATAAGCATGGAGCATGAAGCGTGGAAATAGTGAGTCAGGAAGTCCTCCGTAGAGTTCATCCCCGATAAGGGAGCGATCGCTTTCTTGAAGATGTTGTCTGATCTGATGTGTTCTACCTGTTTTTGGTTTAGCTTCTATTAAATAATAGGAGGAAAATTTCTTTAGAGTACGAAACTCTGTTTCAGCAGGAAGTCCGCCTGAATTAACTGAAATCATTCGGGTGATTTTTGATTTGCTATTTGAATTAGATAGTCCTTTGGAAGGAGCCATATAGTTTCTAATAATCCAATGATCTTCATTGTGAACAAGGGGGCCAGCTTTTATGGATTTGACTTTATTGTTGATCATGAGTTTGTGTGGCGAGGACAAGCACCAATAGATTTTTGTAAAGTGATGATTGCGAAACATATTTGTGAGGTTACTGTTAATATCTTTACTTTTACTGAATAGAAAAACTCCTGTTGTCTCTTTATCTAAACGGTGATGAAGAAATACTTTAAGTTCAGGCCGTTGTTTCAGTAGAAGATCCTCAACGGTGTGGCGTTTTGGGTCGAGAGATTTTTGAGATAGAGTCCCTGCCGGTTTGTTAACTGCCAATAAAAAATCATCTTCAAAAAGAATGTCTAGTTTTTTTAACATAAATTCTCCCAATTAGGGACAGTTCTTGCCTTTAAAAAAGTCGACAACTTGATCCTGTTTTAGTTCTTTAGAGAAATCTATTAAAGAAAATTTATCAGGAAATTTTTTTATAGCTTGGCAATCATTTTTTTCGCCCCAAGGTATTTTATCTAAGACTGAAAGCATACCAAATTGAATTAGGTAGAAGACAGGTCTTGACTGCAGGTGGTCTTCTTGAAATGGATCGGCCCCTTGGGAAAGTAAATAAATTGAAATTTGCTCTTTAGAAGGTTTTGGTAGAGGGCCATGGAGGGCATAGGAAATGGCATTGTATTTATAGCTATCAAGCTGATTGACGTTTACCTTTTGGTCCAAAAATAATTTAATCACTATCCATTGGCCATAGCGACTAGCTTGCATTAAACCGGTGATTCCGTTATGTCCTTGAAAGTCCCATGGAATTTTTTGTTCCGAATGCAGTTTTTTAAGTAATTCAACGTTTCCTGTTCTAGCTGCTTGAAACCAAGCTGTGGAATATTCTGCCTGAATACTTAGCTGTGGCTCTGTTTTATTTTTTTGATTAGGAGACTGGCATCCACTATTGATTAGCAACAGAGACAAAATGACGGAAAATGCAAAAAGACTTATCTGTTTCAAGGGTTCTCCTTGGTGAGTGGATTTGAAAACTAGAGCTATTAGATTAGAATTTAAACTTAAAATTATTAGCTGTCACTTCTGACATAAAGGTTTCAAAAGGCTTCTGACTCCATGGGTAAGAAGGAGTCATTTACTTGGTAGTTTCTAGAGAATGATGTAAGTATAAAGAGTTATCTAATTGAAGTTAATTTTTTAAACGAACAGAAAGGTCAATCCATGTCTTCGCAAATCGAAACAACACCTCAAATGGTGAAAAATGTCTATGCTAAAACCAATGAAAGACTTCAAGTCATTCGCAAGCGCTTAAATCGTCCATTAACTTTGGCAGAGAAAATTCTTTTTGGTCACTTAGATGATCCACAAAATCAAGAGTTAAACAGGGGCTCAAGCTTTTTATTGCTAAGACCTGACCGTGTAGCCATGCAGGACGCTACTGCTCAGATGGCTATTTTACAGTTTATGCTTGCTGGAAAAGAGGAAGCTGCAGTTCCGACGACGGTTCACTGTGACCACTTAATTCAAGCCTATCAAGGTAAAGAAAAAGATATGAATTCAGCAATGAAGGTGAACGAAGAAGTTTATAATTTTTTGGCGTCTTCATCATCTCGCTATAATATTGGTTTTTGGAAACCAGGTGCTGGGATCATTCATCAAGTTATTCTTGAAAATTATGCTTTCCCTGGTGGATTGATGATCGGAACAGACTCTCATACTCCAAATGCTGGTGGACTTGGAATGTGTGCCGTTGGTGTAGGTGGTTCTGATGCCTCTGATGTGATGGCTGGACTAGCTTGGGAAGTTAAGAATCCAAAACTTATCGGTGTACATTTAAAAGGTAAAATGAATGGTTGGACTTCGGCCAAGGATGTGATTTTAAAACTTTGCGGAATGCTGACAGTCAAAGGTGGAACCGATAAAATTGTGGAATACTTTGGTGAAGGTACAACTTCAATTTCTTGTACAGGGAAGGCAACTATTGCCAACATGGGAGCCGAGTTAGGTGCTACATGTTCAGTATTTCCTTATGATGATAGAATGGCTGCTTATTTGAGATCAACAAATAGAGCTGAGTTAGCTTCTGTAGCTGATCAAAACAAAGATGTTTTATCAGCAGATAAAGAAGTTTTTGCTAATCCAAAAAACTTCTTCGATGAAGTTTATGAAATTGATTTATCTTCTCTTGAGCCACATTTAGTTGGTCCTCACACTCCTGACTTAGCACGTCCTATTTCTGCTTTAGCTAAAGAAGCAAAAGAAAAAGGATGGCCTACTAAATTATCTTCTGCACTCATTGGTTCTTGTACTAATTCTTCTTATGAAGACATTGGTAGATCTGCCTTTTTAGCTCAGCAGGCAATGGAAATTGGCATCAAGATGCAACAGCCATTTTTAGTTTCTCCGGGATCAACTCAAATTCAAAATACCATCGAGCGTGATGGACAAATGAAAACTTTCAATGAAGTAGGTGCAACCGTTCTTGCCAATGCTTGTGGGCCGTGTATTGGACAGTGGAAACGAGATGATGTGAAGTCTGGCGAAAAAAATACTATAGTGACTTCATTTAATAGAAATTTTCGTGGTAGAAACGATGCCAACTCTGAAACTTTAGCTTTCATTGCTTCCCCTGAAGTGGTCATGGCTTTGGGACTGGCAGGTAGAATTGATTTTAACCCTTTAACTGACGAATTGGTTGGCCCTAAAGGAAAAATCAAACTGAAAGCTCCAGAAGCCCCAGAACTTCCAGCTAAAGGTTTTGTGGCCGATACTGAGGGTTACCAAAAACCTCAGGGTAAAAACGCTGAAGTTAAGGTAGCTTCAACATCTGATCGTCTTCAATTGTTAAATCCATTCACTGAGTGGAATGGAAAAGATTTTACCAATCAATTAGTTTTGGCTAAAGCTAAAGGTAAATGTACGACAGATCATATTTCTCCCGGTGGAAAGTGGTTAAACTATCGTGGGCATTTAGATAATATCTCAAACAATATGTTGTTGGGTGCTGATAATGCTTATACTGCTGAAATTGGAAAAGGTAAGAATCAGTTGACTGGTGAAACCGGAGTTGAGTTTGCGCAGATTGCTCGACAATATCAAAAGCAAGGTCGTGGTTGGATCATAGTTGGTGATGAAAACTATGGTGAAGGATCTTCTCGTGAGCATGCAGCTATGTCGCCAAGATTTTTGGGTTGTACTGCGGTTGTTGTGAAGTCTTTTGCGCGTATTCACGAAACCAATTTGAAAAAACAAGGCGTGTTAGCTTTGCATTTCAATAATCCATTAGATTATGAAAAAATCAAAGATGATGATGCTATTGATTTAGTTGGGTTGAATGAGATTGCTCCTGGGAAGTTAGTGAAAATGGTTATTCATCATAAAGATGGTAAAGAAGAAACTATTGAACTTAAACATACCTATAATGCTGAACAGATCAAATGGTTCAAGGCTGGAAGTGCATTGAATCTTATCAGAAAAGCAAAGTAGTTTCTGTAATTATAATTTTTTATTAATTCAGGATAAATCCCAGATGACTTATAAGTTGTCTGGGATTTTTTTTAGAACTATTTCATGAGTGTTAGTTTAGTTAACATCTAAAATGTATTATTTTTTTACAAATTAAGCCTAGAATTTTATATTCTAGATATTATTCATCTAAAACAAGTCATAACTTTATGAATTGTGTTAGAGTCTCAACCTATGAAACTACTAAATAAATTCAAATTAAATTTATTATTTATTTTTTTGATTTCTTTTATGAGCTTTTTAAGTCATTCGAAGGCTTTTGACTCTATGATCTTATTACAATCATATTTAAATCAAGTAACTCAAAAACAACAACCCATGAGTCAGTCTGATTACCAAGCTGCTATTCGTATTATTCATGTTAATAAAATTTCTTTGGTTGATTTGTATTCTTTGAAAGATGACTTAGATAAAGAGGCGAGTGTTGAAATACTAAAAACATCAAGTAAAAATCAAAAAAATATTCAAGCCCTAAAACAGCAAGTAAATTTTTTAAATGATCTTTTGTCAGTCAAACAAGCACTTAATCAAATAGCTATGGATTCAAAGAAACATTGTAGATTAGCATTAACTGACAAGCCTTGGCTTGAAACTAGAACTCAAGAGTTAAAACAGGCAAGTATTTATGGAGCTTGTTGGAATACTATTTCAGAAGACCCCATAATTAGAGCTGGCTATGATCTTGAAAGTTTACAGATAGTATCTACTTTTAAAGATAAAAAAGACTCCATTTTTATAAAACATTAAATAAGCTTACCTGGATTGATAATTCCATGAGGATCAAAAATATTCTTAATCTGTTTTAGAATTTGAATTTCTTCAGGACTTCTTGTGAAGTTTAGGAAGTTCCTCTTTGTTAGTCCAACACCATGTTCAGCTGAGATGCTACCTTGGAACTTTTTTATTACTGTGAAAATTTCAACATCGACTTTTTGACATTCTTTCACGAATTCTTCTTTACTTAGGCCTGGAGGTCTTAAAATATTTAAGTGTAAGTTACCGTCACCAACATGTCCAAACCAAACTACAGTCCAATCAGGATAGTGATTGTGAATAATTTTTTCTAATTCAGCTATGAATTCTGTGATGAAAGAAATTCTTACAGAGATATCATTTTTGTATGGAGAATGTTTAGCCAATGACTCGCTAATATCTTCACGGTAACGCCAGAAATTTTTTGCCTGTTGATCTGATTGAGCTATTAACCCATCTGTCACAAATCCCAGTGAAAAAGCCTCCTCTAAAGTTTGTTGATTCTTTAAAGATTCTTCTTCTGATGCTTTTTCAATTTCTACAACAATGTAAAATGGATGGATTGCAGTAAAAGGATTGGGTAGTTGAGTTGAGTCTAAAACTTTTAACATGGCTTTATCTGAAATCATTTCAAAGGCACAGATTTTTGTTTTAGAATTAAAAAGTTTAAAAGTTTCGATTACTTGAGATAAATTTTCACAACTCAAAAGTAAAACTTCTAATGTGGGTGGAGGAGTTGTTAATTGAATTGTAGCTTCAGTTATAAAACCAAGTGTGCCCTCACTTCCAATAAATAAATGGCGTAGATCGTAGCCTGTAGCATTTTTAATCAGAGACTTATTTAGCTCCAGAATTTCCCCAGTACCAGTCACTACAGTCAAAGAGGTAATCCAATCACGAGTTAAACCATATCTCAGAACTTTAATACCACCGGCATTAGTTGCAATGTTACCTCCAATTTGGGACGATCCACGAGCTGCAAAATCTACGGGATAAAATAAATTTTTACTTTTAGCATAGTTTTGGAGTTGTTCAGTGATAACACCAGCCTGACATCGTACTGAATTTTCAATGGAATTGAAGTCAGTAAGCTGATTCATTTTATCAAAAGAAACAACCACCTCATAATTCAAAGCACAAGCTCCACCAGATAGTCCAGTTCTTCCTCCTGAGGGAACTAAACTGACCTTTTCGAGTACCGCCCATTTTACAATTTTGGAAACATCGTTAGTGGATTCAGGAAAAATAACAGCCGAGGCATGGATATCAAAATAGGTTGTCCAGTCTTTGCCATAAACTTTAATAATTTCGGGATCAGTAGAAATCTGGTTGGCGTTTAGAGGCAAGTTTTTGATAACATCTTTGATTGCTTTCATGTATAAAAGCTACACTTAATTTTTTTAAAGGGCTAGAATTTATTTTTTTGAAAAAAAACGAGAACTACTTCTGTCATAAAGGGTTTTGATTCTGAAAAAAGCGTAAATTCCACAAAACCCCCAAGCAGATGAAAAGATTAGATAACCGCCTAGATAAAACCAAGGAGGTCCTCCAGCAATTGCGTAAGATAAAGTTAATACCCCTAAGATGAATCGTAAAACTCTGTCCCAATAAGCTAAGTTACATTTCATAATAAACAACTTTTATTCAAACGGGAGCTATTTTAGTAATTCTTGTAGTTCACCCGATTCATACATTTCCATCATTATGTCAGAGCCACCAACTAGCTTTTTGTTAATGTAGAGTTGAGGTATTGTAGGCCAGTTTCCGTATTCTTTGATTCCACTTCGAATTTCTTCATCTTCAAGAACATTCACATCTTGAAAATTAACTCCAATATCTTGCAAAATAGAGCAAGCTCTGGCTGAGAATCCACACATAGGGAAGTTTTGAGTTCCTTTCATGAAAAGAACTACTTTGTTATCATCGAGTAATTTATTGATTCTTTCATTAACTGGGTTCATTTTTTTTCCTTTGTTTTAAGAGCGAGGGCATGTAACTCACCGGTTTTAAGTTCTTCAGAAAAGACTTTCATAACCTGTTGGTGCTGTTCGACGCGAGTAAGCCCTTTAAAAGAAATACTTTCGATATACACTTCAAAGTGAACGTCATCTTCAGAATGGACATTAATAATACTTTGAGGGTATTCTTTTTCAAGTTTAGTTAATAAGTCTTTAGCTGTCATAGACCATGCTATAACATGAGGTTTTATTTAATAGCAAGAATTAAGGGCCGACTTAGGAGTAGAAATGGCAAATTTCACCTTAGATAAGAAATGGGATGAAAAAAATGGGAAAAAATTATCAAAGACAAATGTTAAATGGCAATGGGTTAAGGAATTATTAGGCTCATCTGGAGTTTTGGCGCTTTTTTCAATGACGTGTTTATTGTTTTTATCCAGTTATATCTTAATTCGAGGGAGTTTTTTATTATGGAATTGGGGGCTCTTTAAAAATAGCTCATTAGCTGATATTCTTTTGGCTTTCTTGATTGGTCTGCGGTTTGATTTAAGCGCAATAGGTTTTGTATTGGTTCCACTTTTTTTGGTTTCTCTTTTAGGTTCTATGTTAAGTCCATTGAACTATCGGAGAGTTTTATTTGGCTTTTCATTATTGTTACAGGTGCCTTTGTGGGTGATTAATTTTATTGACCTAGAATTTTTTAATTTTGTAGGGCGTAGAATGACTTTTTCTGGTTTATTTATTCTAAAAGAGGCTCAAGGGAAAGTTGCTGGTTTTTTTGAAACATATTGGCTTGGAATTTCATTAATTATTCTATTTTTATTCATATTTATTTTTTTATTAAAAAAACTATTTTTTTCAACAATAGGACCTGTATTTTCAAAGAAAATTTTTTTATTGTCTCACTTGCTTCTGCTTATTCCTTTAGTATTAATGGCAAGAGGTGGAATTCAAGAGAAACCAATTGATTTTGTTTATGCGAATGTTTTTAATAATCCAGTTCTTAATAACTTAGTTTTAAATTCTACTTTTTCGATTTTAAAAAGCTCTGACAAAGATAGAGTTTCTCATGTTCAGTTTTTTAGTAAAGAAGAAGAGTATTTTTCTTTACTTAACGGCTATCAAGAAAAAAAATCTTTATTGGATGGAACACGATTAAAGAAAAAGCAAAATGTAGTTATTTTTATATTAGAGAGTTTTGCTTTAGAGTTTATGGGTAAACCTAATAAACAAGTGGGCTACACACCTTTTTTGGATGAGCTGATAGATAAAAGTTTATTTTTTAAAAACGCTTTTGCCAATGGAAGACGTTCGATTGAAGGTGTTTGTTCTGTTATGGCAGGAATCCCAGCTATGATGAGCGAACCTTTTATTTCTTCAGAATTTTCTTCAAATTATTTTTTAGGATTGGGAAGTTTGTTGGAGCCTCAAGGGTATTCAACTAGTTTTTATCACGGGGGGAATAATGGCACTATGTACTTTGATAGTTTTATTAAAAGTGCTGGTATTCCAAAATATGTTGGAGCTAGTGAGTACCCAAATAAAAAAGATCATGACAAAGTTTGGGGAATTTTTGATGAGCCCTTTTTTAAATATTTTGGACAGCAATTGGGTTATGAAAAAAAACCTTTTGTCGCGGGAATTTTCTCTTTAAGCTCCCATCACCCCTATACTTTGCCTGTAGAGTTTAAAGCTCATTTTAAAAAAGGGCCATTAGAAATTTTAGAGTCTATTCAGTACACTGATTATGCCTTAAGAAAGTTTTTTGAAACTTACAGTCATGAATCTTGGTTTAAAGATACCCTTTTTATTTTTACAGCAGATCATACGCAAAAGAATTTATTACCTGAGTTTAATAATGAGCTAGGTAGGTTCAGAGTCCCTATTTTATTTTACCACCCTCAGTACAACTGGCCAAAGGTGGATACCGAGCAACCCGTCCAGCATATAGACATAGTTCCTTCTATAATGGATTTTCTGGACCTGCCACAGAAACAAAAAATTTTATTGAGTGAGAGTGTTTTTAAGTCTTCAAATGATAAGAGTGTTACCCTTTATTCAGATGGGAACTATTATTTTGTGACAAAAAAATGGATTTTATCTTGGAACGAGTCTCGCAAAAATTCGAGTAAGCTTTTTATTTCTTCAGATGTGGCTTTGAAAAATGAAATTATAGATTTGTCCCATCAAGAAATGAAGTCAGAACTTGAAAAACGATTAAAAGCCTCAATTCAATATTTCAATAAAGGTCTATGGGATAATAGGTTGTATTTTCCAAGTAAATAATTTGTAATAGAATTCATGAGAGTGAAACTAGTTCCTTTTGAGGAAGTAACATCAGAAAGTTATAAAGACTTTACAGTTGAGGCTGAGCTAAAACTCATTGAAGGTGAGTTAAATATAACGTATTTAGTGACTGACAAAAAACATTTGTCTGAGTTGTTATCTGTACAAAGAGATTCCCCGAAGGGGAGCTTAAAACCTTCTGATTTCCAAGTTCTAGATGCTAGTTATAGAAGAGATGAGATTTGGAAGGGAAACTGTTTTGAGTTTTTTGTAAAACAAGATAATTCTGAAGCTTATTTTGAGTTTAATGGTTCTTTGAATGGAGAATGGAACTTCTATAAACTACCTTTTTATAGAGGAAACTTACAGAGAGAAAACCTAATTTCTCAAGTTCTTTTTAAGAGTATTCAATCAGAAGAACAGATTAAGGTCGAATATTTAATAGATCTCAAAAAAATATTTTCAGATTTTAAAAATTTGAAATTTAATATTTGTAGTGTGTTGCTGATACAGCAAAAGATGTCTTATTGGGCTGTTAATCATAATCCCATAAAACCTGATTTTCATTATCAGCAAGCTATGAAAATAAGAATATAATGGTGAGGAAAAATGCAAAATAAATTTAATTTTGGTATTGATGTTCTTCTTGCAGATGAACAGACACGTAAGAATCTTAAAAATAAAAAGTTAGCTTTGGTAGCTCATCCGGCTTCTGTAACAAAAAATCTTGAGCATTCTTTGGATGCTTTAATAACTAATGGTTTTCCTATTAAATCTTGCTTTGGGCCACAGCATGGTATGAGGGGGGAAAAACAAGATAATATGATAGAAAGCGATGATTATTTAGATCCTGTTCACCATATTCCAGTTTATAGTTTGTATGGCAAAGTCAGACGACCAACTAAAGAAGCAATGGAAAGTTTTGATATTTGTCTGTTTGACCTACAAGATTTGGGCACAAGAATTTATACTTTTTTAACAACCTTATTGTACATGATGGAAGCATGCAGTGAATATGGGAAGGAACTTTGGATATTAGATCGACCTAATCCAGCAGGTCGATGTGTTGAAGGTTTAACTTTACAAAAGGGTTGGGAAAGTTTTGTTGGGGCAGCAGAAATACCTATGCGTTATGGTATGACTTTGGGGGAAATTGCTTTTTGGTTTAAAGAAAAGTTTCAGTTGTCGGTGACTTTAAAACTAATTGCTATGGAAAATTATAGTATTCAAAGTAATCCATGGCCAGTGGGACTTCCATGGGTAAATCCAAGCCCGAATGCTTCTAATGAAAATATGAGCCGATGCTTTCCAGGCACCGTTTTGCTAGAAGGAACAACTTTGTCAGAGGGAAGGGGGACAACTAGGGCTCTTGAATTATTTGGAGCTCCAGATATTGACTCCACTTTAATTTTAAAAAAAATGCAAGATTTAGCACCACAATGGATGAGTGGATGTAAAATCAGAGTGTGTTACTTTGAACCTACTTTTAATAAGCACGCAAAAAAGCTTTGCCAAGGACTTCAAATTCATACGGATGGTTCTTTTTATCAAGCAGAAGAGTTTAAACCATTTCGGCTAATGGCACTATTTTTTAAAGCTTTAAGACAAATCTATCCTAACTATTTGATTTGGAGAGAGTTTGCTTATGAATATGTTTTTGATAAATTGGCTATTGATGTAATTAATGGTGGTCCTTGGCTTCGTGAATGGGTTGATTCTTCATCAAGCACAATCAATCAGTTTGAAGAAAAATGTCGCTACGATGAAATAGCATGGATGCAAGAACAGAAAAATTTTATAGTTTATAGATAGGGACAAGAGCTATGAGTAAGTTTTCGTTTAAGAAAATTGAAGAGTTAAATGCTGTGAATCTTATTTTTGAAGGAACTATTGATGAGTCATTTGGAAGTATTAATTTAAAGTTACATCAAAATAAAACCACTAGAATTGATTTCAAGAAAGTATCCAGTATAAATTCTGTAGGTATCCGTAACTGGATACTTTGGCTCGAAAATCATGTTGGAGTTAAGTTTATTTTCATAAACTGTCCAGTATGTATCGTTGAACAAATTAATAATGTAAAAGGTTTTTTACCTAAAGAAGCTGTCGTTGAGTCTTTTTTTCTTCCTTTCTATAGCAATAGTACCGGAGAAGAAAAGCTAGTTTTATGTACTCTTTATAAAGAGTTTCAAATGGGAAAACCACCAAAGATTCCTGATGTATTTGATTCCGAAGGGAATTTAATGGAGTGTGATGTCTATACTAAGAAATATTTTAAATTTATTCTTGGTGTTTAAAAAAAAGACAGTTCATTTTTTTATAGTTGTCTAAAATTCTACAGTTGATCTCAATAAATTAAGTGGTAGTTTCCTTGGGCCAGGCGGTGTCATATATTGATCTGGCTATAACAAAATCGAAATTAGGTCCAAGGATTTGAAATGAAGTATATTCAGTTTTTATTTATTTTTTTTAACTCTTCATCAGCGCTTTACGCAAATTCTGATATTTCATGTTTATCTCATTATGTTGGTCGTAATCAGTTAATTTATCATATTAAAAATTTACCATTTTCTAGTGATTCCAGAGTAATAAAAAAACAAGCTTTTGAAGTCTCAGAAAGTATGAAGGTTTCAGATTGGGTAATGACAGAGTTAAGAAAAAAGTCATTTGATTTTTTAAATGAAAACTCAAAAAAAGAAATAATAGATTTAGATTTTTTATGTCTTGGGGCTGGACCGCAGTGTGCAGCGGCCTCTTTAGTTTTGGGACATAGCAAGTTTTCGTCTTTGGTTGTTGAGAGATCAGACTATGTTGCAAAAACTTTTGCTGAAAAAGATTTTTATATTAATAGTTCAGAGTTAGATCAATTAAGTATGCATCAGTTTCCTGGTGGCCTTGGAGATCTTGCGGATTATACTTCTTTTGAATTTGCCCATTCGCAACAACTTGCGACGCACATACAAGTTCAACAATTAATATCAAAGGTACCAGTACTATTTAATACTGAAGTTGTAGAAATTAAAAAAGTTGAAGATAGAGAAGCAATTAAATTTTTATTTAAAACTAAAAATGGACTTAGATTCAGAGTTAAAAATATACTTGTTGGCTCTGGGCTAGGTGATATTGCAACTAAAGTTAGTGATCCTAATTATAGAGATTTTTTTTCATCACAGTACGAACTACATATAAAACAACCTAAGCAGCTGCAATTAGTAATGACTACAGATACTTTTTTAGTGACAAAAAAGTTGATGGATTGTGAAAGTCGTGTGATGACTTTACCAAGAAGAATTGCTGTTATTGGCGATGGCGATGGATCTAAAATAGTATTGGAGTCTTTGTTAACTAAAAGTGTAGTTTTACATCCGGAAACTGAAATTATATGGGTTGGAAATGAGTATAAAGATTTCTCTGATTTTTATCGAAGCACCAAAGGATTTACCCGTTACTTACAAGGAATTTTTCCTTTTTATGAAAAGCGAATGATCACCGGAGTTAAGGGATATATTCAAAGCTGGAAAAAAAATAGTGACGGTTCTTTTTCTATGACTGCTGAAGACGTTGTAACCAAAAAGGTATCAGATTTTACAAGTGATATGATTATAGATTCGACGGGCTATGTCTCTTTTGTACCTACGTTGAAACAATGGATTGGCGCAAGTCAGACATTAAAAGATGAAGTTGGAGAGCTTAATGAACTGGATCTTAAATCTACTGTTTTAGCCCGGAGAATGGTTGATAGTGTAACGTCTAAAGAATTAAATGTTTATCTACTTGGTGCTAGCGCTGGTAATTTAGCTAGTCGTGCTGAATTGATGAACTCTCCGAATAAAAATCCAGTCTCAATTTTTAACACTGTACCAAGAACTTCTAGTTTTTTATCATACTTAACTCAGACTTCGAAATTTCCAAGTTATAGAGGTAAAAAATCTTCGAGACAAAAGGTAATATCTAGTTATGAGATGATTGAGAGAATTAAACTGAAGCTTGCTGAAGTTAATTAGATCCTCATGTTTAGTTAACATGTATTTTTTCATGACAAAAAAAAAGACATAGACCAAATTGCTATTTTATATTAACAACGTTAACTGTAACCTATTTTATTGAACTTTAGTTTATGGAATTAAATTCTAGGAGTGAAAATGAAAATTTCATCGTGTTTATTTATTACTGGACTTTTAGTTTCTAATTTAACCCTTGCGGTATCAAAATCAAGCTCTTCGCAATCAAGTCTTTCGAACGCTGCAGAAAAAGCAGAAAATTCACTTGCCACTCCAAATACTCTGTTTATAGGAGCGGGTCCATTGGTTGGTTTGTATAGGACTACAATTCTAGCTCCTCAGCATGGTACCGATTTAGCCCTATCGCTGAGCCAATCACAAATCAAATTCACATTTAGTGGTGATTATTCAAAAAGTTCGAATACTTTGAATTACAATATGGAAAATTTAGCTATTGCCTACGCCATTTCTCCACAATTGTTTATAGGGGCTAGTGTTGGAATGGGTCAGAGCAATGGTAGTAGTGAATACACTTATTCACCAGTAGGTGAAACCACTACTTCACATTCCAAGTCTAATGGATTGATGGATCCTCTGTTGTCAATAGGAGGACGTATCGATGCTTCCCAAATTTCAACTATTTTAAACTTAGGTACTAGTATTAAAACTGGTGATTCAGAGTATACTTCGACAAATTCTGGAACCAACCGTGAAGCTAATTTGAAAAATGGAGCATCGGCCATTATTCCTAGCGTAGCTGTATTTACCAACTCAAAATCATCTACTTTACTTGGTTTTTCTGCTTCTTATACTTTCATGCAGGAACACAGCTCAATTGACAGATATAATGGGAAAACATCTACAGGGAAAGGCACTGGCGGAAATATTCAAAATATTTCCGTTTTTGCTGAAAGCCCGGAGTCGTCATTTGTGTATGGTGGAGCACTCACTTACGTAAAATTAGAACCTTCGGAAACGAAATATGAAACATCAACTTCTACCAGCTTTGGATTATCTTATGTGACAGTAACAGGATTTCTGAAATTTAGCTTAAATAATAATTTTTCACTTATTCCTAGCATCACTTTAGGACGTTTCGGTGAAGGTCTTGGGAAAGAGTCAGACACTAAAGACATATATTCCGCTGGTTTGACTGGCAAAGCTACATTTTAATTTGCAGTATTTAAACCACTAAATTCTCAAATTACGAGTTGTTGTTAGGTAGTTCTAAACTTCCTTGCGTTTATGTATAAATCAATTTTAGAATAGTAAAAAATAGGATTTTTATGCATATAGACCCAGCTATTACTTCAATGTCACAAAACCCTTTCGCTATTATTACCATTATTGCAGCTCCTGCAATTTTAACAAATGCTTCAAGCATCCTTGGTTTAAGCACGGGTAACCGATTGATGAAATGTCTAGACACCATTTCTACTTTAGAAAGAAAAATAGGGGAAAAGCACCATGAACAAAATATCAAAGTTTTTGAACAGCAACTAGCTTTATCACATAAACAATCGCGACATTTTTTAAGAGCTCTAAGATCCAGTTATGTCTCGCTGGGTGCGTTTGCTTTTTCATGTTTTTTAGCACTTTTGGGTTCAGCTTTGTTACTTGTTGTGACTGTAAATATCATTGAACCATTGGCAGTGATTAGTTTATTTGTGGGGGGAGCAGGAGTTCTTGGTTTAGTTTGGTCAAGTTTTGAGCTATTTTTGGCCTCTCAAATTACAGTACGTATTATGGAAAAAAACTACTCTCTGACTAAGTTCAATAATGATGCGATTATTTGACGAATTCAAGCAGAGGGTGTTGTCGTATTCCCATAACTTGTTCGGGGCTTAGAGACTGAAGTTCTCCACGATGTGTTTCTGGATTCATTAGATTATCTGAAGCTGTTTCGGGAGTATCCTTGAAGTGATCAACAAGATCATAGGACCTTAGTTCATAGGTATGGTATAGACTTAAATAATGTCCTATCTCGTGCCCCAAATAATTGGCTAATTCAATACTCCAATTTTCAATTTCATTAGGGCTATTTTTTTTTGGAACTATTGGAACTCCTAGTAAAATTCCTGATTTTTTGACTCCTTGAACAGATGAGGGACCTGTTAGTGCATATGAATAGCCTCCGATTGTACCCATTTGGGAGCTCATCAGAGATTTCGTCAAGACTATATTTAGTCCGTAGGGAGAGTCTTTGGAGAAGTCATAAAAATCTTTTACAGAAAGTTTATCAACATTAATAACATCCCATAGGGAAGAAACTTTATTTAAACTATTAACAACGATATGAATATTTGCCGCTGAATAGATCAGGTTAACTTTATCAATGAGAGCTTCTAAAAGCTCATTGGATAAACTTTCTTTTAGTCCCTCAGGAATGAATAAATTAAGATTCAAAACCTGTTTTTGTTTTAAGTTAGAATGGCTGCCAGAGCTTATTGCTCTAATTTCAATAGAATGAGGTTTTTCATTTCCATCTGTTATAGCTTTAAGAATTAGTAGTTTCCTTCCTTTTTTTGTTTTTAAGTATTTTGCTGGGATCAGTATGCTTGTATATCCTGCCTCAGTACTTGGTACGCTTCTAATTTTTGAACTGTAAGTAGCTACAGAGGTTCTAAAACCATCAGTGCCTGGCATAAAGTTATCAATTTTTTGGAGGGCTAGTTCTAGATTTTGACTTTTTGGAATACTGTCATTTATAAGCCTCTGCCCAGTCTCAGTGATCAGTGAAGAAATAAGATACCGTCGAGAGTTTTCTCCATGGAGTTCAATTTGAAGAGATGAGGAAAACTCCTCTGGTAGAACAATAACTACTTCAGGAGATTTATTGTTTTCGAGTTTAACTTGTAGCTGATTTTCAGTTTTTTGGTGTAATGCTTCAGGAGAAATAAAAAGGGAGTTACTTTTGTAATAAATACTACAAAAGCCATTCATTGCACGGGCTTTAAATACTTGTAATAAAAGTAAAATGACAATGATATTTATTTTTACCAAAAAGAACGCTCCTTAGAAGGAACAATATAACTTAAAGAGGCGCTTCATTTCACCTGTAGAGAAATGAACACTAGAGACAATAAGTGGCACTTTTATGGGGTAAAACTATCTAATTTTTAGGAACTTTGATAACAACTTTGTTTTCTTTATTTTCAACTTCAATTTTATCAAGATTTGCATTAGGGGGAGCTGGAATAGATTTAGTAAAACTTTGAGAAAAAGAGTGTATAGAGTTTTCTTCTGTTTCTTTACTCTCCATTTGAGCTTGTACAATGATTTGATGGTTTTCAATATTTACATTCAGCGTTTTAGCTTTCATTTGGTCAAGGTTTAAAGTGTAGTAATAGAACTTTTCGTCCTCACTAGGAACAAGATCTTCATTTCCACCTAGACTCATGGAAAAAGAAAAAGCATTTTTTGTTGGATCTTCTTCAATAGTTTCTTGTTCGTGGAAAGGGCTCTCAAAGGGCGAAGTAGAACCCATAAATAAATCAAAAAGACTTCTTGGTCCTTTATTTTTCTTTAACTCTACTATGTTACCATATTTAGTATTGAATGGACGAAAGTAGTTCCACACCAACGTTCCAAAAGAACCAGCGAGAATTCCTGATAAAAATATAAGAAGAAAAAGTCTTTTTGGTTGTCTCATAGTTATTTAATTACACATTATATCCGTAAAATTACATTTGGCGCTGACGTTTTTCAACGGCAAGTGCAGCTTCTCTAATAGTTTCACTGAGTGTTGGATGTGCATGAAAACTTCTAGCTAAGTCCTCACTACTACCACCAAACTCCATACACACAACAATTTCATGAATAATCTCTGAAGCTCCAGGACCAACAATAGCAGCCCCAAGAATTCTATCTGTTTTTTGATCAGCAATGATTTTTACAAAACCTTCAGTGAACCCTTTCGCACGAGCGCGGCCATTGGCTAGAAAAGGAAATTTTCCAACATTTATGGCAAGGCCATCTTTTTTTGCTTGTTCTTCTGAAAGTCCAACAGAAGCAATTTCAGGGTGCGTGTAAATAACACCTGGGACAGTGTTGTAGTTAACATGACCAGCTTTTCCAGCTAGCATTTCAGCAAGAGCCACACCTTCTTCTTCTGCTTTGTGAGCAAGCATTGGTCCTGTGATGACATCGCCAATAGCATAAATTCCAGGAATCGAGGATTGATAATGCGAGTCTACTTCGATGCGACCAAGTTGGTCTTTTTTAATCCCTAGCTCTTCACACCCAAGTCCTTGAGTAAATGGTCTTCTGCCCGTAGCCACTAAAACCACATCAGTTTGTATTTTAGCTTTTTTTCCATCGGATAGAGATTCGTATTCGATCTCCACTACTTTGGAGTTTTTTTGAGCTGCAAAAACTTTGGTGCTCATTAGAAATTCGATACCTTCTTTTTGCATTCCTTTTTTCAGAACTTGCATACATTCTTGGTCCATTCCTCCACCAAGACGGTCAGAATATTCAATGACCGTAACTTTAGAACCTAATCTTGACCATACGGATCCAAGCTCTAAACCAATCACTCCACCGCCAACAACAACTAGAGATTTGGGAATTTCTTTTAAGCATAAGGCACCGGTGTTAGAAACAATTTTTTCTTCATCATACTTTAAGAAGGGGAGTTCCGAAGGGACACTGCCAGTGGCAATCATAATACTTTTTGATTGAAGTAAAGTTTTAGAACCATCCTCAGCTGTGACTTCTACAACTCCAGGCTTTAGAATTTTTCCAAAACCTTTAAAAGGAGTGATCTTGTTTTTCTTAAACAAAAAGGCAATTCCCTCAGTATTTTGCTGAACGACTTTGTCTTTTCTTGATAACATTTGCTTAAGATTGATATCAATTTTAGAAACCTCAAGGCCATGAGTTTTAAAGTCATGAAGTGCTGCTTGATAATGCTCGCTGGATTCAAGTAAAGCTTTTGAAGGAATACAACCGACATTTAGGCAAGTGCCACCATAGTTTTTGTCTTTTTCAACTACAGCTGTTTTTAACCCTAGTTGAGCTGCTCTAATAGCTCCAACGTATCCTCCAGGTCCACTCCCAATAACGACTAAATCAAATTGCACTTCACTCATTTTCAAACTCCCTTAAATTACCATTCTAAGAATTAAACTCCAAATAACAGACGCTCAGGATCTTCAACACCTTCTTTGATTTTAACAAGGAAGCTTACGCTTTCTTTGCCATCAATAATACGATGATCATAAGAAAGAGCTACATACATCATAGGTCTGACTTCAATTTTGCCATTAATCACTACGGCACGATCCTCAACTTTGTGCATTCCAAGGATAGCACTTTGCGGAGGATTTAAAATGGGTGTGCTCATTAAAGAACCAAAAACTCCACCGTTAGTGATTGAAAAAGTTCCACCAGTTAGATCATCAACACCAATTTTTCCGTCTCTAGCTTTCAAAGCGTAATCGCGAATAGCCATCTCAATTTCAGCTAAGGACATTTGATCTGCATCTTTAATAACTGGAACCATCAAACCTTTTTCAGTACTGACAGCGATACCTATATTGTAATAGTTGTGATATTCAATCTCAGTTCCTGCACCAGCTCCAGAGATGTAGGCATTAACTGCGGGAAAAGCTTTAAGTGCTTCAACAGCTGCTTTCGTGAAGATACCCATCATACCAAGAGAAATACCGTACTTTTCTTTAAATTTATCTTTATATTTATTTCTGATTTCATTGACCTTCGTCATGTCAATTTCGTTAAATGTTGTCAGAATAGCAGCTGTGTTTTGCGCTTCTACTAAACGCTCTGCAATTTTCTTTCTGATAGTAGTCATTGGGACTATTTTCTTCTCACCTTGTTTTGAAAGTTTACCACTAGCTGCAAAAATAGCTGGGGCAGGTGCAGCCTTAGATTTAGCTTCGGTTTTAGCAGGAGCAGCTGCAGGAGTAGGTGCTACTGCAGCTGTCGAGGCGGCTAACACATCACCTTTTGTAAGCCGGCCGTCTTTACCAGTTCCTGCAATTTGCGAAGGGTTTAAATTATTTTCGGTTACTATTCTTTGCACAGCAGGTGAAAGGTGTGCTGATGCAGGAGAACTCGTTACAGGGGCCTGAGTAGGCTGAGATGCCGTAACAGGAGCTGTTTTAGGAGCCTCAGATGATACAGCTGAAGCTTTACCTTCTGTATCAAGAATTCCGACAGTAGCACCGATTTTAACTACTTGGCCTGCTTCTACTTGAATCGCTAAAACTCCATCATTTTCAGCAACAACTTCTACGCTAGCTTTATCAGTTTCAAGAAGTAAAAGGACTTCGTTACGTTTTACAAATTCACCATTTTTTTTATTCCAGCTTCCAATTGTAGCTTCCGTGACGGACTCTCCAACAGCAGGAACTTTAACATCTATTTTCATAACTACTCCTTCATTACACCTTGAATGATTTCATTTTGTTCGTTTTTATGTCTGTAAACGGAACCTGTGGCTGGGCTTGAACGCTCAGGTCTTCCAACGTATTTAAAATCTAGTTTCCATTTTTCTTTTTGTATGAGTTCAGCAAATTTAAAGTAAACATGCTGATAAGCGCCCATATTTTTTGGTTCTTCTTGACTCCATACAATGGTTTTTAATTGAGGATAAGATTTCAAAATCTCATTAATTTGCTTTTCAGGGAAAGGATAAATTTGTTCAAGACGAATCAATGCGATATCTTCTTTTTTCAATTTTTCTTTTTCCTCAAGTAATTCATAGTAAAGTTTACCTGAAACAAAAACGGCTGTTTTTACTTTCTTTGCCTCTTTAACCGTTGCATCGTTAATCACTTCCTGAAATTTACCATTAGCTAATTCTTCTAAAGAAGAAACTGCTTTAGGATGACGAAGTAAAGACTTGGGTGACATCACTATCATAGGTTTACGGAAGTCGCGTTTGATTTGTCTTCTCATGGCATGATATATTTGGGCAGGCGTGGTCAAGTTCATAACTTGCATATTGCCATTTGCACAAAGCTGCAACCAACGTTCTAGCCGAGCACTTGAATGTTCTGGCCCTTGGCCTTCATAACCGTGAGGTAGTAGTAATACAAGCCCAGTCATTTGCATCCACTTAGCTTCACCGGCAGTCAGAAATTGATCGATAATGATTTGGGCCCCGTTAGAAAAATCTCCGAATTGAGCCTCCCAGATAGTTAGAAATGTAGGATCGCAAGTGGCATTGCCGTATTCAAATCCAAGTACTGCATATTCAGATAAAACCGAATCATAGACGCAGAACTCCACTTTATCACTATTAAGTTGATCAAGAGCAGAATAGGGTTCTCCTGTTTTGAAGTCATACAAACCAGAGTGTCGATGTGTGAATGTTCCACGGACACAATCCTGACCTGTAAGTCGAATTGAAGTTCCTTCATGTAGTAAACTTCCGTATGAAAGTAATTCTGCAGTTCCCCAATCTAGAAGTTGTTTCCCTTCGGCCATAGCTTTTCTAGTTTCTAGAAGACCTTTTACTAGTTTAGGGTGTGGGGTGAACGAGCCAGGAACTTCTGAAAGTTTTTTACAAATATCTTTCAGAGTTTGTAAATCAAACTTGGTGTTCACTTCTTTTTCAAGATCAGCAAGAAAACCTTTTCTTAGTCCTTTCCAGAAGCCTTCAAACTTGAAGGGTTTAATCTTAGGAGGAGTTTTTTTAGTTTCTTCAAATATCTTTTGTAAGTTATCCCATTTTTCTTGATAAAAACCTTCAACATATTTGCTATCTAAAACATTTTCACGAATTAGCTGTTTGCTATAGATATCTCTTAGAGTGGGGTGAGTTTTGATGATTTCGTACATCAATGGTTGAGTGTAGGCAGGTTCATCCCCTTCGTTGTGTCCAAAACGGCGGTAACAAATCATATTAATAACAATGTCTCGACCCCATTCTTGACGGAAACGTACAGCTATTTCCATAGCTCTAACGCAGGCTTCAGCATCGTCACCATTAACATGAAGAACAGGTGTTGCTAAAACTTTTGCGACGTCAGATGAGTAGTGAGAGGAACGATGATTTTCTGGATTAGTAGTAAACCCTACCTGATTGTCGATAACAATGTGAAGAGTTCCACCTACGGTGTAACCTTTAACGTGAGCCATTTGGAATGTTTCAAGAACAACTCCTTGGCCAGCAAAAGCGGCGTCCCCATGAATTAAAAGAGGAATTACTTTTTTTCTTTCTTTGGTGTCTTTGCGTCGTCTTTGTGCAGCACGACTCATTCCTAAAACAACAGGGTTTACGGCCTCTAAGTGAGAGGGATTATAAGCCAAAGTCACTTGGCAATTACCGTCAGCAGTTTCTTTTTGTGCAACGTAACCCAAGTGGTATTTAACATCACCATCGAAATCATCCACAGGCTCAGTCAGCTCTGTTGGCCCATTGAAATCTGCAAAAATATATTCAAGCCCTTTACCCATGAAATTAGCAAGTACGTTGACGCGACCACGGTGAGCCATACCGATCATCACTTCTTCGGCTTTGAGTTTCGTCGCTTTTTGCACTAGCGTTTCTAACATGGGTAAAAGTGCATCTCCACCTTCGACTGAAAATCTTTTTGTTCCGACGTAACGTGTGTGAATAAATTTTTCTAAGGCTTCAGTTTTTGCAATGGAATGATAAATTTCTTTTTTCTCTTGAATTGAAAGTTTGAATTTAGGATTTTCAATTTCAAATTCTTTTATAAACCAATTTCTAACTTCAGGAAGTGCCTCTGCACATTGTACTGTCAAGCGTCCGCAGTATACGGAGCGTAGATGAGCAATGATATCTTTTAAAGAAGCATTAGGTTTACCAACAATGTTACCAATCTGAAAATGACTTTCTAGATCTTTTTCAGTGAGGTTAAATTTCTTTAATGAAAGCTGTTCACTAGAAGGTGGAGTGTTAGATAAAGGATCTAGTGAGGCTTCAAAGTGTCCGTAGTTTCTGTAAGCTTGAATTAGATGGTATACATCAAGTTCTTTTTCGGAAAGTCCGAGGGAGCCATTTTGTGCAAAATCGACACCTTCAAAAAAACGTTTCCACTCAAAAGAAACAGAGTCAGGATTAGATTGATAGTCTTGGTACAACGACTCGATGTACTGCAAGTTTGCATGATTGATTGAACTGCTAATTGAACTACTCATAAAAAGGTGGTTCCTTTCTTTTCCATTAGAAATGGCAATTTTTCAAAAACGGAAGTCTTCGTCACTATTTAATGCTCTATGACTTTAATAAATATAGCGCAACTGTAATACGATTTTTAGAAATATTGTAGCTTATTAAGTCTTAGGATGAGGCTTGTTAAGGGCTGGGTTTTTGATGCTTAATTGAACATTGCAGCTTTAAAACAACAACTCAAGACTAAGAACCATTGACTTAAATCTAGATAAATTTTCAAATTGGGTTTATTTGATAGGTAGGAGATCAAAGTTAAGCGATTTAAAGTTAAGAAAAAAAAATAATTATTCTCACTGGAAGTTGATTAAAGTAAAAATATAAATAATTTAATTATTACAAGAAACAACTAAAAAAATAAAGTAGGAACTCTATTATGAAAAAACTTGTTATTATCCGTCATGGAGAAAGCGTTTGGAACCAAGAAAACCGTTTTACAGGATGGCAAGATGTTGGATTGTCAGAAAAAGGAATTGCAGAAGCCAAAAAAGGAGGGAAAGCCCTTTTTAAAGAGCATTTACAATTCGATGTGGCCTATACTTCGTTGTTGAAGCGAGCTATTAAAACTTTGGACTATGTATTAGAAGAGTTGGACCAGGTGTGGTTACCAGTTTATAAAGACTGGCGCTTAAATGAAAGACACTATGGGAACCTTCAAGGTTTAAACAAGACTGAAATGGCAGAGCAACATGGAGAAGAACAAGTTAAAATTTGGCGCCGTAGTTATGATGTTCCCCCGCCAGAGATGAGTATGGATGATCCAAGACATCCTAAAAATGATCCACGTTATCGTCACGTTCCTCTTCGCGATTTACCGAGTTCAGAATCATTAAAGGATACTGTAGCCAGATTTATTCCCTTGTGGAACGATAAAATAGTCACTGATTTGAAGATGGATCGTAAAGTCTTAATTGTCGCCCATGGAAATTCTTTGCGAGCGTTGATGATGAATCTAGAAAATTTAAGTTCAGATGAAATTATGCAAGTCAATATGCCAACTGGAATCCCATTGAGCTACGAGCTAGATGATCAATTAAAAATTATAAATAAAAAGTTTTTAGGTGATCCAGAAGATGTTGCCAAAGCAATCCAAGCGGTAGCAAATCAGGGAAAAAAGCACTAGGTTCATAGTTTTTTGATATAACTTTGGTCCAGAACCCCTAGATAAATTTTCACGAAATACTTTGATTTTACGATGGGGGTTTCTTAACTTGATAGAGTGGAGGATCTGATGTCCGCAGATAAAAGAAGTCGTTTTGGTTTTGTAACAAACCCTAGAATTCAGTTTAAGTATGCTTTTCTTAACTCTTTGTTCGTAGCTGGTGTAATTTTGCTGACAAATTTAGTTGTGGTATATCGCCTTCGCTCTTTTACTTTTCAATCAGAAGTTGAAATGGATAATTTATTATTAAATAATATTATCGAGTTCACTGTACAGTTGGGAATTATAAGCTTCTTAATGGCTTTTGTAGTCACTTTTTTTTCTAGCTTAATCATTACGCATCGTTTTGTTGGGCCTTTCGTTTCGATAAATCGCTATGTTGATGCACTTATTAACAATAAGTTTGACGAACCATTAAATCTTAGAACTTCTGATGAGATGCATGAAATTTCCGGTAAATTAAAAATACTTGGCCAAAAACTCAAAGATAAATCATAAGATTTTATTTGCCAGAGAGAGTTGTATCTACATTATCAACACGCTTAGGGATAATATTCGTAGTACCATTACCTAGGGTTTTGTCGCAATTCTCTTTTGACATGTCAAAGTCAGTGTATTTAAAATTTTTTATAACTTGCTCTGTTGTGCTTCCTTTGGATTCATCTTTTTCCTTGATAGTTAGTCCTACACCAGCCTCGATACGTAGTGTGATTGTTTTTTTTGGATTTTTGAAGACTAATTTGATCTCTTTTGAGATGCAATCTGGGAAGGCACTACTTTGAGTCATTTCATGTATATTGGGATTCATTGTTGCAGTTTTAACAAGAGACTTAGTAGCGTTATTAATAGTAAAACATGCTAATTGAGTATTTGAATATTCTTTAAAAATTTGACCTTTTAGTTTATTGGTAAACTTATCCTCAGGATTCAAAAGTTGGATTTCGTAATCAGTTAAGACTTGTGGGCTGTCATTTTTGATATCTTTCTTTTCTAATTGTGTTGCAGAGATTCGCATGGGGTTGCCATCAGGTAAAATTAAAGTTGCGTACTTAACGCAATTGTTTGTGCTGAACTCAACTTGAGCCAAAGAAGAAATTGAAGCTAAAATAGATAAAATCAATATAAAAAATGTATTTTTCAAGTTCATCATAAAATTCCTTTGTCATTGCATCGGCCATATTTGAGAAAATTTAAGGCTTAAATTTCTGCTACAATTTTTATTGCCTTTGGTCTAGCCTTACGGCCATAATTCAAATCCTATGATACTACTTAAAGATGCTAAAGAAATTTTAAGTCTACAAGGGGCTGCTCTAAAAAAAGGGCGTGGCATAAAGAACGAAGATCTATCTGTTTTAAAAAATCATTCTCTAATTGTGGATAAAGAAAAAATTTGCTGGATAGGTGAGCTAAAAAAATTACCCTCGGACTTTAAAAAGAAAATCAAGAAAGAGATCTCACTAAAAAATAAAGTTTTGATGCCTACTCTGATCGAATGTCATACGCATACGGTTTTTGCTGGTAGTCGGAGTGCTGAGTTTGAAATGCGTTTGCAAGGAGCTAGTTATCAAGAGATCTCTGCTAATGGTGGTGGTATTCTATCAACTCAAAAAGCAATTGATTTAATTTCTAAAGCTCAGCTATTGAATTTGACTCAAAAGAGAGTCAATCAGTTTGTGAAACAAGGTGTTTCTGTTGTTGAAATCAAAAGTGGCTATGGTTTAGATTTAAAAAATGAAATCAAGTCATTGGAGATTTTAAAACAAATTGAAAACGCTCTAGTTATTCCTACGTTTTTGGGAGCTCATGCGGTTCCTAAGAGTTTTTCTTCAGAACAAGAATATTTGAATTTTCTTAAATTAAAAGTTTTACCAGAAGTTAAGAAAAAAAAGCTCAGTCAAAGAGTAGATATTTTTATTGAAAAAGGTTTTTTCTCTAAAGATGTGGCTCGCGAGTACTTAAAGCATTGTCAGAGTTTGGGTTTTGAAATAACCATTCATGCTGATCAAATAAGCTTATCTGGCGGTAGTGAGCTAGCTTGTGAGTTAGGTGCGCTATCCGCGGACCATGTCATTCAACTTTCTGAAAAAGAAATTAAAAAAATATCTCAATCCGAGGTGACCCCAGTGTTATTACCGCTTGCTGATTTGTACATGCGCTGTGCTTATCCTCCAGCAAGAAAGCTTATTGATTCTGGAGCTAGGGTTGCCTTAGCTTCAGACTTTAATCCAGGAACTTGTCCATCTCAAGATGTGATGATGGTTGGCCTTTTGGCTAGGTTAGAAATGAAGATGACTTTAACTGAAGTCATTGTCGCTTACACTTTGGGAGCAAGTTATGCCTTGAATTTACAAGATCAATTAGGATCTATAGAGGTTGGGAAAAAAGCGCTAATAGCCATTCTTGAGGGAGATGCTTCTGATCTTTTTTACTCTTCAACTCAGAACCCAATCAGTGAAAGGTTTTTTCAAAATAAAGTTCAAAAATTAAACAGTGCAGAATTCTGACAAAAACTGTAAAAAATGATTTGATTCTTAAAATGGAATCTACCTAAGCTTAGGTAGTGGTCATAACAATTTCATGAAGAGCTTGTTGTGATTTTTCTTTAGTGACTGAACTAAAGATTGGCCTACGGAGGGGTTCCAAATGAGAAATTCATATGCTAATGTGATGCAGTCAAAGTATTTTAATGTGGCTTTTAATTCGGCTATTTTCGACGGCCCAGTCAGAATTTATTTTGCTCAGTTTCATGAGTCATTTGCGTTGAAGATTTACTTTGAACTTCAACAAAAATTTAAAAAAGAATTATTAGCTCTAAAGGAAACCTCCAAAAACTCCCATTCTAATATTTTAATCATGGTCTATCCCACACGAGAACAATATGAGTATTGTTTTGCTAGTGATTCTACGATGCAAATGGAATTTTGGAATCAAGATATAGTTATAGGAATTGAAAAACCAAACAATGAAGCTGATATTTCAGATTTTTTTATATTATTTGAAGATGCAGTTAAAAATTGGAAAGAAATCAATGAAAATAAAATGCTTTCTTCCTCGTTGGAAGAAAATCATCTTGAGCTTTAATCAACGGGGACAGCTGGTGGTTGAGTATGTTTTACTGCTTTCAATGGCGGCGATTGTTGCTGCAATTGTAGTGAGTAAACTAGGTAGCCGTAATCCAGATGAGCCTGGTGCGATTATTAAAGGCTGGTCTGCAATTATTAAATCTGTGGGTGATGATAAGGCTGATTCCTGTTTCAACCCAAATTGCCGTTAAAAATATACAGAAGATCTCTTTTTAAGCTCTTCGTTTATTTTTCTTTGCATTAAATCTTCAATATCGCTGGTAATTTCATGTATCAGTTCCGTATTTTCAAGGGCAGATTTGTCATAGGGAAGATAAATAGGATCTAGAAATTTAATTTTCCATTTTGCAGGGAGAGGGATTAGATTAATTGGTAGTGGAAGCGTGATTCCTTTTAAAAAATGATTTAAGTGTAATTGAGATAAGGTAAAGTTTGATTCTTCAGCTCCAATAATAAGAGCGGGAACTATAGGGGAGTCAGTTTCGATAGCAAGTCGGACAAATCCTCTTTTAAATTCCTGCAACTGATACATTTTTTGGCTAGGTTTAAAGTTTCCCTGTTCACCTTCAGGGAAAAGAACGACAGCATTTTTTCTATTTAAATAAACTTTACCATTTTCATAGGTCGCTTCAAAAAAACCGAGCTTTTGAAAAATTGCAGATGAAATCTTAGTACCAAACCAAAATTTATGAGTTAATACACGAGGAAGTCGTTTGGCTTCGTTAACTAAGACATAGTTAAGTAGTAAAGCATCAATTCCAGAAAACCCAGAATGATTAGGAGTAATCAATACTGACCCTTTTTTGGGAATATTTTCTAGACCTTCAATTTGTAAACGAAAGTAATTTTTGAGTAGAGTTAAAAAATAAATGGGAATTGTTTTAAAGTAAAATGATTCGTGATTTAGTTTTTTTAAAATATCCTTGTTCATCCTAAGATAGATCTATTGAGTTTCAAAGAAGATATCAAGTTGCAATTGGTTTTATAAATTAAAAAAACAAAAATCAGGACATTAGGTGGAGGTTTATCAGCAAACCTTTCAAAAAGGGGTTAAAAAAACTTTTCAAAGGTTGAGATCTAGTTCTATTGCTTTTTTAAATCTCTTAAATGATCATAGTTTATATGTCGAAATACATTTTATCTATAGATCAAGGAACTACATCATCTAGAGTCTGTCTTTTTGATAAAACTGGAAAACTTGTTGATCAAGAGCAGAAAGAATTTACTCAAATTTTTCCTAAGCCAGGTTGGGTAGAGCATAATCCTGAAGAAATTTGGAATTCAGTGATTTATTGTATTACTGAAATTTTTAAACGTCACGACTCTGCCGATATTTTTTCAGTTGGAATTACTAACCAAAGAGAGACTGTTGTTGTATGGGACAAGTATACAGGAATTCCTGTTTATAATGCTATTGTTTGGCAGTGTCGACGGACTTCCGAAATCTGTCATAGTTTAAAAAGAGATTCTAGAAAAATTAAAAAAATCACAGGTCTTGTAATTGATCCTTATTTTTCAGGTACTAAAATTAAATGGATTTTAAATGAGGTCAAAGAGGCTAAGAAGGGTCTTAAAGAAAAAAGAGTTTTAGCTGGAACTGTGGATAGCTATATTTTATGGAAATTAACAGCAGGTAAGGTACATGCAACTGATGTTACAAATGCATCTAGAACAATGCTTATGGATTTACGAACTAGAACGTGGAGTAAAGAATGTGCCCATATTCTTCAGATTCCTTTAGAAATTTTACCAGAAATAAAAGCTAGTAATGCTTTTTTTGGACATATCCACTGTTCTGAGTTGAAGGGTTTTTTTTCTAAACCTTTGTCGATCCATGGTATTGCAGGAGATCAACAAGCGGCTTTGTTTGGACAAGCCTGTTTTAAAGCTGGCGAAGCTAAATGTACTTTTGGAACTGGGAGTTTCATTTTGTACAATAATGGTAATAAAGTTTCTTATTCAAAAAAGGGATTGCTTACAACTGTTGCTTGGGAACTTGAGGGGATGAAACCTGTATATGCTCTAGAGGGGGGAGCCTTTAACTGTGGTTCTGTTGTTCAATGGTTAAAAGACAACATGCAGTTATTAACTACTTCACAGGAAATTGAAGAATTGGCAAGCTCAGTCAGTCACTCTGAGGGTGTTGAGTTTGTACCCGCATTGACTGGATTGGGGGCTCCGTATTGGAAAGAAGAGGCAACAGGAGTTATTCTTGGGTTAACAAGAAAAACAAGTAAAGCTCATTTGATGAGGGCCGCTTTAGAGTCATTAGCTTTACAAAATGTAGATATTATTAAAGTGATGGAATCAGAAACAAAAACTAAGTTGAAAATATTAAAAACAGATGGTGGTGCTGCAAAAAATAACCTTTTAATGCAATTACAAAGTGATTATTTGCAGTCAAAGGTAGCAAGGTCACAAATCATAGAAACCACAGCTCTTGGGGTGGCTTATTTAGCAGGTATTGGATCTGGTTTTTGGACGGGAACAAAGGAAATAGAAAATATTTGGAATTTAGACAGAGAATTTAAACCTCAAATGCAAAAAAAAGAATTCGCAGAAAGATATCGTTCATGGTTGAAGGCTATCAAATTGACAGTGAAAAATTCAAAATGAATGAAATTTTTAAAAAAGTCACTTTAGAAGAGCGAGAAGTCATATGGCAACAAGCTTGTTTAGAGAAGGCCGGTGTGATTTTTCAACTGAATCAAAAAACAATGATTAAATCTAGAATTGAAGGTTTTTATTTAAAATCTTATGTGGCTTGTCGTCGTCCAAAGCATTATGCCAGCCTCAAAACAAAGTCGGAGGCATCATCAGTGTTGACGTTTGCTAACGAAAACTATTTTTTTAAATCTTTATTTCATATCGAGGGAGATTCGTTGTTGTTTAGAAAGAATGTAGATCTTTTTTACCTACCTCGCAGGAAAAATAAAAGGCTTAAAATTCCAGATCATTTATCGGCTATGTTAATGATAAAAAAACAAAATGAAAATCTCACTTTTCTAAGAGCAGAAATATTAGATTTTTCAGATTCAGGATGTAAAATAGGTTTAAATACCGATAAACCTAGCTTTCATAAGGGAGATCTAATCATTGGTAACTTAAAATTTGGACATAAAACGGGTATGGAGATTCATGGCGAATTAAAACATCATTTTAAGAATGAAAATGGTCGCTTTAAGCAAATTTTTGGATTGAGTTTTGAACAACTATCTGAGGCTCAAACTACCCAGTTAAGAAAGTTA
Source organism: Pseudobdellovibrionaceae bacterium (assembly GCA_013359135.1). Lineage (GTDB taxonomy): Bacteria > Bdellovibrionota > Bdellovibrionia > Bdellovibrionales > Bdellovibrionaceae > UBA2316. The sequence goes on along the minus strand of JABWCN010000021.1, from coordinate 6,164 downwards.
TTTGTTGATTTACAAGCAGAGATTTTTTATGAAAGTGCAAAAAAATGAAAATGGAAATTTTTAAAAAAGTTCATCTTTCTGAAAAGAAAAGAATTTTAAGACTAATTGCTGAAGAAGGTGGATTGGTACTTTTAAAATTTGAAAAAATTGATGTTAAAAAGTTGAGAGCAAAAGAGCTTATTGATGAAAAGTACTTGGAATGTGAAATCAGAGAAGATGAACGTTTTGTTTTACCTCAAGCTGAAAGTGTTGTTGTTAATTTAAGTTATGAAGAAGATCGTTTTTTTATGTCAGGTATGGCTACAAGTGATGGTAATCGTGTGATTTTAGATATTCAATCAGAACTTTATTATTTACAAAGAAGGAAATCCATGAGGATGGAAGTTCCTGAAAAATATAAAGCTAAGGCTAATATTGTTCAATCAAATGGAAAAATTATCCCGGTTGATTTTAAAATTCTAGATATTAGTAGTGGAGGATGTAAAATGAGTTTCCCAGCATTGGAACCTTCATTAAAAGTTAATACTAAGTTCAAGATTATTCTCTATCTTGGTAATCGAACTTCCATCGATGTGGATGTTCAAGTAAGGCATTCTAGGGAAATTAAGCCAAAGGAAATGAGTGAAAACTATATTGCAAGTTATACTCCCAGTCAGGTAATGGGAGTTCAGTTTTTAGTTAAAGATTCAGTTTTTGAAGCTAAAATGCTAAATCTTTTTATGGATGTTCAAAGAGAAATTTTTTTAAAATTTAAAAAATAACTCCATCATCAGGCACAACCCTAACTTTAGTCGTTGAAGGGGTTAGACTTATGGCATTCCATAAGGTTTTCTTCCGACCAGAAGTCAATATTAGATACTTTTTTTTCTCCATCAAGATCAGACCAGAAAAGATTTTTAAATCGTTCTGTTTGAAATCCAGCTGTCTTAAATAAGAGCTCGTCTTCAGAAATTGTATCTGACTCTTTTGAGCTCTGGATTGAAGGAGTTAAATCTTTTATAGCTTTTATGAAATAAGTTTCTATAATAAGGCGTAGTTCTTTGCTATGTTTTGAATAAATACTAAAAAATTTTACATTTTCAGAAGTTACCCACTTTGAAGAAAATAGAACTATAGCCTTTGTCATTAAGCCGTTGTAGTTTTTTTGACTGTCAAGCTTACAGTACTTAGTCGACCAGTATTGATAAGTGTAAGCAAATCCAGAGATATTCATTGTATCCACTAAAAGAAATTTAAGAAAATTACCACATTTAGAATTGGTATTAGATCCTCCAGTTGAAAAATAATTTGCTAGATACCTATAACCACTTGGTAGGGAACAATCTAATTGATCCATAATATTTTTGGGTAATGAAATATTAAGATCAAGGAGTAGATTTTCACCCTTAGGCAGTTGATAAGTCGTCAAAGTCCAATAAGGTGCGCCAAAACTTTCATAAAGACTAAATGGGTCAACAAAAGTATAAACACCAGCTCCATAAAAACTGTATGAACGATATTTAGGATTTGCAAAATAGAACCAATAACTGTCAATTTCTTCTTTGGCTCTTTTTAGCACTTCAGGGTCTTGAGGATCTTTAGTGGTGATTGGGTCAAATGATTTATAAGGTGTGCGGGTCCAGTTGAAGAGATAAACTGGTTTTTTAAGGGTCTTCACGTGGGGTCTTATAGCTTCAACCACTGTGGTGATATCGATTCCATTGTAGTAAAACTTCCCTGAAATATTAGATCCTTGCACTTGGGGCAAGAGTGTGATTCCGTCAATATCATCGGCATTTGCTGCTGGCATTAAACCTAAACTGAATATTAGACATAAACAAAATACAACATTAGTCATAAAATTCCTTGAAATTATCTATAACAAATTTAGCGAACGTATTTTATGTAGGAAAAAGCCGAATAAATCCACTGTTAGTTTTTAGACAACCAAGTGATGGAAGTATTACATAGCATTACTTATGAAAAGCTTAAAGTTTATCAGATTAAGTTATTTAATTCTTTTATATGATTTAAAAAGTAAAAATGGAGTTCTTTATTTTTAGGTATATCAAGATGGTTTTTTTGAGCTGCTGGCAAATAGAAATTTTTAAAACCAAGTTTGATAGCCTCTTTAACTCTTATTTCTGGTAAAAGGACTCCTCTGATTTCCCCAGTCAGACCTACTTCTCCAAAAAAGCAGGACTTTAAATCAATTGGTTTGTCTTTTTCACTAGAGATAATAGCAGCTGCGATAGCTAGATCAGCAGCGGGTTCAAATATTTTTAAACCACCAACAACGTTAATATAAATATCACTCTGATTGACGTGTATACTGGCATGTCTTTCTAAAACTGCCGTTAAAAGGTGAAGACGATTTAATTCAATTCCAACACTTGTTCTTCTTGGCATAGGCATATGGCTATTTAAAGATAGGGCTTGAATTTCGCATAGTAAAGTTCTTTGGCCTTCCAGAGAACTGAAGACAACGGATCCGATGGGTTTTTGCCCTCGTTCTTGTAAAAAAAGCTCGGAAGGATTGCTCACTTCTTCAAGTCCTTTGTGATTCATTTGAAAAATTCCTAATTCTAGAGCTCCACCAAATCTATTTTTGATAGTTTTAAGTAGTCTAAAGTGAGATTGAGTATCGCCTTCAAAAGAAAGTACACAGTCCACCATGTGTTCTAAAACTTTTGGTCCAGCGATACTGCCATCTTTAGTAATGTGACCAACCAGAATAACCGCGATACCGAACTGTTTTGCCAGCGACATTAAATGAGCTGCACATTCCCTGACTTGTGAAACACTTCCTGGCGCTGACTCTAGCTGAGCAAGAAATACCGTTTGTATCGAGTCTATAACAAGAACCTGAGGCTTACTTTCTTTAGCTAGTTGAATGATTTTATTAAGCTCACTTTCAGAACCCACTTCCACATTACCAGATTTAATACCCAAGCGATGAGCTCGCGACATAGTTTGATTGGTACTTTCTTCTGCGGATATATATAAAACTTTTTGATTTCTGATAGCTAAACCACCAGCAATTTGAAGGAGTAGAGTGCTTTTTCCAATACCAGGAGATCCTCCTAGAAGGAGAAAGCTTCCTTCTGCGATTCCTCCACCAACTACACGATTGAACTCCTCAATACCTGTGTTGTATCTTTTTAAAATTTCTTCTTTAGGACTTTCATTAAGTCTAACTGGTTTCTGGGTATCAATAGACCAGCCTCTAGTCTGGGTGGAGCTCACTTCAGTGTGAGTTTCCTCAACATAAGAATTCCACGCATTGCATTCACTACATTTTCCCTCCCACCTTGGTCGTTGAGCTCCACAATTTTGACAGGTAAATATAGTTTTAGACTTCGTTTTTGCCATTATTATTCGGTATCATATACAATAGGTATATGACAATCACTGATAGGAAGAGTTAATGAAAATACTTACCAATTTTTTTATATTTATAGCATTATTGATTCCTCATTTTGTAAATTCGCAGTCTGATGTTTTTGCTAAGACTAGGGTTGCTGTGCAAAATAATAAGTGGGAAGAGGTCATTAAAGAAATTGATAATGAAATCAAAACAAATAGTACAGATAAAGAGTTATTACTTTTCCAAAAAGCGTACGCAGTTTTTCAATTAAAAAATTTCTCCACTGCCGAAGAATTATTTACTTTACTTAGCAAAACTAAAAATAGTTTCAACGAATACACATTATATTTTTTAGGTTTAATTCAGTTTCAACAAAATCAATTGGATAAATCTAAACTTAGTTTTGAATTAATTTTAAAGGAAAAACCAAATCAAAAATTAAAAAATGAAGCTACTTTTTATCTAAGTCAAATTGCACTTACCCATAAAAATTATCAAGAAGCTTTTAATCTACTTACTAAGCTTGATAAAGCCACACGTGGAACCGAACAGCATGCAGAAATTTTGTATCAATTAGCAAGTGCTGCTGATCATCTTAATAAAAAGAGTTTCAAGTGTGAAAAACTATTGAAAATTTATATTCAGTACCCTCAATTTGAAAAAGTTAGTCATTGGGACTATAATTTGAACTTGAATTCGATTAATGAAAAGAAAAGTGATTGTGCGTGGGAGGTTGATGATTTCAAAAAAAGGGTCAGAAACTTATTATGGGCAGGTCAAGAGAAAAAAGCTTTTTTTGAAATTAACAAGTTTAAGGCTGATTTTAAAGGTCAGTATGATTTTGAAGCTGATAAAATTTTGGCTAGTTTTCATGCTCAGGAAGGAAACCTTGATGAAGCCTATGGAATACTTAAAAAGTATTTAAAGCAAAATGAAAATGATTTTGAATTTTTGACACAATTTGCCCCTATTGCGGCACGATCAGGCGATTTAGCTACTTCTATAGCTGTCTATTATAAAGCTTATAAACTAAAAAAAGCTAGTGATAAAGGTTTACAGGCCTTGTTTCAATCGGCTTTTATGAGTTACCAAATGCAAGACTATGATTGGTCTACAAGAAAGTTTAAAGAATTTCAAAAGTTAACAAGAAATGAAAAGTTAAAAAAAGAAAGCCAATGGTATTTAGCATGGATGAAGTATCTTAGAGGCGATTATGTGAGTTCTTTTAATGAATTTAAGCGCCTTTCTGGAGTCAAAAATAAAAAGAAATACAAATCATTGAGTCAAGAAAGACTTAACTATTGGATGGGGATGAGTTTATACCGTCAAAACAAACTTGAAAAGGCCAAGACTTATTTTGCTAAGCTCTCTCTTGATAAAAGTAAAGGATATTACTCTATTGCGGCCTATAAGAGACTAGAGAAAATCAATCAGGAAATTAAAATTCAAGATGCAAAAGAGAGTTCTATTCAGCTAGGAATGAACTCCTATAAGATCCCTCATAAATTATCGCGTTTTCAGATGGAAGATTTTTTAACTCCCAATAATGAAGAAGTTTTAGTTGACGACGATTCAATGGCTGAAAATCAGGATATTGAGGAAGAGGCGGATCCTTTTGAACCAGGAAATGTTGCTGAAAGCACCACTGAAAAGCCTGAAATTGATAAAGAGAAGTCTTTAGAGTCAGAAGATATTCCTTTCAAAACTCCTGAGCTGATTAGTCGATTTGAAAGAGCAAGAGGACTAATGATTATTGGTCTTGATCAATGGGCAAAATGGGATCTATATGAAATTGAACGTAGAACTAAAAATAAAGATTATTTAAAAGCTTTGATGAATGAATATCTGTTGGTAGGTCAATTCCATAGATCTAGCCAAATAAGTCAAGTCTATTTCTCGAAGACCAAGGCACAATTGGGAATCATTCAGGGCAAACAGTTTTGGGAGTATTCATTCCCTAAGGCTTATCCTCAATTCGTAGACAAATACTCGAAAGAGTTTGAAGTTAATAAAGAGTTAGTTTGGAGTATTATGAGGGCCGAAAGTCAGTATCGAAAGGAAGCTATCTCGCCAGTCGGGGCGTTGGGTTTAATGCAAGTTATGCCATATACAGGAAATAAAATTGCTGAAATTATAGGTGAGAAGCAGTTTACTCCTAATCAGTTGTTAGAAGCTGAGCCTGCAATTAAAATTGGAACTAAGTATCTGCAAAGGTTAAATAAAAAGTTTAATCAAGCTTTGCCTTTGGTTGCGGCAAGTTACAATGCTGGACCTCATCGAGTTAAAAATTGGCTCCAATTGTTTGGTCATTTAGAAACTGATGAGTTTATTGAGCATATTCCATTTTTGGAAACTCGAAACTATGTAAAAAAAGTAATAGCTAATTCATATATCTATGCACTTTTATATAATAGCGCAAAGGCCGATCAAGTGCCATTTTTATCAGATAAAATGCCTTTTACATTAAAAGAAAGAGCTCCAACTAAAGAAACTTGGGAAGAGATCTAAAGAAGAAATGAGTCATTATTTAACGTCTTTTTTTTATAGTGTAATTAAATCTTTTTGCAGATACATTTTATCTGTTAACGTGTTGATTTTTTTTACTTTTCTATTTACCTATCTTCTGCCAGGAAGTTATTTAGAGGACGAATTTATAGTTTTAGAAAAAACTAAAAGCTATGGTGATTTTTTTTTTGAATTAGTTAGTTATTTTAATAGAGTTTACCATTTTGACTTTGGTTTTTCTTTTATTAACACTCAAGTCAAAGTCATTGATATTATTGAGTCGCGTTTAATAATTTCACTAAAGCTTATTATT
>JABWCN010000020.1 GCA_013359135.1 Pseudobdellovibrionaceae bacterium | reverse complement strand
AGAACGTTCTTTGACAATGTCCATAATGGTTTGCAGCGAACGAGCCTTAGATAACTCTGAAATAATTTGAACTAGTTCTTTTGATTCTTTATTGTATGATTTCATAAATAGACCTAAAAATCTACTTCATTTATTCACAAAAACTTGCATTCAACAAGATAAATAAATGACTTAATTATTTTGAAAAACTTTAATATTAAGAATTGCATTAAATCTGCTTGGCCCACCGACGCAGGAAAATGTAAGAGAGGCTGATAAATTTTCTTTGTTTTTAATTATTTTTGGAAACTTAGAAAATATTTTTTCAATATTAAGACAGTTTTCTTTTGTTAAACTATTAAGGTCGGATTGTGATAGGACTACAGTCGTTGTTTTTTGACGTTGATCCCAAGGAACCGCCAGAGATATATGCGTTTTTAATTTCAATCCTTGTATGTCATCACTGAGATTACAGCTAACTATAACACTAGCTCCCTGCGAAAAGATTCCAGCTTGCTGAGGAATTAATAAGATCGCAAAATTCTTGGCTGGTGGGTTGATCTGAATTCATACTAAAACTTACAAGAGGGAGTTTATTTGGTTCAAAAATTCTTTGACTCATTCGCTGTCCGCTGCGCCCTTCACCATCTGTCCATGTAATTAGTGTTCGAAATGGTTCTGCTGGAATTCTAAAATCAGAATTGACAGTGCCACTCTCTAAAGTTTTGCCACCTAAGGATAAAAGACTGATTTCTGATGATTTAATATTCATGTCTTTATTAGAAGAAAGTTTTATTGTTGAAAGGTCAGAATTAAATTTGACTTTGCTTCCTGATACAAACGTTCCACGGTATTGAAAATAACCTTCATGACCTGGTCGTCCTCTGAGTTCAACTGGCTCTGGAGGCGAAACTAAAAGGTCAGAAAGAGCAAGAATTTTAACCTGGATGTTTTCACTAGAAGAAATTTTTAATTTCCACTTTCCTTGTTCTGGATGATCAAAAATTTGTTTTATACTTTGCTTTGATTCAAGCACCTTGGTAAAAGTTACTTTTTGTTTCCTTGGGTTAAACACTTCAACCTCAGGTTTTTTATTTAGACCAGAAACTAAAATAGAAATTTTTTTTATGTTTTGATCAATTTGAAACTCAGTGAGAATTTCATGACTGATAGTTTCTCCTTCTGCGGCCCATAAAAGCACATAGTTATTTTCTTCATAATTCATTTGGATAAAATCATTCATTTTTTCAGGACTTGAACCGGTATCTATATGTACAACTTCACCACCTGCAGAGCGTGCTATTTTTTCATAAATATTTTTATCTGAAAGTTCAGTGGGTCGTAAAACATTCTGAGGTTTAAAATAATTTCTATATATCCAGAATGTCAAAAAGATACTAATCGCAGATAAAGCAATAAGAACAATTTTTTTCATAGAGCCTTTTAAAAAATTTTAATTAGATTTTATCCTTATAAGCGAAAAAGAATTGATTAAACCATTTTCCAAACGACCTTTAAGGGGTTTTCTTGGAGATAAAGGAATTACTTTATCGGAATAACCAACTCTAAAGCCTAAGACTGGAGCTTTCAAATTTAACTCTGAACTTTGAGTTAACAACTGAGTTGAGTCTTCTATCAAACTAATTTCTTTGGGATTAAAAATTTTGTTATTAGGAGCGTGCCAGTAGGCTAGAGCCACAAAGCCATTGCCGTTAGGCTGAAAAGAGAGCTTTTGCGAATTTACTTCAATCCATAAATCTTGAAAGCAGTATCCAAGATCAAAGCAAGATTGAAGAGAAAAATCATTCGCTTGTAAAAAATAAATCTGTGAACAGTTAGTCAAAAAATTTTCTGTATTTTTTTGAACAGTAGCTTTGTGTAGTCCAAAATTTAGCATTGAAAAGCCAAGGTCTAGGTTATTTTTGAAAAATTTAATAAAATTCTGTTCAAGAAACGAGATACCAAGTTGAGTTACGGGAATCCCTAATTGTTCTGTATCACTTGTGGTGATCTCTTTAAATAAGCTTTCTAAAAAGTTATAATTTGTCCACCTTACTGTTTCTAAGTTATTTAAGGCTTTCCTAAAGTTAACGTCTTCTTTGTTTATACGATGAAGCTTTACTGTTGAATAACGTGATGCCCTTTCTTCGAGTTGTTTTTCAAAAAGTTTATCGAGAGGTATTTTTTTATATGGATATCTATTTGTTTGGTGAAAAGGCTCTTGAAGTTTAAGACTATTTTTTTCGTTACTTTGCATATTATTTTTTTCAAAAAGTAACTCTACAGACGAAGACCAAAGGTCATTAAGGTCATTAAATTTTTTATTTACTAAATGGAAGTTGTCTAACAATGCAACACCAACAAGGTATCTTCCAAAGCAACCAATAGACAATGCTGAAGCTACACCAGCAACGTCCATTATCGATGGATCCCTTTGATACTGCTTATCAATTGAAATTCGAAATGCAATTTGAGAATTTATTTCTTCAAATTGGATATCCCAGGGTTGTGCATTTCCACCAGAGGCGGCTCTGGAAGCTTTCGTGATCCAATTCGCTATTCTTTCAGACATGACTATCTCCTTAGGACGAAGCAATAGCTCTTTCGCCACGAGTCAATCGTAGGTGTTGCCTCTTCTCATAGCTATCTAAAGTTGTTTTTTAAAAAAAACATATGTAAAAAAAAAGTCGTGGATTTTTACAAAATACAAAAAAAAGAATTAATTCAACCAACTGATTCTAAGGAGAACTCTAGTACTCAGGAACTAGCTGAGTTCTTTGAGCTATCGGCAAAAATTCTTAATCAATATAAAATTAATTCTCATAAAAGCTCCAATTTATTGTTACAACTTTATATTAAAGAAGTAAGTCTTAAAGATTTATACTGCACTTTATTTTGGCCAAGAAAAATAAGCGAAGACGTTGAAGAGGAAATCACCGCACCCATTCAAACATCTATAAGAAAGCGTTGGCTTCAGCCAATTCTTAGAGAGATTCGTGGTGATTTTTCATTTGTCGAAATTGCAGAAGTTTTAAAATTAAAATCTGTAGCAACATACCATCATTGGGAGACGGGGAGAAGAGAAATTCCTTTGCCATACCTCCTCATGGTAATTCATAAAATTCAAGGACGACTACAAGCTTTTATTGATATGTTGTCATTGGATTTAGATTTTTCAGAGTTTAAATTTTTAAAGTTGAAACTTAAGTTTTATGAACAATTTTTTTCTGAACCTTGGATCCCAACGGTATTGTTTAGTTTGAGTGTTAATGAAATTAAAAAAATTTCCTCTACACAGCTACAAGTATCAGTTATTGCAAAAAAACTAGAAATACCTGAAGCTCATGTTGAAGCCGCTATTTCTGTTCTATTAAAATTGCAACTAGTTAAAGTCAGAGAAAATCGTTTTTTAGGTTGTGTTGATCAGTATTACGCTATTCCTAAGGTTTCCGATCAAAAAATTGAAGAGCTTCGACATTTTTGGTTTTCAAGAGCGGAGAAACTACTCCAGAAACCTGGGTTTCATAGGTTTGAACAGCATTTAACAAGTCGAGAAAAAAAAGAAAAAATTATTTCGTGGATTATGGAATTAAGGGAAAAAATCAGAGAAGAAGTAAAATCTGATGAGAGTGAAGAAAACAATGAAACATTGATCCATATTGGATGGCAAGTGCTGGAGCTTTTATGAAATTTTTAATGTATTTGGTTTTTTTCTGTAATTTAGGTAAAGCCACTCCGACTATGGAGTTGGAACACAATTTTGTAGATTTCGAAGGTGGGTCTTGGGGTATTGAGGGTGTGTTAAAAAAGAAGTTAGATATTTCTGAACAGAAGTTGCCAGAAATTTTTAAGACTCCACTGCAAACAAAAAACTTAAAAATCGTTAAACTAAAAGAGATAGCTCCATCTAACAAATATTTCATCGACAGTAAGATTTTTCTTTATCAAGAGCTACAAATTTGTATTGATAAAAAAATTGATTTTAGAAGTAGTGGTTTTAATCAAAGTGCAGAACAGTTTTTGGATAAAATTTCTAGAATTTCTTCAAATGAAAAGGCTTTGAAGGTCCATCTAGTTTCAGTTGATTTTACAAGCGAACTCTACAAAAAGAGCAATACATGTGATGTTTTTGTTCTTATAGGTAAAACAAATGAATTTCCATTTTCAGAGGTACCGACTGTTAAGCTCAGTTCAAGTGAAGGGGCGAGCAATAAAACTCAGATGTTACTTGGTCTGTATTATCGACATTCTGAACAGAGCACGCCTGTGATTGTTTTTAATCCAGAACTTCAATTAGATTTTAGTTCATCTAGCACTAACTATCTATATAATTCAAAAGATGGACAATTAGTCGTTGATGGAAGAGTACTTTTTTTTCATGAGTTAGGACATTTGTTAGGATTTTCTCATCTTCCCAAGAGTTTTTCTTGGAATCCTGTTGGTGAGTTGAATATTATGGGTGGTTCTTTATCGATTGCTGACAGATTTTATTCCAACCTTAGATTTTATAGTAAATTTGAAATATGGAAAAACTGGGATCTTAGACAGACCAATATCTATAGATCATTACTAGCTAGATGGTCAAAGATGTTACCTGTTGAGCTTGATATCCAAGAAACTTTTAGTGGCTCAAATTTTAGATATTGTTTTTTACCTGAAGAAAATTTCCATATTTATTTTCCGATTATGGATGTTAAGAATTTAAGTGGGATTGAAAATTTTGATAATCCAAGTGGTGCAAATATTATTAATTTTTCTAAGGTTGAGGATATTTTTAAATCTAGTCTAAAACAGCTTAAAATAGATTACAAAGTTAACGAAAGAGAGCAGATTGAAACTTTTGAAACTGCGGAAGAGAATATGTCTTCTCTAATACAGTTGAAATATCTTGAGCGAACTAAGTATTCTATTGTTAGTCAAAACAGTACCAAGGAAGACTTAAATGAAGAGGAGTCGGTTGTGTGGCTTCTTTCCGCCGTGAATGGCGATGTAAAAGCTAAATCCTCAGTCCGATCGAGTGTTTCAATTCGCTATGTTTTTAAAAATAAATTTGCGTTGCCTTTGCCTTTATTTAGGTTTGAAGTGCAAGAAGATCAAAGTCAGTGCTTTAAAAAACTTTAGACTAGAGTTGTGAGGAATTTGTGAAAAAAATTAAAAATTTTTTTAAAAATGTTGATGATTTTCGAAATGCAATAGCTAACGAAGATAAGGTGTTTGTCTATGCCAGAGGCGCTGAGCCTTCTGTGGAAAAGTTTAACCAACTGTTAGCTGACTATGAGGGAATGGAGACAGCGCTGAGTTTTTCTAGCGGAGTAGCTGCTATTTCCGCGGTCTTTTTTTCTCTTTTAAAAAAAGATGATCATTTGATTTTTCATAGGCATATTTATTCTTGGGCAAGGCATTTAATATTTAACCATTGTCATAAGTTTGGAATCAAATACACCGAAATTGATGAATCAGAATTGCCTAACATTCAGAAATATATTTTACCAGCAACCAAGATGATCTATTTAGAAAATCCGTCTTTTTATTTGTTTGAAGTTTTAGAGCTTCAAAATGTTTTTACTATAGCTAAGCAAAATAATATTTTAACTGTGCTTGATAATAGTTATTTAGGGCCTGGGAATTTGAAGCCTCATTTGCAAAAGTTTGATATTATTCTTCATTCAGCAACTAAAATTATTTGTGGTAAAGGCGATGCCATGGGTGGAGTCGTATGCACAAATGCTCAACTCCGAAAAATTATCTTTAAGGAAGGATTAATGAGCCTGGGAGCAGTAATGACAAGTCAGGTTGCTGAGCTGTTGACCTTAAGGATGGAGGATTATCGTGAAAGAACTCAGCGCATTTCTTTGGAAATGAAAAAATTACTAAAATTTTTAAATACTCAGTCTCAGGTTAAGCAAGTGAATTATCCATGGATTTTAGATAAGAATGATAATTGGATAGAGCATAAAGATTTTTATTTTCCTGTTGGATTGTTGAGCTTTGTTATTGATTGCAAGGATAGAAATCGAATTGAAAAAATGGTTAATTCATTTGAAACCATTAAAATGGGTGTTTCCTATGGCGCCAAAGAAGCATTAGCTATTCCTTCGGTATTGTTTGCTAAGCCTGATGAGTCTAATCAAAGTATTGATTTAGTTAGACTCAGCATAGGTGAAGAAAAAGCAGAGAAAGTGATTGAAGATTTGGAAAAGTCTTTTAAATTTTTATGAAAATAAATCGGATATAAATATTAGATAATTTTATTGACGCATCTATAAAAAAAATCTTAAAAGAAGTGAAATTTTTTGTCATTACATCAGCTCTAACAAGATTGATTTGAGGAAAAAAAACTCAAAATTTTTTCTTAAAAATGGGTCTCTTATAATTACAGCAATTGGCAGCAATAAGTGCATCTTATGGGAAAAAGTTTTTTATTTTTTTTAAAATAAAAATTTGCAACAAAAAAAATGCACAGTTACTATTCTTTCACACAAGGAAGGTATTATGAAAACTTTGGGGTTTAAAAAGATTTTTATAGCTATGATCGTGTTATTATTTGCGCAGATTGGGGCTTCGCAGACTGGTAATAATCTAAAGGAATGGACGTTTTTAGTTTATTTGAATGCAGATAATAATTTATATCCATTTTCCTATTTGAATATACAACAAATGGAAAAGGTAGGTTCTTCAGCTGGAGTAAATGTAGTTGTGCAGTTTGACCCTGAACCTAAGAATTTACCAACGACAAGATATTTGATCACTCAGAATCCAAACCCAATTAAAGGGAAAGTAACTTCACAAGTTCTACAACAGCTTCCCGAGACAGATATGGGAAGTCCTCAGACTTTGGCTGATTTTCTTACTTGGGGTGTAAAAACGTTCCCAGCTAAGAAATATGCTGTAGTTATTTGGAACCATGGAAATGGCTGGCAAGGGGTTTCTTATGATGACAACCCTAGAACTTATCTTTCAATGCCTATGCTAAGAAAAGGTCTTGAGGCTATGAACGTAGCGATCTCTCAACAAAGAGGAAGCGCAAGAGCCATGGGTTCTCAAATTGATTTGATAAATTTTGATGCTTGTTTAATGTCGACTTTGGAAGTGGCCTATGAGCTAAAGGACGTTGCTAAGTATTTAGTAGGTTCTCAGTTCTTGGAGCCTGGTGATGGGGAAAATTACACTTCATTTTTACAACCTTTGGTGGCTAAACCCCAAATGGATGGAAAAGAATTAGCTGAGATTATGGTTTATCAATATGCTCTAAATTATCAAAATGATAATAGTGACATTAACTATGCAGCTATTGATTTAAGTCGTGTAACACAATTCACTACTCTTTTTGACCAAGCATCTAAAATGTTAAATGTTTCAGCTGCGAAACCTCAAATTAAAAAAGCGTTTGGTTCAAGTAGTTTTGATTTAATCACAGGTTTAACAGCCGCAAAAAAGGCAGCAACAAGCGATGCTAATGCAGTAGCTGCTTTAGACCAAGTATTACAAAGTTATGGTTATCCAGCAGAAGGAGTTTTCCGTGGAAAACTTGGTGGCACAGGTTCTTTTGCTAATAATGAAGCCATGTTATCGCTTAATTCGGTAACTAGAACTTATCCTTCTGATGTTTACTATAGATATGCTGTTAATGGAAATTGGGCTAAAGGCAAATTAGTTGCTAATGCTATGGGTGAGTATCAGTTTGTTTTTCCAAATGGCAAACCAAAACAATATTTTGTTGTTGCTCAAAAGAATCTAAGAGTTGGTTTTAAAGAAATTGCTGCACAAGAAGCATTGTCTACATATTTAAAAGATGGCCAAGACCCTGTAATTTATCACAATCAATTTCCTGCAACAAGTCCTCTAGTCGCTGATGCATATACCAGAGGTACAAGAGGAGCTCATGGTATGACACTTTATTCACTAGCTGGAATGATGGCTCAGAACAACAGCGCAACTTCTCAGGCTGGATCAGAAATCTTGAAACAATACAGACAGCTTTCTTTTGCTACCGTGGGTGCTCCACAGTGGACTGGCTTCTTTGGTCAGTAATCAAAAAGTGATTTTAAAGTAGTAGCAAAATAAATCCCAATTATTGAAAAGAGCGATTAATAATCGCTCTTTTTTTTTAGAACTGGATCATTAGGGGAACGAGCGCTATTAAAAAGATGAATTATTGATGGTGTTAAGATCCTCATGAGAAAAACAATAGCTTTTCCTATAGATCTTTTAGTTTTTCAGGTCACAATGTCTTTCGTAGCTACTTCTGTATTTTTTACAGAGTTCATTCCTTGAGACTAAATCCTCAGATGTTATAAATAAAAAACCTCATTAGATTATCAAGTCTAAGAACTTTTGCTAGCGTTAATTTTTTTAATGAAGTTGGCAGTATTACAGAGAGAAACACAATAGCTGGTCAATAAAAGTTGCAGAACATGGTGATATGATAATTATATTTGCCTTAAAGCACATGCGACAAAAAACTAATAGCCAGAGGGACATTTAATCCCTCTGGCTATTATGAGTTTACATTTTAATAAAATTACGATCTAAAACCCAGAGCTAAAGGCTTAGGTTCCCCATTTTTAGATTTTTACAAAGGGGTCGCGATACCAACAACTAGGTCTTGCACTATCAAATTGGAGTTTTTGAAGAGTACAAGCACCGGTTCTTGGATCTTGAAGACTAAAAGGAACTTTTTCTGAAATGTTACATAAAGCTCCAGAATAATAAGTATCTAAGCGACATTGAGCTTGCGGGTGACTTTCGTAGGTCTTAATAACTTTAGTTTTGTCACGTTTAGCAAAGTCAACTGCTCTCCAGTCTCCTTTAAATGAAGCTAAAACACGTGCTAAAGTTAAACCAGCCATAGAAGATCTCATGCAAATAGCTGCATCTTTAATACTATTTGGAAAAGAATTCTGACAAGAAACCCTTACTTGCAAAGGAATAGCAGCCATTTGAGCCCAACCCTCATTATTAGGTACTTGAGATAGAATTGTTCTGGCGCATTTAGAAGTAGAGAAATAGTCAGCTTGTCCCTCAGTAGAAAGCGTTCTACCTGTATAAGTAGGGTAACCGCCAAGATGATGGCCAATTTCATGGCATAGAACCAAAAGTAGTCCCTCTGCAGTCATTAAGGGGTGTCTTGCAAGACCACCAAACATCTCTACGACTCTAGTTTTAATATATATCCCAGGGGACGTATTCATAACTCCCTTACAAACAATCCTCGGATCCTGATTGCCAGCAATACTTTGTAACTCGCTAGGATCGCACATAAATGCAATAGCGTTCACATCATCATTTTGCCACAATGGAAGTACACGAAATCTGCCATAACCTAATTTTTGAAAAATAGGATCATAAACTTGTTCCGCAGTTTTAATTACCTGAGTGAAGGTGTTTTGGCTCATATGGCCAGAAGGTCTGACTGGGAATTTTAAATTGTTAACTGGAATAAAGTTACATTTATCCGTTTCGGTAGCGGTTTTAGCTAGGGTGATGTGAGTATGCTGACTTATAGCTGAAGACGGAGCCACAGCGAAAGAAGCAGGAAGTAAAGCCAAAAAGGCTAATGTTTTTATGTGTGAGTTTTTTGACTTTAAGAAACACGTCAACTTTTCTTCTGAGTAAGATTTAGCTTCAATAAGCCGATTGTTAAGAGTGTTACGTAGTCTTGCTGATAAAATTCTTCCTTTATTCCCCATTTTATTTCCCCCTAGATATTGTGATTTCCACAATCTGCGAGGAAGCTATTCTCTACCATGTGGGATGACAAGATATTTAAATTTAGAATATTCATAAGTAAACCTTATGGTAATGATGAACACTTAAGCCATGACAGACATTTTTGATGCACGAGGTTTTAAATAAGTCCAAAGGTAGAAGATCAATAACAAGATAGTAGCCAGGTTTCGTAGACAAAGAAAGAAGAGATAAAGGGGGTTGAACTCAGTCAAATAGTAATAATTTATAGAGAATATTAAATAAGAACCTAAGTAAATCACACAAACAACAAACAGTTTCAAAAAATGGAAGTTAATACTTAAATCAATTGCAATAAAAGGCAGTAACCAAACAAAAAATTGCACTGATAGGATTTTTTGAAAACAGAGGAAACTCAAAATAAAAATTAAGAATAAATTCAGTCGATTTCTTATTTTAACAGTATGAGTTTTTTTTAAATAAAACATAAAGAAGAAAAAGAAAAGAAATACAAAAAAAGATATTTTTGAAAAGCTCAAAAATGAAGAGCTAATAAGATTCGGGTTAATTTCGTAGGAGCCAAAATTATGGATTAGTGATAAATTAAAGTCAGGAATAATTAGTTTTTTCAAAAAATAAAAACTGGCCCACGTGGATTCAATTTGAATTCCTCTATCAAAGTGTTGAAAAATGACCAAAGACATTTTGTTGAAAAATAAGATGTCGGTTAGATAAAAACAAAAAATAATTAATATTAATAGTGAAGTGTATTTTGAAAAAATAAAAAAAATACTCTTTATGTTGGTGTTAACTTTTTCAACACGAATCTTTAGATATAGCTCCTCAAAAGCTTTAAATCCTAATAGTGCAATTGGTATAATTTTTATAGAAAAACCAATGAAGTAATTTAAAAGTTGTATCCAATAACATTTACACCAAAGTAAGAATAATGAAAAAAATGATAGAGTTAGGAAAAGATCAACTCTATCATAGATTAGGTCTTTCATGCTTAGAGATATAATTGAATAGTAAAGTAATGAAGAACTAAAAATTTTACGAAATCTTGGGGTTTTTACATAGATAATAACTAAGAAAAAACATTCGCATAAAAGATTAATTATGTGAAAGTAATTACGGTAGGCTTCTTGTGATAGGTTGGGGCTGAAAGAAAAAGGCATTTTAACCAGAATCCATGACAGCCATGGATAGGCAAAGAAAAAATCTTTGTAAACATTCAGATGATTTTCTAGGGAATTTTTTATTAACTCATGATAGTAGAATGTATCTGACATATAGGGTGCAGATGTTAATATTAAGATTCGAGAGAGTGAAAAAAAAAGAATAGATAAAAAGACCATGTTCGAAAAGTCTAATAAGTTTATGTTGCAAAATGCAATTAAATTATCTGTTGGCTTACAGAAGAATTAACTAGATAATCACCTTATGAGTAAAATAAAGATTAACTTTAAAAAAATCGGTTTTGTACTAGTATCCCTAGTTTGTATTATTTCGTTTTCTTGTACTTCCTTAAGTAAGTTAAGTTTAAAGGGTACTAAAGAGAAAACGGCTAAGGAAAAGGATTTTGCAAATAAAAAAGAGCAGCTTAAAATTGATTCAGAAGTTAAGTTAAATGAGCTAAAAGACGGTTTTATAAAATTTAAAAATGAAAGAGTAGCTATAATCAATATTCATGATTTTCCAGATAGTGCTTTAATTTCAGCGAAAGCAAAAATGAATCCCCCTGATTTGGCAATAGATCAAGCTCGAAATATACAGAAGGAGCGAGCTGAATTGCTTAGACAAGCTTTAGTAACTTATTGTGATTCCTGCGACCACATAGAAATTTTGAACCCTATTGATGTATTTAGTGAGAGCCAATTGAATTTTTATTTCGATAAGATTTTCTTGAGGCAAGAGGTTTTAGATTCTGATTTTTCGATTATTAGAAAAGACTTAGCAAAATACTCTGTGGTGATTTTTCTCCTGTCCTCAGAGAGTTATGAAAAGAATCGAGGAATCAATAAGAATAATGAAGTTGTAGCAGAGACTGAAGCTGAAGTTAAAATGGATGTTTATGTCTATCACTTTAATGACGAGAAAAGGCTGTATAGGTCATTGGTAACTCTTAAAAACAGAGATTATCTTTTTTACAAAAAAATTGACGGAACTTTTAAGGGACAAGCTCCTGTATTATCAAATATTGAGGATAAACAAATTAAAAGAGTTTTGAATGACTCAAGTTTTGATGACATTTATCCGTATCCTCTTTCTGATGAAAGTTTGACTTTCTTTTATTATCTCTATAATGAAGTACTAAAAAATCTTTCTGGAGAATAGAGAATGAATCAGGAATCAAGTTTGTTGACAGTAGCTCACGATAAAAGGGATGTTAGCTGGGAAAATAATTTTTTTAATCTTTTGACAGCTTCCCATGTTAACATTTTGAGTGCTGATCCTCAAATTGGTCCCGACAACTGGCCTTATTTAATGGCAGAGTGGAATGAAAAGTCAGATAAGACGATGGAGCCGGACAAAGAAGAAACTCAAAAAGTGATCCAGTGGCTTTCAGATAAAGGTATTGGACTTGTTATTAATCCTATGAAGGAATATCCAGATTATGTATTTACTTATGGAATGATTTGGTCTTTCAAGGAAACAGGTTTTTTCTACAGGACAGATACGGTTTCAAGCACAGAATCTCTTCCCAGTGATGGGACTACACAGTTCTATTATGGACCACCAAGTCAGCAGTATTTGCCGGATTATGTTCGCAAAGTTTTAAGGGAATTTTTTAGAGATCAAGGTCTCATGAATGTTAAGTTGTTGATGCTATCATCAGATAACAAAGAGTTTGATTTGGCATTTTCTCTAGAAAGTCTTGGAAATCCCCCAAAGGAAGAGCATGAGGGCATTGCAGAAGCCATAAGCTGGTTTTTACCACCGCACTATCCTATTTTATTAATTGGCGAAAAAAACCTTCCCACGTTCATTGATCTTTAGAAAGGTTTTACTAGAAATACCACTAGTGAGTGTCTTTTTCAAATTCTCCAGGTTGAGGGAGTAGATCCATTAAGCACTCTCGCCAATACTGAGGGGCTTCATCGGAATAATCAACGGCTACGTGAAAACCCTTCTTTCCTAAGAACTTAGTTCTTTTAATTTCGCCACTTATTTCTATGTTCATGGGTTCTAGTTTTAAATAAACTCGATTACCTACTAAGCATTCAAGGTCAAGATTTCCTCTTAAAGATTGAGGAATTAAATTAGTTCTTTCAATAATAAGTAATAAACCAGATGATGAGGCTTCAACAATTTCACAGTTTTTAGCAAGCTTCGCTAAATCATTTAAAGAGGCCATATAGCTGACTCGTATCGGTTCAACTTCTTTTCTGGGTGCCACTCGTTTATTTTTCACCGTAGTTGGTGCTTTTGTTTTTTTCTCTTTTTTTACTTTCGCTTTACCTTCCACATTCAACTCCTTTTTGTTTCACAACTCAGCTTTCAACAAGCTCGCAGAAATTTTATACTTAAGAGTTCGGCTAGACCAAAATCAAAGTTAAGTTGTTTAGAAATATTTTTTATTTTTATTAAGAACTGCTATTTTTTGAGATGAAATAGCGAATACTATTTAGACAGGTAGTTGGACTTTATTCAAATTCTCTGCTTTTTTGCTCAGTGCCAGTGAGATAACAAGATCCTTGGTCGTAAAGGAAAGCCCCATAATGGATATATCTATTTGAGACATTTCACCTGTTTGATTTTTTGGTTCAGTAGTTGCTTCAAAAGTGATTAAACTACTGTCTGCTTCAGAGTGGAAAAAGGAATCATACGTATCCTTAATTGTACTAGTTTTTATGGTGGTGAAAGAGTCTGTAGAATGTGAAAGTATAGAAAAAGTTTCCAGGGTTATCTTTGAAATTACCCTTGGTTGTATTGCAACTGGTAGAGCTTTGAATGAAGATTCTTTAACTGTCCAAAGGTGAAAACTTAAGTCTAAATTTTCAGAAAGTCGTTGGATTTCCTTTGAAGAAGAAATTCGTTTTATAAGTTGTTTAGTTAGTCTACTTTTTTGTTCAATGTCTACCCCAAATCCTAAAATATTTTCAGTTGTAGGGGTTTTGGAAATCATAAAGAGGCCTTGGCTTTGGCAATGAGATAGAGAAGAAAGATAAGATTCTCCATTTAGATTTAGCGTCTGGGGGATAAATTTATTAGTAAAAAGTCTTGGATCGAAATCGTTGAATTGTTTAATTAGAAAATCTTTAATTTCGAGTTTCCCGTGAAATGGAAAAAGTAATATTTCTTCAGAAAATTTTTTTTTCCATTGATCCTGTAAAAGTGAAAGTTCTATTATCAAATCTTTTTTTTGAATCTCTGCGCTCATGCAAGTAGTTGTATCTTACATTTCAAACTGCGACGGCCAGCTCACAGATTTCCCAGTTGTGATATCCATCATTCTGTCTAAAGAAATTTGAGCTTTCACGCGAAGAGCTTCGTTTAACGTGATTTCTGGTTTTTCAGTGAGTAAAGCTTGTTTAATCTTTTGTAATGAGTTCAGTTTCATATAAGGGCAGTTGTTGCAAGCGCATGACTTATCTTCGACCGGAGCTTGAATCAGTTGTACATCTGGTCTGAGTTTTTGCATCTGATGAAAAATTCCAGTTTCTGTTGCAACAATAAATTTTTTAGCTGGATTTTTTTCGACCTCTTCCAACAGACGAGAAGTTGATCCTATCACAGAGGCATATTGCAATACTAGCTCTTCACACTCCGGATGTGCTATAACGACAGCGTCTGGATGTTCTTGGATTAAGTCATTAAGGCGTTTAGCATTGAATAAAACATGCACTTCACAGGAGCCATTCCAAAGTTCAAACTTGCGGCTTAGTTTTTTCATTAACCAACGGCCAAGGTGCTGGTCAGGGCCAAATAAAATTTTTCTATCTTTTGGGATTGAATTAATGATTCTTTCTGCATTTGACGATGTGATAATCACATCAGAAATCGCTTTGACTTCAGCGGATGAATTAATGTAAGTGACCGCGATACCATCAGGGTTCTGTTGTCGCCATTTAAGATATTTTTCATAAGGAGAAGAGTTCACTAGCGAGCAGCCAGCATCCAGGTCAGGAACTAAAACTTTTTTTGTTGGGTTAAGAATTTTCACACTTTCAGCCATGAAAACAACACCAGCAAGTAGAATTAAGTCAGATTGAACTTCTTGGCCTTTTTTTGCTAAGAAATAACTGTCTCCAACAAAATCAGCGATATCTTGAATATCACCTTCTTCATAATAATGAGCTAAAATGGTTGCCTTTTTTTTAGCCTTTAAATCTCTAATTTCACTTGCAATATCATAGGAAAAGTTTTTCTGAGTATTATCTGAAGTTGTCATAGTGAAGCACCACCCTTAAGCACATTAATAATAGATTTAGATGCACTCTTTAGTGATTCAAAAACTCCACGTCCTTCATTAGCTGTTGCTTCAAAATCAGGAGCATTAAAAGTATTAAGAACTGATCTTAATTCAGCTAAAGAGGCTGCATTAGGTAAGTCACGCTTGTTATACTGCATAACCATTGGGATTTCTTTTAAGCTATAGCCTTGTTGTTCTAGGTTGATCTGAAGATTTTTTAAGGACTCAAGATTTTCTTCCATTCGCTCAATTTGAGAGTCAGCAACAAAGATAACTCCATCTAAGCCTTTCAAAATCAATTTTCTTGAGGCATCATAAACTACTTGTCCTGGAACTGTGTACAAGTGAAAGCGTGTTTTGAAGCCTCTGATTTCACCGACATTTAGTGGTAGAAAATCAAAAAATAAAGTTCTTTCCACATCTGTGTTTAAAGTCATTAATTTAGATTTCTGTTCTTCGGCCGTTTGTTGGTATACCCATTGAAGGTTGGTTGTTTTTCCTCCAAGAGAGGGGCCATAGTAGACCACTTTACAGTGAATTTCTTTAGCATTATAATTTATAAATGACATATATAGCTCCCTTAGGCCTTATAGGATAACTCTATTTTCCAGGGCCCGATTCATCGTGCGATCGTCAACAAAATCAATGTCTCCACCAATTGGTACTCCATGAGCGATACGGCTGAGTTTTATCTTATGAGTTAGATCGTGATCTTGAAGATTAAAATTTTGCAAAGCTTTTGCTAGATACAATACGGTAGTATCACCTTCAAGATCTGCATCTAGCGCCAAAATGATTTCTTTAATAGGAGTTCCTTGTGTCTTAGCTTTCTCTAAACGTAGAAAAAGCTCTTTAATTCTTAGATCGTCAGGTGTAATGCCATCAAGGGGAGATAAGGCACCATGCAAAACGTGGTAACGTCCGCGAAATCCCCCAGAGGCTTCAATGCGCATAACATCAGAAGGTTCTTCCACGATACAAATGATATCATCTTGTCGATGCACATCTGAGCAGAACTTGCATAAATCTGAGTCAGTAAAATTGAAACATTCAGGACAATCATGAACTTCTGCACTGACCCGCTTCAGTGCTTCAGATAAAACCTCGGAATAATCAGCCCGAGATTTTAAAATATAGTAAGCTAACCTTTGAGCTGTTTTAGGCCCAATTCCAGGAAGTTTAGTTAGTTCATGAACTAGTTTTTCAAGAGCGGGTATGTGCAGCATTAAAATAATCCTGGGATTCCTAAACCGCCAGTGATTTTTTCCATCTCTTTAGCCATGGTTTCTTTAGCGATTTTGATACCTTCATTCGTAGCAGAAACGATCATGTCTTGTAACATTTCGGCATCTCCAGCTTTGAAAACATCAGGATTAATGGTCACAGCAATAACTTTGTGGTCTCCATTTACTTTTACTTTTACAGCGCCACCACCAGAAGTCCCTTCAAACTCTTGTTTGCCGATTTCTTCTTGAGTTTTTTTCATTTTTAATTGCATTTGATTAGCTTGCTTCATCAGCTGAGCCATTCCACCTGGCATACCCTTCATGTTCATAACGATATCCTTTCTCGTTTTTTAATCTTTATTAGATTTTATATCTGTTACCGATTTAATCGATCCTTTAAACGCTTTTTGCGCAGCAATCACTTTAGGATCATTTAATATTTTTTGTTTGAGTTCTTCCTCGGCCAACTGAGTTTTTTTACTCATCAGGGCTTGAGCTGTCTCTCCTTGAGGTGAGGATTGCATCACCACTTCAAAAGCATAACCATCCCCCCATAAGGAATCAATATATCCTTGTAACTTTTTTTTGGTTGCAAGCTCATTTAATTGGTCCTTAATAAATACCAGATGCTTTGGTACGCTCAGAGAAAGTTTTTTGTCTACTTCCGAGTTAAAAATGACATTCTCTAATTTCGCGGCAAAAAGAGCATCTTCACTTCTAAGTAGTTGGATAAAGTGAATCCATTTGTCTGCAGGAGAGGTCCCAGAGGCTCGTTGTTTTGTCACAACTTTTGGTGGGGGAGAAGCGGGTGTTTCCACAACGATTGAGGATGAAACTTGTGGTATGACAGTTGTGGATAAAGTTGTTGATTTCACTGGTGTTGCTGTTATCGCAGTATTTGCAGTGGGTGATATCACCGCCATTGTATGCTGAGTAGATCCAGAAAGAAGCTGTTGTAAATCTATGATTTTGGGCCCAGAGGCTAAGCGAAGGAGAAGCATTTCAACGACCAACATAGGATCTGTGGCATAGTTAAGGTCTTGAAAAGCCTTTAATAGCATATCAAAGAGTAAATGAATGTCTTCCTGAGAGCATTTTTGAGTTAAAAAAGCTAAGCGTTCAAATTCACTTTCAGGGATTTCTATAATATTAGTGGCCTCGGCTGCTGAAATTTTAATGACCAGCAAGTGTCTAGATAGCTCGATAAGTTCCTGAAAAAACAAATCTGGCTCAATCCCAGCTATTTTCAGATTTTGAAAGAGCATCACCATGCCACGATTGTCTCTTGTTAGAATCAACTCCAAAGTATTAAACAGCAATTCTCTGTCAGTAAGTCCTAAAATTTGTTGAACTAGAGGTTTGGTTAAAGGGCCATTAGCAAAGGTAATCACTTGATCAAGCAAACTTTGGCTATCGCGCATAGACCCATCGGCCTGTTTTGCCACCAACCAAAGAGCTTCATCATCGGTCTGAATCTGGTCTTCGTTACAAATGTGTTTCAGATGATTGGCAATTTCCTTAATGCTGATACGTCGAAAATCAAATCTTTGACAGCGTGACAAAATTGTCTGGGGAATTTTGTGAACTTCTGTCGTTGCCATTATGAAAATAATGTGAGGCGGTGGTTCTTCCAAAGTTTTTAATAGGGCATTAAAAGCTGAGGTAGAAAGCATGTGGACCTCGTCGATAATATAGACCTTATAGGTCCCAGACGAGGGCATGTACCCAACGGTTTCACGTAGATCCCGAATTGAATCAACTCCATTATTAGAAGCACCATCGATTTCTACTACATCCACACTGCTAGAGGAGGCAATTTCTTCGCAGCTAGAACAGGTATTACAAGGGATGAAGTTTTGAGCATTTGGGCATCGCAAAGCTTTAGCTAAAATTCTAGCGGAAGTTGTTTTTCCTGTGCCCCTGGGGCCAGTGAATAAAATAGCATGAGGAATGCGGCCATTAGCGAGGGCATTTTGCAGAGTTTGCGTAATATGAGCTTGGCCTACAACTTCTTGAAAAGACTGAGGTCTCCATTTTCTTGCTATGACTTGGTAACTCATTTAGACGCCTTAATTTGTGATTGGTTTTTGATTTGCCTCAAACTAAAAGCGCCGAGCACCCCATATCACATAGTTCTTCGATTACCGTTGCTTCCTTCCGGATCTGGCGGGATTCGTCAAAGACGCTATTGTATGGGACTCGGCACTCACTGGTCTATATTAGTTGTTAGGCATAATCATCACTTAACGCTTAGCGGCTTTGCTAAGTTTAGTTCTCAACGGGCTTCAAAGCCTATTTCAAAAGGCTCGTTTCAAAAATCCTGGCAGAGCCTATTTTGTTTTTATCATCAACGAAGTAAGTGGGATATGAAGCAAATTAGAACCTAGGAGTCAGAATCGAAAAGTCACTCTGGATTATGAAAAAAAACTAATCGCAAACCAAAAACCTAAGTGCTTCGCCGTATTGAGCAAACTGCCCTCTCTTTTTTAAATAAATATTTTGTACGGTATAAGCTTCAAGTTCGGTTGCCTTGGTGGCTTTGCAATCTATGTAGATAGAAGAACCTTTGTGATGAAACTGCAATGAATGGACAATTTCGTGAACGATAAAGGAGTTATCGTGATCGCTGTTTATATCTAGCATTTCATCATAGGTGATTTCATTTTTATCTGTATTATAAAAAGCGGCCAAATTGTAGCAATTGTTTGGGTCTTCAGGGCAAATTTCTTGGGTCATTTGAACTTTAGTTTTTTTAAGAATTTGTGGACGCTTGGTTTTTTCGTATAGAGGATATTTAGAAAGAGCTGATGCGGAATCAAATAAAAAGTCGATGAGCTCTTCATAAAAAGGATCAACAGATAGATTCTTTTCAGAAGAGGTGTTTGGATCTTGTGAAGTTGTGGGCGACACACTGGCTTTCGAAAAAGACGAAGAAGTAAAAACAACAACAGAGACAACAAGAGCAATTAAATTAAAAATATTTTTTTTCATTTTTTAAGGATAAATAGAATTTAAAAAGAGATACAATAAAAAAATGAAATTAATCGCTACTAAAACTTGACGTCACGAATATAGTGACAAGTATATCCGCCAGGATTCTTTTTCAAATAATCTTGATGGAAATTTTCAGCTGAATAAAAAGTAGAAGCCTTTACAATTTCAGTGACAAGGGGTTTTTTCCAAGCTCCAGAGGCTTCGACAAGCTCTTTGATTTTCTGAGCTGATTTATGTTGTTCTTCAGACTCGAAAAAAATGGCAGAGCGATACTGAGAGCCAATATCATTACCCTGCTGATTTTTGGTCGTTGGATCATGGATTTTAAAAAAGAATTTCAGTAAATCTTCATAACTTAATTTTGAAGAATCAAACTCGATTTTAATCGACTCTGCATGGCCTGATGTTCCCTGTTTAACAATTTCATAGGTAGGATTGGGGACAATGCCACCGGTGTAGCCTACTTCTGTAGACACAACTCCAGGAAGGTTTCGAAATAACTCCTCAACACCCCAAAAGCAACCACCAGCCAAAATAGCCGTTTGAATCGAAGTCGTTGGTTTATTCATTTTCTTCACCTCATGTATTTTCTTTGGAGCTTTCATAGTATCTAATTTCTCACTAGATGGAAGCACATTACGCGCTGTCACCTGAAAACTGGTAAAAAAAAGAATAAATAGAGATAGAAAGTAATAGTTTACGTAATCAAAATTAATACTTACTCTTTTCATCGAAAAATCCTCGTTTGTTAAAGTAAATCATACAGATGATCATACTATAAGAAATTTTTAATTTGTCATAAAAAATCACAGTCTCTTAACTTTTTTGATTACTTAAAATTACGCCAATGACAAATGTAAGTTAAAATATTTTAAAAAGACTTTAAAAGAATCAAATGGAACTAATTGCTTTATCTAATGTAATTACAATTGAAGTTCCAATACCTAAAGAGCTTGTAATGTCAATTTTACCATTAAATTGCTCAATGGTTTTGATCGCATGATAAAGGCCAAGTCCCGTCCCACTATTAGTCCCACTTTTCCCATAAGTAACACCACGTATACCAAGTTTTTTTAAAACTTCGGGCTGAATGCCTTTCCCATTATCCTTAACAATTAGTAAAATTTTTTGATCTACCAATTTTAAAGAAATTTCAATAACCCCCTGCTGATTGGTAAAAGACTCAATTGAGTTATTTATAATATTTGCTAGTAAGCGCTTCATTTCAGTGGGGTTAATTTTTGAGAATAAACTGTTTTTTTCATTAATATTAGATTTTATGAGAATAGAATGATACTCACTGATAGAAATTTTCATTTCAGAGACGACAGAGTTAACAACATCGTTTAAAGAAACAATTTCAAGTTTCATTGGTTTAATTAAACTATTTGAACTCATCTTACTATAACAAAGTAATTCGTTACTGATTTCATTAATTCTGCTGAGTGCAGACTTAAGAATCATTTTCTTTTCTTCCGTTATAGTCTCAAGGTTTGACAGCAACAAGTTCAGAACACTCAAAGGACTCCTTATATCGTGGGAAACTTGAGAAGCTACTTCAGTTAGCAATCTTTCTCGTTCTAACTGTTGTGACTTATTCCAAAGTGTTGAAAAAGATACAAAAAGTTCTTTAATTTCTCCAGATGCAGAAATGTGTCCAATTTCTAACCCGTCTTCCACGGTTATGTTTTCAAGGGCTTTTTGAAGCTGTCTAAATGGGAAGTAAACTTCTTTGTGAATTAAATAAACAGAGAAAGCTGAGAATAGAAAAAAAGAAACTAAAAATAAAATTCCTAAATAAACCAGACTCATCTCATTTAAAGACTGATTTTTAAAAAAAGTGTCATCAATGCAAGCCTCGATAATGTTTGAAATAGATTTATCGGATTTCCAATTTTTGGGAATATAAATACAAGCCTGATCAACTACTTCTTTTGGATTTGAAGAGCGAGAAATGGTCTTAATGCTTTTAACATGATAAGACTTAATTATTTCACTAAAATCACTTTGAATTGCATGATTAAGTCCTAAAATTGTCCAAGCGATCCATTCGTCTTCTTTTGCAGATAAAATTGGAATAAGTAACTCTTTTTCGTATTCAATTCGTGAGCTTAATTGCTGAGATATGACTACTTTTGATCCAGCAACTAATAAAACTAATGAAAACAAAGCAAGCAGGCATTGAATTAAAAACAACTTTTTTACTATTGAGGCAGGTTTCACAATAAATCCTAGTTTGTTCCAATTACTGAAAAATTTGATTTATTAAATTTGACAAAAAATAGTTTTCTCTCGGCGTGACCACCATTTGGACTAAAGCAAATTTTTCCGCTAGTTGTATTAGAGAAACATTTCTTATTTTTTATGAAATTGACCACATCATCAGAGGTGAATTTTTTGGGTAATTCAGTTAAGATACTTTTTACGATTATACCCAAGTCGTATCCATAAGAAATTTCAGCTACTGCTTCTCTACCATAAGTTGATCTAACTAAATTTTCAAAGGTAAGTGACTCTTTAGAACCTTTAATCCATAGAGAAGAACTGTAAATAGGAGACTTACGCTGTACCAAAAATCGTCGAATTGATTCTAAATCACCAGTGGTCCAAGAGGAATTAGTTATTATTGGTAAATCAATTTTATTTTTATTAAATTGTTCTAAAAATTTTACAGATTCATCTGCATATGGTGTAATAAAAATGAAATTACTTTTTTCAATTTTTTTTAAGTCTTCCTCTGAAAGAGTTTTATTCTGGTTTAAATAAGCAAAATCTAACTTAAGTTTAAAATTCTTTGAGTTAATTTCCTTAATTTTGTCGGCTTGATTTTGTGAAAAAACAGCAAAAGGATTAACAACTACAATACCTTTAGTTCCATAAACATTTTTTTTTATAAATGCTAAAGTAGATGTTACACTTCTATCCATTGATTCACCGGTAGTAAGTATTTTTGGTCCAAACTTTGCCAAATCTTCATGTCCAGCTCCAGCAAAAATAGCAAATTTGTTGTTTGCACTTGCAATTTTTGCAGCAAGAAGTGCTTCATGAGAAGTGGGGAAACCTACAATTAATTCTACTTTATTTGCAATCAAATTTTCCACAGCTTTTTGTGCACCAAGTGCAGATCCATTGTTGACACTTGAAGTGATTATCCTAGACATTATGTCTTCAGAGAGACGAGACTTTTGTAAAGCTAACTCAAAACCTAAATAAAAGAGCTCTTGATTTTTTGATGGCAAAACCGCATCAGAGGAGCCATATCCAACTAATGAATTTTCGAAGGCAAATACAGTACTCATGAAGAAGAAAAAATTAAGAAGCATTTGTAGATCCTTTAGTTGATTGAAAATCTAAAAAAATTGTTATACTTATTAGCGCAACAGTTAATAAAGTTAAATAAATAAATAAATTTGATATTTGAGATTTTTGGTAAAGAAAATTAAAAAAAAGTCCAAAGATTGGTGCGAGTGTGCATACGAGCTGTATATTTATCGGCTTTATATATTTAAGAGTATAGTGCAAAAGAAAAAAAGGAGCTAGATTGCAAACTATAGAGTAAATTAAAAATTTAATTAGGTCATGAATCGTAATCTGGAAAAGTGGATTTATAAAATCAAAATCAAAAGGTAATAATATTAAAAAACAAAGTAAAAATTGCGAAAAAAGCGTTTCTGTAGCGCTTTTACTGGACACATACTTTTTATATAAAGAAATATGCAAGCTAAAGAAAAATACTGCAAAAAACATCTCAATTATGCCTAAATTTAATATCCAAGAACCACTAAAGATATTAAAAATTGCGGCTATAGCGCTAAGTGATGTAAGGAATGAAAAAAAAGGAATTAACTTATTTTTAAATTTTTGACCGGAGATTCTAGCAAGAAAAAGTCCAAAAATTGGTAAAAGTCCATTAAATAAAATTGCTTGAAGTGGAGAAATTGATTTCAATGCATGAGTTGATAAAATGAAATACAAAACTCTTCCAGTTAAAGTCAAAATAAGTTGTCCTTTCCACCAGTCTAATTTTATTATTCGATTTTGCAGATTTGTGAGATCTTTTCTGTTAAATAAAAAGAGCATTATTAATAATGTGACTGTTGAAAAAGCGATTCTCGCAATTGTTAACGTGACTGTTGGCATAACTTTTACTAAGTCTCCACCAATAATCCAGCTTAAAGAAACCAATATAGGAATAAAAATAAGCGATAAATATACTTTAAAATGATTCTTCATATTGAACTTTGTAGCAAGATTTGCTTTTTAAAAGTAATTGTTCTGCTCTTTTGTAAGAAATGTCATCTCTGTTATTTACTTTAAATAACGCGTATCCTGGAAGGCCAGAATGGTCTGGATATCCAGTCAATTTGTCGCCCTTTTTAATAAAAATGTGGCTTGTTACAAATTCTGGTTCGTCTTCAATTGACTGATTAGTTATTGGATTTGCAACAATACCCCCTTTTTCTATTTGAAATAAAAATAGAAGTGAAATGTCGTTAACAGTTAACTCTATATCCATTGCTATTTCTAGACCTAATAAGTTTCGAATTGAAAAATCTACGAGATTAAATCCAGAAGATAAATAAACTAAGTTATGGCTTAAACCACTTCCGCCAATTCTCAAACCGATATCAAGAAGAGTAGTTTGCGAATCATTTATTATAAACTCCATATGAGCTATACCATTTTTAAAATTTAACTCATTCAGTATATCTTTAGCAGCTGTTTGTATTCTTTTTTTATAAGTTTCCGATAATAAAGCTGGCATTTGATATGAAACTTCCTCAAAAAAAGGAGCTTGCATCTCAGATTTTCCACAAATACCAAGAATTTTTAAATGGCCATTTTGTGCTATGACTTCGACACTTACCTCAATCCCTAAGATTCTTTCCTCAATTAAAAGAGCTTTTTCAGAAAAAATAATATCTTCAGAATTTTTTCCATATAATAACTTTGAGTTGACAGAGTGATTGATTTTTTTAAGAACAGAAAGAGATCTGTTAAAAGCTTCATTCAGATCTTTCGCTGCGTCAACTTTTTCAACGCCAATACTTCCATAGCCTAAGATTGGCTTAAGTACTATGCCATTAATATACTCATTCAAGTCAATTAAATCAGATTTTGTAGCTATGGAGTAATGGGGATTATAGGGAAGTTGTGAAAGACGTTTCCTCATTTTTAATTTATCTTTGGTGTTTAGAATTAAATCTAATGAATAAAAATTATTTTTATTCATTAGATTTATGTTCAAAAAATAAAGTAAAGGAAGAAAACAATCTTTAAGACCATAAACTCCATAAATTGAATTGAAATACTTAAAGAGTTTTAATCTAGATAAAATTTCAAAATGATCATAGCTAGATATTAACAATACTTCGTCGGCTTGCTTTTCAACAAGTTTAAATATTTCTAAACTAGTAGTTAAGTATAGAATTTTAAAATTCAAATTTTTTATTGATCTAAATAAATCTTCAAAGTTAGGATTCGTTTCTAATAAAACTAACCACATACTGTAAGTCTCCGTTATGCTTTAAGTAAATCTGCATCCGAACAAATCGATAAGCCATGTCTTTCAAATTCATCAATGTATTTGGAATGTTCATAAAAATAATGTTTAAATTGTTCCCCTAATAGCAGTTCATTCTCAGAAATTTCTGATTTGCTATTTGAAAATTTTGAGAAGTACCGGCTAAACGATGAAGTAATCAAAGACTTTTTTAGATAAGCCCCAGGGCCAAGAAGAACCATTGTTGAGGTGAAAACAGATGCCGCTTGTATTGTATTCACTTGTGTTTTCATGGACACTCTACAATTTGCAAATATCCAAGCTTTTTTGTCTTCAAATGAAATAAAATACAAACTGGCTATAGCTGGAAATAAATTTTCAATAGAAAATTTAGAAACTTCACTATTTTTAATATCATAATTCTCAGTGGTAATATGATTCCAAGTTGGCATTCCTATAATTAGAGGTTTTATATTTGATGAAAACTTTTGGATTAGATATTTACCATGAAGTATTAGGGATAGAATGTCTGTACCAGGAGTATCGCTTAAACCCAACATAACACCCAAGCCTACTTGCAAACCAGACTCTAGAGCCCGCTCCTGAGACATCATTCTGTCTAAAAAACCATTCCCATTTACAACTGGCTTGATAGAGTCATTTATTCCTTTCGATTTAGGACCACTGGTAATGAATGAGTTAAATAAATCTTTGTTGTATGTTTCTTGCCAGGTTAACACAGCATCTAAGCCGCTATTGAGCAATGTATTGTAAGTGTTTGTACTTAAAGGCGTTAGACAAATTGACAATCTTATTTGTGGATAATAAAACTTAATTTTTTTTATTAAATCGTTAAGGTTGTTTTTTATAAAATCTAAGTCATCACCACTAGCAATTTCAATGTGGGTAAATCCCATATTTACAAGGTACTTTAACTGTTCAAAAAAACCATCGTCATTAATTCTAAGACGAATCATATCTTTATTTGAAGATTTCCACCCGCAAAATTTACAATTCGAAGCGCAATACGAGCTAACTTCAATTGGCACCATAGTAGATAAAAAATTTGAAAAAGTTTTTCTTCTTAAAACTGTTGAGTATTTGATCAAGAGATTTGAAACATCATCAGTAAAGCGATAATCAAATAAGGTTACTAATATTAGTGCTATATCTGAATCCTTAAGCCCAAGGGGTGATCTTTTGTTAAGTATGTTATCAATAGTTTTAATAACAAATTTGGCGTTTACATATTCATCCCTCGCATGCATAGAAAGTGACTTTTTAGCAGAGTCTAATAGCAGTTCAGAATTGGAATATAAACTTTCATAAAACAAAGAATTTGGATATGATAAATTTCTAAGTTCTTGCAATTTCAACCTCACATTGGCAAAAGTTAAATACATCGTGTTTAACTACATTTGTTGATATTGGATATAATTTTCAAATAGCACAAAATGTTGAAAACTTAAATGTTAATTTAAGTTATTTACTTTATTTTACTTATAAATCATTTTACTGGCTTTGATTTAAATAAAGGTTGTACAATTTATTTACATGTAGAAAAAATTTTCAATAATTATAAATTATTGAATTCATATTTAAATTATCGTTTTTTTTGATTATTTATATTTCAAACTATAGTCTTGTAAAAGTTCATTATTTTCTTCATATCAAGGAATAATGTATATTTAAATGTCTAACCAATTAGATTATATTTAAAGATTGACCTATAAGAATAGTAAAGTATCCATGAGAGAGACATTTTTTTGAATTTTAAAAATATACTAAAATAAATGATTAACAGCAGTGACTAGAAAGACATTCTCTCATTAGGATATGATGTGTGTCTTTAAAGTTTTAAAGCAAGGATTGGTTATATGAATAAAAAAGTTTTAGAATACTGTTTTTGGTGGCCAATTAAAACACTGGACACTCATGAGGCAGATACTCCTCCAGTTATGCAAATAGCAAGAAACATTTATGCCACTTTAGTTTCTGAGCACATTCTTGGAAATCCTGAGGGAATTCTTGCTAAAAGTTGGATTGTCAGTGATCAAGGAAAAGAGTGGAGATTTAAACTTAAAGAAAATCTGAGATTTGATGATGGGTCATTAATTACGCCTGAAATAGTCTTGATGAGTTTTAAGAGAATATTATGGCTAACTAGAGAAGAAGGTTTAGTTTTAAACTCACTTCTTCCAGAGATCCAAAAATGGAAATCGATGAGAGAAGACTCAAGAGGTATTTGCATTGAAAATGTTAATCAGCTTGTGTTTAGATTTATTAAAGAACCACTAGGTCTATTTGAGACTATTAGTCAGCCCATTTATGGCATTGTTCATCCTAAGTGTTTTGATCGCAATGGTATATGGAAAGAACCTTTTTTTTCATCTGCCTCAGGACAATATTCAATTAGTGTGGCTAATGACAGATACATTCAAATCAAGAATAGATATGTTTTTAGAAACGTTAAAAATGCTCCAGATGAAGTAAGGATAAGTTGGCCTTACAAAGAGGGTGATACCGTTCTCAGTCTTTTATCTGAAAGAAAAGTTGATTTAACAGTTGAGCACAGCTTTGCAATTGGTAAGGAGAGGTTTGATGAGTTTCTTCGGCAAGGTATACAAATTGTTGAGGAGCCTCCTCTGCGGATGCACTTTGTACATTTGAATTATAAGAGAGAGCCTTTTTCAAAAAAAATTTTAAGAGAAATGTTCAGAGATCAATTTTTAAACTTAATTTCAATAGATCCGGAATACCTTTCTGCTGGATCAGAAGTGGATCCTTCTTTTATTCCTAAAGGGGGAATTGGTTATGTCAAATTCAACTTGTTAGATAACCCAATCAATATAGAAATCAACTTTAAAAAGAAAATTGAAATTCTTTTTTATCCATTTTCTTCTGATTTTAAAATACAAAAATCAATAGAGAGGATCATACTTAATGTAATAGAAAACTTAGGTCTTGATGCCAATGTTGTACATTACTCAGAAAGATCAAAAGCCTTTGATAGAATGAGAAATGACGATTTTGATCTTATTGTAAGAGGTTCTGGGATACTTGTTCATAATCCATTTGCTGATTTAAGAATGATGTTTATGAGTAATTTAGGTGCAAAAATTCCAGATCCATCAAATAAAATAAAAGATTTAATATTACAAGCAGAGGATGAACCATGCAAACATCAAAGAGAAAAGTTAGTAATTCAAATAAATGAAAATATTTACGAGGAAGCAGCTATAATTACTTTTGCTCATTCAAGTGTATTGTATTTAATGAATAAAAATTTTGATTTCAGCAACTATAATTTATTTGCTGATCCAATTGAATTTAGAGCCATAGGCTGGAAGAATAAAAATTGATACCTTTGAATCCTCGAAATATTATTATCATGCAGGTATATTGATTGAAAATTAGATGATATGAAAAAAGGAAGGTACTGAATTAATATTCAGCAAGTTTAACTATCCTAATCCATATAAACTAAATTTTGTTGCCGAGTATAGGTTTGTTCATCAGGTTGGTGATTTTTTGGTTCGAAAAGATGATCATCAAAATATTGTAGGTGGATTAGGAAGTTCTTGGGAAATCTCAAATAATCGGAAAGAGATAATTTGTTATCTTCGACAGGGGCTTTATGATGCTGAAGAAGTAGCTCAGAGTTTAAGGCGGCTATTAGCAAAAAAACAGACCAGTCATTCAAATTTGTCTGCTCAAATTAAAACTGCTGACAATATAGTCGTTTTAGATGATACAACTTTAAAAATTGAAACTGAAAGTGATGCTGGGGCAATACTTGATCCACTGGTAATGGCTGATACAGTTATTATACTTGATAAACTTTGGGTGAATCTTCCAGGTTTTTCGGAGCTACAAATAGATTGGAAAAGAAATCGTGGGCCGTATATACAAATCTAGCTCTTTAACTTCGATGGAAAAAGAACCAATAGTATTTAAACCAAATATAAATCACTA
The DNA here is from genome assembly GCA_013359135.1 of Pseudobdellovibrionaceae bacterium. Classification (GTDB taxonomy): domain Bacteria; phylum Bdellovibrionota; class Bdellovibrionia; order Bdellovibrionales; family Bdellovibrionaceae; genus UBA2316. The sequence goes on along the minus strand of JABWCN010000020.1, from coordinate 44,003 downwards.
TCTTTTTCAGGAAGGTCAGCTGAATTGGAATATTCAGTATTTTCCACCTGAGAAAAAAATTAATCTGGAGCAAGTTAAAACAATGTTTAATGATAAACATTGTTTTGCAACAATAAGAAATTGGGAAATGACAAATTTCTTAAAAAGACTTGAAAATGATTTAAATTTTCTTGCAACACGACTAAATGGAATTAGTTTTTGATTCCAAACCTGAACAGGGAGGCATTTAAGAATAAAGCATCTCGGTTGGAGTTTTAATTTAGACTTTATAAAGCCAATTTGCCGATATTTCATGCAAAATATAGGACCGATCAAATTCCACAATTTGTTTTGGTTGGAAGACTTTCGGATATAAATTGGCAGAATTTTATTTTTAATCTTTAAAAAAATTTAAAAAAAGTTAATTTTAAAAGACCTTTAGCTTGGGCAACTCCGCGTTCAGATGTTGGTGATACAGAATGGTTAAAAAAATGCTGAAAAAATTGGATATGAAAATGATTTTAAAGAAGGACCTTTTTTGGCAATGCCAAATAATTGGGAACAGTCTGAATATGATTTAATGATTTCAAGTATTGGAATGTCTGATACAGATACTATTAGTGGAGCGACTTTTTTATTTTCTCCTTCTGTTGCTAATCTTGACAATAAGGATGGAAATTTATTGAAGATCTTGAACTCAGCAAAATACTCAGTAGAAAAGACAGTAACTACATCAAAAATTAGAGAGGTTTTTAAGTTAGCCATCGAATAAGGTTTAATTTTTCCCATTAGTTACACAACTAATGCTCATTATTTTTCTAAAACAGTTTCTCTAAATATAAGTGATCCTTTTTTCTGAGAGTATAAGGATATGGCAAGTGAGACTAAATAATTAGATAGCACTCAAGCCAAGGATCTTTTGCTGAAGTTATTCTGTGAAGAGTTGGCTCTAAATTAAAAATGTCTAAATTAATCACCATTGTTCTCCTCATTTTGAACAACCTCAAAATAATCTGCTAACTTGTAACTATACTTAAATGCAGGATTGTTTCTTTGAAATTTTACTACTTCTAATTTCAAAGAAAACAGGAATCCATCCCGGAATATATAGTACTTGCTGCTCTGCCAATATTGAAAATTGCTTATACAATCCAGAACGTATTTGAGCATCAAACTCTTCAGTTGCTTTTAATCTTATTGATTCAGCCTTCTTGCCAAAAATGTCCTTTGTTTTTTTTCCCAACATTGGTGGAAGAACAGACAAATAGCCTTCAGGATCAAAAAAACCACCTGCATAAGACAGAATAACTAAGTGATTATCAGTCTTTTGAAGCTTAGAAATATCTTGTATAGGAAAAGAGTTAATTCTAAATTGAATTTCTTTGTTAGGTCACTTGAAATTTCCTTTAATATTTTTTCTTAGTGAACAAACATCATAAGCAGGTCTTTCTGGTAAGGTTCCTAATATCCCATTTGGGATAACTCCTGAGGCAATTTTACTTTTCAAATTATTAGCTATGTTAGAAGAAAGTTGTTTCAGAGATTTTTGAATACATAATCGTTGATTTAATGAGTAAAAGTTGAAACTTCTATTTAACCACCAAAAAGAGGTTTGGAAAAAGCTTATTTTGCTATGCTCAGATCTTTCATTTGAAAAAAGATTAAATTTTTTTTGTAGTAAATCTTTAGTTTGTTTTGGAAGTAAGACAATCAGATCAGTACTAGGAGATGGAAGTATATTTTGATGAGGATCAAATAGATCTAAATTCCATTTCTTAATATTAATTTCAGAGAGTTTTCTATATTTCAAATTTTTGATTAAAACCCATTTGTTATTTTCACTGAGTATTCTATAGGGCCCAGTCCCAATAAAAGGTTCGATGGAGTTTAAATCGAATTTCCAATTTTTTGGTAATATTCCTAGCTGGTCTCTGGATAGAGCTAAAAGAACAGGAACAAAAGGTTTTTTTAGTTTAATCGTTGATAAGATTTCTATAAATTGAACAACTTTGTAGAAAGCTTGACTCTGAGACTGTGGACTTATTATGTGTCTTTCTAAGGAAAATTTAACATCTTTAGAATCAACTTGTTTGCTATTAGAAAAGAATAAATCCTTTCTATGAATTACTAGTAATTGATCTCCATTTTTATTGAAACTCCATGACTCAGCTATACCACCAGTAACTAATCCATCTTCCCCAAGTGTAAAAAGAGGTTCTAAAACTTACCCTATAATTACATGTTCATTATAAACATTTACATTTAAAGTATCTCGAGGAAAACTGGTTGCTATAAAGTTAACTGTCAATTCTTGTGCTGCTACCATATTACTAAAACCTTCTATTAAATAAAAAATAAAAATTAATTTTTTTAAATAAACTTTTCATAAACGGATCTAATTAAAAAAACCAAAATGTGCATCATAATATTAGATTCAGATTGAGCGTTGTCGGTAAGAATAGCTGCCTATACTTAGGTTGCAAGTTACAATTTTCGCAGTGTTGGCAATTTTTGTAAGCGAGTCTCAAAATGAGAAAAATATAAAAATAGCATTGCGTTAAGCGGTTGATATCTCAGATTGGAATTGGCCTGTACATTGAATATATATAAAGACAACAGTCACAAATAAGGAGCCACGATGAAAGCCTTAGTAATAACTCTCAGTTTGATACTTACAATCGCTAGCAAAGTTAGCGCATGCAGTGGCATTAATGAACCAGAAATTCAGGCTTTAATCAAAGCTGCTAAGGAAGTTGATGATTTATTTGAAGATCCAAATAATTTCCCATTTGATGGTTCAAATGAAAAACAAGAAAGAATACTGAATGAAGATAGAATGATTCCATCAGCAAAAAGCGATGCAACTATTGGAACAGTAAGTGTTATTAGTAATAGTTCCCCTAATGTTGAATCGTTAGGAAACGGTGTAAAAATTGGAAAAAGTTGCATTTTAACTGAAGCTCACGTTCTTTATAAGAATGTTGAAACGAAGATGTCAGAAAATAATAAAGGTCAATTTGATGGAAAAATCACTTTCTCAAGAGGTTTTGGTGACAAAAAAGAAACTTTTAAAGCTTCTGTTTTTTTTCAAATGACAAAGAAAGATGTTGATTATCATATCGCTAAAGTAGAAGTAAATGGTAAAATTTCCCAGAAAAGAGTTTTTTATGGTCATAATGATTTAGTTCTTTTAAAACTAGAAAATCACTCAGATAGTAATTATAAAAAAACGAAAGTGATTTATCCTTCAGTAATGGATGCTCAAGCTAAAAAAAATCCAGTGATGATCAGTTGTACTGGATCTCCTAGTCATCGCACTGAGAAAACTTATGGATCTTGTAAAGGCTCAGACTTTTTATGGACACAAAAAGGTGCTAGAATATTCTACGATCATCACAATGGTAAAGATTCTGGTAATTTGGGCTTAGGTTATGCTTCCAATTTAGTAGCTTCCCCAGGAATGTCAGGTGGAGCATGTAGCTTGTATAATCAAGAGGACACCATAATAGGATTAGTTTCAAATGGATTTAACTCTACAATTGATGGGGAGTTTGCTGCACCTAAAATATTCGTGAAAGAAACCGGAGAAAATAACGCTAGACATTTATCAGGTCTGCATGTTCTTAATGAACGATTGAATGAAATTGGTGAAAATTTACAGACCATAGTTGAGAATTGTAAATAATTTAACTTTGATGACTGGTTGCCGATAGTTGATTTATGCCAGTTAATTTTTTTATATCCTTAGTTTCTATAATTTTATTCGTGATGCCATCTATTTGTAAAGGTAGTTGTATTGTTGAGAAGGTGAGTCCCAATATAGAGTATGTATTTAAGTGCAATGACAAGGAAATTAGCGTTAATTGTTTAAATAAAGATCTAGATAAGTGTAATTTTGTTATCAATACCAGACTAAGTATTTTTAATTCTAAATTTGAAAATGGAAAAATTGAATCAATTTCGGTTTTATCAAAAAGTGATGCCGACCAAAAACAATGTTCTGTATCTGATAGAGAAAAAAATTTGAGATGTATTATTGAAAATAATTGTCAAAAAGAAAAGGAAAATCTTGGTAAAGCAATAGAAAGAACCACCATAGACCTTTCTAGACAATGTGATACAGGTCATAAAGTGGCATTGAATGATTTAGCTGAGTCTAATAAAGATTTGATTAGTAAAAGTTGTATTGGCCAGGAAGAGACAAACTTGAGTTTATCAAAAAATAAAGAAAAAATTAATAAACTCATTAATTCGGAAGATTTTGTAAATCGTTGTTTTCTTAGTATTATAGATGAAAATGGTGTTAAAATTGTAGATGGAAAAACTAAGCAAGAACTTCACAAAAGTCTTTTAAAATTATATAGTCAGTATATTGAGTCTGAGAATAACTTGTGTGATTCGTTTACTGAAATTGAAGGAAAAAAAATAATTGATCCTGGATTATTTCTTTGTATAAAACTGCAGGAAATTCGCTCTATTAAAAATTTCATTTGTGCAGAAAATGATGCCGTTTCAAATCAAAAAACGATTTATCAAGCTACTTCAGAAACGAGTGCTGCTGGGGCTCAGGTTTTGGGGAGTCAGGCACCCAATCTTTCTGGAGAGCCTCAGACTTTTACGGTTAAGTTAGATGAAACACCATTGCCTACTATTGATAAGACAGCACTTAATAAAATTGATCGAATGGTGGCCAGTGCTGGAGGTGTAGAGAATTTGTCGGCAGAGGATCGAGAGGTCATTGGTGCTACATTCTCAGGTATGGTTGAGCCAGTCCAAAATTTTGCAAATAAATTTGATTCTTTGACCTCTAAATTCAGCGCATCTAATAAAGGGAATTCACCTTCAGCTGATAAAACTAAAAATACTTCATATTCTAAGCAGGCTAGGACAAGGGATGGAAAGTTTAATAAGATAACTCCAGAAACGATTGAATATGGAGAAAAAAATACCTTTCCAACTCCTGTTGCCTCAACTGGTAGTTTAGTAACAACAGGTGTAGATCAGGAAGTTACAAAAGTTGGAAGTAAATCATCTTTGGTTGAAGGTGGCGACAACTCAAAAGCCTTTAAAACTCTTGGTGATTCAGATTCTAGATTTAAAACTGATAATCTAGCTGCTAGTCGACCGAATGATTTTTCTGGCCCAAGAGACAACACTTTATCTGACCCGGTAAAGTTAACAAATCAGAATGGGTTTAGCTTACCAAAGCAAACTCCGCAGGAAAAGGCTTCTTATCAACTATTTGTCAAAGCATTGAAAAGTGCAGAAGACGTGAATAATTTAATGTCGATTGTTTCAGGAGATAAAAATTATAGCGAATTTAAATATCTTTCAGATGTCTTAAAATCATTAAATTTAAGAAGTGCTCAGCAGTTAAAATCCACACTAGAGATTTCGTCTAAAAGAAGTCCGTCCTCTGCAGGTAATTCTAAAAATCCAACAGAATTAAAAGAAGCAGCTGAAGTTGTAAAAATATTTGAACGAAATGGAATTAAAATTTCAGAAGAAACAACGAACTCAACAGGCCCAACAAATCGTCAACTCACAGTCTATAGTCCACAAAAAACACAATTCGTTTTGATCATTAAAGATGGTAATGTTCGCGTCTTAAAAACAATTAGAAGTACAGATTCTGGGGATGGATTGACTGACAAATGAAGTCTATAAAGAAAAAATCTTTTGTCATAATTTTACTAGTTTCATTCTGGCTTGGCTACATGGGATTAAGTCTAGTTCAGACGATATACTCAAGCTTGCTTATTAGGGAAAAAGTAGAAGAATCAAAAAACAGACAAATTGAATTTATTCTAGAATCAACTAAAGACTATCTTTACTCTGAAAATGAAGATTTAGTTAAACAGCAAATGAACAAGGCCGTTTCATTACAATTCATTGACCTCTTCTGCTTTAGAAAAGCAGAAGAGAATACAGAAAAAGTGATTTCTGAATACACTAAAAAAGAAGGAGATAAAGCCTGTCAGTATTTTAAAGATTATCAAGTTCGTGATACTCAGAAATTCCTTAAATACTCTAATGTCGTTATTCGTGTGATTCAAATTGATAAATACACTTTGTTTGTTGCCTATGGCTCTGATTTGATCAGCTATCTAAAATGGGAACATAAGGAAAATATCGTTCCATTTATAAAAGATGTAATTATCATCACTTTGTTTGTTGCCGTTTTAATTTTTCTTATACTAAAAGATTTTTTAACCATCGAGCAGTTGCTAAAAAAAGGTGATAGAAATAGTCTTTCAGAGATAAAAGCAAAAAGTAAAGAAGCGCAAGCTCTTATCGACTCAACAAGTACTTTAGATAGTATCAATTCTCAACAAAAGGAAAGTATTTCAATTTTACAAAACACAGTTGGTGAGGCTTTAACAAATGAAATTAAGGCGCATACACCTAGCTTGACAACAATCCCTTGCGTGGTAGTTAGGATTGATTTGAATGGTTATACTCAAATTTTTTTAGAAAAAAAAGAAGAGCATATTGTGACTGTATTGAATGAATATTTTGCCGTAACGAATGATATTATTAAGCGCTACCATGGAGAAATATATCAAATAATTGGTGATGAAGTTATTTTCATTTTTAAAAACCTGGATTTAACAAAAAACCGTTTACTGACTAAAAATGTCATCGATTCAGCTACTCAGGAAGTGGAACAATCAGATAAGCAACTTAGGGCTTTATTTTGTGTAAAAGCTATTTTTGAGTGGTCTAGGGAGCTTGATAATAAAATTTACAGACAGTATGGGCACAGATTTTTGTTAAAATCGTCAATTTCTCACGGTCAGTTACGCTTTGTAAAGCTAAACACAGGATATGCTTTTGCTGGAGTTCCTTTGATTGAGTCAGTTCGACTCCTAGGCAGTGTTTCTGATAAGAATGAAAATACGTTAATTGCTAAGACTGAAGTTTTTCAGGCTTTTTCTTCTATTCTGTCAGGCCCAACAGAAAAATTTTCTACTTTGAAAGGCTTTGACGATGATGTTAAAGTTTATGAAATCAAAGAATTTTTGAGTATGGCTAGCTATTTTTCAAAAAATATTGAGCCACATAACTTTGAGCATGTGAGAGGAAGACTTAGGTTTCTAGAGTATTTTAGGAGTCGAGAAGATATTTTTCAATCTCTAGATCTTATTGATAAGTACTTTAAGGAAAACTACTATAACCCTGTCTTTTACTTGATTCAGTCGTTAAAAAAGTCCAATGTAACTATTCCAGAGCCTGAAATTTCTTTGAAGTTGATGCAAGTTCTAAGCGATCATTTTGCAATCATTAAATCAAAGGATATGGAGTATTCTTTCTTGCCCAGCCTAGTACTTATTGTTAAAGATTTAGTGCATAAAAACTTGTGGAGTGAAAAATGGGAAGAGTTGATTCGTAATTATTTACTTTCATCAAATCCAAGAGTCGTTTCTAATGCGATTGAAGTTTTTGAGTTTTATAATGATAATATTTCAACGTTAAAAAATAATCTTAAATCATGGCAACAAGAAAATCGTATTTTGGCAGTGTATCTTCTAGCTAAGCTGAAAAGATCATTGAATGCAACTGACGTGAATGAGTTAAACAAACTACTTTTTTCTGAAAAGCCATTATTTAAAGCAAGTGCATTGTATGTAATAGAAGAGTTGCTTCGATTTTATTTTGAAAAAGATCCAGTTGTTTATAAAACCAACGACTATTTACAAACCTTAAAGGGAAATGTTAACAAGATAGAGCCAAATGAAAATGAAATACTTATAAAACGGCTTCAAAGGGTTAAATCATTGATGAAAAGTATCGAAGAGAATCTTCTTGGCCTTTCATCGACTGAAATCAAAATATCATGATAAGTTAACTAAATTTAAGCATAAGAAACTATTTCAGTTTCACTTAATGTTGGAAATGCAAAAGTCGGTGTGAAGCTCACTGTCAGTGGAATCTCTCGACAGTTATTGAATATTTCATTAAGGTTTAATGACAAAGGAAGCATTTCATTTTTTCTAGAAATGTTTTTTTCTTTCCAGGAAAAGACAAAAGAACTTAGTCTTTTTCTATTTCGAAGACTGACACTTTCTGTATTGTGATGAAGAAACTGAAAGTAGATATTTTGAATTTCTTCTAGAATATTAATAAAGCATGGCAATGTCTTATTATCATTGTAGCTTAGTTTATTATCTTTAAAGTGAATGACTTCAAATTGAACTAATTTATTCCAGAGATAACAAATTAGTTCTTTAGAAATTAAGTCTTTGTTTGGATCATTTTTTCTACTTTCTTCATTGGCGAAGCTATTAGTTGAGTAGTTAGTGCTGATAAAGGACCTACGCCCCAAATTAAAGAGAGTATCAAATATAAGTGTTTGTGAAAAATTTTGAACTCCTGAAAACTCTTTAATGATAAGAGCAAACGTACAAAGTTCGGCAAGTAAGCTCGCATCAGATGGATCTAGATCATTAAGTTCTTCTTTTTTATTTGCAAAAATTTTCCAAGGTCCAACTTGAGACGCTAATGGGTATAACATTGAAAAAAGATAAAAGTTTCTTTCTGCATGTTCAAAAATTCCAGTTCTGTATTTATCAAGTGTTTTAGAATCAAAATTTTTTTCAACACATGGTAATACAGTATGTAAGGATTCATTTTCTTTGATGTCAGTAAAAGCTAGAAGTGTGTTTTTAGTTTCAAATTTAGGCTTAAAGTTAAATAAGTGACGCACATTTGCTTGATAGGGATTGGTGAGTAAAGGTCGCAGAGAATATAAATTGACTGGTATGACTTCAACGGGAGTTATTTTTTCTATGTCGTAGGATTCCAAAGAGAACTTTTTAAACATTTCTTGTTGTAGACGCATGTTTGTTAATGAAATTTTACGAGTTAGATGTTGTAAGATAAGATGGTTTTTTTTGTTTTGAAATTGTTTTTCTATGCTCTGGAAATATTCTTCTAAACTTGAATTGTTGAGGATATTTTTCAACAAATATTGAGTCTGTTTCTCTAAATTGAGGTCTCTACGTAGTAATCCATGACCTTGTATAACAGAGTTTGGATTTAATTTGAAATCACCTTTCAGGAAAAAGAGTTTTTTATTGTTTTCCATAGCTTTTAACAGTTGTGAGTTGTTATAGATCTGATTTTTTGAAAGTGTATATGTTAGCATGAAATCCCCCGACTTTGCAGAATCCAATTTGCAATTCAGCAGCCAAGAGGAAATAAATTTAAAATCAATTAGATTGATTTAAACAGCAACTAGTCATTTAAATTTTATGAAATTCTTTAAGCGAAGACTGAAAATCTAAGAATTTGGAATAAAAAGGGTATCTAACCAGAGGAAATATATTAAAGTTAGATACCCTCAACCCACCCATGTACAAAGAGTTTATTTCAACTCTATACTTCTATAGACGCATTGCTATTAAGAAGTGGTTAGTGTTTAACAAAGTTTTTTTGAAAGTGATACTGTTTGTTTTGCGTACGGTAAAATCACGCTAGTAATAAATTATAGAGATACAATTTACAGATGAAGTTTATTCAATCTCTATTTCACTTTGTTCATGTTAGACGAATTATTTGAGTAGGACCTCTATATGAAAGCTAAATTATCCTCAATCAAGGCAGAGAAAATAAAAAGGGTATCTAACTTCAAAAAAATAGTTAGATACCCTGAACCCACCCATGTACGATATCTTAAAAATTCTACTCTAAGTTTATTTAGAAAAATTAGTTAAGATGAGTGAGCTGATTAACAATTAATTTTTTCAAATCCTACTGTTTTTTTTAATACAGTAGTTTCGCTCTAGAGAGAAATTATAGAGGAATATCTTATAGCTGTAATTTATTCAGCTAAGGTTGTTTTTAAAGGGGTCAAAAGCCGCACTTCTCTTTATGAGAGATATCTTCTATAAAATTTACTGTCAAAAGTTTTGATACTTTCAATAGTTTTTATGACAGACTATTGTGTTCCGAGGAAGAATAACCCAATTTAAGGAGTCTAATATATGATAAAAGCATTAGTTGTTTTAGTTCTCGCAAGTGTGATGGCACAAGCACAATTTACTTTGCCTAAAATTAAAGTTTCTCCTATCAGAGAAGTAACTTTAGTATGTAAATCAAAAGGTGCTACATTTTATGTAAGTGAGACACTAAAAAAGTTTTGGCAATCAGAAGGCGAAGAACAAATTGGAATGGACTTTACAAAAAGAACTTGGGATCAAGGCAACTGTGCTCATTGCTTTGACACCGTTGGTGCTAGCAAAATGGGAAATCAATATTTCGTTATCGCTTTGACCAGCATCTATGATGTGAAACTTAAAAAAGTGAATTTTACGGTATCACAAGTTCAACCTTCTGGAGCAAGACAAGTGATGTTGTCTCCAAGTGATTTTGTTTGTTCCACGAGGTAGTAAAATCTTTTAAGAAAAGGCTTACAAATAAAAAAAGCAATTGCTAGCAATTGCTTTTTTTATTTTCTTTAATGTTTCAAAGGGAATCAATTTCCCAAGGCTTTTTGTAAATTCTTGTCGATGGCCTCTAAGAAGGGTTCAGTGTTTAAATATTTATCAGCTGGGATTTTATCTCCATAGATACAAGCTGCAAGATCTTTTGTCATAAGACCTGACTCAACAGTTTCAATACAAACTTTCTCTAAAGTTTCCGCGAACTTAATTAAATCAGTATTGCTATCTAATTTTCCTCTGTGTGCAAGACCTCTAGTCCAAGCAAAGATAGAAGCGATTGGATTTGTTGAGGTTGGTTTACCTTGCTGGTGTAAGCGATAGTGTCTTGTCACAGTCCCATGAGCAGCTTCTGATTCCATAGTTTTTCCATCTGGAGTGATTAAAACAGAAGTCATTAGACCAAGAGATCCAAAGCCCTGCGCAACCGTGTCTGATTGCACATCGCCGTCATAATTTTTACAAGCCCAAACAAAACCACCATCCCACTTCAGACAGCTAGCAACCATGTCATCGATTAAACGGTGTTCATAGGTGATGCCAGCAGCTGCATAACTAGCTTTAAATTCTTTTTCGTAGATTTCTTGGAAGATATCTTTGAATCGACCATCATACTTCTTCAAAATTGTATTTTTAGTTGAAAGGTATAAAGGCCACTTCTTAGTTAGTGCTACATTGAAGCATGATCTTGCAAAGCCTTTGATAGATTCATCGGTATTGTACATAGCAAGGGCAACACCATCGCCTTTAAAATTATAAACTTCGTGAGAAATTTTCTCGCCATTTTCTGCTTCAAAAGTAATTGTTAGTTTACCCTTACCCTTAGTTACGAAGTCAGTAGCTCGGTATTGATCACCAAAAGCGTGTCTGCCGATAACAATCGGTTTTGTCCAACCAGGCACTAAGCGTGGAACGTTTTTCATAATGATAGGTTCACGGAAAACAGTTCCATCTAAGATATTTCTGATGGTTCCATTTGGTGATTTCCACATTTGTTTTAGATTAAATTCTTTCACTCTGGCTTCGTCTGGAGTAATAGTCGCACACTTGATACCAACATTATATTTCTTGATGGCTTCAGCAGAGTCAATTGTTACTTGGTCATTGGTTTTGTCTCTGTTTTCCATTCCTAAATCAAAATACTTGATATCAATATCTAAATAGGGAGTGATCAATTTATTTTTGATGAAGGCCCAAATGATTCTTGTCATTTCATCGCCATCAAGTTCGACAACGGGATTTGCAACTTTAATTTTTTTCATAACAATTTCCTTAACTGCGTTTAAATATCAAAAATGTTTAATTATCTAATTTGATTTAGCATTTTGATGAGCTAAATTTCAAAATAGTGCATAAATTCGATAAATGAAAGACCAGATCAAAGCGTCAAATGCTCAAAATTGATGCAAATAATGAGGAAACTAAAGAGACCAGGCAATTTTCTCTAGAGCTTCGGTTTCTTCGGCCCAGTATGAGTAAGATCCAAAGTCTGGAAAAAGCTTAGGAAAAGAGGGATCACTCCAACGTTTTGCAATCCAACCGGCATACATGATAATTCGTAAACCTCGTAAAGCCTCGACCCAATCCCATTGATGAAAAGGAAATTCTCGGAACATTTCATAACCCTCGACTAAGAGATCCTTTTCTTTTTGAAGAGTGTCGTGGTTGTAGTTGAAGAGCATCCAGAAATCTTGAATGATCGGTCCGTTGGCAAAATCATCAAAATCTACCAAGTAAAAAAGATTTTCATGTTGGAGTACATTTCCTTTGTGGCAGTCTCCATGGATACGAATAAATTCTGATGGATCAAATTCAGCATCTATAAAATCTAGAATGTTCTCAGCCGCATTTAAATAGCGAGTTCTTACTTCGGGAGTTATCAAATTTTGAAGAGTATTAAGCGTTTGCCAGCCACCATAATAAGATGTGTCCATGTAAGGTCTGTGGGGGGCTTCTTTTCTGGCGCCTACATTATGAACTCTGGCCAAGAGTTGACCTAAACGATTAAAATCAGGCTCAAGTAATTCCTGTGGCATTCGACCTTTGAATTTGGGAAAAAAAGAAACATAAATCCCCTGATGTTCTATAATCGTAGAATTATTACTTAAGATCAGCGGTTGAAGGCAAGGGATATCATCTTGATTTAGTTCTTGCAAAAAATCATGTTCTTCAGAAATGGCAGAATAATTCCAGCGGCCAGGACGATAGAACTTAGCAATGAGGCTTTCATTATTTTCCATTCTAATATCAAATACTCGATTTTCATAAGAGTTCAGTTGTGTAAAAAGACCCGTTGGCTCAAAACCAGCAAGTTCAGCTGCCACAAGCACATTCTCTGGATCCAGATTAAAAAAATTATCTGTTTTAGTTGGCTTAAGTGGTGGTTTTTTTTTCTGGTCTGTCATCGCTTTTGATGATAGCTGAATTTAGAATTGAAATCTAGTAGAACTAAGTCTTGATTAAATTTTTGAATAGGTTCTAAGATAGAACAAATAGGTAAAGGCGAGTTAATAAACTTGAGTAAGATCGAATTTTTGCAATTTGAAAATCTAGAGATTAAAGTGGAGAGAAAATCTCATCGTCGCTCTGTGACCATTTTATTGGCGCCCAAGAAACCAATTATAGTCAGAGCTGGACTAAAAACACCGCCCAGTTTTATTTTGAGTTTTATAAAAAGCAAGCAATCATGGATTGAGAAAAATCTAGAGAACTTCAAAAAAATTGAAAGTCAATTTCCAGAAAAAAAAATTAAAGAGGCCGAAGTCTTTCCATTTCGAGGACATGAGCGTCAACTTAGAGTAGTAATCACTCCCGGGAAAAAATATTTTGTATCTTTAGTTGAGAGTCATTTGTTGTTGCACGTCCCAATTAACGAATGGAATGCATTGAGTAAGCAGCTTGAGTATGAAAATCAACTGCATGCCTTGCGCGATTTTTATAAAAGAGAAGCTATGTCGTATCTTTCGGAAAGGATCGCTTACTGGGCTAGGGAGATGAGCTTGTTTCCATCAGCAGTGAAGTTTCGTGAGCAAAAAAAACGCTGGGGTAGTTGTTCTGCAAGAAAAATAATTAACTTGAATTGGAAGCTCATTTTATTTTCAGATGAACTAACAGATTATGTTCTTATTCATGAACTAGCTCATTTACAACATTTAGATCACTCGGCTGATTTTTGGAATTTAGTGCAAAGATATTGTCCTAACTATAAAAAACAAAATCAAGCTTTAAAAAACACTCAAGCTCTTACTGATTTTTTAAACGAATAACATTTTTTTTAATTAGGTAAGTATAGAGCCACACAGTACTAAGATGACCAACAAGGGCTCCCATCATGACATCAGCAAAGAAATGATCTCTGGTCATAACTCGAGTGAAGCTTAAAAGCGCTGCTAAAATAAAAAAGAAATATCTGTATCGTGGGTAGTAAAAAGCTAAAAAACTAGCTACACAAAATAAGACTTGAGTGTGTCCCGAAGGTAGAGAATGAAAATCCCAGTTTGTTGTTAAAGGGTGAAATACATGGGGGGAAAAATCTGGAGAAATCTTTGGACGTTGTCTGCCAAGTAGAAATTTAAAAATATGAACCCAAACACCAGAAAATAACAGAGTGTAAACAAGGACTTTAGATTTTTCTAAAAAGCGAATGACTTGGTCTGAGGTGTCTTTTTTTATTTTGATGAAATAAAAGCTTATGGCCAAGCCTGTAAGAGCTAAGAAAAAATAATGACTAAATAGACCGACATTAGTTATTTCTCTAGCAAAAAGCCATTTCCAATCATCTTCTCTAAACAACCAGGTTATTTTTTGATCAAAAAAAAGAATTGATAAAATGACCAAAATTAGAGTCATCAATGAAAGTTTCAAAGAATAAACGCGAGTTTTCTGATAAGAAATAGTTGAAGAAGTAGTATTGTCTGACGTTGAAAAAATAAACATAGGTGTATTTTTTACTTAATTTTTTTTAAAGACAACGTTTCTTTTGTGTTTTCCTTTGTGATTCTAGATGGCCTCGTTCTTGCTCCATTCCAGAGCGTAGTTGAAAGCTAAATAACCTAAGGGGGAACTTAATGAATTTGCAAAAACTTATAATTTTTCTAGGTCTGTCTCTTTTTTTGGCGTCTTGCGGAAAAAAGAAAGAAGCTACTAGGCAAGAAGCTCCAGTTGCGACTCAAACACCTCAACCAGCTGGAACACCTCAGTCTGCTCCGGAGTCAGTACCTCCTGATGTAAAAGTTAGCGATAAAGCAGAAAAAACTAGAGTAGACAATTCTAAGGAAGCTCCAAAACCTGTAACTGACATTGCAAATAAAGGAGTTAAAACTAGTGAAGAAGTTTCTCTTAAGATGAATGGCAGAGGTAATATTAACGATCGCAAAGTTCCTGTGAAGACGTCTTCTAAGACAATGACTAAAGTAATACCATCTCAGGTGAGTGATAAAAAAGTTAAAGTGGGAGAGTCCTTAGCCTCTTCTGGAGCAGCCAACAAGCTAGCAAACTCATTGTATCTAACAGGTGGCATTTCTGATTACGGTTTATACTATACTACAATCGCTAACGATGGTGTATTTAGAGTTTTACAGGAACTAGTTGCTGAAAAAACTGCTGACGAAATCGAAAAAGATATTGCTTTTTCTCAAAGTATTTACGATGCGCAGTTTTTGATTGATAGAAAAGGAAATTTGACTGTTGATGTGAGTTTAAGAATTGGTAAGGGGTTCGAAGAGAGAAGATTTGTAGCACCTTATGATAAAAACCAATTAATGGTGGTTAACCTTGATAGTATAAAAATGACTGCAGAGTGTATTGATTTAAATAAGCGCAGTGAAGACTGTTACAACATGATTGTCACTCTAGAAAAGTCTGGAGCAGAAACTAAAATAGTTCTTCGTCAATCTGGAGCACGTTTGGATTATCAAATGGATCTAAGTGAAGACTCTGACTTTAATGAACTTGCTCAATATTTGCGAAATTCAAATCTTGATGTACAAACTTCTGAAAGAGTGGCGACAATTAATGTATATTCTTTTGAAGTTTTAAATGGAAAATCAGCTCAGACAACAGTGCTCATGGGAGTAGCTAATCAAGTACTTTCTTTTAAATCTGAGTTAACAGTTAAGAAAGATTTATCTCCTTCGTTAAATAACGTAGACAAGGCTCAGGACTGGAATGATTTGTATTTAGAGAAAGCCCGCTTCATTAAGGATATGAAATTTCAGTCGATGATCAAATCTGCCAAGCTGACTGAAAATAACGGAAAAGGTCAATTCTCAATGGATGTTATGTTTGAATCAAAAGTTTCTAAATCACAAAATCGAATTAAATTCAAAATGACGAGAGAGTTAGTACCAACTAATTTCTAAGTATAATATTGCAAACTGATTTTTTGATTCTAAAATAAGCCAGTGTGAGCCCCCTCATGACTGGCTTTTCTTTTTATATTCATGCTAAGTTTTGAAAAAAATAAATGGTTGTCAAAAGTTATGGCACTTAGTTTGCTATTATGTTTCTCAAGGAAGGTTTGACTTGCACTTCAGAGGAAATGTGACACCAGTTGCTTAAATAGTGACCCATGATTGAGTTGCTAGATAAGTTATCTGAGGTATGAAGTAAGAGTTGATTTCGAATTTAACAAGAAATGCATAGGGTTAAGGCAAAATTAAAATTGATTTGCTTTTAATATATTACTTTTGTGTACTTAAGTTAGCGATGGGGGTTAGGGATGTTGGTTAGTGAGTCCAAAAAAAGCGAAGAAAAATCAAAGAGTTTTAGCGTTCAACCTAATTTGTCTGATTATTTAGACTATCGTTTATTTTTGCAGGAGTTTTACCTGTATAAGAAGTTTGTTACCAAAAATGATCTTAGGCCTTATAGTTATCAGCTTTTCTCTGCTGCAGCCAATATCAAGTCTCCAAATTACTTAAAAATGATTATCGAGGGGCAAAGGAATCTTTCAGATGATATGATTGGAAAATTTGCTAAGGCTTTGGGCTTAAATAAAGATCAAACCGAAGAGTTTTCATATTTGGTTAAGTTAAATCAAGCTGAAGATACTTCTGAGCGTAATATTTATTTAAAGAAAATCTCTGAAGTTCGTGTAGAGCAAAAATTAAAATCAGGTGAAATCGACAGAAAGACATGGGAAAAAATTCCTAATTGGGTGGCCTGGATTGTTTATGCAATGATTGACCAAGAGGGTGTTTCTTTTACTATGAAGAATCTTAAAGAATTATTGCGCAACAAAGCTTCTGAATCTGAGATTGAGTCAGCACTTAACTCTTTATTAGCCAGCGGAGAAATCAAAAAAGATCCCATTACCGGGGAGATTAGAAAATCTCATAATTTAATTGACTCTCCTGAGGAAATTCCTGTTGCCTTAGTAAGAAAGTTGCAAACTCAGTTGATGTATTTAGGACTTGAGTCTTTGTATCAAGATGCTCCTCAGGAGCGTGAGTTTGGAACTTTAACAATGTCACTGAGTAAAGAAGAGTTTGAAGAAATTAAATTTAAGTTGCGTCAGTTGAGAAAAACTTTGAATAAAGATAACTCTATCGCCAGAAAAGAAAAAAAAGGTGAACGTGTGTATCAGTTGAATATTCAACTTTTCCCTGTGACAAACAAAGTGACTCCTGAACAGTTAGCTTTGTATAAGAAGCAACTTGAGGAATTAAAGTCTTTAGATAAAGACAAAACAGCAGTTCAATCTTTGGCCGAACAAGCCCTTCAAGCAGCCTCTTTATTTGAACCTTCACTTTAATTTGGTGAAGGTTTTTGCTTTTTTATTCTGAAACAATGTTGTGCATTGCGTTTTAAAATATTAAAAAAAATTAAATTTTCTCATAAAAACATGGTCTAGTATGTGGATAAGTCTGTGGGTTTGGTTGATAACTTATGAAAAGTTTAGAGAAATTCGACAAAATTTGGTTAGCCTAAGAAATAAATTTTTTTTTAATGATTTTTTCCTTTTAAAAAAAATATTTTTTGACTAGAATTTTACTTCTCGAATTAATTCTATTCATGTAGTTTCAAATGTTTTTTAAATGTTCTCTTGCTTAAAAATATCAATTTACAAATTTCCATGGTATTCAGGATAAGTTAGAGAATAAGTTTTGAACTTTGGGGGCGACACGGCTTCGACGTGGGCGCTGAAGCAAAGGGAGCATACCGGGGCGCACAAGGACCTCGATAAAAAGGTGCAAACTTTTAATTGCTGACGTAAACGTAGCAATGGCAGCTTAGTTCTGCCACGGTCTCTAGCTGAATCGACGGTGTTGAGCTAATAGACTGTCATTAATGCCGTACCGGTTGCGTGTTGTTTTCTCCAGGGCACCAACCTAAATAAACTGGAGGAGTGACCTTTGGAATTTTGTCTTTGGAAGTCTGATGGTCAAACTAAAAACAAAGACTAAGTATGTAGCGCCTTTTCGTGGATCACTTGCGGACGGGGGTTCAATTCCCCCCGCCTCCACCAACACAATGGATAGGCGAACTCTTGGACGAAAAAAATCCAAGGGTTTGGCTTGTTCTCCAGCTCGATGAAATAGAATCGCCATCGGAGTTTTTCTCCGATGGCTTTTTTGTTTTTACTAAATTCCCAATTAAATTTTTAGATTCTGCCAAATGGTAAAAGACTTTAATGCCAGTGTCGGTCGCAACTAATTGCTGAAAAAGCGCACCCAAAAGTTTTTTCTGTAAGTGGGGCTTTGCCTTTTTAAGCGATAGCTTAACGGCCTTAGCATTTGCCTCAATATGTCTTTTTGCTGTTTCAACTTGGCCAGCACTTTCCTCTGCTTGGATCACAAGATTAAGCTCTTGTTCCAATGTCTTCTTTTTTTCTGCCAGCGTTTGTAGTTTGTCTTGGATAAGATCAGCACCTGCCGTGCCAGACCCCATATTTGTAACGAGCTTAAAGATAGATTCAATTTCTCGTTCCGTTTTTTCAATCGACTTTTGAAGTGAGTCGAATTTGTGTTTCGTAGCTTTCTTATCTACGCCAGCACTTTTTTCAATATTGCGTTCAATTTGATCAAGATAGCCAGGTTCACTCAAAACTGTATCCAAGTGTCGAAGAATTGCGGTCTCAATTTCAACAGCCGGAAAACGCTTAATTGGACAAGCGATTTTTTCTCCAACAACTTGTCTGTGACCGTAGTAGCGGTGAACTTGTGTTTTTCCGTGAGCAGACTGACCAATTAAGGCCATTCCGCAATGGCCACACCTAATGCTCCCAGAGACAAGAAAGGCGCGTCTTTCGCCATCATCAAAACGCTTTCTTTCCTTATGATGAGCTTCTGTCATTCTTTTCTGAACACGGGCAAAAAGCTTCTCGTCAATAATCGCATCCCATGCAGCAGGAACAATTTGGTATTGTTGCCAAGCCTTGAGATACTCTTGCTTTTCATTTTTATTGCCAACATTCACTTCACGTTTTCCAATGTAGGCATAATTCTTTAGGATGTTTTGAATAGCATTTAATGTCCATCGACCATCTTTGATGTGGCGATATTTCTTACTTCCCAAATCTTTTCTTTTCTCACAATCTTTCGTGAGCTGATCTGCAACAGCATTCTGGCTTTGACCTTCATCGTACATACGGAAAATCTTTTTAACCAATTCGGCTTCATCTTCATTTACAATTCTTTTTCCTGGATTTGATGGATCACGGTCATAGCCTAGCAAAGGACTTCCACCATTCACAAGACCACGCATGGCCCGTGAATGGAAGTTCATTGAGATTCTTTCGGATGTTTGTTTTCTTTCAAACTGAGCAAGATTAACCATGTTGAAAACCATCATTTCGCCAATAGGTGTACTTGTATCGAATTGCTCTTTGATTGAAAGAAAATTTGCTTTGTACTTTCCGAAGTCTTTATAGAGATCACAAAAGTCAGATATGTTACGCGATAGACGTGATAAATCTGTCACCAAGATTAAATTGATTTTACCAGTTTTAAGATCACGAATCATTCGTTGATAAGCAGGGCGGTTGGTGCTTCCTGCGGAATAGCCATCATCAATATAGGTTTCAACGACCTTTCCCCATCCTTTTTCTTGGTGTTTTTTGATGTCAATAAAGCCATTGATTCGGTGTTGCTGGCTTTCGATTGAGCCATCAGCAACCTGCGCCTGCTCCTCTGTACTGACACGAACATAAATTCCAATTTTATGCTGCATATTCTTCTATCTCCTCTTTGCTGTTAGAGGGTCTTCCACGCTTGTGTGTGGAAAGTAGTATTCTTGAAATCAAATTTTGTACTTCCTCTTTTTTGTCTTGGAAGTCAGCATCTGGCATATAGGCAGGGATTAGTTCTACTTCGATCTCTTTTTTATTTCTCAAGTGTTCAACGGCGTTTTTAACTTTTGCCATTGTTACACTCCATATTTGGATAAAGTTATTTAGACTCATAGTCTTTAAACTCCTCAATAAATTCCAATGCCTTTTTTTTCTGTTGGTCATCAAGGTAGCGGAGAAGCCGTATTGCGAGTTTACTTGGTTTGCGAAAATCCGACTCAATGTTCATCACACTTTGATAACCAGCAAGGCAAAGAAGGTCTGCAAACTCTTCCACGCTCAGACCTAATTTCTCTCGAATCAATCGTACTTCTTTGCCTTGCATATACTCTCATCGGTCAAAAATGTTATTTCATCAATGATGAAATGGTTTTATTATTAAGTCAAGGCCGATTTGGCCTTGCGCTTGGTCGGTTCGTCCAGACCAAATTGCTTTTGAAGCAAGTTCTTGAAATCCGTAGGGACTTTTCCAGACTCTTTCGCTTGTTTTAAAATGTTTTCGAGCATGGCCACTTCGTCGAAGTGTTCAGCTCGAATGTCTTTGATTTGAGATTCATCTAGCTCAGACTGAAAACGCAAGATTATCCAGTTTGCGATTTCAGTCTGATTGACCTTGCCGCCATTGAAGCCATCATTCACTTTATCAATGATGGCCTTCAATGCGACCAATGACTCATTAGAAACCACAATCCTTTGTAACTTGGCACTGACTATTTGATTAGTACGATCTTCTTCTCTCTCTTTCCCCGTATTTGTATTTATATTATTATTAATATTAATATTATTATCCATATCTCTTACCTTTATTTTTTATTTCCCCACCGCCACCTCTGTTTAGTACCTAGCTGTTGACCCCTTCCTCTCAACTCGTTGGGGGGGAGGGGTCAACAGCGGCCAAGGGACGTTAAGAACGAGGTGGCGGTGGGGAAACTCTTGTTATTCTTTATCTTTTTGATAGATATTCTCTCATCAGTTAATCAGAGAAGCCTTCGCCATGTGTAGGCTTTGGCGAAGACTTCTCATTTCAAATTTTCGAGGAGAGTTCCTTTAAACTCTGACACATCTTGAGTCCTCGGAGTTCTGCGCTTGCGGGATTCATTTTCCAATCCTCAATACTAATAAAACCGATTCGTGAATTCAGTCTTCCATCACCAATGTATTTCATGGCCCTTTGAATGGTCTTTTCAATGGCATTGTTTTCAACAACAAAGAAAACAAAACCAAAATCGTACGCTTCACTGTAGGCGCGTATAGCTTTGTTATATCGCCAGTTAGTCTTTGCTGTTCTTTCATATTCAACCGCCACAATTGGAGTATTGAGATTTCCTTGGAGTTTGAACACGGCATCTGGATATTTAAAACCACCTTCCTGAACTTCCAACCTAAAGCTGGCAGACTTCTGAATCTTCATTTCACTTTCGGTTATCCATTTTTGGCAGATGCCAGCTTTTTCTAATTTCCAAAGTCCAGTTCCTACAGTTTCATCATGTTCGATGAAGTGTGGATAGATAGAGTGAACGTGTTGCCACTTCATTTCTTTGATAAGCTCAACTCCGAAAGTGTCAATCACAACAGCATTGTGTCCGTGCTTGCTGGTATGTCGCTTAAATATTCTTCGATCAATCAAATGTTGAAGTTGCATTTGTCGCCAGCGGAGAGTTCCTTGAGCAAACAATTCGTACCAAGTTTCACGGCTCATGGCCCCAACCTTTGCAACAAACCTCACGGCCTCAACAGTATTTTTTGAAAGCCTGCGACCGTGAGTATATTTCATTAAGGAGCCTCCCAACGTGTAGGCTCTGTGATGATGTACTCAAAGTGACCTTCGATGTAACGGTTGCCAACAACTTTGCTTTCAACCCAAACAGCTTCAACTTTGGGTTGCTGTAGTGATGGAACAGATTGTCCTTTAGACGATTTTCTTTGGGCCTCTTGTCCTTTTAGATAAGCAAGCTCCTTGTCGCGTTCATTGCTATCATGGATTGATGCTGCTGCGAGTGTTCCTGCAATAGCACCCACGCCAGCACCGATGATGACATTGCGGGTGCGATATTGTCCGTTTTTTCCAGGGTCAACAATCCCACCCAATGCGGCTCCAGTTCCTGCGCCAATCGTCCCACCGAGACCCATTGATTTTCCCATTGATGAGCAACCTGTCTGTAGCAACAATATTGATAGGCTCAAGATTAAAATTAATTTATTTTTTTGTTTTCCCATGCTTTCTCCTAACTTTTTAAGCAGCGTTTTCAAGAGCACTGTTTACTTTGTCTGATTGAACTTTTTTAGGTTTCAATTCCATTTCTTCAAGCAGTGGCATTATAGTTTTTGCAATCTGTGGCATGACTTCTGGTTCAAGATCATCTGTTTTACTAAATTTAATCCTCACGGTTTTTGCCCCACGTTCATGTGGCACAATCATAATAGCTTCACCCACACCTAAATCTTTTTTGAAGACATTGGGGTGAATCGTGAATTCCTCGACATCACGAACCGACATCTCGCCACTTTTATTCACCCCAAATAATGTCTTGGACTGGCGTTCTGTGAATTTAGTAGAGGTGAGTGTTCCGATGACCTTAGAGAAATACTCAGCCGAATCTGGATCATTACCACGCATAAAAACTTTAAGATTCGCATTTGTAAGAATCGAATTTGCAACAGAATCACCAAGAACAGTAATGTCTCCTAAAGCTTGGTGGGCGAATACGATTCCTACATTGGCCGATCTTGATTTGTTCAAGATCGAAATAAATCCCTCATAAAGATATTCAGAAAAGTCGTCGAGGAAGACGCTAAAAAACTTTTTCTCAACTCCTTGAGCGAGTCTATGGCGGTTCGCCACGGCCGCTTGTAAAGATTGAAGAACGAGCTTTCCAGTTGCCTTTCCTAAAAAGGGAGAGAGAAGTACTGGTAGCTGAAAGTAAACGATCTGATTCGTTCTTAATGCTTCATCAATCGTTATTGCACCTTCTTCTGGATTAAATAGTCTTGCATTATCACCAAAGGCAAAGTGTCCAATTGCTGAAAGAAGACCACTTGTGCGTTCTTCTCGATCCTTGGGAGACATTTCACAATAAGTCACATACCAGCGTCGAACTTCAGGGTCTTGTACTACCTTTGCTATTTCCTCCATCACTTTCGGACGTGAAATCGCTTGATGAAGTCGTTGAAAGGTTGGTGTTGTATTTGAAGCCTCAAAGATTCTCATTACCTGATTCATCACTTCATATTGAAGACTGCGGTAATACGGATTTTCAAAATCAAATGAATTAAAGATACGCTCTGTGATCTCTTCAGCAGTTCCACCAAGTAAAGGATTAAACTGAAAAGACTGTTCTCTACGGCTAAGACTAAAGAGTTTAAAATCACTTTCACGTTGTGCTTGTTTGGTATAGGCCCAAAGTTTATCAATTAGAGAGTTGTCTGCCTTTCCGTCGATAAGTAAAAGACCTTTTCCTGAGTGAATGTCTTGTATCGCCCACGGAAGAATTACACTTTCAGTTTTACCAGCATTAGTCGTGCCGATGACTTGTGTGTGCATAGACCTTTGTCGTGGTTTAATCCAAATATCTTCTCCGTTGTCAGAAGTCCCACAGAAAACGGAGTCATCAATTTGAGCAGTAATTGTTTTTTCAAATAGTGTTTTTTCACGTTTCTTTTTAATCTTGTCCCAGAGTATTTTGCCAACAGGAATGAGGATTAGAAGTAAAAGCCCCGCCACTAGGATAAAGTGACGAGGCGATTGCATCCAGCTCCACAAACGTTCAACCCCTTTGACTACGAAAAGTAGAATCAAGCCAGCAAGGATGATTCTTTCTCCGTGAGAAATAGAGTTATTTTTATCTTCCATTAGTGGCTCCAGCATCCCTGAAAGTGAAAGGTTGATTCAAGACAGCGAAAGTTTCAGAACCACTTTGTAGCTCAATCCATTTGCGTTCCTTTTGAAGTTCTTCGCCCATTGCGTTTGCTCGATCAGTCGCAGTTTGAGCAACAGCATTGCGAAGACCATTTTCGTGACCTCCCTGATTTGCTCCGAAAGCCCCAGTATTCATCGAGCCAGCAGCATAAGCTCCTACGAATCGAGTAAGCGTTTGTCCTACAGCATTTTTTACGCCGTCAGAGTGGACTTTGCCGTTAACACCAACTTGTCCGTCACGACCAATACCGATGGCCGAAAATGGTCTTTCTCTTCCATCTGGTAGGATGATAGAGCGCCAAGAGATTGAGGCCCGTTCGGATTCTTCATCAAAAGAAGCATCTCCCAGAACCTTTGAACCGCTTGGAATCGCAATTCCGCTTTCCGCAGAAACATCATCAGAAACGATCCCTACGACAGGCAACCCTTGATTTGCTATTGTCACTTTTCCACTTAAGCGAATAGACACCCTTGCTCCCGCAGATAGCTGAGTTCTAGCATCAGTTCCTCCACGACTTAAGATCATCGAAGCACTACGGTCTTGATCACTTCGCCCACCACCACCTGAACCAGCAGGGCTACTTGGTCGATAAAGATTATCAAGTGAGCCAGGAATTTTTCCGACATTTACTTGTGACTCTTGAAGCTGTCTGATCGTCTCTTGTGTCGGATCATTTTCAGCAGGTAGAGCTTTGGCCAGACTTCCTCTTTCGGCTTTTTCGTGGAAAGTTTCTTGATCTGGTTTCGAACTAGGAATAACAATAATTCCTATAATCAAAGCACAAACAAATGATATCGCCCACGTTTGCACCTTCGGCCAATTTACTTCTCGTTTAGAAGTGAAAGGCTTGGGTTGTTTCAAAAAATAATTTTTAAAGCCTTCCAAATACACCTCCTTTGCTATCGCTTCCATGAAGTGACCTTTTGGATTGTGAGATATGAAGTTCTTTTTCTTCTCAGTTCAACTCGGACTGGATCATTTACATTGAGATCAATTTCTCTCATCTGAAGAACACCTGATATGGGTCTCTGTGGTGTCACTTCAAGTGCCGACATAAAAAGATTGTGAATTGGCTGAGTCTCGCCAGATTGAGTGAGCCAAAGCCATTCAGGTTTAAATACCTCCTTTACTGTTGATGAAACTAAAAACTCCACAAGCAAGATACCTTCCTTGGTTCTTCCGACACGCTTTACACTTAGGGAAAGAGTGTCATTTTTGAGTGAGTTTTTTAAATCAGTCCACTTAATACCTGAATCTTTGATGGATGTGGTTTGCGGTTTCTCTTTTGGTATATCGAGATAAACTACATAATCAGCAATGGCCTCGTTTCCTGAGATAAGAGCAACATTGAAACGCCTCCAATCGGTATAGATATAGAGATTGCTTTTCGCCCCACCAGAAAGCGGTTTTATCGTGATTGCTTGGTCGAGATATTCCACCTTAAAAGAATCCTGATCTCCAACAACAACGCTGTTAGGACGATCTGGAACTTGAATGATCGTAGCAATACCAAGACTTGTTTTTACTGTGACGATTTGATCTCCCTGCACAGCGACTCGACGGACTCTTTGATTCGCCTCCGAGGTCATTGCAGCAAGAGAAAACGCCAACAACGTGATAAGTTTTATTTTCATAATTCTCCTTGTGTTCGTTTGGGAGAATCAAATGGTGTCGCAAATAGTATGAGTCGTTATTCTTCACGTTCTTTTGAAATGTAGATGCCCCAAGGATTTTCCTGTGTGCGAGGCCCACCTTCAAAAGTAAGTTCAAGTTTCAGGTTTCCAGCGGCTTTCAATCCTTGAATTGAAGTTACACGGTCGCCAGTAATGAGTGCCGTTTGTTTTGTCAGATCAATTTCAATTTTTTCTGGATAGACCTTTTGAGAAACAATCTTTTCCGTAGAAAATTTTGCGACATTGGCGACGGCTACTTGAAAAGCCTTGAGAGCCTGTGGAGTGATGAACTGTTCTGAATCCTTGAGCTTCTTAATCACGCTTTCAGGTTCCCACTGATAACGTTTTTCAAGATAGCGTTTGATACCTTCACGGATTTGATCTTCCGCTTTTGGCTGATTAGTTCTTTCAAGAGATTTTCCATCAGAGCCAAGTGTGATGACTGTAGGCTCTTTCATTGCCATGACCATAGTCACTCCAAGCCCTATAAAGACAAGAGCGAGAGCTGAAAGTGCAAAAACTTTCAGAAATTGGTTCGAGTGCAGTAGTTCTCCAACCATTTTAGGGAGCTGCGAGTTTTTAAGTCCGATTGTTTTTGATTCTTGCATAGTTCATTTTCCTTTTTTTTAATACATATACCTTTTGCGTTCTTCAGCTTGTCGCTCACGTCGAGCATTGAGATGACCTTGGACATAGTTACCAGCTCCGTTAATAGCACCTCTCGAAGTATTAACAGCGGCTACAGCTTTCGCTGGAGCAGTTGCCATCGCAGCAACAGTAGCCGCGCCAATACTAGAAGACATGGATTGAAGTCCTCCACCAACAAGAGACTTCACCATCATTGGAGTCATTAACATGGCAACGGCGATCACGAAGTTCATAACGATGATGACGAGATAACTTCCTTCTGTTCGATACATATCCCCAAAAGAAAGTGCTGCGAGCATCGCACCCAAAATGGCCCAGACAATTTTCCAACAAGCAACCTCGATCATTCCCTTAAAGAGGTTCTTTGTGATTTGCTGTGTTCCTTCAAAAAGATTGAATAGCAGGAGCAACGGAGCTGAGATCATAAAGAAGATCCAAAAGAAGTGATACATCGCTATTGTGAGATACCGAGCAATATAAAGAACGAGATAACTCAAGAATGACAATGTTGCGATTATCAGATCATTAAACTGCAAGAGCATACTTGTTGCTGACATCGAATAGCTGTCGGATTTCTCCTGTGCCATTCGGATCAACGTATCAAGACTATTAAGTTTGTCGATCTTCTCAGTGATCCCATCAGCCACATAAAGAATCGCTTTGCTAATATCAGGAAACGCCACCAGTAAAATCGTCGCAATGATTGCTCTTTTAACAATGTCCAAGAACTCAGGACTTCCAGTGGGATTGCGAAACCATGCCACAACGACTGCCAGAGAAAAGAACACTGGTAGTAGAAGATAGTACATATTCACAAACTCTTGATGGAGGTCACGCGCAAGCGATCCTAAAAGTTCAAACTGTGGCATGAACTACCTCCCAGCTCCTGAGCCAAGTGGACTCAAGTTCGTTTCCTTTGGAAGCGCACCCAAAGCATTGGAGATGCCTTCGTATTGAGACTTAAACTGAGTCGCTTGGAGTTTTTCTTTCCTGTTTGAGAGGGCCATGTTTTGCCCCATCATCTTCAACATCATCGAATTAGTACGAAGCACTTGAGTTGTGACTCCGATCAAAACAGCAAGAGACTGATTCGTGAGCTTTGCCGAACCTTGCGGGTTCGTTGATTGAGAGTGGGCAATGATCCTTTTCGTTTCTTCGTCCACACTGTCTGCGTACTGAAAAAGAGTGCCGTTCATGGCAATGCTTTCAGACACGGATCGGTCTTGTGCTTCTTGCAAACGATACTCGCTAGTCTGAGGGATCGCTCCATAAAGGTCTTCAATTGCTCGCTGAACCTGATCTGTTGTTTCAAGTCCTCCGTAAAGCCCAGGATTGAATTTCGGGTTGATGATCCTGATGACTGCAAGCCCGTCACGAATCCCTCTATTAATGTCTCTCATTAAGCTTAGAGAATCTTGTCCAGTGCTGACAATTCGTTGAAGCTCATAGAGCTGTTTGATTGCCTGAGCTAGAATCTGAACAAGAACTGCAACGTCTCCGCCAAATAAGTCAGCTTTTGCTGGCCTCGGGGTAATCAAAGTGAAGCAAAGAAGAATCGTAAGAATCCTTTTCTTCATACTCATGCGACCTCCGGTTCAACTTTTCCTTGAGCAATACCATTTGGATATGTGCGAGCAGCGGCTTCAATAGCATCAACAAGTGATAGACCTGATTCTCTCAATTCCTGAATATGGCGATTGTCACTTGCATCTGAAGTTGAAAGCCAATATTCAAAAGGACTCGGATAAATACGGATCACTTGACGATGATCGCCTTCAATCATAAAGCCTTCTGAAAATTCACCCTTACGTTGTTCAAGCGAGTAAACCAGATTCAACTCTTGTGAGTTCAGCTTGAGAGCGTTCTTCAAGATTTCCGAATCACCGCGCTGAAGTAGGATAAACTTCGTCGCGGTGTTGTTCATAATCGCAGGGCCAATCGGACTTGTGACGATCTCTTCGACCCCTTGAGTGATGAATGTAATTCCTGAGCCTGTCTTTCTAAGAGTTCTCGCGCAATACTCCATGAAGCCAGCAGCAGCGTTTGATTTCAAAAGTTGCCAAGCTTCATCTAAAATAATGCGTTTTTTGTTCACCTTATCTTGTTCGACCTGAGTCAAGATGAAGTCCGTGAGAATCAAGATCATTACACTTTGAAGATCAGGATAATTTCCGAGACCTTTTAAATCGAAAGTACATATCGGTGCATCTGTTCTGAGAGAGCCAATGCCATCAAGCAACTTTCCGTAAGGTCGATTTCCAGTCCACATATAGAGGATTTTGGAAATATCAACCATTGAGGATTCCTTACTCTTGGCAAGTCTCTCCGAGAGTTCAGAAAGAACAGGTACTTTATTCTGTCTTCTTTTTTCCTCATAAAGCTCGATGACAGTTTTCTCTAAAAGCACTCGATCAAGCTTTGAAAGTTTAGACCTTTCATCTTCAGCGATCATGCTTTCGATGACTGCTAACAAAGATTTGATCTTTTGGTTGCTAGGCTCTTGAGAGGGGTCTGGAATATCGAATGGGTTAAGTCTGTATTGATCGGACAAATCCATTTCAAGATACTGACCTCCCAAAGCTTCGGTTAACTTTTTATAAGAACCTCCAATGTCGATGATGAAGACTCTAAGACCGCGAGCAAGCTCTTGAGCAAGGATGCAGTTATTCAAAAAACTTTTTCCAGCTCCCGATGAACCCGTGACCAACGCATTATAGTTCGTAAGGCTTGAATCAAATGGATTAAAACTCACAAGGCCATTAAGCCTGTTTCTAAAGATCACCGCAGGATCATCGTCTCCTTCGCGTGGCCCATAGATCGGAATGAAATCGACTAAGTTGTTCGTCTTAAACTTTTTTGCTCGTTCAAGCTTTACGGGCGCACCTGGAAGATTGCCTTTAAAAATCTTCCAAGAGCCTACGGATTCCTCAAGCCCTTCTGAACCTTGAAGGGAACGAAAACGAGAAAGCACTTCTCGGACTTCGCGGTTAAGCTTTTTTACACCTTCATCAGTCGCCGGAGCGCGAAGGACTAGGCTCATTTGGACTGCATAGATTCTTTGTCCAGTGTTTAAGAGTTCACGAATAAGCTCTTCTGTCGATGAAAGCTTCGTTTCACTTTCAAGGTCGCTGGCCTTGTTTCCCGAAGTCGCTGCAAGCGAATGGGCCATCTTCCTTTTTTGTTGAAGCTTCGCCATTTCATCGGCCTGACTTGGAACCTCAAAAGATAACATCAAATCATAATGAAATGGCATACGCAGAAACGTAGAGAGCTGTCCTGCGAAGGTCACTTCAGGCAGAGTTTTAAGAGTTACAACCCTGTGATGATGAGAATCTAAGGTGAATTGCTCAAACCCCAAAATTAGATCACCAAAAACCAGTTGCTCGCGTGGTGACTGTTCTGCAAGCCACTCCATAGTCTCTAGAGTTTCACGTTCAAGATTGTCTTCTTTGGGTGTGACTATCTTAGGCGTAGGCTCCGCTTTAGAGCGTTTTGGATTGAGGAAGCCATAGATATGTCTCTGCATCTCCTGAACCTCTAAAAGTCTTCCATAGAGGCCAATAGACGCAAAAGACGAGATCAGTGTATCGACGTTCTGAAAAAGAATTTCCAAAGTCTCTTCGTATGTCTTCGCTGCATTGTCTGAGAAATCTTCTTGCTTCTTTAAGAAGCTAAGTTTTTTTCCTCCGATCATCTGTGTGCGTAGATAAATGGAAAGCTCAGGACGATAGAGTTCTGAAGACTCTAAGGCAGCCTGAAGTTTCTTTTCTCGATAGTCTGCGATACTTGCCACCAATGGGTGAATTGATGTTGTTTTTCTTTCCGAGTGTTTTCTTAGGACTTCCGAAAAATCAGAGCCCACCGAAAGACAGAACTGCACAGAAGTATTTTCTGAAATGGAGTTAAGGACTCCGCGTAGCCTCGCCACAAGCTGATTGACTTCGTTATCATCGAAGCACTCAATATCCAGCAGCGAGAGCTTGATGCCACTCACCAAAGAACCGTCATTCAAAATTAAATGCGGTCTTGGGGCGTCTGAAAATTCCCAATATGGCAGCTCTTCAGAAAGCGATGCCTCAG
This sequence comes from Pseudobdellovibrionaceae bacterium, assembly GCA_013359135.1. GTDB lineage: Bacteria > Bdellovibrionota > Bdellovibrionia > Bdellovibrionales > Bdellovibrionaceae > UBA2316. Next base: position 13,975 of record JABWCN010000020.1, on the reverse strand, counting down.
TGTTTTTCTTTTGAAACATTTTTCACCTGTCCTTTAAATTTGCGATAAAGACGATCAACTCCACCTGCTGCGTAGTAAGCAGGACGAATGAGAAATTCGCCTAAATGCTGAATGTAATTGTCTGGACGACCTTTCTTCGCAAAGTGAAGGAACAACGCCAAAGCAAGCGTTGTTCCCCATACAAGCGGATAGCGAAAGGAAGTCCCACCAAACACCAAGTTAGTAATCGCAAGATTGAAAAAAATGAGAAGCAAGTCTGGGAGTTCATACCCGAAGAGCTTGCTTTTCATCTCTAGTGCGCGTGGCACTCTGGTTGTGATGAGTCCTTCTTCTTTCATTTTTCACCTCTAGCGAACTGTTTGAGCGATAAAGTCCACAATCCCTTGTGCGCCAAAGCCGATAATGCAACCGATGATCGCGTAGGCGATGTGTTGTTTTGCATTTGGATTTCCTGTGAAGAAAGAAGTTCCTGCAAGCGCAATCCCGATCACCGAAAGCAGAGGGAGAATAACTCCCGTAAGCTTTGACTTAATTCCCATCAAGCTTGATTCAAGACCTGCATGGGCAAGATCAGGCATGAAGAGACCCGCAGCAGCCACTACCGCCACTAAAAAAACCATTTGTTTCTTGTTCATTGTTTTTCCTTATGAAATTTTTTGTTTTGAAACTTCAAAAGGTCGCGCAAGTAGTTAGTCGTTAAGCAGCTTCCAAAGCTCCTTCGGGAACTGGTTGTCCGTAGGGAGTTGCTGACTCTTCAGGATAAATGTTCATGTAAATTTTCTTATTAAGTAGATCGAAGTTCATTTCGATCACGCCTTTGGCTGAATCGGCCTTGGCATTCCCAATGATGTTCCAAAAGTATTTATTCTTCGACGTAGCAGACTTGTTCGGTTCTCTCGTCATCAGCAAATACTTGGTAGAATCATCTTTGCTAGGAAGTAGAAAAAATTTGTCCTCTAAAAGCGTCCATAAGCGAAGCGTGTAAATGCCTTGGCCTTCTTTTAGATAGGCCATACCCACAGTTTTCTTTTTGGTGTTGCTATCAGCACTTTCCACGAAAAGTTGAAACCGATAAAATTTGGTTGGCTTCATTTTCTCCATTTGAGTGTCTAAAATTTCTTTCAATGCTTTCATGTTTGTTTGCTCCTAATAAGTTTTGGTAAAAGTATCGTTCTCTGTTTCTTTTCATCAATTCATCTAGCGTGATCCACGCTTTGCTGTTTTGGTTTTTTACTTGGTAAATCGGTTGCTCATTAAGCTTGGACAAAAACCTTGCAATGAAGGCTTTGACTCTAGTTCTTACGCCGCACATTTTTGTTTCTCGTAAATGGGATCAGTAAGTGAATCCCAGTTACAGTCCGTACAATAAGGGTCTTCGCCTGTGACATGAGTCGCAGACCCACATCGAGGGCAAATGTGTTTGCATCCATAGATGACTTGAATTTTCGATTCATCGTCAGGAACGAAATCACAATCATCTAAGCTGAGAACATGAAGTTCTCGTTTTTCATTTTTGAAGTTTGGCTTGAAATAGCCGTCCATAAATCCTCCTTTCGTTTTCGTTTCACGAGAGGACGTAAAGCAATCACGTGCCAAAGTTTTCGAGCCGTGCGACCTGCACAGAAAAAATGAAGCAAGTTTTTAAAATGATTTAGAAATTGGGATTTTGAGCAATTTTATGCCGCAGAGTGAAGTCTCTCTCATGCGTGAGAGACTACTATGAGAAATGAGAGGCTTTAATGAGAGACTTTACATTAACAACATTTTTCAAAAGAAAAATGGCACGGCTTACTAAGTCCTTTTTCACCATTTTTTTCGCATTCGGAAATAAAACTTGTAAGCATCTTGTCCATTTTTTTAAGTGCTTTAATTTTATCTGAAATTTCTGTCTTCTTAGATTTTGCTATATCTCGGCTAGATCGGCATGGGCCACTATTTTGTTGTAAATCAATTAGGCCTTTTATTTCGCTTAGAGTGAAGCCTGCCTGTTTGGCTGTTGTTATAAATTGAATACGAGTGAGTGTTTCACTGTTGAAAACTCGATACCCTGATTCAGTTCTTTTTGATTCAGGCAACAGCCCCTTTGATTCATAAAACCTGAGTGTTTCCTTATCTATACCTGTTCTTTCAACAATATCCTTCGTTCTCATTTTTACCTCTTGACCTTGTAGTATACTACATACTTTATACTGTAACAAGAAGTGAGGTAAAGAATGAAAAAGAATCAGCCAATTGAAAATAAAACGGGCATCTTTATAGGAACAGGAATTTTAGCTGGGTTTCTAGCTTCACTATGCTGTATAGGCCCTTTAGTACTCACGATCTTAGGTGTTTCTGGAGCCGCAGTTCTTTCAAAATTTGAATTCCTAAGAATTCCATTAACAATAGCTATCGCTGTGCTTTTTGGTTTTGCAGGATTTACTTTATATCGCAAAAGAAAAGTTTGTGAACCTGGATCAATTTGTGCTGATCCAAAAAAATATAAGCGAATGGTTTTTGCCTACTGGATTGGTCTTATCATCGCTTTATTGGGGCTTGGTTCGCCATATCTGGTAGCTTGGCTTTTTTAAATTAACTATGGAAAGGGGTCTTACACATGAAAAATTTAGGAATCATTGTAATGTTAATTGGGTTTTCTCAAATAGCTTTAGCTGAAACTAGAAATGCTTGTTTTAGTGTTGAGGGAATGACTTGTGCTACCTGCACAGTGACGACAAAAGCAGCGATCAAAAAGCTAAAAGGAATTAAGGATGTTCAAGTCTCACTGGATGAAAAAAGTGCTGTTATAAAATATGACGACGCCCTTACTTCATCTGATGAAATTAAAAATAAAATAGATTCTGTAGGCTATAAAGCTACCTCTAAACAATGTGACAAAGGATAAAAAATGGACTGTTGTATAACACACGAATTTGATTATGACTTGGCCATTGTAGGAAGTGGGTCAGCAGCATTTGCCGCAGCAATTAAGGCCTCTGAGCTTAATAAGACTGTATTGATGATTGAAAAGTCAGAGTTAGGTGGAACATGTGTGAATTTTGGTTGTGTTCCATCAAAGACACTCATTCGCGCAGCAGAAGCAAAACACAAGGCGGAGCATTTTAATTTTAAGGGCCTTAGTTCAGGGCCTGCAAAGTTAGATTTTGAGATGCTGATAAATGAGAAGCAAGCATTGGTTGAGTCTTTGCAGAAGGCAAAATACCAGTCGGTATTAGAACAATATAATAAAATCTCATTCATGCAGGGGCATGCTCAATTTCAAGATGCCAATCGCCTTAAAGTTGATGGCAAGATTGTAAGTGCAGAAAAAATTATTATCGCTACTGGAAGTCACGCGGTCATCCCTCCTGTCGAAGGTATTGATAAAATTTCTTATCTGACGAGCAAGGAAGCCTTTGAATTAGATGTATTGCCAGAAACTCTTGCGGTTGTTGGAGGTGGTTATATTGCATTGGAAATTGCGCAAATGTTTTCCAGATTAGGCTCTAAGGTAACTATCATTCAAAGAAGTGAAATTCTCTTCCAAGAAGATGATGAAGTTTCAAAATATATGACAGACTATCTACGCTCAGAGGGAATTGAAATTTTAAACCATACTTCTCTTGTTAAAGTCCAAGCTCAACCAGATGGTGTCAAGGTGCTTATGCATAAGCATGAAGAGCAAATTGAAAAGAGCTTCTCTAAAATTTTATTTGCAACTGGCAGAAAGGCAAATACTAACGGCCTCAGTCTTGAAAGTGCTGGCGTTCAAATTGATAAAAACGGAAATATATTGATTAACGAATATGGACAAACCAACATCGCAAGTATCTACGCGGCAGGCGATGTGACTCCAACTCCTGCACTAGTTTATGTTGCGGCCTACGAGGGCATTCTGGCTGCTGAAAATGCAATTTTAGGAAATAGAAGAAAATCTGATCTTAACATTGTCCCGTGGGTAATATTTACTGATCCACAAGTTTGCGGAGTGGGAGTTAGCGAAGCACAGGCAAAAGCAAATAATATTGAATACGATGTTTCTACACTTACCTTAGATAACGTACCTCGTTCGATTGCAGCACGAGACACGAGGGGGTTTATTAAGTTGTTACGACGAACCGGAACGGATCAACTTATTGGTGCACGAATTGTTGCCTCTGAAGGATCTGAGCTTTTGATGGAGCTTAGTTTAATAATGAAATATAATATTCCACTTTCGGAAGTCGGCAAAACTCTTCATCCTTATCTTACCCTTTCAGAGGGAATAAAACTTGCGGTCCAAGCTTTTGATAAAGATGTAAAGTCTCTTAGTTGTTGTGCCAGTTGATTTGTCGATGCGAGTATGAGTCTCTCATTTTTGAGAGACTCTCTCACGGATGTGGAGCCAAAGTGACCACGGCACCTATGTAATACTTTCACGATTTTCAGCTTTGTAATTCAGATAAAAACAAATAACCCATCGAAAAAATTAAGCATATTGCTATGCTTGTCATTTAATCAGCTCTGGCATAAATAAGCCCTGTTGTTTTGGCACAACACTCGCAATTAGGAGGACAGAACTTGAATTGCCAATAAGGGGTATAAATGTTTTCAGGGGGACGAATTCTATTCTTAGTTATTTCCATTGGATTTATAATCCAATCTCCTTCGTATGCTCAAAGCCCCAGTCCTGCTTACGTTAAGGCCATCTATTCGCTACCACTTTCACTTGATCCTATTAAAATGAACGATACAGCTTCACTGGCGGTAGGTAATTTGATTTATGATGGACTATTGAAATTTTCACCATCACTTAAGATAGAGGGAGCATTGGCCGAGTCGTGGTCATCCAGTAAGGATGGAAAGACACTTACTTTTAAACTTAAAAAGAATATCTTTTTTCACAATGGCGATCCCGTCACGGCTGCTGATGCAGAATTTTCACTAAAAAGGGCATTGTCGTCAGAAAGTACGGTTCGTAAGTTTTACGATTCAATTAAAGAAATTCGCTCAGTAAACGATAGTACTCTGGTCATTGAGTTAAATTTTCCGTTCCCTCCGTTTTTATCTGTGCTTGCGGGAGCTACGGCCAAAGTTCTACCAAAGAATAAAGTTTCCGATCCTAAATTTTTCAGTTCACCAATTGGCTCTGGAGCATTCCGCTTTACAAGTCTCGATTCTAAGAAGAAAGAAATCAACCTTGTGGCATTTGAAAAATACCACTCTGGTGTTCCTAAAATATCTCGTATGATTCTAAAAGAAACTACAGAGGATGAGGCACTAAAGCTTGCCCGTAATAGCGAAATTCATGATCTGGCTAATTGGCCACTAACAGAAAGTGATTCTATTTTTAGTCTTGGTCAAAGAATTTCTAGTCCAGTAGCTTCGACATGGATTATCGGCCTTAACACACACAAAGCACCATTTAATAAACTTAAGATAAGACAACTATTCAAAGTCAGCATACCTGTTGATGAATTTCGCAAAACATTCTATCCCGATTCTATTAAGGCTAATGGCTATGTTCCGAATGGTCTTACTGGTTCACAAGTTAAAGTGGAACTGAAAGTAAGCGATATTCGTCCTCCAAAAGAAAAGATCACCATTGCAATTCCTCGTGAGCTTGCTCGCGGACAAGAAATGAAGGAGATGATCGAAAAAGCCATGACATCAAAAGGCTGGAAAGTTGAAGTTAATCTTATGCCTTGGGATCAGCTCATGGAGGGATATAGCAAAAAATTGCACCAAGCTTTTCTTGTGGCAATGAATATGGACTACCCAGATGCTGATTTTTTATTGAAGAATTTTGAATCTGATAATCCAGATAATTTCAGCGGTCTTAAAAACTCAAAGATTGATCTTTTGTTGAAAACATCACGAGCCACACAAGACAGAAAGCAGAGAGAGACCTATTACAAGGAAGCTTTAAGACTTATTGAAGAGTCTGCTGTAACGGTTAATCTGTTTCATCCAAGGGCGAACTATTGGGTTTCTAAATGCGTTCAGAATTTTAAACCAAATATTTTATCAGATGTTTATATTGATTATTCTAAGGTGGTACTTGCTTCGGATTGCGAAACTAACAAGGTCGTTCAGCAATGAAAAGTATGAGCTTGTTTAAACACGTTAATTCTTCACTTAATCCCTACCGCTGGGCCATATCTGTCCTCGCCGCAGTTCTAATTTCTGGTTTATTCGCTGGTATTTCGTTGGAATCAAGACTTGATACCGATAAGAAAATGGCAGAATCGTTGGCGCCATATTTAGCAACATTGATTGAGTCTTCAGATCGTCCTGAGCTGTTAAGAGTTTTGCAATCAATTGCCGAGGCCACGAAGTCAGATGTCGTATTAACCCAAGATGAAACTGTGTTTGCTTCAAGCCGAAGTCTTGAAGAATTAGATCGAAAGTTTATCAAACCAAAAACCTTTGTCCGCTTTTTTGATATTGATTTTGGCAATAACGAAATTGTCACAACAACTAATATTAAAAAGTCAGGTCAATCTCTGGAAGATTCAAAGGTTTACATTATTTCACCGCTATTGCCATCAATGGAAAGCACTTTAGGGATTTTTCTAGGTGCTTTCGTGGCGAGTATTCTGATTTCACTTTTCTCGGCACGCCAAATGAGAAAAGCAATTAAGAAGGCCTTGCGACCAATGGATCAACTTCATGCGGAAATTGAGGGAATGATTACTGATGGTCATTTAGAGTCTGAACCAATTCAAATCCGAGAACTTGAAGAGATCAGAAATACGGTTCGCTCAACCAAAACGGCATTGGATAATGCAAAAGATCAGCTTGCAGAAACAAAAGCTAAAAAGCTTTCTTCTGATGCCTACAAAAGACTTATTCATGATCTTCACAATCCAGTTTCAGCATTAAGGCAAATGGCAAGTCTGGCCCATGATGAAACACAGGATTTAGAAACTCAGACTGAAGCTGCTAATAGTATTCCTAGATTAGCAGATCAGATTTTAAGCCAGGTTACTTCTGCAAAGAAGAATTTAGAGCAAGACCCAATTGCACTTAGAGACTTAAACATTGTTGATTGTATTAAGGATGGAATTCGACAGGTTCAGACTTTAGAAAACTCAAAATCAATTTCAGCAAGTTTTCAAGATGAGCAAATAACAGTTCCTCATGATCCACTTCTTTTAAAGCGTGCAATAGTAAACCTTTTAGAAAATGGCGTTGAAGCCGCGAACTCTCGGGTTCGAGTTTCTGTATTACGAAAAGATAACAACACAATCATTAAGGTTTGTGATGATGGTGCGGGTATGGATGAAACGAAGGTTCCTGTTTACCTTCAAGGACGAGGTCAATCAGGCAAAGCCAATAGACAAGCTTTCGGTCTTTCATCGACAAATCATATTGTTCGTTCCCATGGTGGAAAGCTCATTTATAGAAAAAGCGATCTTGGTGGCTCAAGCTTTGAGATCCGTTTGGGGGTTATATGAATTTAAAACCAAAAATTCTTATTTGCGATGACGATTCTGAAATCTTGCAAACTTTGAATTTAAGTCTTCGCTCTAGTTTTGAAGTCACGACTGCTAACAGTGTTGAAAAAGCAAAGAAATTAGTTGCAGATAGCGACTTTGATGCTGCGGTTATTGATTTGAACTTTGAAGGCCAAGAACATGACGGTATTCATCTCTTAGATTTTATGAATAAACAATCCGCGGGAACATTCCTAATAGTTCTAAGTGGTGATACCAGCACTCGACGTATCGTTGAAGCAACAAGAAGGAAGCATTTTCAATTTATTGTAAAAGATGACGGATACTTTCAAGCTCTTTTGAAATCTCTTACTAGCGCAACTCAATTAAGGGTTGCTAGCAAAGCCCAAGCTCAGATTAAATACCTAACTCAATCAGAAGCTGTAAAAAATGTTTTGCGACAAGTAGACACGATCATCAGAAGTAATTCTGAAGCTCCAATTTTAATTTTGGGTGAAACTGGAACAGGTAAAGAGTTCTTGGCCCAGCATATAGCTCTCAATTTAAAAATGAAGGCCGTTACTGCAAACATGGGATGTGTCCCTAAAGAAATGGCCGAAAGCATTCTATTTGGACACGAGCGCGGAGCTTTTACTGGCGCTGTCGCAAACAAGGCAGGTCTTATTGAGACTGCTCACAATGGATTATTCTTTTTAGATGAAATTGGTGAATGTTCTGATTCGGTTCAAGCTAAACTTCTTCGAGTTATTCAAGAAAAAGAAGTTCAAGCTCTAGGCTCAAATAAAACCAAAAAGCTAAATGTTCGCTTTATCGCCGCAACGAACAGGGATTTGAATAAGCAAGTTGCAGATGGAACATTCAGACTCGATCTCCTACAGCGATTAAATACCTTTGTATTGAAATTGCCATCATTAAGAGAGCGTCCAGAAGATATTATTTTCTACGCAAATTTATTTATCAATGATCTGTCTCGTGATGGTGACAGATTTCATTTAACTTCTGATGGAGAAGCCGAGCTTCTTTCTTGTCAGTGGCAAGGTAATATTCGTGAACTAAGAAATGTCATTGAACGAATTATTGTACTATCGGCAAAAACGTCAATTGATAAAGCTGTTGTTGCTGAAGCAATTGGGTATGGCCGATCACCTCACGAGGTAACAGTCAACAGAGCAGAGGTTGTTGAATTGAATGCGCGCAAAGAAGAAGTAATCAAAACTCTGAATGAGTTTAATGGTAATAAAAGAAAGGCTGCTGTTAGCCTTGGTATAAGTGAGGCAACACTATATCGCTGGATAAAAGAGTTTAAATTGAGTAATACGCTAAGTGCTCAAGCCTTTAGAAATCGCTTTGAGGTACTCACATGATTAAATTAACAAGAGTACCATCAGAAAAACAGAATGCACCAAAGCTTTTTATTATCTCAGGTGGGCCAGGCTTAAGTTCAAATACCCTTCGAGACCTTGATCTTTTAAAACGAAGTTTTGAACTTATGTATGTTGATATTCAAGGAACAAACGGTTCTGCTTATACGGGTAAAAAATCTTTTGCGGAAATAGTTTCTGCTTTAGCTGATGTAGTTGTTAATGAATCAGGAGAAAAGTTTTCTCTCGGTCATTCTTTCGGTGGTTTTTTAGCTGCGGAATTATTTATTCGCGAAGTCGTTTCTGGTCTTGTTTGCATTTCGACGCCATTTACTAAAGAAGCACTTTCGGCAGCTAACGATAATTACACTCTTAATAAGACATCTGCACTTTCTGAGGCTGAAATTGAATGGTGCAGGCGCCGGAATAAGAAGGGACACATTTCACCGGTTCACCGATACCATGTGGTCAGCTAATACCGTTTTTAAAAGGGACATTTTGTGTGCGAGTATGGGATAGCCTTGGTCGTCGAATTTTCAATCGAACCAATGCTATCCCGATTTTTTTCAGGTGATTAAGCGTTTTGCTTCTTTCGCTTTAATTTTTCTTGTCTTTGGTGCGGCCTATAGCTATCACCCTCCATGTAAAAAACTTCAGCCTCATTGACGAGTCGGTCTACGATGGCATGGGCTATGGCATCATTAGCAAAAATCTGGTTAAATTTTCCGAATGGCAGATTAGTGGTCGCAATAGTACCAAGCTCTGCATCATGTCGGGAGCTAATAACCTGGAAGAACAAGTTGCTGGCCTGTGTGTCCAATGCCACGTAGCCGAGTTCGTCGATGATTAATACCTGAGGTTTGCGGTATTTATTTAGTTCCGCTTCTAAGTTGTAAGTTTTCTGTGCGTGCTGGAGATGGTTCACCATTTCAGCAGCAGTGATAAATAAAACGGATAGACCCTTCTGACAGGAAGCATATCCAAGAGCCCTTGCAAGATGGGTTTTACCGGTGCCGGCGTTTCCAGTAAGGACCGCCGAAGGTAAATTATCTTTGCTGATTCCATTGTGAAGAGCTAAATAATTTTTCTCAATTTTCTCGGTCATCTTCGAGTGACGGAAGTCATAGTTCTGTACTGTTTCAACTCTGCGAAATTTCGCTGTTCTGATCTTGCTTTGGATCATTGATGAGTGTCGCTCCGCCTTCTCCTTCTCGATCCACTGGATTAGATACTTCGAGATCACTTCTCGCTCCTGATCCTTCATCTTTACAAGATCTTCTGTCAGGGCTTGGCCCCAGTATTTCAGCTTCAACTCTGAGAGCCCTGCTTGCAGCAGCTTGTTCATTGTTTCCATCAGTAACTTCTTTCGACGCGCTCGTGTGGTTTTCCCCCTCGAAGTAGAGCGCGTCGTATTTTCGAAGATCGACCGCCGGATGAACCCGGTTTAGTTTTTCATTGTTAAATTTAATTAGTTCAGGCATTAAATTCGCCTTCGATGGATGATGGCTTCGTTTCAAGAATAGCTCCAAATTATCCACACCAACGACTCCAGAACCCAGACACTCAGAACATGCATCAAGCACAATCTGCTCACCATAAACGGTAACAAGCGCCACCAGACGGGAAAGCTCGTATTTTAAAGATCGCGGCCCCCTACGAACTAACTCCACATATTCCGCCATTCTCGGCCCAAGGCCCTTGACATATCCAAGTTGCCAGGTTTCGCGTGTAGCGCCAGGTTTTCGCTCTAATAATCCAGTCCTGTGTGCCTCCGTCGTGAACACCTTGTTTTTTAAGTAACTTCGAGCGTGTGAACAGATGAGTTTTTCATTGTAGTAAATCTTAAGCTCCCGGCTATTCACTCGAACCGTAATGGTCATTCCCACTAACGTCCAAGGTACAGAGTAACGATTGGTTTCATATTGAAGGTGGAAGTCCGATGTAACATTCCTGGAGAATATCTCGTCCGTGTCATAGGGAACTGGATTCAGAGACAAAAGTTTTGGTTTTTCGTCTGAGTCGAAAAGCAATTTCACAACCCTTCGGGTGGTTCGGTGTTCACGGATGTTTGCGATCTGATCACGCCATACTATAAATTGTTTTGTTAAATCATCGAAGTCGGTAAACGTGCGCCCACTCCAAAAGTTCATTCGGATGTATTTGATTAAATCCTCGACTCGGCCCTTTTCGTTGCCGCTGGCAACATTGCACGCATGAGGCCGCACACTGTGATGACCCATGTAGGCCATAAATCTTGCATTAAAACGAATAAGTCCACCCATACGATCACTTACTGCCGAGGTTAAGTTGTCATACCAACACTCCCTAGGAACTCCTCCAAAAAAATTGAAGGCATGCTCATGGCAGCGGATAAATTCTTCGAATTTTTCAGAGCGAGTAAATTCTACGTAAATCATTCGGGAATAAGCCAACACCATGGCAAAACAATGGACTTTAATGCCATCACCGAAAACATCTCCGAACTCACCCCAATCCACCTGTGCTACTTCGCCCGGGCCAAACTCTAGTCGTAAGAACGCCTCTCTTGGTCTCTCCATGCGACCTCGCTCTAAAACTAAAAAATCACGCAATACAGTGATGCCGCCTGTGTAACCCAAACCACGCAGATTATTTAAAAGGGCCGTACCAGTAACTCTGGAATCTTTGCGTAACTGGGCACGTATCATTTCTTTAAACGGATCTAAATGACTACGTCGTTCACGCTTACTGGGCACAAGGAGGACGGACCTTCGCTGAACAACTCTCATCACAGTTTTGCGATTAATTCCAAGCTCCCGGGAAATTGATTCCATGGACCTTTTGTCCGAGTAGTACAATGTTAAAATCTGCGCCTGTATTTCTGGTTCGAGCATCACCAAATCCTCCGAATAGAATAAAACTCGCGCCGCTCTCTGTTTAAAATCGCGAGGACATACACTTTTGTCCCGCAAACAGCGCAAACATTTTCATTCGAAAAAGGATTTACAAAATTTCTTTCTTGTTTTGGAGGTCGATCACTCTTGAATTTTTTTTCGGGCCCGATAGGCCTTCTGGTGCGCAATATGTTTTTCGCGGCCAGCTTCCGTCATCCGATAAGATTTTTGATTACGACGGTGTCTTTCCAGTGCCTTTTGATATGAACACTCCTCTGAACAATATTTTTGGTTCCTCCAACAGCATTGGCAAACCTTAACGATCTTTGAACACCTAGCACAGCAAAATTCCACCGCCGGGCGTACGTGACCTTCTCTGAGTTGAAGAGTTTCCATGATTGAATTATAAATTCACGGGAATCTGTCCATCAAACTCCGGTGTTCATCTCTAGACCATAGCCCCGGTAAACCGGTGAAAACTGTCCATCATTAAATCGTTGCGTGCATTGAATGGTCTAAAAATCAAGATGACACGTCTTTTTCAAAATGGCTTTCCGAGTATGGAGAGCTTTATTTTAAGACTCCGAGAGGTAAAGACATTCTTCAATACGATAAAGTGTCTGCAAGATACTTTAAGGATAATCGCTCTGATGTTCTTGATAAAGAAACGATACTTTCGTCGTTAGCACAGATTGGAAGTAAAAAAGTTTTTATAGCTGGTACAGATGATAAGTTATTGCCAGCCAGTATTTTAGAAAAGGATTCTCATTTAGGGAAATTTGATTTTAATCAAATCGAAGATGCAAGCCATTTCGTAACGATAGATCAACCAGTGATGGTTGCTAAGATAATTGAAACAAAATTATTGCAAGGATAAGGGGGATTTTATGAAGAAGACAATACAGATACTAGCTTTGGTTTTAGCGATCGGTGCTACTGTTCAAACGATCAGAGCTTATGCAGATGAGACTGGGTTCTTTTCTGTAGAAGTTGAAGAGCACAGAATGTCTAAGCTAATCGAACTAAGAAAAGAAGTTACAGCTACAGGTGACACTATTCCGTTTGCTTATACAGCACTAAGTGAAGAGTTTCCTCAGATTACGAACCAAGAGCAGCTTAATGAAGCTCTTGCACGTCAGGCACTTCGTTACTTGCAAGCTATTGGTGCGGAGGACGCTTTAATTAAAGTAATCAAGCAACCAGAGTTCCTATCTCTTCGCAGTCGTGGCGAGCCAGGAATTTAATGTGATTAAGGACAACGGCAAATATTTCGGATCAGCGATGATGGTTGGATTTGGTGTTGTGGCGTTTTATCGCTGGCAACAAACTCAACTGATCTTTTTCTTGCTTTTGGTCTTGAGGGATTTTGCCGCTGGTTATTTCTTTTTCAGAAGGCAGCCTGCTCATTCAAGGGGCTCTAGAACTTTAACAGTTTTAGCTTATGCTTCTTCAGCAATGCCACTTTTGTATTTCGGTTCTACAGTTTCATCAAAGGCCCTATTTTTAGCTTCCGATCTATTGGCCATTGTTGGTTTTTTAATTGTTGTCCTTGCCACGGTTGAACTCGGGACTTCAATTGGCATCTCGCCAGCTAACCGTGGCCTTGTTCGCAGTGGAATTTATCGCTACATTAAGCATCCGATGTATTTGGGGTATGTTGTTTCAGAATTTGGATTGGTGATTTTAAATCCACTTAATGCGGTTTTTATGGTCTTATCAACTTCTCTCTATGTCATACGAGCCGCAACCGAAAATAAAGTTTTGAAAACCGCTCGCTAATCATTAAAGCATCTTTCAATTGTTTTTGACGTATTGCGCATTTCGAGTAGTGCGTTTCTTTGTATTTACTTGTCATTGGTCTTAATTCATAATTTTTTACATACATCGGGAGAATTAAATGAGCACTACTGAAAAGTGGCTGTCTGTTGAGGAAATTGCCCAACATTTGGGGATTTCAAAAGAGACTGTTTACCGATGGCTGGAAAAAGAAAAAATACCAGCCCATCGAGTTGGCAAATTATGGAAGTTTAAGGCTTCTGAAGTCGATGCTTGGGTGCAGTCTGGCGCAGCAAGTGAGACTTTACACGAAATTAAGGGAAAAAATAAATGAGTAACAGAAAAGAACAAGAACGAGCTGAGCTACATGCCACTATTTGGAAAATTGCTAACGATCTTCGCGGAAGCGTAGATGGTTGGGATTTTAAACAATACGTACTTGGAATGCTTTCTTTTTAACCCCCTATATGCTGTGGACAGATTCAGTTCGAACATCTATATAAGAAGAAAGGGTTAGAGAAGATGAATAAACAATACACTGAAGCTC
>JABWCN010000089.1 GCA_013359135.1 Pseudobdellovibrionaceae bacterium | reverse complement strand
AGGGTAACATAAGTCAACTTATCTGATAAAAAGATCTAAGCTGATGACTAGATACTTTGATTTTTACTTCAACTAGGCTTTTGTCCGCCCTAGCCTCAGATAAGGACGGTTCATACCGATTTCGGGTTCCTCAACCAATTTTTCTAAATAACTAAATAAAATACTTACAAAATAACCGTGCAGGCTTTACGTCGTAAGCGTCGTAAGTATCTTTTATTACCCCCTTATTGCATGGTAAATCTCATTTTGGTGCGATAAATCCTGTCTTCATAAGCAACAACTGAATAGCCATTTTTTGCCACCATTCAACACATCATTTAAACTGGCTAAAACACAGCCTTTTCTGTGCATGATTATTGAAGTGCTTAGGATTATGAGAAGTTTATATTTTGTTATATCTTTGATTTCTTTTATAGTGATTAGCGCCTTCTCGCAAACTCGTGAAGAGATGGTTGCTAAATTCAAAGAGCACTTTAAAGCAGTTATTGTAGATGTTCGTGGTAGTCGTGGTGGAAACGGTGACGTCGCCGCTGGTTATCTCACTATTATGGATTTTATTCAAAATTACCAAATTACGGAAGGGATTACCATTCTTGTCGACTCAGGTTCTCTAAAAATTATAGAAAGACTAGCAAAGGGTAATTCTAGATTTTGGTCAATCGCAAAAGTCGAAACAATAGAAACACTTCCAACAGACCGTGTATTTGACCTTTATTTATCTTTGTCTAGTCCTTCAGGCTCATTTCAACATGGAAAACAGATAAGTGAACGGTGGGGTGATGAAAATCAGGTAGAGAAAAATGATGATACTGGTAAAAAGATAAACATTCGAACAGAGGGTGTATTGATGGCACAGACCGCTCTAGGCAATACTGAAGAAACTTCCACAAATCCATTTGCAGCAGTAAGAAGTAACGGTTTAAATTTTGACATGAGCCCAGCAGGTATTGCATCTAATGAAGCTGGAATATATAATGACTATGTTGCCGTTCAACTCCGATCAATGAATGTAGATGAGATCGAAAAATTCGTTGTTACTGAATCAAAGATGATTGACGATTTCGATTCTAAAACATCAGTTCAGGATATTATTTCAGGTAATAAGCTTAAAGGCGTAAAAACAGGTTTGGCTTATGGTATTTCCGCTAAAGAAACAAAACAGCAATTTATGAGTTACTTAAAAGGGCTGGAAGCTGGTAAGTCATTTTGTCTTATAACTCCGTCGATATTTGATGAGCATGATATTGTTGATCCAGAATTGCGCAGAAGAGTGGTGTTAGTTAGCAATAACGCTAACTTATCAGAACATGCGGAACCAGGGAAAATATATATTGTTAAAACTAAGACACTCCCACATAGAGTATTTGTCGGCCTAATGGCCTACTCCATGAGAAAAGGATTGGTTCCTGTAGGCGCTGGAGACGGATTTATGAGTGCAGCGATAAACCTTGGTGGTCCATTTGTACTTACTAAAGTTCCCTGGAATGCTAAAAATATTGATAATTTAAAGCAAAGACTTTTAATTATCACAAAACGCCTTTACACAGATCCGACTCACATTGCCCTTGTTGAATCACTTTTTGAGTCAGTTTATGGCAAAATAGATATGCTAAAGTCTCAGGCATTGCATAAACTAGCCCCCCTATTTGCAAGATTGAGTAAGGAAGTTCCTAACCTTTCTGAAAGAATAATAGAGACTGCAATCGTCGCGCATGAGGCAGCAAAAAGTAATCTTGATCCAAACGAAAGGGCTCACCTAGTAAAAAATATTCATGACCAAACTTTAAGAAAAAGTATTGAAGATGGGGGGATTGCTGGAACAATAAAGACAACTTATGAATCTGGTTTGGTTTTTTCAAGTACTGGAGGTTTTAAGGATGAATCGGGGAATGATTATAAAAAAAATGATATGGCAATTAATCCTAGCAAGAACGGCATGGGCGACAGAACAGAAAACTTTTTTAATAAAGTTAGCTATGACAAGCCTACTAAAACATATTTACATGGGTTAGAAACTTCTAAGTCAAAACAATCAAAGCCTTTAACATTAAATAAATGTATTGGGTTTTACAAAAACTAATTACCCAAATTCGCGGATAAGCTGCATCAATTGAGTGAATTTTCGATTCCAAAAAACAATTTCAAAAGATATTTTTATCCGAAGCTGCATTTTTGCAGTCGGAGGCCTTGTCATGCCCAAAATTTTTGACTGGTAACCTCGTGTGATGAGTGAACTTACGAGCGGAGTGTCCACCGTCAGGTCCGCGCGAGTGGTGTTGCTATAATAGAGACCACTGAACTCCTAGTGAGATGGTGTTTTTGTATCTGGCTTGTGGTTCAAATCCACTGCAACTTTCTCTAGTTTTCACTACATCGAGTAGCTTCTACTATTAAAACTTCAGTGAACTCGATTGTTATCCACAGTTACGGCTTGTGGAAGCGCCCTGGGCGGAGTCTAACTGCGTCTCCTGCGATGGAAAAGATTCTAGAAAAATTAAACCCGGGGAGATTCCAACCCTCTATCTTTCTCTGCACCTCCTTTACTGCTTGATTCACACGAAGAATAATACTTCTTTCTCCGTGAGCTAATTTTACTCGGATAAATAACAAATCATCTCTGATTTTTTTGCAAAACTGGGCTTATCTTATCAAGATCAGCCACAAAAATGGATTTCAATGTGTAAAAAAAATAAACTAAATCAATACTTAAATTCCGGAGATCTATCAAATGATAAGCTGCCACAATGTAAAAATTAAAATAAAAAATCAGCAATAAAAGCAAGTCGTATATTATTTTTATTAATATTTTTTAATATTTTTTTATTTTTTTGGACTTGGCTTTGTCGCAAGAATTCTCTGACTGCAAATTGACTCCTTCTTCAACGGGAATCAATTTGCTTAATAAAAAAGAAGATACTGATTATATTGTTCAAATGGTTTCAGCATCTTCTGATCTAAAAAAACAAAATTATTCTACCCATTTCTACCCAATCAATTTATTTCAAATTATTGTATCACAACAGGAACTACCGTTTTTTTAAAGAAAGTTTGCTCGATAACATGACCGCCTCAGTATGGTCTCAAATGAAGTTTCCTTCTGAAAAATGGAGAACTTCCGTTTTTTTCGCAAGAGGATATGAATGCATACTCAAAGGCCCTCTCATGGATAATTTCATCATCGATCCTGATCTGGCCCCGATTTGTTGGAGACGAAAAAGTGTGGTATAAGGCCTGAGCAACAGGCAAAGGATACCCAAACAATGACAAAACGAAAGTACACCAAAGAGTTTCAAATGGAAGCCTTAAATTTAGCAAAAGAACTAGGATCGTACTCAG
Source organism: Pseudobdellovibrionaceae bacterium (assembly GCA_013359135.1). GTDB lineage: Bacteria > Bdellovibrionota > Bdellovibrionia > Bdellovibrionales > Bdellovibrionaceae > UBA2316. The sequence continues at coordinate 872 of JABWCN010000089.1, read as the reverse complement.
CTGCTTCAAGACAGCTTGGGATAACAGATAGTGTTTTACATACTTGGAAAGATAAGTATGGCATTTCTATCAACGATATAGCCAAGAAACCAGTTATTGATTCCATAAACGAAGCCGAAGAGCTCAAACGTCTACGCAAAGAGAACGAGCAACAGCGAAAGACCATCGAGATTTTAAAGAGGGCCGCCGCTTTTTTCTCACAGGACCATCTGAAGTAAAATTCAAGATGGTCGAAGAATTAAGTTTTGAACTATTTGATATTAGCTTTTGCTGTGAAATCTTAGAAGTAAGTTCCAGTGGATTTTATGCATGGCTAAAAAGACCTGTATCAAAGCGAAAAATAGAAGACGAGCGTATTTGGCAAAAGATCAAAAAGCATTGGGATGATAGCCGTAAGACCTACGGCCGTCGTCGTATTACAAAGTGTTTAAAGAATGAAGGTGAAGTTATAGGTAAAAATCGAGTATCAAAGCTTATGAACAAACATGGTATTGAAGGTATTGGTAAAAAGAAATTTAAACCACAGACAACAACATCAAATCATGGGTTGCCAGTAGCGGAAAGACTTTTTAAAACAGAAGTGGCAGAAGAACAGGTAACAAAACCCAATCAGTACTGGGGTGGTGACATTACGTATGTAGCAACAGAAGAAGGCTGGTTGTATTTAGCCATCGTGATAGATTTATTTACCAGAAAAATAGTAGGTCACTCTATGAATGAATCAATGCCCTGCGAGTTAGTGATAAACGCTTTAGATATGGGATTAAAGCGTCTAGAGAGAAGCTGACGCCAGAAATGAGGGTAACATAAGTCAACTTATCTGATAAAAAGATCTAAGCTGATGACTAGATACTTTGATTTTTACTTCAACT
>JABWCN010000019.1 GCA_013359135.1 Pseudobdellovibrionaceae bacterium | reverse complement strand
TCGAAAGAGTCTGACACAGCTTTAGTCTATTTTTAGACGAGCATGAGGTCCTTTTGTGGATGATTCCATCTAGGGGATGCTCGCTTTCTTACATTGTCTCTTATATTTGTTGAGTTGGCCGGTTGACTTTCAAGTGAAATATAACCAACGTAACTGACACCATGTCTGATTAATTGCTCGTGGAAGGTTCTGTTTTCGACATCTCCCTGGACTAAATTATCCAAGCATAAGCCAAGACCTTCATTTATCCGTAAGCCCGTGTGAGTTAGAATAAAAAACAATTCTACTGCCAGCGAATTGATTGATTTGAGTTCATTATAAATTTTTAATGTATCCGATTCTGAAATAACTTCTTCAGCATTCTTTGAATTTTCCAGATGACGAGCAAATTGAGGACACTTCGTTATACGCTCAATTTTATTTTTACGATGCATCACTTTTAAAAAGGCATTGAGAGCCTTGATGCATTGATTTTTTGTTGAGTATGCCAAAGTGTTATTACCCTTAACAGTCTTTACCTTATCAAGCCAATTCTTAAAATTTTCAAAATGAATATACCAATCATTCATATTGGAGAAAGTATTTTGATTGATAAAAAAATTCAGAACATATTGTTCCATATAGTAAATATCATTTTTCCAATTATTAGGAGATTCCTTTAGTCGCTCATTTTTAAAAATTTCCATTAAATCTTCAAAATTATGATAGCGTGATTTCCACTTTAAGCGTCTTAAAATTCGAATTTTAGAAGCCTCAATTTCTGATTCTTTTTGGTGACAAAAGGTATCTGCCTCCTCGTCAGAATTAATTCCAGGGGGGATTTCGCCAACCCTGAGGCGTACGTTCTTTTTCAATGTACTGTCGTAGTACATATACACTCGCCTTTTAAGATTTTTGCCACGCCATTGCCAATACATATATCCTTCTATTGTTTCCAAGTACCATATTACAAAGTAGGGTCTATTTTTTCTGAATAAAAATTAGCCATCCTTGGCTTTTCTTACTCCTCAAATTTCATAACTAACCAAGTTGAGTTATTTAGAATTTAACTATAAGTTAGGACGATCTTTCATTTTTTTCGAACAGCATCTAGAGACTGATTTAACTTCTCAGAGACGAACTTCAACAATTCAGTACCATTCTCACGATCAAGTAACCGTTCATTTTCATTAGAAATCTGAGCGATCACGAGATTTGCACAGTCGAAATTATTTTTTGCTAACCACTGGTTGAAGGCATCTACCTCTTCCAGAATATTACTTAGTCGTTTATTAATTAATTGCTCATCACTCAAATTAGATTCATTGGGTTCGCTATGAGCTCTTAAAATAGAACGATAATAATTCATAGAAAAAGTCGTCATAAGACCGTGTGCTGGAAAAATATGAGTTAACCACTTTCCATTTTTTGAAACACGAACTTTGACATTCTCGGTACGTTTTAGTTCTGGCATTTTTTTTGATTCCATAAGGATCTCCTTTAATTAGTTTTTTTATTTGATTTCAGAAACTGAAATAAGTTTCAAAATTAAGCTTCGTAATTCTTTTGGTCGCACCTTTATTGGTGCTAATTTTTTACTTTTCAAATTGATCACCTCCTTTCTAAACACAGACTAAAGTAGGGTTGGGAAACTCTTTTTCGTGCTTATTTTAGACTCGTTGGAGGTGTTAAATTTCCGATAAGTTTGCGATGCCAAAAAAATTGAAAGAACTCTCATCGTTAAATATTGGTACAAGACACCGATTAGTATTTGAAGCTATTGAAAAATTTGGATTGGCTTCGATTGCTGATGTTTTGGATTATCTCAGTTCGGAACAACAAATTGATTTATCTAAAACAAATGTCCGAAATTCATTTAAAAAGACTTTAGAAAATGATTTAAAATCCATGATAGGCATCAATGGAAAACTCGGAATTAAATATTTCTTACGAGATAAGATGACTGAGATACCAATTGATCAGATTGAGGAAAATGATGATGGTACTGTCAAAAATAAATATCATATAAAATACTATTTATTAACCCCGTCAACCCCTTAATTAAAGACATTTATACGGCGACGACTTGAGGCACAATAGTACCGTTATTTAGACCTTCAATAAACATTTTAGGGCTACGGTATTTCAAAGACCCATGCAACCTTCGGTTGTTGTAAAATTCGATAAACCTAAAAATCGAAGTATAAACTTCTTCAAAAGTTTTATAGTATTGAACTTTCAAAACTTCGTTTTCTAAAATCGAGTTAAAAGCTTCGATGTAGGCATTTCTATCTGGTGATCTTGGATCTGGTGATCTTGGTGGTATAAATTCATGTGTTAATTTTTTTTCTAAATTTTTTAAATAAAAATAAAATCTGTTTGAGCTCATTTGTGGACCATTATCTGATCTTATTATGAGTGGGTTTTCACTCGTGATGTTTTCATTTTTAATTGCTTGATTTAATGTAAAAACTAAATCTCCTGATTTACATGTTTTACCTACATACCAACCTGTTATTTTTTTTGAGACTACATCTATAAAGCCTAAAAAAAAGCACCAGCGATTCTCACCATGTATCCAAATATATTTTAAATCAAACTGCCACAACTGATTTGGTAATTGCACATCACTATATTTGCATCTTGTTTTTACAAATACTTTTTTCTGTTTATCTGATTTTTTAAATAATAAAATATCTGCTTCGTTACAAAGTCTGTATATCTTCTTATGATTAATATAAATTTTCTGCTCTATAGCTAAATAGTGTGATAATTTTCTTGCGCCACCAGCGTTGTTAAACTCAAGACTTGATCTGTATTCTTTCAAATATTTAATAATAACTTCGTCATAGATGATTTCACCATCACGATTAACAGTGAAGCCAGGTACAGGTCTTCCTGCTGGTTTAACACTTGTTATTTTTTTTGAGTAGTAATAGCAAGATTTTGATAACCCTGCATATTTACAAGTTTGTGTAATAAAATATTCTTCTGATTGAAGCTCTATGACAACGGCTTTTCGTTGTTCCACAGTGGGTAAGTTTTTTTTAATAAAGCTTTTAAAACTAAAATTTCATGTTCTTGATCTTTTAGTTTTTTAAGTAACTCTTTATTTACTTTTGATTCTGCTATCTTATCTTTATTTTTAATTTTATGAAGCCAAGTATGAACTGTACTCGCTCTTAAATTATGCTTTCTACAAACTAAAGATAAGTTTCCAACTTCAGACACTTCTTTAATTATTTGCTCTTTGAATTCAGGTGTATACAGGTGTATATTGCTTCATAAAATAACTCCCTTGTTAGTTTATCTACCACACTTAGTCGACGTAGTAAATGTGTCCAACCTATATCAGGGGCTAGAAGGCAGCCTCTGGTTTGGTCCTCACGTCGGTATCGGGATATAAAATTATGCATTCGGTTGGGGTGGCTATTAATAAGCAGGCCACGACTACGCCTAATGGATATAAAGTCTACTTAAATGCTAGTGGCCGCATGGCTTCTGAAGAGGAATATAAATGAGAAACGTATTTGTTCTTTTTGTACTCTTGATAGTATCAGACAGTGTGGCGAATAATTCTGGAATTAGTTATCAAGGAAAAATTGTAAAACCAGATGGTGCACCTTTGGAAGGATCTTCCGTGGAATTTCGAATGCAAATAAGATCTCCCGGTACAGAAAATTGTCTTTTATATGAAGAAGTGAAGACATTGAGTATGGTTAATTCGGCTGGAGTATTTTCAATAACTCTCAACGATGGTAACGGAACTAGAATTGACACACCAACGTATCCAATAGAAAAAATTTTTTCCAATCGAGCAACATTAACGTTGGATACATCAAGATGTTCCGCAGGCACCACCTATGCTCCAGACTTGAATGATGGAAGAAACTTCATTGTTTATTTTAAAGACGAAACGATGTCGTCTTACGAGCCACTGCCAATTTTAAAATTGAACTATGTACCTCAAGCCCTCTACGCGCTTGAGTCGCAAAAAGTGGGTTTGTTTTCAGCTGCAAATCTTGTACGTGCAGTTGATGTAAGTGGTAACCCGGTCGCGGCTCCAGCACTGGATCCGACTCAACTTGCGAACTTTAATAATTTGGTCTCCGGCACATCTACTCAGTATGCAACGGCGTCTCAGTTCAATTCAGTGCAAACATTTGCGAAAACGGTGCCTCCGACGTGTGCCGCTGGTGAGGTCTTAAAATCAAATGGGACTAGTCTTTCTTGTGTGGCCATGTCGACGGGGGCTTCTTACTCTGGAATCACGGCTGCGACAGGTTCAAATTCAATAGATAACACAAATTATTCTCAAACTTGGAATTGGTCGACTGCGACGACTCAAAGTCCAATGTCTATGTCGGCGAACTCGCTCACGACGGGAAGTCTGCTTAGTTTAACAACGTCTAGCTCTTCTGTTAACTCGCTAAACGGTTTACTCAATATCTCTAATTCGGGAACCTCTACGAGTGGAACATTGGCGAAGTTTCAGTCTAATTCTACGGCTGGTAGTGGCCTTGTGATTTTAAATAATGGCCATATTGGAATTGGAACAGTCAACCCAGCTGCGTTACTGGATATAGTTCAAATTTCCAAAGCCGGCGCTATGCCAAGTCCTTTAAGTGTCGTAGGGGCTGCCAGTTCTACGGCGGGTGGTACGGGTGGCGCTATTGTGTTAACGGCAGGAGCTGGAAATGGATCTGGTACCGGAGGAGCTGTTTCTATTACATCCGGTGCTGGAAACGGCGGCGGTGGATCGTCTCTTGTTCTGAATGGTGGATCTATTTCTGGTTCCGATGTCTCTTTGATTGCTGGTGCCAGTGGTGGCACGGGAGGCGGCAGCGTTAACATCGTTGGTGGTGCTGGAACAAATGGATACAATGGCGGTAGCCTGACTTTGAATGGTGGTGTTAATGGCGGTGGGGCAGGTAAAGATGGCAATGTGATTCTTGCCAATACGCGCGGTTATGTAGGCGTGGGAACTTCCAGTCCAGGCGCTATGTTAGATGTAAAATCAACTCTGCGATTAAGTGGTTCCACGTCTGGTTACACTCAGATTCAAGTACCCGCAGCGGCAGGTTCGAATTCTTTGGTCCTTCCATCCGTGTCGGGACTGAAAGGTCAGGTTTTATCTAATGATGGAGCGGGAACCTTATCTTGGAAATCAGTTCCTCAGCTAACAATTATAAATCGTTATACAGGGTTCAGTGCTCTTTCTGGTACTCAAAGCAATACGTTGGTGGCAACGGCTCCGGCGGGACTTTATCGAATGACTGTGTTTGGTAAAAACTCAGCTATGGCAAGTTCAGGAAGTAGCTGTAGTATGTTAGCCCGTTATTATTTTTCAAGTGAAGCGGGTGCCATCAATACAGGAACTATAGCGAATACTCTGTCAGGAACTACCGGTGGCATTTCTCAAGGTACCTACACCTTCTATCATGCGGATGCGACAGAGGATATTAGAGTAGAACTGCAACGAACGGCAGGAACCTGTGTAGGTGATAATTACAGATATGATGTTATCTTGGAGCAATTAAAAGAATTTTAGTTATAGAATTTTTTGCAAAGATTTGTAGATATCGTTTTGGCATTTTTAATTACTGCGAACAATTTACTTTTATTTATTTTTCAGGGGTATTTAAGTTTTGAATTTTTTTGGAAGTTTTAAATTGTTTTATAAAAAAAATATGGATGTTTGCCCACCCTTCGTTTTTTATGAACTCGTTTTTTAAATAAAAAATCCATATCATTTAAAACAAAGACTTCTCGATGGAATTTCAGTATTTGCGCCCGCAACATGCCATCTCATAGATATTTTCAAAATCTAGAGGTCGATGGTCAGCTAAACCCAGGTTTCTTTGGATTAATGCCTTGTTTGTTACATTTACTCTTTTCACAAAAAACTTTATAAGGAATTTTCCTTTGTTTTTCGCTGGGTTCAGTGCGAATACAATTCGAACGAGCATTCATTAATTGGTAATATTCTCTTGCTTCTTTTGCGAAGGACTTATTAACGATGCCGCCAGCACATTCATAATCAATGTCTTCGCATTCATTACTATTTTGGCATTTAAACCATGAATCATTTGGTTTGATCTCTGCGATAGCAATTGACGTTGACAAAAGAAAAATCGACATGACGGTTTTTGTTTTCATTGCTCAATAATCCAATGGCAAATGCTCCTGGTCAATAAGGGAATGTAACCTATCAATTCTCGATCAATTTGCCAGGTCTTTCTGTCAAAACGAATATAAGGCTTTAATATTATTTGGCCTTCTATAGCCCGACTTGGATCAATTAAGCTATGGCTCCGTAAGGCAAAATTTGGCAAAGTGTCCAAATCTCTACACCTGTTCGGATATGATTTACATGCTAGACTAATTCGGGTGAACGTATTTCTATCCAAGGAGCAAGATTGAAAACCCTTTTCGTAATTTTCACTATTCTTTTTTCATGTTTTTGCTCCGCTGGTTTGTCGTTAGTAAACCAACGTTTAGTACCCAGAAGCGTGAAGAAACCTTCTTGTGTAAATTTCTATAATCCTTTTCATCTAGAACCAACTTTTTTAGGTAAAGATTCAAAGAATGGAATGTCATTTAATAAATTTCAAACAGGTATAAAAGCTTGGGAGATTAACATTGATGGACCAATCCCAGCAGATAGAATTTTACCGCAACTAAATCCTAATAATCGTATCATAGTTGGGATAGCAGGATCACATGTTTACTTCTATTTTCGCGGTCATAGAATAGATAGCTCAGGATATCCTGGAATAAAAGTCACCTCTTGGCTTAAAGAAATCGATACTGTATACGGGGACATCTTTTTTATTTTTCATGACTTACCAGAAGCAGCTTTAGCGCAATTACAATCGGTTGTTGAAAATTTTAATTCTAAATCGGGTTTGAGCTGTGGCCATGTGTTATGTCGATACTTGCATAATGCTGGTTTAATACATAATCCAAATAGTTTCCGGACTGATACTATTTTTTATAATTTCGTAAACAGTAAACTTCAAAATGAGTCAGTAGAAATTGTGGTCAGATCTAGCCATATAATTAATTTTTTAGAAACGATGAAATTAGATTATAAAGATGCAGTATTAAAGGCTTCGTCTATAGTAGGCGCAAGCTCACTCGCTGGACTTCTAAGTTATATTTTTTTAGTTCACTAGGTATGAGTGTGTTTTGAATGTTGACCATTAAACCCTGCTTATCCAACGCCTCTTTACTCAAAAAGGCTCAGCCCTAAAAAAGTTGAGCTTACTGCCATCTCCTCTAATTATCTGGTGACATTTTTAACTAAGGAGTGATTTTGCTTGCTGTATTTAAAGGTTCGTCTTTCTGACCTTGCGCAGGTCGAGAAAGTAGAAGAACCCCTTTTCGCGAACTCACCCATATTTGTTTTTGATATGGAAGCTTATCCCGAAGCAAAATGCTTGGTAGTTGGTATCTGGTAGCTGAGGAGGTTGAAGTCAGCGAATCCTTGAATCCTTTGAGCGGCAGAATTCCTAGTCGGATTTTTTAATGGAAGTCACTTTATAAACTCCAATTACATGACTTATAAAATTATTTGCAGGTACCTTATAGTGAATCTTCTTTTGCCCAAGACTATCTCTTATTTTCAAATACCTGGTTTTGCAGAGTGTGATTGGATCAACATCTTCTCCATATCCAACCACGTTGAGAACGTGACTCATGTTTCCTTGAGAGGGCTTGATGTGAAGCCACTCACCAGACTCTGTTCGCCAGAGTTGCCAAACTCCATCGAGGCAAAGTTATCAATTGTAAATAGTGGAAAATCACCTTTATGCAGTTTAGAGGTAGCTTCTCGCTCGCCACAGAGAGGTTTTCTCTGAAATGCGTTGAAGATGTGATTCAAACTATTTTCAAGGTAAACAGCACCAAGTGGAACTTTTCGCCCCAAGCCATCATCAACTTTAGGGTCGGCATAGAATTTGGAATCGCAAAATGATGCGTTTGTTCTATCAATTGTTTTAACACGGGTGCATTCTCTGGTAACCCATTCCCATCATTGAACCATTATCTCTTCGGAATCTGTTTGCACGCTCTAAACGCGACTAGACGAGCCCAAACCATCGGAATTTTCAGAAGTAACAATAACAACAAATTGGATAAATGGATTTGGTTACAAATAGCAAGGATTGCATAGCATAGCCCTTAAAATATTCACCAGGGCAGTTGATGACTTGGGATTCTTCCTGATAATTCGAAAAATATGATGGTTTGTTTTTGTAGGATCGCCCAGATGACTATGTCTAGCTTTTTTAAATTCGGACTTTTTTAAGCATAAAATAAGTTCATTGCAGAGCGTTTGATTTATTAATTTCAACTCTTTCTTGTCGATCTGTTTTTATCTTTTTAACTGACACGACAACTTCCCTGAAACTGAGGGGTATCAATAGAAAGTAGCAATGACACCGATCCAAAATCTGCGCGGATGAGCCCTGGCTTCGGAGGGTATTAGTCCTGGGCTAGAATGCCAAACTCCAGATTCAATGGCCGCTTTTTGCTTTTCAGGTCCTTTTTTTCCAACAAGAGCCTGTTTTGAATTAATTAATCCATTTTTTACTCTTTGAATAAGTAGCGTCTCACCGACTTGCGTTTTTTGTAAAGACGAAACAGGGAAACCAAAGCCAGGAATTTGTTTCCATGAACTGTCGTCTTCTCTATATTCTAAAGGCAAAAGTTCAGTTTGATTGTTTGCAGTTTCGTTGTTTGCAGATATAATGTTTTCTTTGCGAGCGACGTAGGTTCCAATTCCCGTGCTATTGAAAGTAGTTGAAGTGGAGATAGTGTCGTCAAATCCGCCAAAGTCCAAATGCAGATGACTGACATCAAAAGACCCATCATTGCTGATTCTAATTTCTGCAGAAGTAAAATCAAATTTTTTATTTGGAAACCGAACAAGAAAGTAATTCTTAAGCCGCTCTAAATGGTCTAAAACAATTTCACGTATTTCAGGAGGAAGATCTTTTTCACGTATTTCAGGAGAAAAATCTTTGATAAAACTTACTGGGCGTTGGCTGCCGCCAAAAACTATAATTCTGAATGATTTATCGCCATAGGCTTTAGGATAGCGATCCACTAATGCCTCTGCTCTGGCCATCGTATTTGGATCAACCAGTTCTGCGATTTCAAAGCGATCTTCTTCCAGTCGTGAATCCTTGAGTGACTTAAAATGAGAACGGCCGCTTTTAGACACCTGGTTGTTGTAAAAGTCTTCACATTGGACAGCGAAAGCTTTTATAATTAAGAACATTAATATTAAAATCGATTTTAGAGCCATGCCCTATTAGTAAAGCAAACCAGTCGCCAGATAAGTAGTCGTCGCACCAAACGAATTGAATCATAGGAAATCGTACCGAAAGGGGTAGTTGACTCAAGATGGGCGCAACTAGACCCCCGGTTGAAAGAGTAAATCGTTTTAAGCATGGCTATTCCAGCAAAACCACAGGTTTTGAATCAATTCGATTTACTTCAAAAAAAACATAGATTGATATAATTTTCAAAATTTCAAAAAATCTATTTTTTTCGACTATTTTTTGCTAAGATTCCGTTTTGGTAAAAAACATGGGGTTTTCTTTTGGGGATTTTTCTATTTAAAAAAGGAAGTATTATGAAAACAAAGATTACATTGGTGATTTTAGGGGCTTTATTAACAGGAATTGGATGTCAAAAGTCTGATAACAGTAAATCCTCTGCTGGTGCTGATACGGTACGTAATACATCAGCAAAATATTCCACTCTTTATTGTGGCGCCAAATCGTCACTGAACGTTGGTATTTATGGAGTTTGGGCTTCTCCCAAGCTTACAAATATTACGACAAGTGATGGTAAAATTTCAGCTACATTGTATATGATTATTGATCAAGATAAGGTCTCTGTCGTCGCCGTTTGCAAAAATAAAAAAACCAACGCCGATGCCTGCGCAGTTGCTTCTGCCCAAGCAAAAATAGATGAAACCAATAAAAAAATTGAAATTACATCAAGTATGTCAGATGAAGATAACAATAATGATGGAGATGTTCGTTGTAGTGCCAATATTAAGCAAGGTGTTATGAATTACACTCAGTCAGGTAACACTATAACTTTCCACGATGACGTCGAAGGCGACCTAGAAATGACTCGTCAGTAATATACATTAAATCCTGTATAAATATGGAGTGCAAATGCACTCCACGCGAAGAAAACAGATCGGTAAAGTAAGTATCAATTTTGTTACTACAAAATTCTTGAGGAATGACCTTGAGACGTTCATAATAGAAAAACTTAGATACTTCACGGGTGAATTTAATTATGTAAACTACTTTATCGCATGCAGCTGATAATTGAGTCCCTTCTTGACCGTCTATTTTAGAGAAGAAAGAATGTTTTAATGAATATAAGAGAATATGCATTAATCTTTATTTTCTGCAGTGGATTTAATTTAAGTCTTGCCTCTGACAAACCTCTGGTTCGTCAAAGTTTTGTAATAAGCGACTCTTATTATATTTCGGCTCAAAAGAAAATTATGGTTCGAGTTAGCTACGAGTGCGGGTGCGGTAAATTCTATTTTAAATTTACAAATACAAAAGTGGACTTGGCATCTCATTCTCAAGATATAGATATGGAGCTTCTAAGCAATAACACATGTAAGGCGCTTTGCCAAACGTGGCAGACCCTGTCTTTAATTGACTTTCCAGATTTAAATTCCAATTCAGATTTAAAGATCCATGCGTTAGGACCTAATTCAGAAAGTATTCATGATGTCAATTTTAAGAAGAGTAAAATGAAGGCTCGCTCTGACTCATCCAACCAAGGTTTGCTTAAAAAGCTTAAGGTTAAAAAAAGTGATTAATTTCACTTAATTCCAAAGGTGGTAAAAACAAAAATGGCTCGGCCTTTATGGCTATGTATTCTGTCGTGATGGTGTTTATGAATCTACGCAATTTCGTTGGCTCGGGGAGTTAAGCAATACGGAAAAGTTTTTTTATGAAAAAATGATCTTAGGCAGAGATGTTAAATCATTCCAGGATTTATTGCCTAGAAAACAGAAAAAAAAACTTTTAAGATATACTTGGAGGAGAGATGTTTAAAATAAGTTTGTTTTTAGTATTAGCAATAAGTGTATCTTGCAGTTTGGTAAGTAAAAAGAAAGAGAGTAATGAGCGCTCTCCTCAGAGTGTTAATGAGTATTCTCCAGAGCTTTTAAAGTTATATAACCAGGCATGGCCTTTATTAGAAGAATTAAAGTCTTGGAGAGCAAATGCTGAAGCTACCTTTAGTCGTATAGCTGAAAATAAAAAGAAAAACGAGCCTATAACTTCCGAAGAAAATAAATCTCTTCATTCTGAAGGAAAAAAATATCTAGCTCTCAGGAATAAGGCAAGAGACATTGTAAACAAGTATCTTTATGTAGTTAAAAACTATCAACAAACAAAATTGAGTGTTGTTGACCCGACAACTGAAAAGTTGGAGGGCTCTAATAAGATTGCTATTTTAAATCCTAAAGACAAAGTAGGCAAAGACACACTTTTAGGTTTTCGTATTTCTTTAAGCATGGCTTTAGCTCTTTATGATAATTATCTCGTGGGTATTTATCCCTATTATAAAATGGATTTTACTCGTAATAAGTTGGTTTATGATGCGGAAAACAAGCAAGCTCTCGATGAGATAACTGAGAGCTTTTTTAGTGCCGAACAGAGAACTCTGATGGCTAAAGCTATTAATATTTATCATGCTGACTTTCAAGTTCGAAGACAGTATGAATTACCAACTCACGAGTTTGAAAAAAATCTGGATTCAGTTATTGTAAATAGTGGGTTTTATAATTACTTATTAAAAACTGGGGACAGTTCTGATCCTTGGGATTCAAGTTTTAAACGTAAGATCACAAGATTAAAAGACGAAATTGGTTTTGTAAAAAGAGCGAGTACTTTTCTGCTACGTGGTATTTTTGGTAATGTCGTTGGCGCTAAAAAATCAGATAACCGCGATGGCTATATGAGAAATCTCAAAACGGAGGAAAAGGAAAAAATATTTAAAGCCCTGCGACCTTTTGATATTCTCTTAGAGAAGACTTCTTTTAGATCCACAGATGCTTTTATTCCTGGTTACTATGGCCATGTGGCTATTTGGCTAGGAACTAAAGAGCAGCTAATAGAAGAAGGATTGTGGAGTTATATTCCTGCGGCAATCCAGTCACAAATTGAAAAAGGACAAGTAATCCTAGAGGCACTTAGATATAATGATAGAATTAAAGCTGTAGCCAAACTTTTCAACGGAGTACAGCTTAACACGTTAGAGCATTTTTTAGATATTGATGATCTTTTAGTTCTAAGAAATAATGATGAGTACTCTAAAGAACTAAAAGTCAGGTATATTAAAAATGCTGTGAAGCAAGTTGGTAAACCCTATGATTTTAACTTTGATGTGGAATCAGATCAAAGAATTGTTTGTGCGGAACTTATATTTGTTGTTTTTGATAACTTAAAGTGGAAAACAGAAAAGACTTTGGGTCGATTTACTATTAGCCCTGATCATATTTTAGAAAAGGCAATGCCCGGGAAAAACTTTCATCCTATTTTATTATATAAAAATGGAAGAGAGGTTCGTGGGACGCTTCAAATTGAATTACTTAGACTTTTGAAAAAAGAATATGTGATGCTGCAGCATCAAATGGAAAGCTTACTGAAGACTTCCATGGATCCTCAGGAAGTAGTTCTTTTGACCAGCGGAATTGGTTCGCTTTACAAGCGAGTTAATATGATTCGTAGTGCAAAAGATTCTATTGATCTAGAATACTTTATATACCAAACTGAGGATGATTTTTCAGCTAGAATGATCACCCAAGAGTTAATGCTTAAAGCGCAGCAGAAAGCTGCCTCTGATCCTTCAAAAAATATCCGTGTGCGAATTTTAGTAGATTCTTCATTTACAGTATTCAAGTTGGATAAAACATATGCTACGGCGTTAAGAGATAAAGGAATTCAAGTACGTTATTATAATGTAGCTCCTTTGACAGATTTTATGAAATCTAATTCTAGAAATCATAGAAAAACAATTATTGTAGATGGTAAAGAAGTCATCACAGGTGGTAGAAATATTGGGGATGATTACTTTGATCTAAGTAGAAAGTACAATTTTTTAGATACGGATATCTATGTTAAAGGCTCAATGGCGACAGCTTTTAAAGATAGTTTCGAGGCTTTTTGGTATAGTTCTATCAGTGAAGACCCTGAGTATTATAATCCTCGAAGTACAAATAAAAAGGGTCAGCTAGTCTATACAAAGAAAATTGAAAGCGGTATGAACATGATCAACATCTCTGAGACGGATGATCAATATGCTTATCTAGTTCAACATATGGGTAAGGAAATGTTTGAACGAGAATATAAAGGGGTTTGTCGTCATTCCACTTTTGTTTCGGATTTACCTGGTGCTGGCCCTGAAACAAGAAAGACTTTTCCTACAATTTACGGAGTGGTTTCACAAGCTAAGGAGTCTTTGCATATAGAATCTCCTTATTTTGTGATCACAGACAAAGGGACGAATATTTTTAAAAATCTTTTAGGTGCTAACAAAGATTTTAAATTGAATATTTTGACAAATAGCTTGTACTCTACTGACGCATTTTACACTGTTGCAGCTTTTTACCCTATTGTGAGTCAATGGACATCTAAAGGTGTCAATATGTGGATTTACAAAGGGGAAAAGCCTAAGTATCTGTCAGTTCCTGCTTATGAAAAAGATGCGTTGTGGGGTCTGCATTCAAAGCGTGCTGTGATTGATGGTAAAATAACTATGATTGGTACATATAATGTCGATCCGCGATCCACTAACTTGAATAATGAAATGGTCTTTATCTGTCATGACAACCCAGAGCTTGCAAATAGAGTGATTCAGGATATACAAAATCGAATTAAGCATTCAGCTCAATTAGGTCCTGATGGCAAACCAATTGGCGAATTTGATTTGTATGATAACGTGGGAACTGGAAAGAAGACGTTATACTATATTTCCGAGAAGTTATTGGAAATGTTTCCGTCACTTCACGAACTTTTATAATTCAAAGACCTATGGGAAGTATCAAATAAAAAACCAACTTTTGTTGGTTTTTTATTCTTAAGCAAAAATATATTTACAATGGCAGTGTGGGTTTGAACCGCCACTCTGGCCAACTTCCCAAGGTTCTTAGATTGGTTTGAAAACGAACACATTTTGATGTAGAAAAATAATTAGATTGCCCTTCTGTGGACTCAATTTACTAATAGTAGAAAAAATAGGGGACAAAAGCCAACCAGAAAATATGAAATTAGTAGCTTTAGATTCAGCAAATGGAGGTTTGGTGTTACTCAATTACTTTGATCTTACAAATCAGCCCGCCAAAACGGTGTTTTTTTGTTTAAATTGGCATTTTTTACGATAAATGCAGGAAAAAAAGTACCTACTCAAGATTTTTGTAGTAACAATCTTTTATCTCCAGTTTAAACTATTGACTAATAATTTTATGCGTCCTAAAAAATGTTTTAATGATTACACAAGTCTGTCCACCTTAGTCTTATATTTCTTTTTATTTCAGCCTTTAAAGGCAGTAACAATTTCGTATAAATTTATACTTTAACTATATTAGGACAAAAACTATGGAAAATAATAAACGTGTGCAAAAAGCACATTCTGAAGACTATTTTGGTGAATACAGGGACTTTTGGTGGAATTTAGATTTTTTAAAATTAAGACTTCAAGCTCTAGAACTTGATAACGTTCAAGACGTATTAGATTTAGGTTGTGGAGTAGGCCATTGGGGACAACTATTGGCAAGAGTTCTAAATAATAATTTCAATCTTATTGGTATCGACAAAGAAGAAGCGTCGATAGCCAAAGCTAAAGAACGCGCGATAGAAAGAAATTTAAACAAAAGATTTCAATATCAAGTGGGGGATGTTTATTCGCTTCCCTTTCCTGATAACTTTTTTGATTTAGTAACTTGCCAAACTTTACTGATTCACCTTCCTGATCCAAAAAAAGCATTAAAGGAAATGCTTCGAGTTACAAAAACTAAAGGAACTGTTTTACTAGCAGAACCTAATAATTTTGCAAATGGTGCCATCGGCGACAGTGTGACGCAAAAAATGAGAACTGACGAGATTGTCAATCAAATACGATTTGATCTGATTCTTCAGCAAGGTAAAAAGGCATTAAACTTAGGTTACAATTCCGAAGGAGATTTTTTACCTGGCTATCTTGCTGAGCTAGGAGCAGAGAACATTAAAGTTTATCTTTCTGACAAAACAACCCCGTTTTTTCCACCTTATGAAACTGAAGAACAAAAAGTAAACATTCAACAAATGAAAGAATGGAGTAAAAGAGATTTTTTGGGGTGGGAAAAGCAAGATATGAAAAAGTATTTTGTAGCAGGTGGTGGCTCCTTTGAAGAGTTTGAAAAACTTTGGAATGAACGGCAAAAGCGATTTCAGCAAATTATTAAAGAAGTAGAAGCTGGCACCTATCATAGTGCTGGAGGCGCAATTCAGTATCTGATAGCAGCTAAAAAATAGCAGTAATAGTATAGACGCCTTAGGCGAGGCCCTACGCCTAAGGCTCTTATCAAGAAATATCTACTTAGAGTTTGATTCTTTTGTCGAATCTTATGCTTTGTTTTGATTTTATAAAATGCAACTATTGCACAAGAAAAATCAAACTCGGAAAAAAACACTGACTGCACCTAAACTTATTAATATTCCAAAAAGTGAAGACTTAAAACTAGACCTTGAAAAGCCAGAACCAAAACACAGTGATTTTTTGCATCATCAAGAATCTATCCATAAAAATGATGTCCACAAATCCAATTGAATCTATATTTCACAAGTCAGAGAAAAGTCACAAAGGATAAAGCATTGGAAGAAAAATGGCGGTCGCGACCATCAAAAAAGTTAATTGGGAGGCGTTGGCACTATCGGACAGAGGCATTTGGATGTTGATCGCCTTTGCTAGTAATGACAAGCTTAATCGATGCAATTTATTTTTTTACCAGCCATTCTTTTATTTTCGGTAAGCTGCTTTTCACAAGCACCTTCTTCATTCAAAGACGTTCAAATTCGCGACTATAAAGAGCTATTCAAGCGCTGCAATGGGGATAGCTGTTGTGAGTCCTCTGCAAAACGACTCGAAAAGTCGGGAGGATATGTTCTCCAAGAAGGTCAGCCTTTCAAATGTCCCGCTGATTATTCGCCTGACGGATTAAAATGTCTTAATTCATATCGTTGGTGCTCTCCAAAAAAGAAGTAAGCATTAACCCCTGGACTCTGGGCGGTTGTGGTTTGCATTCACGATTTCGAATATTTCACGAATTTTAGCTCTGTCCCATAAAGCCTTTGGTAGGACCGAAGGCGTTGGATAAGTCGCTTCTAAAAACTCAATCATTGCCATAGATTCAGAAAGTGGTTTGCAGTCATGTATTAATGAGGGAACACGCAAAAGAGGATTTATCTGTAAAAATCGATTTTATACTATCTGACCGTTTTTTCTGAAAAAGCGGTCTTTGAGTAGAAGGTCCAATGACTTGAGAAATTTAGATCTCAGAAATAAGTGCTTAATGAGCACTGTCTTCTAGTGGCAAAGTCAAGGTGATAGAAATTGCAGCTTCATCACCAGAAGCCTCTTTGGGAAATTTCAATTTTTTCAGAGAAGAAAAAAGGCATGAGTTCAAAGCATCCTCATGAATCGTTGAGTCTTTAGAGTTTTCTTTGGCACCAAGCACCTTTCCAGACTTATCTAGAATTAAATCAATTACCAATTTTCCTGTTTTTTGCCCTGATTGGCCTGGAACTTCTAAAAATTTGTTATAGCAATTATGAATGAGTTGGTATCGCTTCAACTCTTTGAGTCCTTCAACACTGATTTCTTTTGCAAACACATTGAACGAAATTAATAATGTTAAGATTCCTATAAAAAATTTCATATGACACCTCATTGAAAAGTAAAAGCCAATGCTTCGAGAAGGTCAATAAATGAAATGAATTTGAGTAATACTGAATAGATCTAGAGTGCTACATAGAGTTTGTAATTTTCAAATTTCTGATATCATAAGGAAATCAGCCTTTTAATAAAGACGGAGAGAAAATTCAAAACCTAACTCTATACCCCCTCAGAATTCTTCAGTGGAAGAGAAGAGTCTGGAAGAGTCGGTGTTTGATTTTCAGATCTGTGAGAGTATTTTAGTTCGAATACTTGTCGAACTCATTTCCTCGGCACGTGTCTAGCATCAGGCAATTAGGAAATTTAAAAATCTAATAGAACTTAATTTAAGGAGCATTCATGTTTAGTTTTGCAAAAAATATGGCCATTTTTGGAATTCTGACTATTTCATATACAGCAATGGCAGATGAGCTTTTGAGTTTGAAGTGCATCGGAGAATCGGATGCTATGGAAATTGATACCGTTGTTACTATTCAGGAAAAATTGCCGAACACAAGTAGGGAGCCATTTGATGTTACTATCACACGAAATCATAGAAACGTAAGTGTTGGGCATATGCTGGGTCATGGTGGTTTAGGAATCGATAAAATGGGTAATTATCAGCATTTGTATTTGTATACGGGGTATGACATATCTAAAGATCCTTTGGACTGGAAGCCAGGCAGTTTAAATGCTTCGGAATTCGGTCTTCTAAAACAGCCTGTCGTTTGTAAAAAGTTAGAAGATATCGATCAAAATAAAAATATCGTTCCCGATGTCCCATGCGGGGGCAGAGTTGATGTCTACGCAACTGTTGCCACTCAGCTTAAAAAAATTAGTGAGTGGATAAGGAATTTAGCAGTTACGTACCAAGTAGAAACAAGAAATATAGCCATTTCAAAATCGAATGGGTTAACTACTGTGGGGTTTGATTTAAAGCTGAAGAATAGCGAAAGTATTAAGATCTCTTTGGTTGGACAAAATGCTGATAACTTAGAAGGCGCTATTACTCTACCAACAATAGTTTCTCCAGTGAAATTAGTCTGTACGAAAAACTAACGACCAGAAACCCTGGTCTTTGGAACGTGATCGCTTCACTGAAATGCGCTTTGTCGATTTAAAATCCTGAAAAAATTAGTGTCATTATGTTAACTGTCCGGGAACTGTTGGGGATTTTAGATCTTATTTTTTTGGCTGCAAACTTGCTTTCCTATATTTCTATTAGGAGAGACCGAAGTATGGAGCAAAATAAGAAAACAAGAAAAGCATTAATGTCTATTATGTTGACAGTTGTTTCTTTAAGTTTGGCGGTGTCCACTCAACAGGTAAATAGCGCGGAGTTGAAAGCAAGCTGTAGACGCTATTATCAAGGTTCAAAAGGCCTTAACAGCCCGTTTGAAATAATGGAAAGCAACGGAATCCATAGAAGTAATCTACGAATTAGTATTGTTCGCAATTTTCAATTCGTAAACGACTCAAGTTATTATTTATACCTTGTGGCCGATGGGAAACCTGTTGGTAGAATTAATATGTTGTACACCTTTGGAACATGGGAAGCAATTGCGGGTACTACAACAAGTGCGAAGAATAAAGGCTTCGAAATACTTTTATATACTTTTGCCAGCTACCTTTTGTCGAAAGAAACTAGTAAACCCCTTTATTCAAACTTTGAAATAAGAACAAATCTTAATGAGCGCGAACTCATCGATTGGAAAAAAATGGCTGATGCGGGCTGGGCAATCCAAGATTTTTCCGTTCGAACTAAAAGTGGAAGTACACCATTTCCTTATAGAATAACCGAAAGTTTTTTAAAAGAAATGGAAGACCAATTTGAAGATTTTCTTTCTCATCAGTCAAGTGGGACTAAAGATATCAAATTGTTCGAAATGGATAATTGGTGGGATCAATAAGAAAACTTAAATACCACATGTAAATTAAACCCCTTCTTTTTAGGGTAATAGTTTAACAACATTACTCCGACTTTTTGTCGGGGTTTTTGGCTTTGATTTGGAAACTAAACTACCACCTTTTATAGGCGAGCTTTATTTTGTCCTTCTGCTATGGAAACAGTTTCAACCGGTCGGAACTTACTATGCAACCAAGGCGCAACCAAAATTACTAAATAGCTGATTTCATTACCTTATTTTTATTAATTTGGTGCCCGGGACTGGACTTGAACCAGCACGCCCTTTCGAGCGCTACCACCTCAAGGTAGTGCGTCTGCCAATTTCGCCACCCGGGCTTTTGGAAAATGACAGCTCTTATTCTAGTAATTTTCAAGAAGAGCTGTCAATCTAGGAATTAAATTTTGCTTATTCGCATTTATAGCCGGCAGCTTCTAAATTTTTGGAAACTTTTTCGGTTACTGTTTGACAATAATTTTTATCAGTTACTGCTGAAGCTAGAGATTTAACCTCACCAGCTTTAGTGTAAAGAACCTCACAAGCTTTTCCTTCGCTTGCTTTAACTTCAATAGTCCTGGTTTCTTTGCCAGAGGTGCAAGTGACTTTGCTTAAGTTAGCTACTGTTTTTTTCAGTTCTTCTTTGGCTTTAGTTTCTAAAGTCTTTTTTTCTTGAGTTGCTGTCGTAGCAGCAACAGTTGCAGTTTGAGTTGTTGCTTCTGTAGCTGTTTGTTTTGCTTTGCTGGAACATGAACTCATCAAAGCACAAGTAGCTAATCCCACAACCATAGCTGTTAGTAAATTTCTCATTTTTTCTCCTTAAATATTTTGGTTTGTTGAACTTTCAATAAGTTTATATTCCATATTACTTCCTTGTGAGTGAGTCAAGATGGCAACGCCAAGGAATGATAAACGCATAAGTTTGAGTCTGAAACTGGTCAAAAGACAAATTGTTATTAACTTAAAGTGAAACTTATAAACTATGTAATTACAGTAGGTTAAAAAAAATAAGCAAAAAAACACATTTAGTTTTAACCTCTTTGTAAAGCTAGTGAATCTTAACTTATGAAAGGGGCTTCAAGGATGAAGCTTCAAAGGGGTAAAGATAACGTTGAACGTAGGTTGAAATCTTTAGGCTCCAGCCAAGGAATTTCGAGGGCTAAGCTAGGATGGTTTAGTTTCCTTGGTGGAGTAAAATCTCGAAAAATGTTTTAAAGTGTTTGTTTTCATAGCATTCTCCTTTTTTTGTTCTTGGAGAGTTTACTTCGTAGGGTTAGGTGGTTCCCCGAGCGATTTAAATCTCCTGCGGAAGGCTTTAAGCCTTCCGCTTTTTTTTATTTTAAGTAAAGTCTCCTTGCTCTGTTATTCTATCCTGTTTAATAATACCTTTGAGTTCGTATAAGTATTTAGCTTTTTTATTCAAGGATGGGCATGGGGCAATCATTTTCAAGTACACTTCTTAAGCAAGAATTAGAAAAAATCTTTGTATCTCAACAAAAAAATCAACAAGGTCATCCGGCCACTTATATTCCAGAGCTTGCTAAGGCAAATCGTGATCACTTTTCTTTAGCTTTGGTGACGACCCAAGGTGAAGTATTTGCTTTCGGAGATAAAGAGGTTCATTTTACTATGCAGTCTACCTCAAAACCATTTTTGTACAGTTTGGCTCTTAAAACTAAGGGTCCAGCGTTTGTTCACTCTAAAGTGGGGGTAGAGCCGACGGGTGAGGCTTTCAATTCTATTATCGAGCTTGAGGAGAAATCACATCGACCTTTTAATCCGATGATTAACTCGGGGGCCATAGCTACAACGAGCTTAATTGCTGGAGATTCTACCGATGAAAAATTTATTGCGATTCAAAGTCATTTTCAAGAGCTTGCTGGGAAATCTCTGGAGCTTGACGAGAAAGTCTACCTTTCTGAGAAGGCTACAGCTCATAGGAATCGTGCCATCTCTTATTTAATGAAGTACTTTAATGTTCTCGAGGAAGATATAGAAGAAACTTTAGATGTTTATTTTAGGCAGTGTTCTTTGTTGGTGACCTCTGTTGATTTGGCTATGATGGCAGCTACTCTGGCAAACAAAGGGAGACAGCCACAAACTGGCAAGCAAGTGTTATCACCAGAAGAAGTTTCAAGAACCTTGAGTTTGATGTTTACCTGTGGGATGTACGACTCGGCAGGAGAGTGGGCTTTTAATGTAGGATTACCGGCCAAGAGTGGAGTAAGTGGGGCTGTGTTTGCTGTGGTTCCAGGGAAGTTTGGAATTGCTGGGTTCTCGCCAAATATAGATGACAAAGGACATAGTTATCGAGTAAGTGAGGCCATTAAAGAGTTCTCAAAAATTCTAAATTTAAGTATTTTTAGTTAAAACATAGAAAGAGAAATCCGCGTGAAGTTTATAACAAGTCCTGTTGTTGAAAAGATGCAAGGTTTTTTGCATCCTGAGTTTGTGATCTTTTTTTGGCTATTATTATTGATAGGGTTTGTCTTTTATAAATTTTTTTTGAAACAAATTTCACAGAAAAGACACCGCAATCTAAAAGAACGTTTTCGTACAACGTGCTTTTTTTTATTGGCCACAAGCTTTGGGGTAGCTGCTAATTGGGGAGTTACGGTATCAGCTTTGGAAGAAAGTTTTCAGACATCTTTTTTGTTAAAAATGTTTGGAGTCTTTGTTTTTGTTGTTTTGTTGCTTGCAGCTATCAGTTTTGTTAAGCTCGCTCAAATTTTAGCATATTTGTATTTATTTTTTATGAATATGAGTGTTGGTGTTCCAAGATTAATTGCTAATTTATTTACTTTTATTTTGTCTTTACTTGTTAGCATTTATCTTTTGTCGGAAATTTTTTCTATTAATTTAACCACAATGATCGCGACCTCGGCGGCCTTTTCAATCATATTGGGGTTGGCATTGCAGGATACCTTGGGGAATTTGTTCTCAGGGGTTGCCATGCAAATTGGCAATCCTTTTTCTATAGGAGATTGGGTAGAAATACAAAATGGTGCTAGTAAATGGATCGGGCAAATTCAGGAAATTACATGGAGAGCTACGTTTATTACCACTTTTTCTAACGAGTGGATTATGATTCCTAATAAAATCATGACTCAAAGTCAGATTTTGATTTTTTCAAATAACCTCAAGCAAGTTAGGCACTCTCATACCTTTCGTTTTGAATTGTCAGCACCGGTGGAGAAGATTAAAATGCTCATATTTCGAGCTTTAGAGAAAAATATGGATGTGTTGAAGGATCCAGAGCCCAGGGTGTTGCTTACGGAGGTTGCTGAGTCTTGGTTGACAGTGAAAGTTTTTTATTCTTTGGAAGATTTTTCTCGAAAGTATTCTATTGGAGACCAAATTATGAACTCCATTTTAGGCGAGCTAAGAAAAGAGAATATTTCATTGGCCAGTCATAAAGCTAATGTTAATATCCTTACCCATGAAAAGATCTGAGTTGTTATATGATTACCCTGAAGAGTTAGTTGCTACGGCACCGGTGTATCCTCCAAGAGTGATGTGGATCGAAGAATCGTTTGATGTGCTTGATGGATTTCGCAATGTAATCAGTAAAGAGATTCTTTGGGGTCAGTTTTTAGATCTTTTTCGTGAAGGGGATGTTTTAGTTCTTAATGATACTAAAGTTTTGAAATGTCGTGTGTTTGCCGTTGATGGCAGTGAGATTCTTTTTCTTAAGAAGCATGAGCTTCAGGTTTCTGAAGATTTTAAAGACTCCCTGGGAAATCAAAATGATGGTGAGATGTGGGAGGTTCTTTTTCCTTCAAAAAAATATAAGTTAGGTGATCGGATACAATTACCACAGGGCAAAGAACTTAAGTTAATTAAAAAGGGACGTCCTCAAATTGTTAAATCTAGTGAGCCTCTTGATGCCAGTTACTTTGACCAGGTTGGGGAGTTGCCTTTGCCACCCTATATTCAAAGAGCCCGGCAGGAACGTCATAACCTAGTTCAGGATTCGGCGAACTATCAAACAGCTTGGGCGCAAAAGCCTGGGAGTCTTGCGGCTCCTACGGCAAGTCTACATTTTAAACATGAGGACTTGGAGAACTTGAAAAGGCGAGGCGTGCAGGTTTTGTATGTGACCTTGCATGTGGGTTTGGGGACTTTTTTACCTATCACAGTAGAGGATTTAAAAGATCATACGATGCATTCAGAATGGGTCGAGATTCCAGATGAAGTCTGGAGGCAAATTCTTAAAGCCAAAGAGTCAGGATCTAGAGTTTGGGGATTAGGAACTACTGTGACTAGGAGTTTGGAAAGTCAGGCTCTGGGTTATTTTAAATTAGATCAGGTCCATCAAAGTTGGTTTGGATTCACTGATTTGTTGATTCAACCTGGTTTTGAGTTTAAGGTGATCGACAATTTACTGACCAACTTTCATCAACCTGAAAGCACCTTACTAGCGCTAGTTTCTGCGTTCTCTAACTTAGAAAATGTCAAAGCTGTGTATCGGAAAGCCATAGATTTAAAAATGCGGCTTTTTAGTTATGGTGATTTGAGTGTTTGGACTAAAATTAAATCCAGTACTCAGTCAATAAAAGAGAAAGGTAGTTATGAGCGAGGCTAAGGGAGTGCAAAAACACTTTGAAGTATTAAAAACTCACAATAACGCTAGACGTGGGCGGTTGCAGACGGCCCATGGTGTGATTCAAACGCCAGTGTTTATGGCTGTCGGAACTAAGGCCACAGTAAAGGCAATGACCCCTGAAGAACTTGTCGAGTGTGGAACTCAGGTAGTTCTGGGGAATACCTATCATTTGCATTTAAGACCTGGAGAGAAGCTAATAAAAAAAATGGGTGGTTTACACCAATTTATGAATTGGAATAAACCCATTTTGACAGATTCGGGTGGGTTTCAGGTATTTTCTTTGAGTGGGCTTAGAACTTTGACCGAAGAAGGGGTTGAGTTTAGATCTCATCTTGATGGTGCTAAATATTTTATCTCGCCAGAGAAAAGTATGGAAATTCAGATGGATCTTGGGTCTGATATTATTATGGCCTTTGATGAGTGTTTGCAATATCCAGCTACCGATGAGCAAATTCAGAAATCAATGGATCTAACCTACCGTTGGTTGTTGCGCTCTAAAGCTGCTATGACAAGAAAAGAATCACTGTTGTTTGGGATTGTGCAAGGCGGATTAGATTTAAAGCATCGAATGAAATCTCTAGAACAAGTGACTTCAGTGGAGTTGCCTGGCTATGCATTAGGTGGGTTTAGTGTTGGAGAGCCGATTCATTTGATGCACGAATTGTTACCTCATGTGGCGCCACTGATGCCTGCTGATAAGCCTAGATATTTGATGGGAGTTGGAACTCCAACGGATTTGCTGATTGCCATTAATTCTGGGGTGGATATGTTTGATTGTGTCATGCCCACAAGAGTGGCTAGAAATGGAACTCTATATACCTGGCAGGGCAAAGTTTCCATTAAAAGAAACGAATATAAAGAGGATCCTTCTCCTTTGGATCCTGAATGTGATTGCTATACTTGTAGGAATTATTCTAGGGCTTACTTGCGACATCTTTTTCTGAGTGGTGAAATCTTAGGCTCAAGATTGAACAGCATTCATAACATCTATTTTTATATGAAGTTGATGGAAAGATCTAGGGCCGCTATTGAAAATGGTACTTGGGATGAGTTTTTCTTAAGCTGCATACAGAAGTTTTCTAAAAAAGATTAAAAGTTTTGGCGTGATTAAGGTTGATTTCTCGTGACAGGTGCGCAAGTGAGAATAGGCCTTATTGTGTGCTCTATGTCATTTTTGAGAGAAACGAACTCATTGACTCCACATAGTTATTTCATCATATTGCACTCTCGTACAAATAAGGAATTATGCTAATTTTAACTGTAGGAGAATCATGTGAAAAAAAATAATCAAAAATCATTAAGCTTTAAGTGGCTCGCTTCGTCTTTGCTAACTGGTGTTACAGCTTTAGCTGAAACGGCTCCTCAAGGACAACAGCCCTCCATATTAGAAGCTGTCTTCCCATTTATCATCATGTTTGTAATTCTTTATTTTATGTTGTTAAGACCACAGATGAAAAAGCAAAAAGAACATCAAGGGTTTGTAACAGGCCTTAAAAGAGGTGATGAGGTTATCACTCAGTCAGGTATTTTAGGTAAAATTGAAGGATTAACAGAACAATTTGTCACGCTAGAGATTGCTGATGGAGTTAGAATTAAAATGCTCAGAGCTCAAATAGCAGGAAGTGCTCAACAGGTGATCAAGGCTGCACAAAAAGAAAGCACAGCAAAAGCTTAATTTTTCTTTTTGACTTTTAACTACTTAGATATTCAAATTATTTCCATTGTGAAAGCCCTTCCATTTAAAAGGGCTTTTTTCTTAGTGATATATTGATGAAACAAAAAAATAAGGATGTTCTATGGAAAATTATCGTTGGCGTGTGACGGCCTCTTTATTGGGAGTTCTAACTGCAGTGATTTTGCTGACCCCTAATGCGTTTGATACCAGCAAAATTTCTTGGTGGCCTGCTCAGAAGAAGCTAAATTATGGATTGGATATTCAAGGAGGCTTGCATCTAGTAATGGGTGTAGATATTAACGGTGTGATGACAGAAACGGCTTCAAGATTAGCTAATTCTATTAAGAAAGAGTTGTCCACAGCTAAAGAACCAGTCCAAATGATTGATTTCAAAATCACCAATGGTGACAAAGGGGAAATCACATTTGATTTCCCAACGGCATTGGATGTTGATAAAGCCGAGAAGTTTATTTCTGATAAACACGGGGTGGTTCTTCAGGTTTTAAATAAAACCGACAAAACACTCGTTGTGCGTTATTTAGAAAATCAACTTCATGAAACCAAAGCAAAAGTTATAGCTCAGTCAATTGAGACTATTAGAAATAGGATTGATGAGTTTGGAGTTGCCGAGCCAAGCATTTCTCAACAAGGTGATAATCGTATTTTAGTTCAGTTGCCTGGAATGACGGATGCTGAAAATGCAAAAAAATTAATTAATACTACTGCGAAATTGGACTTCATGATTGTGAATAAAGATGTGAATCCTGTAGAATTGCAAAAGTGGATTCAAGATGCTGAAAAAGCAGGTAACTACTCAATGAAAACTTTGAAGTTTTCAGAGTACACTCAAAAAATCAATGAAGATTTAAAAACTAAAGTTCCAGAGAAAACAGTCGTTTATTTTGGAAAAAATCAAAATGCTACAAATATAACTGCGGGCTCGATAGCCTATGCCTTAAGAACGGATACAGATTTAGGAGGATCATCGCTTGATGATGCAGCCATTAACTTTGGCCAGTTTGGCGAGCCAGAAGTCGCCCTTTCTTTTAATGCATTGGGTGCGGCTAAGTTTTCTGAAATCACCGGTAATAATATTGGTAATCAAATGGCAATTGTTTTGGATAAAGTGGTTTATTCTGCACCTAACATCCAAACGCGAATTGGAAATGGTCAAGCACGGATTACTCTTGGTCAGTCAAGAGATCGAGAGGCTTCTATGGCCGAGGCGAAAATGATTTCTATGGCATTGAAAGCCGGATCTCTTCCTGCTTCGTTAGAGCAGCTAGAAGAAAGAAGAGTTGGACCTACATTAGGAGCGGATTCTATCCGTAATGCACAGATGGGTGCCTATGTTGGAAGCTTATTAGTAGTGTTGTTTATGTTGATTTATTATCGTGCGATGGGAATAGTCGCTTCTGTTTCTTTGGGGGTTAATATTCTTTCAGTTTTTGGATTGTTAACTGCTATAGGTGCTACTTTAACTTTACCTGGTATTGCGGGAATTGCTTTGACTGTAGGTTTTGCAGTTGATGCGAATGTTTTAATTCAGGAGCGTATCAAGGAAGAATTGCTTAAAGGGGCCAGCTGGAAGTCAGCAATCAAGGAAGGGTACCATAGAGCCATGTCTGCTATTCTTGATTCCAATATCACAGTAGCTGCTACTGGTATTATCTTATTGTATTTTGGAACTGGGCCAGTAAAAGGTTTTGCTGTGACTTTGTTGATCGGGATTGTGACAACTTTATTTGGAAACGTTTTTGTTTCTAAAGTGATTGTGGATACTTTGATTTTTAAATGGAATGTTAAACATCTTTCAATTGGTCTACCAACGAAAACAAACTAAGGATTTGGAAATAAATTATGAAAACAGCTCAAAATACAAAAGAAGAGAGTTTTGGCAAATTTGACTTTGTTAAAAATATTGGTTTATTCGGTGGAATTTCTTTAGCTTTGGTGATTATTTCTTTAGTTTACCTTGCTATCAAAGGGATTAACTATGGAATTGATTTCAAAGGTGGAACTGAGATTCAGGTGAAATTTGCAGACACTGTCGAGATCGATAACTTAAGAAAATCTGCTGAAAATCTACATATTGGTGAAATTGGTATTCAAAGTTTTGGAGAGAGTAATGAGTTTATTATTCGCTTCCAAGGTAAAACTGGCAACACTGATAAAGAGACGAATGAAATTTTGAATCAATCAATTGCAAAAGTAAAAGGTATGATTGATGGAGAATTTGCAGCTCACAAGCCAGACATTCGTAGAGTTGACACCGTAGGACCTCAAGTTGGTGCAGAATTAAAGAAAAATGGATTCTTATCTGTGTTTTATTGTTTGCTTGTGATTTTGATTTATATTTCACTAAGATTTGACTATAAATACTCCCCTGGAGCTGTAATCTGTTTAGCACATGATGCGATTATTACTTTAGGTATTTTCGTCTTAGTTGGTAAAGAGGTAAATGTTCCCATTTTAGCAGCTATTATGACCTTGATAGGGTTTTCTTTAAATGACACTATCGTGGTTTTTGATAGGATCAGGGAAACTGAAGATCACTATAAAAATAAACCAATGTCTTTTGTGATTAATAAAGCCATAAATGATATGCTTGGACGAACTATTATCACATCAGGAACTGTATTTACATCGTCGCTATGTTTATACTTATTTGCTGGTGGTACGGTTTCTGATATTGCTTTTGCTTTGTGTGTAGGTATCTTTTTTGGAACCTATTCATCAATTTATGTGGCAGCACCATTCATAATTATTTTTGAAAAGTTAAAATACTTGGCAAAAGCTTAGTTTTCCAATGTAAGGTTGGTGGGGTATTGGATTTTAAAGAAAAAGTTTCTTTAATTAAAAAAGAAGATTCCCCAGGGAATAAAAATCAGGAATTGAAAAACATTCCTGATTTTATTTTAAGAGTCCTTCATAGTCGTGGTTTTTCAACTGCGGATTCAATTCAAAATTTTCTTTATCCTCAGGTCTCAAATTTAACAGATCCTTTCAAGCTTAAAGGTATGGTTCAAGCTGTTGAAAGGTTGTATCAGGCTTTACAAAAACAAGAGGTTATTGCTATTTATGGTGATTACGATTTAGATGGTACATTTGGTTTAACGCTACTTTATGAGGGGCTTAAGCAAATGGGATTTAAAAATCTAGTGCCTATACAGCCTTTCAGACATCATGATGGCTATGGTTTTCACAGTAAATATGTCACAGAGTTAAAAGAAAAATTCAATGTGAGCTTAATTCTCACTGTGGATGTTGGGATCACTGCGATGGATGCATGCTGTGAAGCTAAAAATCTTCATGTTGATGTTATTATTACCGATCATCACTTACCTCAGGGTGGAGAGTTGCCAGAGTGTTTGGCCCTAATAAATCCAAACGCCAATGGTGACGATTCAGGATTAAATTATTTGTGTGGTGCTGGTGTGGGATTTTATCTTATCAGAGCCTTAAGAAAGTATCTTATTGATCGGGGATTGACTGTGGCTTTGGATCTGAAAGATCTATTGCCATATCTTGCAATTGCGGCGATCACCGATATGGTTCCTTTAGTTGGAGATAATAGGCTGTGGATTAAGTTTGCTTTTGATGGGTTTAAAAAAGTACAGAATATTGGACTTTTAAAGCTTTTGGAAAAACTGAATTTAAATCAAAAAAAATTGGATACGGAAGATATTGGAATTAAATTAGCGCCTAAAATTAATGCCCTGGGACGTTTAGAGAAAGACCGTAAACCCATGGAGTTGATGTTTTTGACGGAGTCTAACCATGCAAGTCAGTATGCCGATTTTTTACTTCAATTAAATACTAAACGCAGAGAGCTTCAAGATGAGGGGATTAAGCAGGTTAAAAATTTTATAGATGGGTCTAACTTTCATGAAATGGTAAAGCAGGATGGGTTTTTATTTTATTACTCCCCTCTGATTCATCCTGGTGTTACGGGACTTATTGCCAATCATTTTATGAATGAATTACAGTTACCTTGTTTAATTGGAAGCTGGAATGAAGAGCATAAGACAGTTTTAGCCTCTGGTCGTATGCCAGAGAGTTTTGTTGAAAAAAATAAAAGTTTAGTCGATTTGATGGAGTTACTAAAGTCTTCGGAGTGTGATGGCGGTGGGCATGCTTGTGCTGTGGGTTTTGAGT
This sequence comes from Pseudobdellovibrionaceae bacterium, assembly GCA_013359135.1. Taxonomy (GTDB): domain Bacteria; phylum Bdellovibrionota; class Bdellovibrionia; order Bdellovibrionales; family Bdellovibrionaceae; genus UBA2316. Next base: position 46,647 of record JABWCN010000019.1, on the reverse strand, counting down.
TTTCAGAGTCGCAAGCAGAAGTAATGCGATTCAAGATGAAAGATTATTTTAAAGTCTTTGAAAAATCGCTTTTAACCTCTGAGTTGCCAGCTTTACAGTTCAAACCTGAAGAGGAGATCCAACTTCTTATGACGCACCTATCGGCGAAGGTCTCCGCACTGAAGTATGATGTTGAAATAAAATGGAAAGAAATTCATTTTAAAAATTACCTATGGCTTGAGTTTCTAGAGCCTTTTGGAGTTGGTTTCGAAGAACCAAAGTTTTTATTGCGAAATGTGAGTTTCCTACAAATGTCCTTGTTGAAACAAAAACATTTTAAATTGGTCGCGATTAATTCCGAGACTTTTGAAAAAGTAGATTTTTTATTATTTAATCCCAATCCTCGTCAGAAGAAAGTGATAGCAGATAGTATTGAGGGATTGGATTTAGTCATAAAAATTAAGAGAGATAAATTTAGAAATCAAAATAAAGTTCAAATTTTAGTTGAGGATTTAGTTAAACATGAGTGCAAAAATCTATCAAAAAACAGATAAAGCTGTCGTTATTCTTTCGGGAGGTTTAGACTCCTCAATGAACTTGTTTCTTGCCAAGGAGGAGCTTAGTGTTGTTAAAGCGATAACTTTTGATTATGGGCAAAGAGCTTCGCAGAGAGAGATAGAAGCCGCTAAGAGGCTTGCTGGGAATGTTCATGTTGTCCATCAAGTGATTGATGTCAAGTGGATGAAGTCGTTTGGTGGATCTTCTTTGTTAGATGAAAATAGTGAAATTCCAACAAACAGTGTAGAGATTGACGATTTGAATCAATCATTTAAAACTGCAAAATCGGTATGGGTGCCAAATCGCAATGGTATTTTTTTGAATATTGCTGCTGGAGTTGCAGAGGCGGTGGGCGCTCAGTTTATTATTCCTGGCTTTAATAAAGAAGAGGCTGCTACTTTTCCTGATAACTCTGAAGAATTTTTATTGGCTATGGATAGGAGTTTAGCTTATTCCACCGCAAATCAAGTGAAAACGTTGTGTTTCACTACAGATAAGAATAAAAGTGAAATCGTTGCCATAGGGAAACAAAAAAAATTTCCTTTTGAGCAATTATGGTCGTGTTATTTTGCTGGAGTTAAATGGTGTGGTGTTTGTGAGTCTTGTAAAAGACTGAAAAGAGCTCTTTTAGTTAATTCCATAGACTTGAGGACTCATTTTTTAGAATAGGATATTATTGTGAAAACAAAATGGATTAGTAAAAATTTAACTTACGATGGGACTCAGTTAAGGCCATTGTTTGCTTACGAAAATTTTAAAATTTCTGGAAATTCTATAGTTTCATGGGTAGGGCCATGTGACATTTCTTTTGAGAATATGAAAGATTTAGAAGATGTTGTGGCAGGAAGTGCAATTCGTGGTTCCAAAATGTTACATTTTATTATTGAGGTTTTTCATCAAAATATTTTTAGTGGCGTGTGTTTACAAAGATTATTTGCGAGCATCGTCAAAGATATAGTAAATCAAGAGCTCTCTTTGATTAAGAAGAAAATTTTGCTCTATCGTTCAGGGGATGATTTGTATTTTCAAGATAGAAAGCTTTCTATCAGTATCGCGACTCAAGGAGTTTTGGCGACACAAATCCATTTTGCAGTTAATGTTTCCAATGTGGGAACTCCAGTTAAGACATTATCTTTAGAAGACCTCAAACTTAATCCCAAAGACATAGCGACGAAAGTGATGAAGGTTTTTTCTAAAGAGGTTGACTCTATTCAATTTGCTACAGTTAAAGTTAGGACTTTATAATAGGTCGCTAAATGGTAATAGATTTATTTAAAAATAAAATAAACTGAGCCGCACAAACAGATGCCTGCGTAGAGATAGTTTAGCTTTAGAGGTTCCTTCATTATAAAGATAGAGAAACCAAGAAAAACAACAAGAGTTATTACCTCTTGAATGATTTTTAATTGAGAAAGGGTATAGTGGGTAGCTCCAATACGGTTCGCTGGAACTTGCAAGCAATATTCAAAAAAAGCTATTCCCCAGCTTATTAGGATCACATTTATCATCGTTGTATCTTTTAGAAATTTAAGATGCCCGTACCAGGCGATGGTCATAAAAATATTAGATAAAAACAAAAGGATAATAGACTGACTCATAAGTATAAGTTTGCTATATGATTAGAGCCTTATCAAGAGGCTTTTGCTAAATGTTGCTGAACTTCATTTTTAGTTTTTGAAGGAATTTGGGGTAAAGTCATGATAAAACAGGTGTTAATGTTTTGCCCATCAATCTCTAGTTTTCCTTCGTGATCTTCAACAATGGAGCGTGAAATACTTAATCCTAGGCCTGTACCTCGCCCTGGATCTTTTGTTGTAAAGAAAGGGATCATTAACTTATTGGCAATTTCTTTATCAATGCCGTGACCGCTGTCAGTTACTTTGATTGAAACCTGAGCGTCAAATTGAGAGAAAGATATTTTAATCCATTTCTCAGGATTTTTTTCAATGGCGTCGTAAGCATTATTGATGAGATTAATCAGAACTTGGCCTATTTGAACTTCACGGCAAGTGATAGAAACTTCAGGAATCGGATCTATTGTGATACTGATATGAGAGTTTTTAAGTTTCTCTTTGCAAATATCCAGGACTGCATTGACTATATTTGTTAGTGGAACAGATTTCATTTCATCTTTTTCTCCGTCTCTTGCCAGAGAGCGCATACTTTTAACTATCTTAACTACTCGTTCCGTTGTGTTAATAATATTGTCCGCATAGTTTTTAATAGTTTCTAGGTTTTCAGGAGAGGGCTCTTTTTCAAGAATTTTTAGGATTAGCCTAGATCTTCCTGAAATAATGCTTAGGGGATTGTTTATTTCATGGGCGACACCACTTGCCATTAGACCTAAAGAAGATAAACGTGCAGCGCTGACGAGTTGAAGCTGAGTCTGTTTTAGTTGGGTTGTTTTTTGCTCTGCAATTTCGTTGGCCTTTTGAGATAAGTTTTTAAGACTAGCTAAACTAATGGCAAGAAACAAACTAAAGATGGACCCAAAAAAACTAACTATGGAGTCAATAAAATAATTTGAACTTGAGTTTAAATTAGATTGAGACCATTGAAAAATAAAATCGTTTCCAGCTAATTGAAGTGTATTAGATTTTTTATACTTCAGAAACTTTTCTTTCTGAGAAGAATAGAGTAAAGTTTTTTTTGCTAGGGATTCTTCATCCTCAGGAGTTTTTACAGAGTATACAGAGAGGTTTAATTTGTCATTGTAACTGATTAGGGCTGAGTTTAAAAACTGTTCTAAGATTACAGGAGCGTAAATAAAACCAGATGTTTGTTGATCTTTAAAAAATGGTGAAAAAATAAGAAAACCATTTCTATTCTGATTGTCTTGAACTAGGTGAATAGCACGAGTCATAGTTCGTGATTTAAATTTTTTTGCTAGGTTCGCAGCTTCTCTTCTATTTTTTTCGCTTGCTATGTCCAGACCTAAAGCGGCTCTATTAAACTCAAGTGGTTCTACATAGGTGATAATATAGTGAGATTGTTGGCTCCAATTGACAGTGGGGTCTACGATCTGATCATCATTAAAAGTTTTAATATTTAAATGGAACTTCGCTGCATGAGATTTTAATTCCGAGTCAGGTACCTCAAAGATAACACCAAGACCGTGAAGTCCTGGATATTTGTCTTTTAAGTTCAGGGTAGTAACAAACTGTTTCCAATCTTGTACAGAAACATCATCACTTGCCGCATAAAGCCCGACACCACTTTCTAGTAAGCTAAAGTAGAGATCAAGTTTTTTTTGAACTTCGAGTTGAGCTTTCTCAGTCAGATTAAGAAATTCTTTGTGTTTTTCTTTGTCATAGGCAGAATTAAAAGCATAAAAGGTAAATCCAGTTAAAATCCAGCTTCCAATAAGAGCAAGAGAAGACCACTTGATCTCGTTAATACGAAATAGATACTCGAGTATTAGTGTTGTGAGTGTGATGCTAGTGATGAAAAATTGAAACTTGATGAGATTACTATTAGTTTCTCCCTCAGCAAATGGTCCAAGGTGATAGGAAGTAAGAATGGAACCAATAATTGCAATTAGAAAAGCAAATACATAGGTAGTTCTTTCTCCGCAAATCCAAATACTTAATAGTAAAAAAGGATAGAAAAACATAGAGTAGACGGAGTCAGTTGGAAAGAAAAAAATAGTTGTGAACGTGACAGTAAAAATACAATAAAGCCAGAATTTAGTAACAATATTAGAAATATCAGGATTCATTTTTCTAGATGCAGTTGGCTCTATGAAATGTAGGTATAGTGGTAATATTATTAGGATACCCATGGCATCACCAATCCACCAGGTTATAAACACAGAGAGCGTGCTTGTAGTGATAAGGTCAAAGTACATGAGAGAGCAAATTCCGATGATAGCACTAATGAGTGTAGGTGTTAGACTAAGAGTGACGATAACTAAAGTCTTTGCTAGATCGCCGAAGTAGTTAGGCTTACTTTTAAAAAACCTGTAAAGTGCATAGGCAGCAAGAGCTTCTGCAAGATTGCCAGAAGAAATTAAACTTGAAAGTAAAAATGAACTACCGTTATAGAAATTAGATAAAAAAGCCCCAAAGTATATTCCAATCGAGATTCTTGGACCAAATTGTATCAACGCGACCAATGAAAGTCCTGAAGCAAGCCAAATAGGAGAGGCTGACTTGTTTAGGGTTGCAAGATAAAATCCAAATAAAGCTAACAGAAAATAGCTAGAAGAGATAAATAGATTTAGGCCCAAATCATTGGGAATTTCTTTGAAAGAAAACTTTGATTTTATCACATTATTTTTTTCGTCAACAGTGAGAAGTAAATTAAGTGAATAGGGTGGGTGACAGTTAAAACTAGACCTTAGTAAGTCTGTTTTTAATACTTAAAAACAGGAATAAACTAGTTATTAGAAATGGTATGAAAAAACCTCTGTAGTCATACTTGTAAAAAACACTGGCCCCAAGCCAACTCCCAAGAATAAATCCAATTATAATTCCAAGTCTCATACGAATAGCTTGAATTTCTTGATGACGTTGATACTCGGTGGGTGATGAAAAAATTCTTATTAATCCAATACCAAGGTCTGTTGTTAATCCGGTTAAGTGAGTCGTGCGAACTACAGTTTTAGAGACAGATGTAATCATGGCATTTTGTAGTCCAGAAGAAAGACTTAGTAGAGAAATTAGGAAATAATCTTTAGAGAGAGAAATTTCCTCACCAAAGACTCCAAAAAATTGAAACTCAGATAAAATAATAACTGTTAAAAAGCAAACCCACATGACGGCAAATACAATCAAGAAGTTGGGCTTGTGGTTATGCAAGCTGCGCCTATCAGTAAAGAAAGCAGAAAACATAGCTCCTGCTAAAAAAAATAATGGAACCGAAAGGTATCCTAAAGCCATAGAGACACTTCCTTTAGCCATTTCGGAACCAAAAAAAGTGGCAAAACCTGTTGTGTGAGTCACAAAGCGATGACAAGCTAAAAAACCGCCGACGTTGACACAACCAGCTTGAAAAGCAAAAGAAGTCCAAATTAAAAATTTCTTAGGTGAATAGCTGGTTTCATTTAGAATATGCGTAAACATATTAGAGATAGTTTAGAATTGATTTTGGTAAAAATACAGTTAAAAAGATAAAAGCATGGAAAATAGAAAGCTAATAAATGTTGCTGCTTTGGTAATGTGGAACGAAAAAAAGCAAATTCTTCTAGCGCAGAGACCAACCTCAAAAGGCGGTGAGTGGGAGTTTCCAGGTGGGAAGCAAGAAGAAAGTGAATCTTTGGAACAGGCTCTAAAAAGAGAGATAAAAGAAGAGCTTTGTATCGAGGTGTCTATAGACCAAGAGCTAGGGGTGGAATTGGTGGATTTGCAAAATAAGACTTATGTCATACATTTTTTTCAGAGCTATTATGAGGGACAGGACATTCAGACCACAGAACACCAAAGTTTTCGCTGGTTTGATATTAACGATTTACAGTATGTAAAAGTAAGTCAAGGAAACCTAAATTTCTTGAATAAAAATTTGCTTAATAAGCTAACAAATGTAGAATGAGATAATGGAGTTGTTCGTTTTTCCGTTGGTCAATGTGACCCTTTTTCCTAAAACCACAAAGCCTCTGAATATTTTTGAGCCACGTTATATAAAAATGGTCAAAGATGCAGTGGAAAAGGATCAGTTTGTAGCCATTGGTCATGTGGAAAGTCCAGCAGAAATAGTACCTGTCTCTCCAGGTGAATCACTTTCATTTGTTAATCCAGTTGTTGGTTATGGCAGGGTGCAAATTGTAGAGGAAAGAGCAAATGGGTTTTTGTTGGTGTTTTTAGTTGGCGTTGGTAAAGCAAGGATAGGTAAGGTATTGGACACAATGACACCCTATTATGTATGTGACGCAAAAGAACTACTAGAAAATCAATTACCTGATCCTAAGTTATTACCTAAGATTAAGGTATTAAACAAAATGCTTGTGACTTGGCTTGGAAAGTATTTTGGTAACCCCATGCAAACCGAAATGTTTATCAAGAATTTGGATGGACCTGAAGCTATTATTTCTGCATTCACAGCTTATCTAGTAAAAGATTATGATTTTCAACAAATGGTGTTAGAGCTAGATGATATTAATAAAAAAATAGAATTACTCTATCGTTTAGTAGAGTCTAACGAAGTCCTTTCATAAGATCTTGTTTTTCCTTTTATCTGTGCTACAAGCTCTTTTATTGAGGGGCTACAATGAAAAAAAACTTGAATCAGAAATCAATAGACTGCTTTATTGAGTCTTTGTGGAAAATCAGTTTAGCTTTGGTATTCTATACTCTGCTTGTGATATTATGGGGGGCTTGGGTTAGGATTTCACATTCAGGAGATGGTTGTGGTGATACTTGGCCACTTTGCCAGGGACAATTGATTCCAGACTCTGAGTTGAAAAAAACATGGGTTGAGTACAGTCATCGTTTTACGAGTGGTCTTTATGGGATTCTTGTTTTGGCTTTATTCTTTTGGATCAAGAAGCAAACTTTTAACTCCTTGTTTCAGATTAAGCGCTGGTCTTTCTGGGTTTTGATTTTTATGATTACAGAAGCTTTACTGGGAGCTAAACTAGTACTTTTTAAATTAGTTAATCTGAATGATTCTTTATGGAGAGTCATAGTTATGTCGTTACATCAGTTAAACAGCTTTTTGTTAGTAGGTTTTACAGTTAGGTTGCTTTGTGCTGCGCTTGAATATAAGTGGTTTCCTGAATTAAGTGTGATGAGTGCCAATAAAAAAACTCAACGGTTACAAAACAATAGGTATCTATTAATGATTTTAATTCTAGCAATGACGGGAGCTTGGGCCGCATTATCTACCACTTTATTTCCCTCTGTGAGTCTTTTAGAAGGCTTTGCTAAAGATTTCGCAACGGACTCTCATTCTATTTTAAAAATTAGAATTACTCATCCCATACTTGCTGTGAGTTTTGGGATTTATATGATTTATTATTTTGCTAATAAGTATTCGGAGTGGAAGGATTCTGTTGGAGATTCTCAAGGTCTTATTAAATATCAAAATCTAGAGCAGATAGTTGGAAGGTTGGCTAAGGCGATGGCTTTTTCTGTTTTCCTGGCAGTTCTTATTGGTATTATCACCTTGTTAAGTTTGTCACCTACGAGTTTAAAGTTGATTCATTTGACCTTGGCTCATGTTCTGTGGATGCTGAGTGTTTCTTACTATCATTTTAGCTCCCTCAAAAAGCGCTTGAATATAGAGTGACAAAGACGACCATTTTTGATTTTTGATAACGTCTCGCCAGAAGCGCTTGGCAAAATCAATGAATATAACAAGTATCAGAAAAGAGCGTTGATACAAAGAATTGCAGTATTTCCAAGAGATAACGAGACGGTTTCTATGAAAAAGGTAGGTAGTGTAGTGTGGATCTTTGTGGCAAGTTTTACCTACCTTATGGCTGAGTAATATTTCAGGGATTGTGCTTACAGTGATGTTCTTTTTTTGTAGTTCTAAAGAGTAGTCTACATCTTCCCAGTAGGTTCCAAGGTGAATATCAAATCCTTTTGAGTTAAGAAAAGTTTCTTTATCAATTAAAAAAGCAGTGCCAGGGACATAAAAATAAGAGCCAGGAGAAAGTTGGTAACTCTTGGTTCTGAGATGTTGGAGTTTCCCATTTTTTGGATTAAATTCTCCCCCTAGAGAATCCATTTTCCGACTTTTGTTAAGCAGAATTTGGGGTGCGTAGAATCCAGGAGGTGGAGCTTGAGATAAATTTAAACCTTCAAATAAAGTGTCATTAGTTAAAAAGAGAACCCACTTTTCATTAATAAATGCTTGCTTTAATCCCCAATTAGCTCCACCAGAAAATCCTAAGTTTTTCTCCATAATTAAATGCTGAAGTTGTTTTTCTTCAAAAGTATTCTTCAGCTGAGATACTTGTTTTTTATCAGTTCCATTATGAATGAGATATATCATGGCGTCGGGAAGTTGCTGCCTAACTGATATTAGACAGTTACGTGTGTGCTCTAGATGATTGTAGCTTAGGATAACAATTCCTGGCTTGAAAGTTTCCGTGTTCATGTTATGAGAGAATCTATATCCGAAATAACAAGAGGGAAAGAAAAAAATAATGAAAAAGGCAGTTAAAGTGATTCTTCCTGCTGCTGGTTTTGCATCTAGAATGGGGTTTCCAGAGGCGAAGGAGATTTTAATAAATCCTCAAACAGGGATCGAGTTTATCGAATTTTCCTTGGGACAGGCTACGAAGTTACAGGCCGATGTGGTTGTCATCACAAGACCTGAAAAGAAAATTTTGCTTTCTTGGTTAGAAAAAAGAGCTCTAAGTTATCCTCAAAAAATTTCTATTCAATTAACAGGACCTACTCAGGAATGGCCAGAAACAGTTTTGAAAAGTCAAGAAATGTGGGGAGATTTTAATTGGTTAATATTACCTGATACTGATTGGACGCCGGTAAACGCTTTGATTGATAGCCTCAATGAAGTTAGGAAGAAAAATCCAGAGGTTGTCTACTTTACCTTTCCCTCTTCAGGACAATCATGGGGTTTCATTAAAGGACAAAATAACGGAAATCAAATTCAATTGTGTGAAAAACCTGTGGAGTTACTATCTGGTTTTGAGGCTTGGGGAATAATTGGTTTTCAAAAAGAAAGTGGGAAAGAGCTTTTTACAAAGCATTTACAATCTACTTTGGATCATCAAGTGAAAACCTTAAATGTAAAATACCAATTATTTTCTCTGCAGAGTTTTAATGATAGAACCAGAGGAGTTTCGTTCTAGAAATCAAATCAAAGTGACAAGGGTATGACTCTGTGAGATGGTAATTAAATTCAATGAGGAAAATTATGAAGTTTTTAATATTTGTGTTGTTTGTTGGTGTTCTTCAAGCCCAAGCTCTGGATTTAAAAAAAGAAATAAGTTCTTTAGAGGTGTTGTCAGAAAACACGCCTTCTTTGGAGCAAATTATATCTGAAAAGCAAGAGCTCATTGTTGTGGATTTTTGGGCCAGCTGGTGTGAACCATGTAAAGAGAGTTTTAAATTCTATGGTGATATTTTAAAAAAATACAAAAAGAAAAAGATTCTTTTTTTATCAGTAAATCTTGATGATGACAAAGGGGCTGCTATTAAGTTTTTAAAAGAACAGAATCATGGATTTTTAAATCTCTGGGATAAAAATAAAATTTTAATGAAAACGCTGTCATTTGAGGTGATTCCACATATAGTCCTTTTATCCACTGACTGGCAAATTAAAGACAATATAAAGGGTTTTAATAATTCCACTAAAGCCAAGTTTAAAAAATGGTTAGAGTAGATCTTTAAGACATTAAACTTTTTCCAGATACTTTAGTAGGATATCTCTTGAGTTCATATTGGCTTTGAGCATGGAAACGATGATGAAAACTCCACCTGTTTTTCTATCCAAAAAAAGGAGTTCCTTGGGTGGGGTTCGGACTGTATGTTTTTTTAATATCTCCATGACCTTTGCAGAAAGACGTTTTGGAAGGTCGGTATTTTTCCAGTCGTAGTTACCCTGCTTGTCCATAGGTCCAAGCTGACGAGGATCATCGGCCTCCATGAATGGCTCTACAGTTTGGAAACAAAATGATTCAAAAAGATGAAGTAAGTCTTTATCATCATGATCAAAAATTAAATTCAGTTTTTTGGCAGAGTTGCGAAATAAGTTTTGATCATGATAAAGAGCCCCTTTGATCATGCCATGATATGTCTTTAAAAAAACTTCAGAATAAGCTCTGGTGGCTCCAAAATCATATAGAACCCACTGGTCATTCCCCTGAGCACTAAGTCGGATTTTATAATTTCCTGCATGGGGATCTGTTTGAAGTTCTTTCCAGTCAAAAAGTTCTTTGTAATAAAGATCAAGAAAGTTTTTTGCTAGTTTATTCCTGCGTTCCTGGGAAAGTGATTGTATGACTTCACTGTCCAGTCTAAGTCCACTTTCAAAACTGGTCGCTAGAATTTTTTTGTTAGAATATTCGGGATAAACTTTTGGAACAATAAAGCGAGGGTCATTACTAAGACGTTGATAGAAGAGAGTGGTTTTCTCTGCTTCATGTTCGTAGTCGCTTTCTTGAGTGAGCATAGTTTTTATTTCTAAAAAAATGCTATCAAGGTCTAAATCTTTTGGAAGAATTTTTAAAAAAAGAATGAAAGACTTTACAGCTTTAAGATCACTATCAATGGCAAGATCTACATTGGGATATTGAATTTTAAGTACAATTTCTTGCTGAGTACTTTTTATCTTTGCTCTATGAACTTGTCCCATTGAAGCACAAGCTAAAGGTTCTTTGTTGATTTCAAGTTCATTCATTTTTTCTTGACCCAAATACTGTATTACAAGTGGTTCTATGGCTTCCCATTTGAGGGCCGGAGAATCTTGTTGAAGAGTTTTGAAAAAGTGATTAACTTCTGGGGGGAAAAAATACTCTCCATACATGGATAGCATTTGTCCTGCTTTCATGATGGAGCCTTTGAGCTCGCCAACTTCTTTAGAAAATTGAGCCGCCTGTTGACTTAAAAAAGTATTCCATTCAGAACTTTTTTGTTCTTTAGATTTGAATAGGCCAGTAATACCTTGGGATGCAATTCCAGCTCCTGCTGAAAAGGAAAGCTTTGCCATGCTTAAAGAACGTGACAAAACTGAACTTTTAATTTTATCGAGTTTTTTTTTTGTGATTTCTGACATGAATTAAAAATTTACATGATCTTCGTACAATAATAAAGCTATAATTAAAAGATATGTCAAAGTTCAGCCAACCCTCTTACAAAGTTAATAAAGAGCCAATAAATTTGTTTTGGTTTCGCAGAGATTTAAGACTTCATGATAACGCCGGTCTTTTTGAAGCCCTTAAAAGCACTAGGCCAGTTCTTCCTATTTTTATTTTTGACACACTGATTTTAGAAAAACTTGAAGATAAGAAAGATAAGCGGGTGCAGTTTATCTACGAGAGTGTGTTGTCTTTAAAAGCAGATCTTAACAAGTTAGGCTCTGATTTACTTATATATCATGGAACACCTTTGGAAATATTCAGTCATCTGTTGAAGACTTTCTCTATACAAAAAGTGTATGCTAACCATGACTATGAGCCTCAGGCTAAAGAAAGAGATAATAAGGTGAGTGAGCTGCTTAGGGCTCATAACTGTCAACTTTTAACATTTAAAGATCAAGTGATTTTTGAAAAAACAGAAATTGTTGCAGAGAATGGGAATCCTTATACCGTTTATACCCCATATAAAAATAAGTGGCTTCAATCGTTAAGTGATTTTTACCTTAAAAGTTATCCAACAAAAAATTATCAACATCTTTTTTTTAAGACTAAAGATATATCTGTCACACCAAGCTTAGCTGATCTTGGTTTTATATCGGAGTCTTGGATCTACCCAGCGGAGGAGCTCAACTCCAATACCTTGATAAAGTATGCGCAGAATCGAGATTATCCTGCTATTAAGAATGGAACTTCGCTGCTAGGATTACACTTGCGGTTTGGAACAGTCAGTGTCAGAGAACTAGCAAGGGAAGGAAAAAAACTTTCTTCTGTATGGCTTTCTGAATTGATTTGGAGAGATTTTTTCATGCAGGTTTTGTGGCATCACCCACAAGTTGTTAAACAAAGTTTTAAAGCCAAGTACGAAAGGATTTCTTGGCGCAAATCGCCTGATGATTTTCAGGCATGGCAAGAGGGAAAAACTGGATATCCATTAGTAGACGCAGGGATGAGAGAGTTAAATAGCACAGGCCATATGCATAATCGAGTGAGAATGGTGGTAGCCTCGTTTTTAACCAAGCATTTATTAATTCATTGGTTAGAAGGTGAGCGGTATTTTGCAAAAAAACTACTTGATTATGATTTAGCAGCTAATAATGGTAATTGGCAGTGGGCAGCAGGAACAGGTTGCGATGCGGCTCCTTATTTCAGGATTTTTAACCCACAATCTCAACTAGAAAAATTTGACCCCGAGGCTAAGTATATAAAAACATGGCTACCCGAGTGGGGAACAAAAGCATATAGAACTCCAATAGTGGATCATAATTTTGCAAGAGAGCGTTGTTTAACTGAGTTTAAAAAAGGATTGTCGTTAACATAAAAGGAAAAATATGAAGATTTTAATGACCGGAGCTACAGGACTTATAGGAAAGCAACTTGGAAAAAAACTTAGTCAAGAAGGTCATGAAATTATAGTTATTTCTCGTCAACGCAAGAAAGCGGAGTTGGAGTTGCCTTTTCAGTGCCAAGTGATTGAAGCTGATATTTCTAAAGCTCCCTTGAAAGAAAAAATCAACGTGGATGTGGTGTTTCATCTATTAGGAGAGAGTGTTTCTCAGAGAAGATGGAATGATGAAGTAAAAAAAGACATCTTAGATTCAAGGGTAGAAAGTACAAAGAACTTGGGAGCAAGTTTACAATTAGGAGTTAAACATTTTATCTCTGCTTCTGCCATTGGGGTTTATGGAGATCGTCCAAAGGAATCCCTTTCAGAAAAAAGTCAGGGAGATAAATCTTTTTTGAGTGAAGTTTGTGAGTCTTGGGAGAAGGCTGTGTCCTCAATAGCTTCTTCCATTCCAGAGGTTAAAATTTCTATTGTGAGAATAGGAATAGTACTTGCGGATCAAGGTGGTGCCCTTGCGCAGATGTTAAGGCCATTTAAAGCCGGTGTTGGGGGATCTTTAGGATCTGGAAATCAATTTATGAGTTGGATTCATATTGAAGACCTAGTAAGTTTATTTACTTTTATTATGAATCAGAAGTTAACTGGAGTTTTTAATGGAGTAAGTCCTGCCCCAGTAATGAATAAAACTTTTTCTCGTGAGCTAGCAAACACTTTAAGACGTCCTCTTGGGTTACCGATTCCAGCATTCATGTTAAAGATTTTATTTGGTGAGATGAGTCGGGTGATACTTTCTGATCAAAAGGTTTATCCGGAAAGAGTTATTCAGAGTGGCTTCAGTTATAAGTTTACTAGCTTAAGAGAAGCTCTTGAGGACCTATTGAAAAATCAAAAAAAGTCTGAAGAATGTTTCGTTGTTGAACAGTTTATTCCTCAACCAAGATCTAAAGTGTTTGATTTTTTTTGTGAAGCAAAAAATTTAGAAGAGATCACTCCTAGCCATTTGAATTTTAAAATTTTAAAAAGTAGTACGGAAAATATTCAAAAAGGAACTCTTATTGATTATCGATTAAAGATTCGAGGGATTCCTGTTTATTGGAAGACATTGATTGAAGATTGGAGTCCTATCGAGCGTTTTATTGATACGCAAATTGAAGGTCCTTATTCTCTTTGGCATCACACGCATGAGTTTTTTGATGTTCCAGGAGGAACTTTGATGCGTGATACGGTCAGATATAAGGTGCCCCTAGACTATGTAGGCTGGATTTCTTCAATTTTCTTGGTGAGCAAAGAGGTAGGTGCTATTTTTGATTATAGAAAAAAAGTGGTTTATCAAAAATTTTATAATAGGAATTCCTAGTTCATGAAGACTAATTTATTTTTTTTTGTTTGTTGGATTTTAATTTCATTTTCGGTAATGGGTCAGGATAATGGTAAAAAAATACTTTCGATTAGAGCTGATGAATGGTGTCCTTTTAATTGTGATCCAAAGGGCCAACTTCCAGGCTATATGGTTGAAGTTGTTAAAGAAATTTTAGAGCCTAAGGGATATCAAATTGACTATCAAATATGGAATTGGGCCAGAGCTATCCATGATGCAAAACTAGGAAAAATCGATGCAATTATTGGCGCAGGAAAGGAAGATGCTGAAGGTTTTTTTCTTCCTAAAGAACCCCAAGGGCTAACTCAGTATTCTCTCTTTGGTCTTAAAGAGAGTAAATGGCGTTATGAAAATGAGAAGTCTCTGGATGGGGTTAAATTGGGAATGATCAGTAATTATTCTTATGATGAGGGGTCTAATGATTTACAAAAAAAGAAACATCCTTCATTAGAGTTTGTAAGCAGTGAGCAACCATTGTTACAGCTTATTCGATTACTTCAAAGTAAAAGAATCGTGGCCTTTGTGGAATCAAATTATGTACTAGATTACTTTGTAAAAACCAGAGATATCAAAGTAAAGCTAAAAAATTTAGGGCAGATTAAACCAAATTCTCAAGAATTATTTCTAGCCATTTCCCCAAAGTATCCTGCTGGCAAAGAGTTATCAGAAATTATCAGTGAAGGCACTGAGTCCTTAAGAAAAACAGGGAAATTACAACGAATTTTAAAAAAATATGGTTTGAAAGATTGGAGATCTAAATAGCCTGACTTAAGTGTTCGTTAATAGGAAGTTTTATAATGAATTGAGTGTTTTTAGCTTCCTTATTGTAATAAAATTCTCCGCCATGGTTTTTTATAATTCCCAGTGAAATACTTAAACCAAGTCCAGTCCCTTTGCCGACTTCTTTGGTTGTGAAAAAGGGATTCATCATTTTAGTTTGAATTGTAGCTGGAATTCCATGACCTGAATCTGTAATTTTGATCACTGCAGAATGGTTATCTTTTTCAATCGAGACTTTAACCCATTTTTCATTTTGTTCACTTATCGCATCAGCTGAGTTATTAATAAGGTTAATTATTACCTGTGACAGGGGAACTTCTTGTCCATAAAGATGAGTCAAGCTAGAAAGATTTAAAAACTCAAAAGCTATTTGGCTTTTATCCAACTTAACTTTGGCAAGTAGGTGAATTTCATCTATAAATTTAGCTATTTCAAATAATTGTTTTTCGTCTTTTTCTCCATCTCTAGCAAAGGTCCTTAGGTTTTTAATTATTTTCTGAATTCTTTCTGTCATCAGCTTGATTTTACTTATGGGTCCTTCAAACTGACGATCAAGTTTTCCAGAGTTTATATGATTAAGTAAAATTCGTGAGTTTCCGTGAATTACAGCCAGAGGATTATTAATCTCGTGAGAGATTCCAGCTGAAAATTCTCCTAGAGATGCTAATCGAGAAGAGTTGATCATCTGAGCTCTTTGCTCATCAAGTTGATGAGTTCTTTCACTCACCAGATATTCTAAGTTTTGATTTTGTGAAAGGAGTTTGTTTTCACTTTCTTGAACTTTTTCCATTGCTTTGTTAAATTCAGTGGCTATTTGACCTAATTCAGCGGGAAAGTTTTGGTGGATTCGAACGGAGTACTGAGTTTTTTCTGTAGAGGCTATAGCTTTAAGTAAAATTACTAGTGGATTTCTAAGGAAGTTATTTAATATGTAGTAAAGAGCAAAGACGATTAGAAATGAAAAAAGTGAAAAAACAGTAATCATTCTTAAGATGATGGCCCTATTTTCATCATGATAGTTTTTACTTGAAAAAAAAACTTGAATAATTCCCAAAGAATTTGAGTTGGTGTGTATAATCGGTATCTTTCTAATTTCGATTAATGGGGTGTTAAATAGTGAGGTGGCATTATCACCATCAGAAAACTTTTGGTAAAGTATAGAGCTATCTATATCTATTACCTGAATACCTTTAATTGTCTTATCTTTAAGAAATGCTTCGGTAATTTCCATGATAACTTTGGTATCTAAGTTCCATAGGGGAATTTGATAGTAATTAGGAATAGAATTAGTAATTGTATCAATTGATTTCTTAAAATGCTCTTTACTTTTTTTCTCAAGAGCTAAATAGAAGATAGTCATCAACACCAAGTTAAATGAGATAACAATAGAAAAAACTAAAAAAGAAATACGTGAAGAAAGACTTTTAAACATGCCCAATGATTTTATCGGTTTTTTACAGAAAATTAATACTATAATAAGAACAAAATGTTGGATCAATTTAAGACGGTAAAACTAAAAAGCATCATATCCTGGATAATTTTCTTTTTTAAGATTGATATTATGTTTCTTCACTGCCATTTTGTAAGCTTGCTCAATTTTTTGTTTTTCGGCAGGGCTTAAGATAGCAGAGTTATTCATCGCGTAAATAAGACGTATTGGACCACCTCCGAGAGTAGGAGTTTCCATATCTATCGAAATTGAAAGTCCTGATATTTTTCTAGGTTCAAGCTCTAGTGAGAGAAGTTTTTTTATTGCTTTAGCAATACTTTCTCCTTCATTCGTTAGCTGAGTCATAGAAGAAGTATCTATAATTTTCTCACTTGCAAAACTCATTCTAAATTGATTACCTAAATCAGAATTAGCAATGTTTTGAGCTAACTTGTTTTTTTCTTTAAGAGTTAGAGCAGAAGTTAAGTTGACGATACAATCATCACCACTACAGATCACAGAAACTCTATCTTTTCCAAGCGTTGATGTCACGATTTCAGTAATTTTTTGTTGTCGTTTAATAAACTCATCCGTAGCTTTTTTCTCAGCTTGGCGGGATTGATAAAGTGCACGATTAGCTTTTTCTATTTCTATATTTGTTGTCGGCAGTGGTTTTGAAAAAGCTTTTTGAACAGCAAGGCTTGTTTCTTCTAGATTAACACTGCCCATTCCAATCATATCAAAGGAAATGCCTCCTTTGGTAGTTGGTGAAAAAGATGCAAATTTTCGTTCCGGAATCAGTAGTGAAGCTGGGAGCTTATTCACCTCATCAAAGTATTTTTTCAATCGTTCAACAGCGTCTATAGATATATTATTACTATTAAACCGATGTGCTAGCTCCATTTGAGCTTGAGTCGTGCTTTCGGACTTTCTAAGAATATCTATGGCTTCTTTGTCAAAACTCCAGATACCAGGAATATTTTCATCCTTTTTTGAAATTCCTATTTTTTCAAAGTAGCGCCCAATTCCATTGGTCTCATGATTGAGAAGTTCATTCATGTTATCTACAGTGGTATTAATTTTTTTAAGAGTAGTTGGATTATTGAAATTTTCTAAGCTATTTTCAGAACTATCTCTAGCCATTTTAGCTTGACTAGAGGCTTGTTCGTCACTGTTTCCAAGGCCTCCGCGAAACCAATCTTCAGGGTGATCTTCTTTTCTGACAATTTTATTTTTTATTAGATAATCGGCGTAATCTTTATTTGTTTGCTGGTAAAGGGACGCTAGTTCCTTCTCTGCCTCAGGAGGAAAATCTCCTCGCATAAGAAATTTCATAGATTTAAAATCAGAATAAGTAGCTATGCTGAGCCCTTTTTTTCTCCATTTTTCAATAAACGGAGTCATTTGTTTCATTAAAATAGACTTATGCAAATTGGTAAGGCTAGTTACGAAATCACGATCATTGTAAAGAGCATTTAGCGGTTTTAAAACACTATTTTCAACGACTAAGGCTTTGAACTTAGAATTGGTTGTGTATATTTGGTCAAAGGCATTTTCAGCCAATTGCATGTATTTTTTGTTTTGGTTCACAGAAGTTGGATTATAGTTTTGAAAACTTCGGGTAAAAGCTATTTTTTCTGCACTGGTTTTACTAACCCCTTGGATGGCAAGATGCTGATGTCTATGTTCTTCAGGCCATAGTTTGTATAAGTACTCATCAGAGCTTTCTAGGCGTTCAAGTTCTTTGAGCTCAGTAAGGGTTAAATTCCTTGTTTGCAGAGCTCGTTGAAATTTATTTATGGCTAAAGGTGTGGCGTCTAAAAAAGATAAAGCAGTTTGAGAAAGACAACTGTCAAAAAGATTTGTCATTTTCGCAGAAAAGTAAAGGTCTTTGTATTCACATTTGAGTTCTGAATTTTCATGGGAGGAAAGTTTAATTGTTTGAATTTTTTTACTGCATTCCTCTATGCTTTGTTTAACTCCATTGAGTAAATTTGCAGAGTTAATATACTTTTCTGCCGAAAGGATGTTTTTTAAAAAAGCAACTTGTCTTGCTTCAAGAACTACGCTTGAGAGAGGAGCCGCAACTCCAGTCATTAAAGAGCCTCCAATTAAGAGTGTATCAGTTAAAGCACGGCGGTAATCATTTTCATTCTGTAAATTTTCCTCTTGGTTATCAAGAAGGCATTCTTGATACTTTAACCACTTGTTGGAATAAGAGTTAGAAGAGTTAATTTTGCGGTTAAGCTCTGGAGGTTTTTTTTGAGCCAGATAACTAACCATGTCCTTGTAATTGCATTTGAATGTTTTAATGTTTTGTAAACAGTTAGCAATTTGATTTCCCTCTTGAGCATCAGCAATCAAAGAGCTGCGTTTATCTTTTAGATAGTTTTTGAGAGCCTCATTCATATTACGAGTTGAATCGAATGTTTTTTTAAATATAGCGCTATCTATCCAGGGAAATAAAGAAAGTTTAAGTTTTTTACTTTCCTGAAGAGCATGCAGTTTGATTTTTCCTTTTTTATATTCTTCAGTTTGATAGTGTCTAGTTCGATTTTCTTTCAAATAAATCTCAGTTTTAGCAATTTCTTTGTCATAGTTCTGAATTTCTTCAATTGCATCTTGAGTCTGATAGGCAAGATCTTCTAAATCTTTGCTCGAAGCACAATTTGTTTGGCTCTCGCAAAGGGATCTAACTCTTGGCCAAGATGAGTTTTTACAAGCCTCATGCTGAGTTTTTTTTTCCGCTAACAAATCATCAATCAAATGAATTTCTTTAATCATTTGGCTTTGAGATTCTTCTAAAATAGAAAGAAAATAATAATGTTGAGAAGTTTTTTTCTGACTTTGTTTGTCTGTTCCTGGCTGGCAAAGTTTAAGTGCTGTGTAGTTTTCTTCTGACAGAGGTGAATCGATATTTTTTTTTAAATCATTTAATAAGTCTAAGTTAGATTCAATGCTCGTTATCTCAAAATTTTTACATTTCTTTACACTGCTGGGGATAATTCCTGCAAAACGTGAATATTGATTTTCTTCAGCAAGCAAATTGTTCCAGTAGTTACAGGAAGTATTGTCTCTGCAACTTTTACCTATTTGAATTTTTTTTAGACTTTCAAAGTTTTGCAAAATAACTAAATTAGGTTCCGCATACAAGGTACCCAGAAAATAAAATAAAATGAAGAAAAAATGGACATTCAAGCTAAGCAATAAAGATTCCTTTACCTTTTACGTATCGTTATTTTAGGTAATAAAATTAGCTATTTATTAAAAAATAACAAAATTTCTCTACCCTTATTTTTTAAGAACAGATTAGAAGTAAAGCTGTCGAGATTGCTAGTTAGGGGTAGTCTAGTGTTGTTTCAATATGAGACAAAGTGGGGTGAACTGGTGGTTTTGTGTGGATCCTCTAGAATTAATCTCTCGTTTGAAAGGAAATTTTACATTATTTTATTCACGTACATACTGACATTTATTGTAAAAGTGTTAAATTATCTACAGGCGATTATTTTAACAGATTAATGTAGATTTACACGGAATGAAAATATTTTGTGTAATGATATTTTTTATTATCTTGTCGATGACTATCAATGCGACAGCTTTACCAGTAAAATCTTTATGTATAACTTTTTACGATCCAAATAAACTAAGTCCATTGACTTATGCTAGACCATCTACCCAGGCCTTAATGAATAGGTTGATAGTTCTTAACTTGGGAAGAGTCTTTTCTGTCAGAGGCGATGAAAATCAGGTTGATTTATTAAATAAAATAGAAGACCTAAGGCCATTCATAGAAGACTTTTTAAAATCTTGGCACAAAATGTCTCTGGAACAAAGAAAATCAGAGTTAGAGTTAATTTTACAGTCTATAAAAGTTTATAGAGAATTAGATCAATTTTTTAACATGCAGTTATACTTGGGGCAAAAAGCTTATAGCCCCATTGAGGCGTATGTTGAACGTGAAATTTTTAATCGCCTAGTAACATATATGCGTTTACTACCTAATGAGCTAAGATTCAAAATATTTAGACCTACTTATGATTTGACTCTGAAAAATAATACGAAAATGGGTGCCTTGTTAGTTGATAATCTTGAGCAAAGAATAGAACAAGAATTTTATCAAACTGAGGGTATACCTTATAAAGAATTTGTTAGGCGTATGAAAGGATCTCTAGACGTCAGAATCAAACAGGCCATTTCAATAATAGATAGTAACCAAATTAATTTCGTAATGTATAGGACCGAAGGGAGACGTAATGATATCAGCGTTTCAGGATTTATAAATCAATTTATAACTAAGACTTCAGGAGGTTCATTACTTCCTGATATGAGAAACTCGACAGAAGCTTCAATGCTAAATGTCCCATTAAAAGATTATGAAACCTACAGCGCTCATCTGAAACCTAAATATGGCACCTTTAGAGTTTCCGAAGTTTCGGGTCTATCAAATAATACAACTGGAGCATCTAGGTATGGGGCCGATATTTTTGTTTTTAAAACGGAAGAGATAAAAGATCGGTTGACCTTTTATATTGATGATAGTTTAGGACGACAAACTGGAATAGGAAATTTGAATGGTCAACCTGATTGGACAAAATTCATGATTCCTTGGCGATTTCGTTATTTGATGATTCCTTTTATGTTAGATGGACTGAGTAAAAGTAAATTTGATATACCTACGATAAAATTGTCTGACTTACCCGCAGAAATAAATTTAAATTTGTTACGAGGGTTAGAAAAAGAAAAATCTCTAATTAATTTAGTAGGTGATCAGGTAAATACCTTTCAAGGAGCCTATTGGGAAACTCAGTATTTTGGGATTTTAACTTTAAAGCATGTGAAAGAGTTTATTTTTACAGACAATCCACCAAGTGGGAAGTTTTTGATTGAGCTTCGACGTCATGGAGTTATAATTACAGACGGGCGTGGCCAATTACCCAAACCTTGGGATGAGTTTGACACGACAAAACCTCCAAAGAAGGAAAATGAATTTAATTTTTTCGGATCGGTAGGTTTACCTGTATTATCGACCAGCCCATTTGGAGGGACATCAGGAATTTTTCCAATATCACCGATACCTCCTGAAATAACTAAATAATACTTAGCTATAAAATTTTTGTGAAAACTAGATTTTGTGGAGAAGTTTAAAATCTGGATATTTATCAACTTGTCGAATGATGTCATATAATTGTATTTAGCCAATGAATGATATTAAGTGGTTCACGAAAGTACAATTCTGCGCCTGCAGAAACAAGGTTTTTTTCAACAGCATTAGAGTCCCACAAGGCAGCAGCTGCTATAGCACCTATGTTTTTTGCTCCATGAATGTCGGATGGGAAGTTATATTTGACCTAAAATTGTAAGAAAATAAAGTGACTAATAATCAAGTTATAAGTAACTATAATTTTATTAAAATTTAATTAAAATCGAAGTGGTGAAACTGTTTGGTAACAAAAACTCACAAGTTTAAAGTAGCAAGCTATGGATCATTGTCTTGTAGGCTTCCTGCTTTTGGTGTTCTAGTTTCCTCTTTATTGGTAGCAAGGAATTTAAACTCTGAATCAAGTGTATGTGTGTTTGATTCAGAGATTTATTTTAAGCTCTGACATAAATCTCGATTAAATTTCAATTTTTTTGCTATGGGTGCAAGGGTTTCAGCCTCTGCAGGGAAATAGTTCTCTTTTATTTGAGTTTCACTCATATCAGCCTGTTCGTCGAATGGTTTGATAATATTTAAGCACTCATCTTTTTTATTCAAATTTTTGTAGGTAACAGCTAAGTCGTTTATTATTTCCATTTCCTCAAAGATAGACATGTAACTCCTGCAAGAGTCATAAACTGTACGAAGGGTTTTTTCTGCCAAAGCAAAAGTCTTTTTTGAATAGTATTTTTTAAATAATTTTAATTTTTTAGTTTTATTTTTGCTAGTACATATATCATCAACCTTGAAAAAATCATGGTTGATGGAAGCGCGGGCTCCACAATTTCCTTGGCAGGAATCTTCAGGGGTACTAACTTGTATAAGATCATCTTTTTCTATGAAGGTGATAGTACATGTTTTGTCTAAATCATCTTTTTCAATATTTACATTGTTTTCTGCGATTCCCTCAGAAAAACAAGAGTGTCCGTTGGCTCCGTAGGTATTGATTTTAAAATATTGCCCCTTCTTGCGGGCGGTAACTAATAAGGTACCTCGCCCATTTTTAGCTAAGTATTCTCCTGGGGGAATGCTATAGACGGCATTTGAAAATAGTGTAAACAACAAAGTGATAGGTGGAATGATTAGTAATTTTGAATTCACAAAGGCTCCAGGCTGCGGGTATTTCTATTGAAACACTATAACTTGGAAGAGGTCACTAAAATCTTTTTACTGTTGAAACTGCTTGTAAGAACAGATGCTGTTTTAGAGTGTTCGTATTTTAAGTCAAACTACGAGCGGTTACTTGATTAAAAAAGATGTCTTATTTTAAAGCAAGTTAAAGGTTGGGAGAGGTCTTGTGACATAATAATTCAGTGGTTAGTCTATATTTTCATTTAGATCTCAAGAACATTGCATAAAGTCTTTATATTCTAAGAAAGAGCTGATGTAATGGGTTCGATAAATGGTTGAAATTACGATTGTAGTTATATGTCTATTTTTTAATGCCCTTCTTGCTTTGGTTGAAATGGCTTTTGTCAGCGTTTCGAAGTCTGAAATCAAAAGTCTTTCTAAGAACAATAGCCTAGCTCTGAAGTTACTTCGATTAAGGGAGCGTCCAGAGAGAACACTGTCGGTTTTACAAATTGGTATTACCGTTGTTGGTTCTATTTCTGCTGCTGTTGGAGGGATTGGAGCTGAAGATAAGATTTCTCCTTATTTTAGTGAGTACGGATTTTCTGAAACGATTTCTAAAACAATCGCGGTAATTTTAGTCGTCGTCCCGTTGACATACTTCAATACCGTGATTGGGGAGCTTGTTCCAAAAACATTAGCCCTACGTTTTCCTATGAAAATTGCTTTGAGATCAGTTCTTGGTTTGGCAATGGCAGAGAAAGTTCTTTCCCCTTTTGTAGAGATTTTAGAAAAATCAACACAGGTTTGTTTAAAGTTATTTGCTCCTATTGGGAAAAATCAAAGTCAAAGTTCTGAGACTTCGGAGTCGTTAAACATCTCTAATCTTTCTAATGCCCACCAACAATATGTGATTAATTTAGTCCATATAGAAACCAAACGAATTAAAGATATTATGCTTCCATGGGATAAGGTCAATTATATTTCCTCTCAGTTTAATCTTAATGAAGTCCTTTCGATGGTGATCAAAAGTGGTCATACTCGCTTACCAGTGATCAGTGAAGATGAAGTGGTGGGTATTTTACATTCCAAAGAATTCATTACCTTTATTTCCTCAGGAGATGAAAATTGGAAAAACATCATAAGACCAGTACTTAAAATTGGACCTAATGAAGGTATTCTAAGGACATTGAGATTGATGCAGGAAAAAAAGAGTCATATGGCTTTAGTTTTGATGGGGGATGAGAGAATAGGAATTGTCACCCTAGAGGATATATTCGAAGAAATTATAGGTGATATTTATGATGAAGACGATGATGGTATGCTAAGGAAAGTACTAAGTCAGAGAATGCTTAAAATAAAACAATGATTCTTTTCAACGTGAACCTTTAATTTCAAGAATTCGTCTAGCCATATCTTTTCCATAAACATCATCGATTCCTTTAAATCCAGGACTTACATTAACTTCTAAAAACAAAGGGCCATGATCAGTTCTTAGGAAGTCAATACCTGCATATTTTAAACCAGTAAGCTTGAATAACTTTATACAAAGCTCAAGCTCTTTGGGGTTAAGGCTGGTTGCAATGGCTTTTCCTCCTTGATTCAAGTTACTGCGGAAGTCTGTTGCATTTTGGCGTTCAATAGAAAGCAATTCATTTTCTGTGATGAAGACTCGAACGTCTTTTCCTGCTGATTTTACAATGAACTCCTGAAGAAGAACTTGGTGTGTTTGCATATGTGTTTCTAAGAAATATTTTAGTTCTTCATTGTTGGAAACTAAAAAAACTCCGTTGCCTTTGCTGGATTCACTTAATTTTCCAACCATGGGGAATGGCAGTGCCTTTTGAATCTCTGTTAAAACTTTGGAGTTATTTTCTGAAACCAGTAAGGTGCTAGGGGTAGGAAAATGGTGTTTCCAAAAAAATTGAAAAGTTAAGGCTTTACTGCGGAATATAACAAATTGATTTAATGGGTTTATATAAGTGATGGGAAATTTTTTTAAGTGTGAAATGACTTCTTTGTATCGATAGTCACCGATTCTAATAAAGTATTTAGAGTCAGGATAGCTATCAATAAATTTTTGATTCAACTCAAAAGGATTTATAAAAATAATTTCATTTTTAAATTCTGCAGAGGCTAATTTGAATTTTTGGTTACTTTCAAGATGTGGTAGAAAAGTAATGATAATGAATGGATTCATACTACGTAAGATCTCCCTAGCTAAAAGGCTAGAAGTTTTTGTTTGGAGCTTGGTTGAATGTGGGTAAGACTCACATCGTAACTAATACGCCCTAAGTAGGGAATTATACAAAAATTATTTCTAAAAGTAAATCCTATGATATTCTTAGTGGCCAGATCCTTATAGATCAAATAAACCAAGATAGCGAGAACATGATGGAAAGTTTAGTGATTAATTATCCCGGAAAAGAGTTTGTTGAAATTCAAAGGGACGCAGAAAATAAACCAAAAAAGATTTTGTTTCGTGGTTGTTTTGAATTCACACAGCTTATGAATCAGTTCAAAATTAAATTTGGGCCTGACATTTCTGGATGGCCTTTGCCTCAAGGTTCTTCTCACTCAGAGATGATTATTCGTGAGTTTTTATTGAAGTTAAAAGGAGATTGGATTTATCCCGATCTGCAAGAAGAAATATGTCATTGTCGACATGTGAGTGTAAGTGCTATCGATGAAGCTATTTTTAACGGAGCTCATGCTGCTGATCTTATTTCCCAATGGACAGGCGCTTCAACAGCTTGTGGGACTTGTAGGCCTGAGGTTGAAAAGCTACTTGCAAAAAGATTAGGAGCTAACACTGCTGCAGACTGAATTTTAACAGCTGGTGTTCCTAAATAATCCTTGTTGTTTCTACATCAGCAATATTATCAAATTTAGGGTGTAGAAAATCTGGAGTTGATTCATTTGCAAGAACAGGACAGTAAAGTCCATAAGATTGTTCTGCAGAAATCCAACCTCTGGGTGCTTTTAAGTGAATATTTTTTTTGTCTCTAAAGTAAAGTAAAAATTCATTATCTTTGGACTCATGAAAGCTTGCTGCTAACAAACTTGAAAAAACATCTGGATGATCGACACGAATATAGTTAAGGGTTCTAAAGTTTAAAGAAGATTCAATTTTAATGCGGTGATAGGGCTTGGTCAATTTACGTGACCAGGTCAATAAATTTGCAAATTTTAAAAATTGTCTGAAGTTGTGTGCTTCAAAAGAATAGCGCATGGGAAGATAATCTTGAATTCCAGCAGGAGTCCAGCTCATGAGTGTTCCTACGATTTCATTCTTGTGGTTATAGGCAACAAAAAAATCACTCCAATCAAAACCAATCCAGCGCTCTAGCTTGTCAAAAAGATCTTCTTTTTTACCACAAGAAGTCAGTGAATAATTTGCTGAAGACTTGATAATATAATCAACTATAGCCTCTGCATTTTTTTCAGAGCCTCGTCGAATATTTAAGTTGGGCCAAGACTGCCTGGCCCAGGGATAAAAACCATGAGCTGATACCAATTGAAACTTACGATACAAATGGTACTTAGGAAGGTTTCTTTTTTGAGTTCTAGGTCGAATAAAAGTATTTAATGCTTTTTCTTCAGAAAAATTAAGAGTAGAGAAAAAATATTCGACATGAAAAGCTTTTTTGATCTCTTCAAAAACGGGTTGAATGTGTTCAGACCAACTAAGAATGGCTTTACGCTCGTTTGCGATTCTTAGATCTCTAGCCCAAGCGATTAGGGTTGGTTTTCCTTCAATAATGACTTGTTCAATGATAAAACTGACGGTTCCGCAAACTTTACCATTAAAACGAAGAATATAAGTAAGATACTGATCAGATTGTAGATTAAAGTATTTGAAGAAATCTCGACCACGATCGATCTTGATATTAATCAATCCTTCTAAAGGAAAAGAACGATAAAACTCTAATAGTTCTTCGTTGTTGGCCATTTGTGCAAGTTCCAGAGTCATCATTTCAACTACTTTTCTTTGTCCCAAAGGGTTTCTTTGATTTGTTGATTGTGGTTATTCCATCGGGCTAAGACAAAAAATAAATCACTAAGACGATTGAGATAAATAAGACAGTTTTGATTTAACTCATTGCTGGTTACATCTATTTCGGCCGTTCTGCGTTCGGCCCTACGGCAAAGGGTTCTTGCTATGTGGTATTGACATGAAATTTCACAGCCACTAGGCAGAATAAAATTTTTAAGTTCAGGTAACGAAGCATCAAACTCATCAATACTTTTTTCTAAAAACTGCGTGTGAAGCTCTTGAATAGGAGGTAGTTTTTTTTGGATCGTGAACTCCTCACATGCCAAGAGGCTACCTATGCGAAAGAGATGGTTTTGAATGTATTCAAGGAGGGCTTCTTGCTTTAGTAGAACATTTTTCTCAGGAGATTTTGAAGTTTGTAATAAAAATCGAATTAATCCTATGTGTGAGTTGAGTTCGTCGACTGTTCCATAAGCTTCAACGCGGACATCAAATTTGTCTACACAACTGCCACTAACAAGAAAAGTTTTTCCTTGATCGCCTTTTTTAGTATAAATTCTTGATTTTTTATTTTCTTCAGTCATGATCTTTTTATCCTCTCAAGGAGACTGACATGAGTCAAAAGCCTTTTTTTGTAACTATCCCTCATTCTGGTGAGGAAATTCCTTCCCAGACCCCGTGGTTAATGAATCTTCCTGAAGAAACATTGATGAGGGACGTGGATCGATATGTTGATAGGCTTTATGAACCAGTAATTTCCAAGTTAAATATACCTGTTATTAAAACTAAGTGGCATCGTTATGCCGTGGATTTAAATCGTTTGCCTGAGGATATTGACCAAAAGTCGGTGGTTCAGGCTAAGCTAGAAGATGGACACGAGCGTGGTTACCATTGGTCTGTAACAACTTATAACGAAACTTTGATGAATAAACCTATGTCGATACAAAGTCATCAAGAACTAACGGATCTGATTTACTCTCCTTTTCATAAAGAAATCGAGGCAGTGTATGAGTATCTTCGTAAAAGTTTGAACGTTCATACTATTTACCATCTTGATTTGCACTCAATGCCATCACGGGGCACTGAGATGCATGCAGATCCAGGGGAATATCGTGCTGATGTCGTTATCAGCGATTGTGATCAGAGAAGCTGTCAGGCTCCTTTTAGAGATTTGGTTATTGCCGCTTATGTTACGGCTGGTTTCAAAGTAGCTTACAATTGGCCCTACAAGGGCGGGCGTTTGTCTCAGCAATATGGTAAACCAGCTCAAGGACAACAGTCAATTCAGGTGGAGCTAAATCGAGCTCTATATATGAATGAAATAAACAAAAAAATAATTCCTGAATCTGCTAAAGTAAAAGAGAAACTAGCTAACGCAATAGAGACAATATATAGGCAGTTGTAAAAAGGCTTAACGCTGTCACTTGTCATTTCAGGGTATTTTGATTCACATCAATAGCTTATTAAGTTAAAACTTTTTTATGTTTAAAATAGACTATAAAAAAACGCTTAAATTTCTTGCCTCTATTAAGATGGCTGTAATTGTAATTGCTAGTATTGCTATTCTGACAGCGATCGGTACTTTTGTAGAAGCTAAATATGATGCTACTGCCGCCAAAAAATTAGTTTATGATTCCATTTATATGAATATTATAATGGTTGTATTTGCTATCAACTTAACTGCTGTGATGGTAGATCGTTGGCCATGGAAGATTCGTCATATTCCTTTCATATGTGCGCATATCGGTATTTTGATTTTGATGTTAGGTCAGTTTTTAACTTCCAAAATAGGAGTAGATGGTACTTTGCGAGTGGAAATTGGTGGACAAAGTAGATTGGTGCAACTTCCTCAAACCGATTTGATTTTGTATTCTTCATTTGATGGCAATAATTATACAAAAATTATTGAACGAGAAGTTGATTTTTTTAGAAATCCACCAACGGTAGAAAAACCTATGGTGTTATTACCAGATCAAGCTGATATAAAAATTAAAAACCATTACCGCTATGCTCTGGCGAGTAAAGAGATTCAAGCTAGTGATAATAAAAAATTAGGCGCTGGCGTACGTATTCAAATCACTAATGGGCAAGCTAACTTTATTGAGTGGATTGTTCAGAGAAATCCTTATACTAAAGCTAATGTTGATTTAGGTCCTTTAAAGGTCCATTTGGGGCTTTTACCAGAAAGCGGTAAGGGATTGAATGAAATTTATTTGCAAGCAATGGATAATGGGAAAATTAAGTATATGCTTTTTGATAAAAGCTCTCTTGATCCTAAATTTACTGGAGAGTTGGAAGAGGGTAAGTCCATGGCTACAGGGTGGATGGGTTTAGAACTAAGAATTTTAAGATTTTTTCCTCAAGCTCAGGAAAATTGGAAGATAGAAAAAAGAGATTTCCCAACACCTTTGACATCCGAGGCATTAGAGGTAGAGTACAAAGGAAAGTCTCAGTGGATATTGCTTAATGACACGGTTAAATTTTTTACCGATAACGCGGTTTATTTTTTAACCTATGCCAATCGACGCATGGATTTAGGTTTTAATGTGCAACTAAAAAACTTTATTGTTGATAAATACCAAGGAACAATGAGGGCTATGGCTTATAAATCACAAGTTCAGATAGAAGGCTATGGAGAACATGAAATTTCTATGAACGAACCCTTGAAATATCAAGGGTTAACTATTTATCAAGCAAGCTTTCAAGATGGCCCCATGGGTAATCCTGTTGCTTCTATTTTTTCTATTAATAAAGATCCAGGACGTTGGTTAAAATATCTAGGATCGCTGATAATGACTTTAGGGATTATTCTTTTGTTTTATTTTAAAAAAATGGGCATAGGCCAAAAAAAAGGAAGTTAATGTGGAGATGAAACCAAAAAGCAAGTCTATCAACAGATGGAGTTTTAAAGTTCTCTTAGCTAGTTTAATGTTATTTATCTGTGGTTTTTCAT
Organism: Pseudobdellovibrionaceae bacterium; assembly: GCA_013359135.1. Lineage (GTDB taxonomy): Bacteria > Bdellovibrionota > Bdellovibrionia > Bdellovibrionales > Bdellovibrionaceae > UBA2316. Next base: position 17,198 of record JABWCN010000019.1, on the reverse strand, counting down.
CACAGATAAACGCATTGACTCTCAAAAGGGGAGAAGCTTTAAGAGCTTTGCCTGTCCAATCAGATGGAAGAACAAAGCCTTTTGACAGTTTTGCCAGAGAAATGTTGGAGTTGATTTATGGTAAACAAAAGTACGAGGGGCGTGAAGCCTATGAAATTATTTTTACTTGGATGTTAGCTCCTCAAGTATGGACGCAAAAAGAACTTTTTGAAGTCAGAAATCATGAGGTTCTTAAAAATCTGAATCTTGAACCGAGTAAGCGCTATTTTAAAGGGGATGAGCTGTTTGGAAATTCCAAGTTTAATGATTTAAGAACGGAATTGAATATAAAAAGAGAGTCAAAAGAGAAACTAAACCCTTATTTTCAAGCTCTGCAAAGACTAGAAAATCAATTTTTTATTTTTAGTGAAATTGCCTCGGGTAAAATGATTCGGCTAGTGCCTCCTAAAGAAGGAACTCAGTGGATGGCTGTTGCTGACCTACAAGGAGATTTACAGGCTCAGTTTATGGAAGTGACAAAGGCTTTTATTTCATCTATTGGAGCCATTTCTGAAGGAAAAGCGGTAAGCGTGGAGCAGGCCGAAAAATTGGATGAACAGGTATTGAAATTTAAAGAGTTAGCTAAGGCGAATAACCCTGAATTATATGCTGATCAAACGCGTATTGATACAGAGATTCATTATAATTTGTTTCACCCTTTCCGTTGGGCATATATTTTATATATATTAGGAGCCTTTGTTATTCTGTTTGCTTGGATTACTGATAAATCAAAACCAATGTCATTGGCTTGGGTTTTATTGGGTCTTGGGTTTTTACTTCATGTATATGGTTTTTTACTGAGATCTTATTTAATGGGAAGACCTCCTGTCTCTAATATGTATGAAACAGTAGTTTGGGTTTCTTGGGGAAGTTTGGTTTTTGCGGCCATCCTAGAAAAAGTTTATAAATTTAAGTTTATTCTGTTAGCTGGATCTATCATTGCAGCTTTTGGAATGATCATTGCGGACAGTGCTCCAATAGTGTTAGACCCCTCATTACAGCCATTAGAGCCTGTATTAAGAAGTAACTATTGGCTTACTGTGCATGTAATGACGATCACAATAAGCTATTCTGCTTTTTTCTTAGCATTTGCACTGGGCGATATGGGCTTGATCTATTACCTTAAAGGTGAAAAAAAGCATCATGAAAAAATTAAAGCTATTGTAACGGCTATCTATAGAGCTAAACAAATTGGTGTAGTATTTTTAGCACCAGGTATTATTTTAGGTGGTATTTGGGCAGATTATTCCTGGGGACGATTTTGGGGATGGGATCCTAAAGAGACGTGGGCTTTGATTGCTTTGTTAGGATATTTAGCTATTCTTCATGGACGTCTTGTGGGTTGGATTAAAGATTTTGGAATGGTTGTGAGCGGTGTCTTGACTTTTTCGTTGGTGATTATGGCTTGGTATGGTGTTAACTTTGTTTTGGGTGCAGGGCTTCACTCTTATGGCTTTGGAGCTGGAGGAGTTGAGTATGTTTCAGGATTTGTTTTTTTACATATTTTATTAGTGGTCTATGTCACTGTCTATCGTCGTCAAACTTTGGGTAAATAAAAAGATAAGTGTTTAAGTTGTTTGAGAGAGCTCTAAAAGTTTAACTCCTAGAGCTCCATTTTTTGGTTATCTTTAAAAGTAAAGATAAACTTAGTACGCAGGAAACTTTAAGTACAACTTATCAACAACGTCGTAGTAAGGAGTTTTAAAGCTTACTTGAACTTTGTTTGTACCAAATTTAATTAATGCTTTTGGTACTGTGAAACTTTGATTTTCGCTATTTAAATCATAAGTTCTTGAAGAACCATCACCATAAAGAGTCACTGAGCGACATTTGTTTAAGTTGATACCTTTAATTTTGAAGTTAGCTTGACCATTTTGTACATCAAATTTAGCAAAACCTTGGCAATAAGATAACCTTACCCAGTCTTCATCTGAAATAACAGGAGCTTGTTTTTTTGATTTAACTATTGCGAAGCGATCTTGAGTTTTACCACTAATAGATTTTACGATAACAGATGAAGAATGATAAGATTGACCATAAGTTTCAATTCTGATCTGAATACTTCTGGTGCCATCATAGCCAATTTCAGAAGTGAATTCTTGGCCATTAACAATCACGCGAGTACAATTATTATTACCATAAACATTAAGTTGGATTGATGAATCCCAATTGGTTTTTACTGTAGCATGTCCTTGACATTCTTTTAAATCAAGATAGCTAGCGTTTTTGTTAGTTAAATCAATAGTTCCAAGATGGTCTGCTTTAACCACAAGAGAAAAAGCGACAAGGCCTAAAAATGTTTTTAAAAATGTTTTCATAATGACTTCCTTTCGAAGTTTTGTTGGTTTTTTGTTAAAAATAATTTTTGATTCAGTAAAATTTTGATGGTGTTTAATTTTTCTTTTTCATATTCTTCTGCTTAAAAATAGTCAGCAAGATTTTTAACTAACGTTTTGTGTTGGTTGTTTGACAAGTTGTACATAAATTTAAAAAAAATATTAAATAAAAACTTTTGTCAGCAAGGCTTTCATGTTGTCTTGATCTATTCTTTAAGATTCAATAGTTTAGGAATTGAATTTAATCTCCTTGCATTTAAATAGGGTAATTAAAAACAGCTTTTGAAAAAGTATTTTAAAATTTATTTTTTTTGAATACTAAAAGCTACTTTTTTTAATCCTTGTGATTTTACCGTGTCAATAATTTCAGTGACCATGGCTAACGTTACTTCTTTGTCTGCAACTAGAACGGCGCTAACTTCTGGATTTTCTTTTACCTTAAGCTGTGATTCTATCTTTAATCCATTAATATCAAGAGATTTGTTGTCAACAAATAGTTCTCCTTTTTTTCCTACTACGATTTTCATTGGTTTTTTTGTTTTATCAAGATCAGTTGATGATGATTTTGGTAGTGAAATGTCTATTTTTGGTTGCATCACTAAAGGAGCAGCAACCATAAAAATAATTAAAACAACAAGAATGATATCAACTAGAGGGACAACATTGATTTCGTTGATGCTTGTCGCATCTTCAGATCCAACTTTTGCGGCCATAATTAAACTCCACCTTTTTTTGCTTTAGAAAACATAAGACAAAGATCCTTAGATGCATCAATATTTGCAAGAATAAGAGAAACCTTTTTTTGAAAGAAGTTAAAAGCAATCACGGCAGGTATAGCAAGACCTAAACCAATCGCTGTAGAAACCAAAGCGTGGGCTATCCCTGCCATGACAACTTCATTTCCTTGTCCTGGTGCATTTCCTAGGTCATTAAAAGCTTTCATAATTCCCATCACTGTGCCAAGAAGTCCTATGTAAGGGGCGTTAGAGGCAATCGTTCCTAGGATGTAAAGATTACCTTCTAATTTCGGTTTTTCCATTGTTTTAAAAGAACTAAAGAGTTCATCAAGTCCTTCAGAGCTATTTTTTGCAATGTGGTTCAAACCAAACTTCAAAGCTTTTCCTTCGATAGCTTGATCATACTGAGTCAGTAGAGGAACCTTCTGAGTATCCTGAGTTTCAATTACTTCTCTGAATTTACTACCAATGGTTTTGCTGTGCTTTGTTAGTTTTCTCAGAGAAAAAAACCTTTCAATAATGATAGCAAAACTGGCAATGCTTAAAAACGCCATAAAATAGAGAATAAAATTGGCACTGGCCTCTGCGATTTTGAATAATGATTCCATGGTTTTGATCTCCTTTTTCATTGGGTATGTTCAATTGAACTTTTGTTCTTGTTGTTAGTTATTATGTTTATTTAAAATTAATTTTTAACGACTTGCTCATCGACCAGCTTGAAATCGACTCGAACTTGATGATTTTGCATTTTAATTGGAGAGCCCTCCTGATTTAAGAAAGGTTTATATTTCCATTTAACAACGGCTCGCTTAGCTTCTATTTCAAAGACATTAAGTTTTTCTCCTCCAGTTACACGGATATTTTCTACACTACCATCTTCATTGATGTCGACTTTAAGAAGCACATGTCCTTCAAGTCCAGAGAGTAAGGCTTCTTTGGGATATTTTGGTTTGATCTGATAATAGGGTACATCAGTAATCGGTCCACTAATAGGAGTTGGTTTAATGGGAGTAGTCTCTTTTACATCTTTATTCAAAGAGCTTACTTCGGAGCTTTGATCTTGAAGTTCATGATTAACAGATGAAGGAGCTTCTTTAACTTCTGGTTGTTCAGTCAAAGGTTCTTTGGATACTTCATTTCTAGTTTCAACAAGTTTTGGAATTTCATCAAATTGTTGGTAGCCAAGATCAACATAGTTTTCAGTTTGTTGATTGAGGACTGTTTTATTCTCCCATCTCCAATTCATAACTAGGAGTATTAATAGGAAATGAAAGAAGATAGAAATAGAAAAAGCCAAGGTATTTTTTTGTACAGAGGTTTTTTTCTCTGTAAATTGAAACCAACTGAAAAATTCTGCCGCCAAATTTCCCCCTCAGTATTTTTTGCCCCATCAAAAAACAAATGTTTAATGACACAAGAGGTGACTTCAAGAATCGTTCCAGCTTAACTGGGGCCAAAAAGAAACTAGACTTTTAAAAAAGGATTGGTCTTACATTTGCTAACTCAAAAATAATCTAGAGATCTAGATGGGCTAATGACTTACAAGGGGGAATCGTGAGTTCAAAAAAAAATTGTAGCAGAACTGTAAATTTTAGCATGACATCCATGAAGGATATGCAAGCACATCATCTTTTAGTAAGACCAAAAAAGATTAAACAAAGGTTAAAAGTGGTTTCAACTTTTTTTTCAGTCATAAGTTGTCTTTTGGTTCAAGTATCAAAATTACAAGCCACAGAAGCTAATCAAAATCAAATCGACAAAGACAGTCAAATTGAGAGAGTTGAAGTTGTTGGTACAAGAATCAAAAGAATAAATACGGAAGGGCCATCAGCTGTAAAACAAATTAAAAAAGAAAGTATGTCAAACTCAGCCAATGTCTCTGTCTCAGATAGCTTAAGAGACTCTGCTGCCGCTACCTTCGGAGTTACGAGTGAAGCAGCTGGCAACAATGCCGCGGCCACAACCAACATTGGACTTAGGGGGTTAGGGTCTTCAAGAACATTGATATTGCTTAATGGCCACAGATTACCAAAGGATCCCTCTACGGAAGCTGTAGATTTGAATCTAATCCCTGAGAGTGCCATTGAACGCATAGAAATTTTAAGAGATGGCGCTTCTGCTTTGTATGGATCAGATGCCTTAGGGGGAGTCATAAATATCGTGACTAAAAAAGGTTTTAATGACACCGAGATTTATACAAAGTTTGCTTCCGCTGAAAAAAAAGGAGGAAGTGCTCTTTCAACTTCAGTCTTGAGTGGGTTTGCTAATGAGAAATCAGATTTACTCACAGTTTTTAATTTTCGTAGAGATGAAAAAATTTTGGGAAGAGATCGCGATGTAACTAAAAATGGTTTGTCTGCCTTTGGCAGCGTCGCAGCTTATCGTGATAATAGTGGGCTTTGGGTTGTTGATCCTAGTAAAGAATGTCCTCCCGAACTTTTAAAAGATGATATTAGTGGAAATGGCAAAAGATGCTACTTTAAATATAATGAAATAGCGACTTCAAAACCTTTAGTAAACACAATGAACTTGTTAACGGATTACACTTTTAGAACAGAGAGTGGTTTGAAGGTCTATAATCGCAATCTCATCGTGACAAAAGATATCGAGTGGAATTATGCACCAACCCCGGCAATGATTTCTACTCCTACGGGAACATCTGCAGCTCCAGATGCAAGAGCTGTGGCTTATCGTTACATGGAAGCTGGGAATCGTGATGATAAGGATAGTGAAAGAAATTTTTCAACGGTGCTTGGGCTTAAGGGAACTTTTAAAGACGCTTGGGAGTATGATGTGTCTATGGGATACAGTCGTATCTTTAGAAAAAATCAAGGCGTGAATGGATACCTAGATAAAACAATTCTAAATGATTTGATTAAGAACGGAAGCTTTGACCCTTTTAAGGCAGAAGGACAGAAAGGTGATATTTCTTCGGCGATCACTCCCATTTTTCAGGAAAGTGAGAGCACTTTGTTTACAACAGACTTAGTAGTTTCTGGGGACTTAGAACTAAGTAGTGAAAAAAACATTGGCACCGCTTTTGGTGTAAGTCTTTGGCAAGAAAATCTGAAACAAAAAACTGACGATAAATTAGCCCAAAAAATGATCTTGGGTTCTGCTGGTTCAAACGAACAAGGTCGCAGGGATGTAAAATCACTTTTTAGTGAGTTCAATGTTCCTTTAACTAGGAAGTTAGAAATTAACTTAGCCGCGAGATTTGATATGTATTCAGATTTTGGAAACACTTTAAATCCTAAAGTTTCCTCGAAGTTTAACCTAAGTGATACTACTTTATTAAGAGCTTCTATTGGTACAGGCTTTAAGGCACCAAGTCTTTCCGAGCTGTATCAGGGGTCATCAGAAGGATATCAGGAGTTTATTGATCGAGTGGCCTGTTCTAAAAATCCTGCCGGATGTCAATCAGACCAATATTTAGTCTACGGAGGAGGTAACAAAAAGCTTAAAGAAGAAAAAGCAGTAACGGCTGGTATAGGAGTCGTCTATGAGTCTCAAAAAAATTTTTCAATGACTGTTGATGCCTGGTACACACGTATTTCTAATGTGGTTGGAATAGAGTTTGAGGAACTTACAAAGGCAGAGCTCAATGGGGTGAACACATCTCAGTATGGAGTGACAGTGACCAGAGATAGTAATGGTGTTATTGAGAGTATTCAAGCTCCTAATTTGAATCTTCAGGAGGAAGAGATTTCTGGAATTGATTGGGGGATTGATATGGGTTTGTCTCCTAATTTTCTAGGGCACAGTTTAAGCTTAGAGAATGAATTGTCATACTTATTATTTTTTAAGAAAGAAGGTTTTCCAGGGGCAGGAAAGCGAGATATTATCGGAGAGTGGGGTAATCCTGGTTGGAGAAATAATCTGACTTTAAGTTTGAAAAATCAGAGTCATTTGTTTTCAGTTACGCTAAGAACTATTCCTGGCCAAAATGTAATTAATCGTGAAATCAATGAGAAAATCAATGACCTTAATGAGATAGATTTAGCTGCAGCTATAAAAATGGGAACCCGAAGTCAATTGACAGCAGGAGTGAAGAATCTTTTTAATTCAGTTCCGCCAACGGATATTAATGGTGGTACAGGGGGTGCTGCTGAAGTTAATGGATCTTTGTATGATATTAATGGCAGAAGATTTTTTGTGGGATATAATTATAAGTTTTAAATTTTAACATTTTTGGGTGTGGTATTTGCTCTTGGTCTGGAATTCCACACTCAAAAAGTTCAATGGATAGATAACATTGCGCTTCTAAAATGAGCATGCAAAAAAACAAACTTGGATAAAATTCAGTTCTAGAGTAGAAACTCATATATGAAAAAATTATTTTTTTTAATTTATGTGTGCTGCTTCGGATTTCATGCTGCGGCTGAAAATTCTGGTTTATTTGAACTTGATTTAAGTTTTCAAAAAATACTCAAGGAGTTATCAAAGCAAAAGATCCAAGGAAATTTGGATCTTTTTTCGTTAGATCAAATTGAAGGTATTAATTTATCACTTAAGTATGCCTTATCAGCGGAGCCATCCTATCTAGATGGCTATTATACTCGTATTGATCGTTATTCATTAGATACTTCACTGGATCCTGGGGATTGGTTTTCAGGATGGCCAAGTCCCATCGGATTTCATATTGGAGCTGGTTCTGAGGTTTTATTTGCTCGTCAGTTTAGAACTCAAGGGGAAGCATTAAACGTTGTTAAAAATCCACCATATAATTTAAAGCATTTGCCTATTAATAGTCAAAACGTCATTCAAAATTTAAAGCCTGGGGATTTTGTTGGTTTGACGGGTAAACTAAATCTACTTCTTTCCGCAGAGGCCTTTAATTATTCCGCTGGCTTTGTAGATGTTAAAGGGGCTGCTTACATAGTTCTGACCGGACAATTCAATATCCATTTTTATAAACTGATTGATAATCGTGTGCGTATTAAAATTTTAGCTCTGAAACAGAATGGTTTCGGAGTGGGTGTTAATAGTGATGAGTATTCAGGATATGAGGCTCTAGGTTTAACTAGCATTGAACGTTATGTTAAAGGTAAAGTAAAAAGACTATTAAATTTTAAACCACTGACGCTGGATTGGAATAAAAAAAGTTCTGATTTGGTTATGATAGATTATGTCTTTGATTTGAATCAGTTGGATGCCCTTCAGGCCTATGATCATTTCATGTCAGCAAAAATGCGTTTGAAACAATTAGAGATTTTGAATCCGATTAACAATATTAAAGATTTGCAGGGGATGGTTTTTTCAGATTTGACAGAAGTGGAAAAACTAGCACGAGAAGACAAAGATAAACCCGTGGAGCAAAGAAGAGTGGATCGACTTTTTCAAGGTAGATCTTATTCAGATACACAACATCGAAACTTTCGGTTAGACTTGAGATTGATTCACTATAACACGGGAACAAATCTTTCAAGTAGTAGAAACATTTTGACAGACAGAGATAATAGACAAAGGTATTTTTTGTTTGATATTAAAAATCCGTTTACGAATCTTAGATTTCTTTGGGATTTTTATGGAGATGATAATTCGGAACAAACAAGTGTATTGTTTGAAACTAATGAAAAATTTGAACCGGATCAATTTGCTTCTTTCAATTTAGTAAAGCAAAGGGTGATACGCAGTGTCTCTGAAGGGGATTTTAATAATGTACAAGAAGAGGTAAAAAAAGATTTGCCTCCCGAGGTATATAAGAAAATTTCTTGGCAGGATTGGTCTTTTTCCAAAGGTGATTTGGTAAATGGATTTTTCTCACAGGAAATGTTTTTTAAAACAGAGTTGCTAAATAATATGATTGGTGGAAGAAATCATGAGTTTTTAAAAGAGGCCTTTAAAAATTATATTCTACGCTCTGGTCCTCCAACGGTTCGTTCTGAGAAAAGTAAAACACAAATCGAGGGAGATTCTTGTCAGGGTAAAGCAAATTACATCGATTGTTATGAAGAGGATATTCATGTTGTTGCTGTGAAGTTAAGTGATGTGTTTAGCCCCAATTTGCGAGCTGATCAGAAAAGAAATTCATTTTTATTTTTAAGTGAGAATGAACTTTTTAAACAAAAGGGTGCTGGCTTTTTATTTTCTTTAATTCCACAAAGACAACGTGAAGATGCAGTTTACTACTCTTTAAACTTTAGAGCAAAAAATGTTAAAAGTATTAACTTTCAATACGGGAATTCTAAGAGCAATGAAGATCTTCGTCAGTTCTTATACATTTTTGGGGTCCTTAACAATAGGTCTTATGATTTAAGGCTTTTTGTTGGTGATGATCAAAACTACAAACCCATTTTACCAAAATATTAGATTTTGGTGTAAAACTAGTGAGAAGTTTCTAGATGAACTTCATCAACAGTTATACCTTGTAAGTTTTCTTGAAATAAAGAAGTGATTGTTGCTTTGATTCCTTCCTGAGCTTCTTTATATCTCCAGGCATCGTTAGAAACGAAGCTATAAATTTTAGAGTCTATGGTTACAGTGAGCTTGCCATTTTCATAAGTTAAGAGGCCACCTAGTCGTAAAGGTCTGTTGTTTCCGAGAAGGTTCAAACGAGTGTCCTCAGGAATATTGTGCTTCTTGAATCCTGAACTAAATAAAAAACGTCCATCAACATCAACAGCCCAATAAAAAGCATTTTCGGCATCGCTCTTAAGGATTTGAGCTATTGTTTTATTTTCTGATTTGAACGTATCTCTTTGAAGTTGATCGTTGTATTCACCACCAATAGTGAATACATCCGTTTGGCTCCAATTTGGATCTCCTTTGGCAGGAATCTCACGGAGTTGCTTACGTGCGTAGTCTTTGGGAAAGCGTGGAGGAAAGTACCTAGTTAATAATAAGTTTGTATTTTTATTTCTTATTGATTTTGTTTCGAAAAGCCTATCTGCTATTCGTGATATTTCAGAACTTTGCGTGAGTCTTAAAAAGTCCACCTCAGATAGTAGTCTTACTATAGTTCTTTTTGTTTTCGGATCTATGAACTCGGCAATAACTTGAGTGTAGTTAAATGCAGGAATGCGGGGTAAGCTTATAAAATTATTAATCCCTAGGATTCTTCCATAGAGATCATTTCCTTCTGGGGTAGTTAATTTAAAATGTTTGTTTGCTCCATGTGTTGATAAAGTTATATCTCTAGAGTCTTGTCTTGAAAATAAAGTGCCTAAGCCGTTATCGATAGGTATATTTGGACCTTCAAGCTCAGCGATTCTTTTCCTGTAGTTTTCAATATATTCTTTATGATCTGTAGTTTCTCCAAGAACTTTTCCGATATAGAGAAGGGAGTTAAGCTCTCTAACTTGAATGGTCATAGCAATATAAAAATCAAGTAATTTAGGCTTCCAAGTCTCTGGTTGAGTGCGAGTGAGTTCTTCAATTTTTAATTTTAATTTTTCTAACTCAATCAGCTCAGGTGAGCGAGTCTTTGTAGATAGCTGATCACTTTCTGCAGATAAGCGAAGAGGATCTAGAGGTAGTTTGCTTCTAGTTGAAAGAGTCATGATGGTTTCTTTACCTGTAAAGTTTTTTCCTGGTATATCTCTGGTAGATAGGAATAAAACTGGACCGTTATGCAATTTATTAATAGCATTAATATCTTCAGCACGTAATGGATATTGTGGATTAATAGCTTGAAACAATCCTCCACTTTTTTGACGATTAAAATAATCATTAGTCAGGGGGATATGTTCCATAGAACGACGCTCCTGAGCAGATAATTTAGAAACATCATAGAGGCTCAGGCAAGCTGTATGATTTTGAGAGTAAGTTACAGAGCACAAACCTAGTGCTATTATAACTAGGTTTGTGCGAAGTTTTTTAGGGTAAATTAAAAACTTATTCTCAAAATTTTTCATAAATTTATTTTCCTAATGTATACTTTCCAAGGCACATAGCTTTTTTGCTAATAACAACTTTAGTACTAGTTTCATTTGCAGAGGGATCAACAACAATAGGACCACCTGCTATAATAAGTTGGTTACTACCTCCATCATTGCTGGGCGCAGATTTTGCGGCGTGGACCTTATTAAATAAATCCATAGGGTTTTGCCCATTACCTCTTGCAAAAACATCTGATGGTGGTGCATTAAACACTTTAATTCCAAGAGCTGAAAGTTCGTTAGCTTTTTCAGGAGAGATAGCTTCACCTTTTCTAGCAACTCCTCCTAGAGTTAGACCCCTAATTTCAGGTAAAATACCAGCAAGTCTTTCCCTGAAGTAAGAATAAGGAGAGATTAAGTTTTTGACTCCTGGGAACATAGGTCCCATCACTCTAGGGACTGCTAGTTTTAAATCCATGAGTTCAGCCTGAGAGACAGCTCTGAAGTTAGTGACTTCAGCAAAAGACCGTCCAAAAAAATCGATGTGCTTTCCAAAAGGAATTGTAACCTTGAGGTCGCCTTGCCCTAGGATAAGACTACCTAAGTTTTTATTCTTAATTGGATCAATGTAGGGAACTGTGGATCCCATAGTGTTGAGTCCTTGAAGGTCAAAGAAGCTAGTTCCAAACAGGCCTCTGCCTTTGTCAATAATTTCTATCTCATGTGTCTGGCCAGAAGCTAAATCAACGATAAAGAGTTTTGGTGTTTCGTTCATGTAGTCATAATTTGTTGAGTGATCTGGAACTGCAGAAACAATAGCGATCTTTTCATATTGCGGGTCTTTAGAGTCTACCTTATAAAAAGCATATTTGTAACTAGTCGCTTGGGCAGGATCAATTTGTTGCATTTGAGCTTGGGCCCTGACAGTTATTATCGGTCCAGTTTCAAAGTGACCTAGAGCCGAATGTGGTAATCTTTCGTCTGCAGAATAAGCTGATGCTGCCGCTACGTTATAGTTATACTTATTTTGATGTAAGCGATCAAAGACCAAATTACCTAGATTGACCGACTTTGTAGCGTCGTAAGAGAATAGCGGCATTTTTCCAGTAGGGAAAGAGGGGGTTGAAACTTCAGTAATCATTGGGCCCTCAAAGAAGCCGTTAAGAGTTGTACGTCCACCTTTAAATTCTGATTCAAGTTCAACGAAAGTACTTCCGGTACTTGCATCACCACCAATTTGAAGATACCATTTGGGATTGAATCTGTTGTGAGTTTCAACATATTCTGTTCCATATTCAGTGGGACGCTCTTCGATTCTGTATTCAGGGGCGGCAACACCGTAAACCAAGAAAACAGGTTCTCCAGCATTTAAGGTATTTTTTGGATCGCGTAGTTGGTACTTTTGGAAGACTTGAACTGTTTCCTCTCTGATTTCAGGTTCACCATGTTTGTAGGAATCATCGCTAGGACTGCCATCGGCGTTAGTGGTAATGAAGTTGGTTTTAAATTTATAGATTTCTTTCAATTCAGCTAACCTTTTTTCTGCCGCAGATGTGTTTGTGGCTTGAATTTGATTCTCATAAATAGGTCTATTTCTTTGGCTCATGCTATCGCGATAGGCACCATATAAAGCAGCTTGGGCTTCAACACCACTTAGAGGCCTCATTCTAACTTCCTTTGGCCCTTGTTCAGGCTGAGCGAGAAACTTTTCCAGTGGCCTTGAGTTTCCAGATTGTGATATTCCTACTAAAATGTCTAAGGTGGTAGGAGCTGCAAGAATAGAAAAAGAATAGATCAGTGAAGTTGTTAGGGCTGCTTTGCTTAAAAAAAAGACTTTTTTGTTCATTGGTTACCTCTTTCAAGTTCTAAGTATTATCAAGACGAATACCAATTAAATGAGATCTGTTTTAGCTGTATTTTTGATTTGAAACGATGGGGACAATTAACTTTAGACAGGTGTCAAATTTTAGTACTATCTTTAACTGTTTACAGAAAGAAGTTTTGGAATTGGATTCTTTGTAGAGTTTTTTGAAAGTAATGACTTAAGATTTTATTATTTTTTTTTAACACTGCTGGTGGGTTTTAGTTTCAGACTGTTATATAAAAAAATGGTTAAAAAACTAAAAGTTCATAGGCTAAATTTTGTATTCATTTAATAATCTCTAGATGGGCATTGATATGAGAAAAATTCTTTGCTTATAAAGCAAGCATAGGATGGTGAAAAAATAAATTTTCAATAAGTTTTCAAAAAGAATGTTGCAAATTTTTTATTTTCGGATTTTAAATTAATCATAACAAAATATTTTGATTAATCTTTGAGTTTAAAAAATAATTCCAAGCTTAATTTTACATAAACGATTTAACAAAGTTATAGGGTTTTTCATGTTATCAAAAAAATCTGTAATTCATAGAGCTATCAAGGGACTTATTGGGCCTTTGGTGTTGGTCATTGCGACCTCCTTAACGGCGACTTTTTCACTAATGGGTTGTAAATTTCAACCTGGATTTGGCTACAACAAGGGCTATTCCCCAGAACAGCCGGTGCCTTTTTCTCATGAAATGCACGTAGGAAAGCATGGCATGCAATGTCAATATTGTCATAATCAGGTGGAAAGATCAAAACATGCAAATATCCCAAGTTTGCAAACATGTATGAACTGTCATCTTCAAGTCAGAACAGATTCGCCTTATATCCAAAAAATGCGTGAAGCTTATGATAATGGCAAATCGATGGAATGGACTCGAGTTCATATGTTGCCCGATCATGTTATGTTTAATCACTCGGCTCATTTGAATAAAGGTGTCAATTGTCAAACTTGTCACGGGCCTATTGAGACTATGGCTAAGGTTTATCAATACTCAGATTTGTCGATGGGTTGGTGTATAAACTGTCACCGACAACCCGAAAATAAAGCGCCTCTAAACTGTACAACTTGCCATCACTAAAATTAAGAAAGTTAAGGAAAGAAGATCATGTCTGAAATTCATAACGATGAAATCAAAAAAACAAATAGACCTGTTATTGAGCACGACAACACTTACTGGTTAAGTCTTGAAAACTATAATCAAGACCCAGAGATGAAGAAGTTGGCTGAAACTGAATTTATGTCTTCGCCCATAAGAGAGGGTGAAAAACAAGAGCCTTGGGCTAGAAGAGAGTTTTTAAAACTCATGGGTGCTTCCCTTGCATTGAGCACTGCTAGTTGCGTAAGAAGACCTGTTCAAAAAATTGTCCCCTACAGTAAGCAACCAGAAGAGGTGACTTTAGGGATTCCTAATTTTTATACTTCTACTTATTTTGATGGACAAGAGGCTATTGGAGTTTTAGTTAAAACTAGAGAGGGACGTCCAATCAAAATAGAAGGACTTGAATCTCATCCCTTAAGTGAAGGGGGAACTTCGGTAAGGGCTCAAGCTTCTATTCTATCGCTTTATGATCCAGACCGGTTAACTTCTCCTAAGAAAAATCTTTTCAATGAAAAACGTACGAATAAAGATACCATTGGTGTGAAATGGGAAGAGGCTGATAAGGCCATTGTTGAAGAATTAAAAAAGGGTGATGTCGTTTTGTTGACAGGGAATTACTCTTCTCCTGCGACCAAAGCCTTAGTGAGTGATTTTTGTGAAGGATTTAAAGCTAAACATGTTTCTTGGGAGCCATTCTCTTATGAAGATATAAAAAAAGGACAAGAGCTTTCTTATAAGAATCCAGTTGTTCCTTTTTACCGTTTTGATAAAGCGAAAATGATTGTTTCTATTGATGCTGACTTTTTGGGAACTTGGTTGATGCCAACGGTTTTCACTAAGCAGTTCTCTAAAACAAGAAAAGATTTTGCTAAGATGTCGCGAATGGTGGCTTTTGACTCTCAGTACTCTTTGACTGGCGCAAATAGTGATATTCGTGTGCGCATTAAGCCTTCTCAGCAACTTCAAGTGGCTTTGGCTTTAATTAACGAACTTGTTTTTGTTCAAAACAAATCAATCTATGCTGGAAATGCGAAGCTAAAATCATGGATTGGAAGTTTTGGTAATCTAGCTGAAGGGCTTTTGTTGGAGCCTGCACTTCTTAAAGAAGTAGCCAAAGATCTTTGGGAGAATAAAGGAGAGAGTTTAGTTGTAGCTGGTGGAATGCAAGCTCATTCTGAAACAGCAGTGGCTTTACAATTAGCTGTTAATTTTTTAAATTCTATTCTAGAAAATGATGGCAAAACAGTGCTTTCAAAGCCGACTATTCTTTCTGTTCAGTCTTCGCATTCTGAAATGGCTTCATTGATTGAGGACATGAAGAATAAAAAAGTAAAAACTTTGGTGATCCACAGATCTAACCCTGCCTATGCGTTAACTGAAAAATCAGAATTTTTGGCAGCTTTGAAAAATGTTAATTTAGTTGTTTATATTGGCGATCGTATGGATGAGATGGGGCAACAGGCTCATTATGTTCTTCCAGAAAATCATGCGCTAGAAACCTGGGGAGATGTCGAAGCTGTAAGTGGTGTTTACTCTATTCAGCAACCAACTATCAGACCAATGTATGACACTCAGTCGGCACAGCTAACTTTAATGAATTGGGCTTTTCAGGCTAAGGTTGGACCTAAAAGGATTCAAGAGTTTGAAACTTTCTATGATTACTTAAGAAATTACTGGAGAACAGAACTTTATCCAAAATTGGGTAAGGGCGGTACCTTTGATGCTTTTTGGGATGGTGTTTTGCAGGCAGGTTTTGTTGGCAAGCTTGAGGATTCAAGCTCGGCAAGAAGTTATAATGTAGAGGTTCTTGAGACCATCAAATCACTCCCAAAGGCTACTGGTTACGAGGTAGTTCTTTATTCCACGCTCCAAATTGGCGATGGAACAGGTTCAAATATCGCTTGGCTTCATGAGTTACCAGACCCGATCACTAAGATTGTTTGGGATAACTATGTTTTGGTTTCTTTGGCGACAGCTAACAAGTTGAAAGCTAAAGAAGGTCAGATTATCGAAGTTGAAACTAACAGTGTGAAATTGGAGCTTCCTCTTCATATTCAGCCAGGTTTACATGATGACGTGATGGCTGTGGCCGTTGGTTATGGCCGAACTCATGGTGGTCAAGTTACTAATGGAATAGGAAAAAATGCTTATAATCTAGCAGCTCTAGATAAAAAAGGTATATTAGGTACTGGTTCTGTGGCTAAGGTCACAGTGACTGAAAAAAAATATGAGTTAGCTCAGACACAAACTCACCACTCTATGGAAGGCCGTCAAATTGTTATAGAAGCGACCTTGAAAGAGTATCAAAATAAAAAAGATCATTTAATCCACAAGCATCCTATTTGGTCTTACTGGTCAGGTCATCAGTACAATGGACACAAATGGGGAATGGCTATTGATTTAAATTCTTGTACAGGTTGTTCTGCTTGTATGGTGGCTTGTCAATCAGAGAACAATATCCCAGTTGTTGGAAAAAAATATGTGATTCAAGGCAGAGAAATGCATTGGATTCGTATTGATAGGTATTTTACAGGAACTCCTGAAAATGCTGAAACCGTTTTCCAACCAGTTATGTGTCAACACTGTGACAATGCTCCTTGTGAAACGGTTTGCCCTGTTCTTGCGACGGTTCACTCCTCAGAGGGACTAAATGAGATGGTTTATAACCGCTGCGTAGGTACAAGATATTGTTCTAATAACTGTCCTTATAAAGTAAGAAGATTTAACTGGTTTCACTGGACTAAGAAAATTGAAAAACCTCTGCATATGGCGCTGAATCCTGATGTGACTGTGCGTATGAGAGGGGTGATGGAAAAATGTACTTTCTGTGTTCAAAGAATTAAGGAAGGTAAAAATAAAGCTAAACTTGAAAAACGTCCTCTTAAGGATGGCGAGATTAAGACAGCTTGTCAGACCTCATGTCCAACCAATGCCATTGTGTTTGGTGATATGAATGATGCTGATTCTCAGGTATCAAAACTTTTCAAAAATGAACGTACTTATGCTTTGTTAGAGGAATTGAATGCGAAACCGGCTGTTCACTATCAGGCTAAGGTTCGCAATACGGCAGATCTCAAGGGCGGCGGTGGCCATGGCCACGGCGAAGCTGCTCATGGGGAGGGACACAACTCATGATTAAGCGAAATCAACTGGTTTTAGGTAATAAGACCTATGCAGATATCACAAATGATATCTGTGAATTGGTTGAGCGAATTCCAGGCTGGCAGTACTTTGCAGGATTGCTCGGCGCGAAGTCGCTCTTTTTGGTGTACATTTTGGCCCAAGGCGTGACCATCGCC